>JAWBXA010000001.1:0-108551 GCA_038868115.1 Bathyarchaeia archaeon
TTTGAAGCTTATTCAATAAGTTTATGTCCAGAATGCCTAAATAAAATTCCCATGAAGATTTACGAGGAAAATGGTGTAATTTATCTTGAAAAGACATGTCCCGAACATGGAGAATTTGAAGATGTCTACTGGGGGGACGCTGAACTTTTCAAGTGGATTTACAAGGAATGGTACAACGCCAAATACATCGGAAACGGTTTAGAGAGCCCCCACACAAAAATTGTTAAGGGATGCCCCTACGACTGCGGCTTATGCACCCAACACAAGTCTTACACGATTCTGGGCATAATAGATGTTACAAACCGATGCAACATGGCTTGTCCCGTCTGTTTTGCTTATGCCGGCGCGGTCAACTATGTTTACGAACCAACATACCAACAGATTGTAGACATGATTAAACTGCTCAGAAATAACAAGCCTTGGGCGTGTAATGCGCTTCAGTTCAGCGGGGGCGAACCAACCATAAGGAATGATTTGCCACAACTTATTGCAGAAGCGAAGAAGGCCGGAATAGAGCATGTAGAAGTAAACACTAACGGCTTGCGCCTCGCAGAGGACACAGAGTACTTCAAGAAGCTTTTAGATGCTGGCATGAGCACACTTTACCTTCAGTTTGACGGTTTAAGGGAAGAAATCTACAAGAAAACAAGAGGCAGAACAGACCTCATTCGAATCAAGCATAAAGTCTTGGAAAATGCCAGAAAAATAGGCTTAGACTCAATAGTTTTGGTCGTCACTCTTGCAAGAGGAGTAAACGACAAAGACCTAGGTGACATAGTACACTATGCTGTTAAAAATCACGATGTTGTAAGATGCATTAACATTCAGCCCATTTCCATGACTGGAAGAGCCAGCAAAGATGAGATGCGAAAAATGCGTATAACAGTGCCAGACACCATCAAACTAATAGAAGAGCAGACAAACGGGATTGTCACACGTTGGGATTGGCGCCCAGTTAACTGGCCCGTCCCAATTTCCAAAGGCATGGGGGTTGTGAAGAACAGGGTTTATCCAGAGTTTACTATGCACCCTATGTGCGGAGCGGCAACATTTATTGTTGTTGAAAAAGATGGCTCATATAAGCCCATAACACAGTATATAGATGTTGACCGTTTCGCCGAAATCTTCTGGAACATCTACTATTCTGGCGTTAGTGGCAAAAGAACGATGGCGAAGATGAAAATGCTTGAACTGCTGCCTTTAGTGAAGTCGCCGCTTGTTAGAGGCTTGCTTAAAGATATTATAACGAAGGGAAGCTATGAAGCGCTCGGAAACTTCATGCGCAAAATAGTCATGATTGGGATAATGCATTTCATGGATGTCTGGAACTTTGACCTAGACCGCGTTCAAAGATGTGTCATACACTATGCAACGCCCGACGGCAAGGTTAGACCTTTCTGCACATACAACAGCATACATAGGAAAAACGTGGAGAAACAGTTCGCCGTCTCTGTCAGCGAGTGGACTGAAAAGTTTGGTAAAAAATTAAACGAGCCAGCCTAGATAAACAGCCAAAAAGAAAAGTGGAGGCTAGGTTTTAGCAGCCAGTTTTTTAAGCTCTTCTTCCCGCAAGACCCTGCGGAGAACTTTGCCAACAGCGTTTAGCGGCAGTTCCTTACGAATCTCCAGCTCCCTAATCGCCTTGAAGGGTGCAACCTTCTCATTCACAAATTTTATTAGCTCCTCTTCAGTAGCGGTCATTCCCTCCTTTAACACAACGAAAGCTTTTGGGATTTCACCGACGATTGGGGCTGGCTTGCCGATAACCCCGCAGAGCTTCACAGCTGGATGCTCGTATAAGACGTCTTCAAGCTCTCTTGGGTAGACGCTGTAACCCTTATACTTAATTAGGTCTTTCTTCCGGTCTGTTATGTAGAAATAGCCGTCCCGGTCCATTATACCAAGGTCGCCGGTATAAAGCCAGCCATTTTTCAAAACTTCAGCTGTTTCCTCTGGCATTTTCCAGTAGCCCTTCATTACTTGTGGACCTTTAACTATTAGTTCGCCAATTTCTCCAGGTGGAAGCTCTTTTTCGCCCGTTTCCATATCAACTATTTTTGCGTCTGTGTCAGGCCAGGGAATTCCAATGGAACCTACCTTCACGGTTCTCATAGTCTTATCAAGCGGGTTGGCGTGCGTAACTGGCGATGCCTCTGTAAGTCCATAACCTTCGACCAAAACACCGCCGGTGACCTCCATAAACTTCTTCTGAACTTCTGGTGGAAGTGGAGCCGCGCCAGATACGCAGAATTTTACTGATGTAAGGTCATATTTTTTGAGGTCTGGATTGGCTATGAGCATTGCATACATCGTCGGCGCACCACAGAACACGGTCACTTTGTATTTGTGGATGGCTTTAAGGACGACTGCTGGGTCGAAGCGGGGCAGCAGAACCATTGTTCCAGCGAAGGATACTGGAGCATTCATGGTTGTTGTCATGCCGTAGATGTGGAATAATGGCAGTACCGCTAAAACAACTTCTTCGCCTTCGTTGGCTTGCAACCACTCCTTGCACATAAGAGCATTTGAAACAAGATTCGTGTGAGTGAGCATGGCTCCTTTAGGGACACCGCTTGTCCCGCCCGTATATTGAAGGACAGCTAAATCTTCTCTCGGATTTATTTCAACCTTTGGCGGACTAGCCTCATATTTCGCCATTAACTCGGTGAAGAAGTAAATATTCGCCTTACGTTTCACCTTGTAAGATGGAATCTTTTTTAGCAGAGAACCCAGAAGGGCCTTAAAAGTTGGCATATAATCCTTTAAACCTGCTACTACAACGTTTCGAAGTTTTGTTTTCTCCCAAACCTTTTTCACAATTGGATAAAGCAAATCAAGGACAACTATTGTTTCGGCTTCTGAGTCGTTTAGCTGATGCTCAACCTCTCTTTCTCTATAAAGCGGACTTATGGCAGTGACAATTGCCCCAGCCTTCAAAGCACCGTAATATGAAATTATGAACTGCGGAATATTTGGAACATAAATTGCAACTCTGTCGCCCTTTTTCACTCCTAAATCAACCAAAGCGGTTGTAAACTTGTCAGAGAGGACGTCCAGCTCCTTATAAGTTATTTTCTTGTCAAAGTATATTATCGCAGTTTTATCTGGGTACTTTTTGGCGGAACTCCTTAAAAACTCGAAAAGGGGGACCTCGGGGTAGTCTATGTGTTTTCTAACTCCTTGAGGCCAAAATTTGTACCATGGCTTTCTAGGTGGTTTCTCAATTTTCTCCTTTTCAACCTTCTTTTTCCTTTTAGCTGGCATATTAAACCCTATTAGATATTTCAGGTTTTTGGAACAACAGTACTTCCCATGTTCTATTCTAATCGGGTAAACTCGTAGATTGGACGCCCTTCAGAGGTTAGCTTTGCTACAAGTTTGGCCTTCATCCCGATCTTAACTTCTGAAAGCTTAAATCCCGTGAGCCACGCAAGCACTCTAACGCCTTCCCTCAATCTGCCGATGGCCACGGTGTATGGCTTTTCCTGCTGGAAAGTTGTTGGCCTAACAACCACATGTGTAAAGGTTTCTATTGTCGCTTCGCTGCTAAGTTCAACCCACTCCACGTCGGAGGATAAACAGTTTGCACAGTCAGCAGCTGGCGGAAAACACAGTTTTCCACACTTTTTGCACTTTGTGGTTAGGATTTTCCCTTGTTTGAGACCTTCCCAAAACTTAAGAGTCTTGCTTATTGGAATCTCCTGCACAATTTTTATTTCTCTTGACCGAATGGATGGTATAACCGCCATTTTTCATCTCCTTAAAATTGTCACGTAACAGTAGTGTCCGGTTCCACCCACATTATGGGCTAGGGCTATGTAATTTTTCATTGGAACTTGCCTACTCCTCTCAACAGTCTCTTCCCTTAGCTGTTTTGTCAGCTCATATATCATCGAACAGCCTGTTGCGCCAATTGGATGCCCCTTCGCCTTTAAGCCTCCGTCAACGTTCACCGGTATTTTTCCGCCGATTTCAGTTTGTCCTTCTCTAATTAGTTCGGCGCCTTCACCCTTCTTACAGAAGCCTAAATCTTCATATGCCATTATTTCGGCTATTGTGAAGCAGTCGTGGACCACCGCAACATCAATTTGATCCGGTGTCACATTTGCCATTTTGTAGGCTTTTTCTGCCGCTGCCACACTGGCTTCCAATCCAACATAGTCAAGTCTCTTGCTCATGTTGGCTGTTCCAGAGGCATATCCGATGCTTGCAACCCACACTGGCGTATCAACTTTAAGTTCTTTAACCTTCTCTTCGGAAGCTAGAATTATTGAGGCAGCTCCATCAGTTACAGGACAGCAGTCGAAGAGTTTGAGGGGTGCGGCAATAACCATTGAAGATAATACGTCGTCAACTGTTATTCTGTTTTGGAGATGCGCCATAGGATTCATTGAAGCGTACTTGTGGTTTTTAACGGCAACCAGAGCCAGATCCTCCTCTGTTGTGCCGAACCTCGCCATATGAGCAGTGGCATACAAGGCATAATAAGCTGGAAAAGTCAAACCGAAATTGTGGAACTCCCATAAATAGTACCCAGCCCGCCCAATCCACTCTATCAACGTCGAAGCATCAATCTCCCGCATCTTTTCAACACCTAAGGCTGCCGCAATTTCGACTTGCCCGCTTGCCACAGCCCAGAAGGCTGTTGCAAAGGCAGCGCTTCCGCTTGCGCAGGCGGCTTCACAGCGCACAAGCCCAGCCCCGGTTAAACCGCAATATTCGGCTGAAACCACGGCTGGAAGGAGCTCCTCATACCATGCCCCGGCACCGGTTGAACCCACGGCAACAAAATCTATGTCTTTCGGCGTTATCCCAGCATCCTCAATCGAGGGCTTAAAAGCCTCAAAGGCGAGTTCCGCCACGTTCACATCGTTTCTAACTCCAAACTTGGAGCACCCAACACCGATTATCGCGACTCTCCTCCTCATTCCATCACTTCTCCATAGACATAAGATTTAAAGCAATCAAAATGTGGAAACGGCGAGAAGACGCTTCACTTCCCTTTGAATTCAGCTTTCCGCCTTGACATGAAGGCTTCTACGCCTTCCTTTAGGTCTTCTGTTGAGAAGGTTAGACCCATAAGGGCTGATTCTATACGTAGGCCCGCGTCAAGCGGCACTTGGGTTCCAAAGTTTATGGCTAATTTTGCATACTTCAGAGCTATTGGTGGGCCTTCGCTTAGTTTTTTGGCTAGTTCGCGAACTTCATCTCTAAGCTTCTCGTAATGCACAACTTTGTGGACTAGGCCGATTTTAAGGGCTTCTTCAGCTTTAATCCTTGTTCCAAGCATAACTATCTCCTTAGCCTTTGCCAAGCCAATAATTCTCACAAGCCTTTGAGTTCCACCCCATCCCGGAATAAGCCCCAAGTTTACTTCCGGACTTCCTAATTCAGCATGTTCCGCAGCTATTCTAAAGTCGCATGCCAACGCTAGTTCTAAGCCTCCGCCAAGGGCGAAGCCGTTAATTGCCGCTATAACTGGTTTTGACATTTCCTCTATCTTGCCAAAAACCTTCTGTCCAAGTCTGGAAAATTCTTCAGCCTTGACCGGCGTTGCCTTTGGAAACATTGTTATGTCTGCTCCTGCGCTGAAGGATCTGTCACCTTCCCCAGTTATCACAACACACCTAATAGATGGATCTTTGTCAGCTGTGTCTAGAGCGTCTGCAAGCTCTTCCATTAAAATGTCGTTGAAGGCGTTCAATCTGTGCGGCCTGTTTAAGACGATCCATAGAACGCTGTCCTCTCTCTCAATTTTTAGGGTCTCATACACTTTGCTCATAATTTCACCAAAGCATGTTTTATGGAGCAGCCTATATTACTTTTGAGAGATTCAGAACTTTCTTAAGAGATACTTGAGCACCGTAAGCTTTTGGATTTCGCTTGTTCCCTCATAGATTTCAGTTATTTTCGCGTCTCTATGGTACCTTTCAACGCGATATTCGCCCAAGTAGCCATAACCGCCAAGTGTTTGGATGGCGAAGTCTGTGGCTTCCATCGCCACACGGCTTGCGTACTGTTTTGCCATGGCTGTCGCCATCGGGTCCATTTTTCCAACGTCTATGAGCCAGGCAGCCTTGTAGGTTAAAAGCCTTGCAGCCTCTATTTTTGTGGCTAACTCCGCCAAAGTGCAGCCTATGGCTTCATGCTGGATTATGGGTTGTCCGAAGGCTTCTCTCTGCTTTGAGTATTTGAAGGCTATCTCCCATGCTCCTTGAGCAATACCTACGGCTTGAGCTGCCACGCCGACTCTTGTTCTGTCGAAGAACTCCATTGAGTGATAGAAGCCTTTGTTAAGTTCGCCTACGATATGCCAGTCGGTGACCTTAACATTGTTAAAGCGCACCTCGCCAGTTTCGGAACACCTAATTCCCATCTTATTGCGAAGTTTTGTTATCTCAAGTCCAGGTGTTCCCTTGTCGATGACAAATAGGGTTTCGCCTCTATAGGTTGGTCTAACTTTCGTGTCTGTTTGAGTTAAGACAATAATGAAGTCTGCTATTGTGGCGTTTGTTATAAAGGTTTTTGTGCCGTTAATCCACCACTCATTCCCATACTTTGTGGCGATTGTCCCCATGCGGGTTATGTCGCTTCCGCTAGCATTTTGCTCTGTGAAGGCCGCCGCAGAAATATAATCACCTCTGCAGATTGGCGGAAGATACTTATCCTTCTGCTCATTTGTACCATATGCCAGTATTAATTCGCTGCCGAAGTTTCCGCTTGAAATAGCCACACCGAGCGACGAGTCAGCTCTACACATTTCCTCGATTACAAGACATGTTTCTAAAAACCCATATCCTTGTCCACCATACTCTTGTGGAAAGAGCACACTTGTGAAGCCGAGTTTAGCTGCTTTCTTATAGAGTTCCATTGGAAACTCTTCTTTACGGTCAAGCTCTAAAGCTAGTTCTGGTTTAAACTCTTTTTCGCAAAACTCCCTTACAGCATTTTTTATTTCAATTTGCTCCTCTGTTAATTCAAACCTCATTTAGGTAGAATCCTCTTTTAGTTTTCTTACCAAGCCAGCCCCTGCTGACGTACTCTTCTAGTAGCGGGCATGGCTTATACATCTCCATGTTATATTTGACGAAAAGTTCCTTTAACTTGCTGACAACAACGTCTATGCCGGTCCTATCTGCATACTCACATGGACCAGAAGGCCAATAAGTACCAAGTTTCATTCCGGTGTCTATGTCCACCGGAGCTGCCGCGTTTTCATGTACTAGCCATGCGGCCTCATTTACGGCTACAGCCCAAGACCTCTCAACGTCGTATTCCTCTATCAAGTTGAATGGTATTCTTGGCCTTCCTTTAGTCCAGTCGTAGAAGCCTACGCCTGTTTTTTGCCCAAGCTTTTTCTCCCTAACAAGGGGCTCTATAACTTCTGCGCATGGTTTGAAGCGCTCGCCATAAGCCTCGTAAAGGATTTTTCCAATTTCGTAGGCTATGTCAAGTCCAACGAAGTCTGCCAGTTCAAACCAGCCCATCGGGAAGCCGCCGCTATACTTGACAGAAGCGTCTATACCCTCTTTCGTTGCTTCACCGCGATGATAAGTCCAAAAAGCCTCATTAAAAACTGCTCCGAGGACACGGTTAACTATAAAACCCCGCACATCCTTCTTAACAACCACTGGTGTTTTTCCAAGTTTCTTAGCTAGCTCCACAAGGGTGTCTATTGTTTCCTGACTTGTTTTATCACCTTTAATAACCTCCACTAAAGCCATCATTTGCGGAGGGTTAAAGAAGTGCATCCCCGCCACTTTTTCTGGACGTTTTGTGGCATTTCCCATCTCCGTAATGCTTAAAGTTGAAGTATTAGACGCCAAAATTGCGTGTAACGGTGCAACGCTGTCAAGTTTTGCGAAAACCTGCTTTTTAAGCTCCATGTTTTCTGGAACTGCCTCAATGGCTATGTCTATGTCTTTAGCTGCCTCTTCATAACTTGTCGTCGTCTTTATTCTTGAAAGTGCCGCATCAGCATCCTCCTGCCTAATCCTTCTCTTTTCAACGAACTTACCCAAGCTCCACTTAATTTTTTCCATGCCCTTTTGCAATAGCTCGTCGCTGATGTCCACCATTGTCACGTCGATGCCGCTCATAGCTAAAAGCTGCGTTATTCCATGTCCCATTGTTCCAGAACCAATTACGGCGGCTTTCTTCAATTTTTCAGCCAAATAAATCCTCCCCAGCACGAGTAAAATGGATAAATAGCACGTATAATAAAACTTTTGAAAATCTGTCAAAAATGTCGGGAAATATAGGAGGATAAAGGGTGAGGGCTACAGCGTGATTTTGTCGCTCCTAACTAACACGGGGAATACACTTTTTTGGCTCTTCTTTTTGGTAGCATTCTAAGGCTAGTTTTGTGCGAATTCCTTTCTGCAAACTCGCGAGCAACTCGTTTAATCTCCATGTGCTACTCGGTCAGCTCAAAGTTCATTTAGATTCACCGGCTCTAACTATGTCCTTAGGTTTTTAACTCGCCAATTTTGTTTTTTAGTGCTGGCACAACTTTAAATAGGTCTTCAACGACGCCGTAATCTGAAAAGCTGAAGATTGGTGCCTTAGGGTCCTTATTAATAGCGATTATTAGGTCAGAGTTTTTCATTCCTAAGACGTGCTGGAAAGCCCCGCTTATGCCTAAGGCTATGTAGAGCTTTGGTTTAACAGTCTTTCCAGAAGTTCCCACTTGCCGATCGTTTGGAAGCCAACCTTTATCCACAATTGGACGGGAACACGCTAATACTCCGCCTAGCATTTTAGCTAGTTCTTCAACCATTGGTATGTTGCTCTGGTCCTTTATTCCTCTTCCAATGCCTACAAGCACCTCCGCCGCTGTTATGTCAACGCCTCCAGGCGGTGGCAAAACATATTCAAGGAACCGCTTTGCAGCTATTTCCTCTGTTAAGGGTGATGGAACCTCAACAATTTGCCCATTTAAGGGTGTAGGCAGCTTTTGAGCTTGGAAAGCTGCTTGGCGAACTGTGACCATGTAGCTTTCAGCCTTTCGGAGAGTCGCCTTAACATTTACCTTGCCGCCGTACATCTGCCTCGTAACAGTGAACGTGTCACCTTCAAAGGCAAAGTCTATGCAGTCTGTCGCCAATGGAATGTTTAGGGCTGCTGCCAGTCTTGGGGCGAGCTCAACACCATAAGATGTATGCCCAATGATTGTTAATAGGGGCTTACGCTCTTTAACCAGATGGGAAAGAACCATTTGGTAAGCTTCAGAATTGAAGTTCTCAAGCTTTCCGTCCTCGACAAGCAGAACCTTTCTAGCGTGTTCAGCCAAGTTTTTGGCGTGTTCTTTAATGTTCTTGCCTAAAATAACAGCCACTGGTTCAGCTTTTGTTTTCTCGGCTAGTTCTCTGGCTTTTGTCAGCAATTCGAAGGTTATATCCCTTAACTGCCCTTGCCTGTGCTCGGCTAAAACAAAAATTTCAGCCATACCTAAATCAGCCCCCTAGACTTTAAGATTTCAACAATCCTCGTGGCTATCTCGTCTGGACTTCCCTTGAGGAATTCTGCCTGCTTCTCCACTGGCGGGACATAAAGCTTTTCCATCCTAAGCCATGAGCCAGCCTCGCCAACATCATTTTCGCTCAAGCCTATGTCTGCCAACCCCATAACTTTGACTTCCTTCTGCATAGCCTTCCGAATTCCCATGATGGAGACGTAGCGCGGCTCATTTATGCCCGTCTGAACAGCGAAAAGAGCTGGCAACCTAACTTCTAAGCGTTCTTCTAAGCCTCCCTCAAGCTCCCGGTTAACAATGGCTTTTCCATCGCTGAACTCAATCTTCTTAACCATAGTGGCGTGTGGAATGCCGAGTAACTCGGCCAGGATTGGGCCCACAACAGCACTCCCATCGTCGCCAGCCTGCGCCCCTGTTAGAATTAGGTCGAAGTGGAGGTTTTTGATTACGCTGTAAAGGATTTTTGCAGTGGCATAGGCGTCTGAGCCGGCAAATTTCGGGTCTGTTAGGCGTATAGCCTTATCGGCGCCGCGGGCAAGGCACTTTCGTAGCGTGCTTTCAGAGTCTTCTGGTCCGACGGTTATGGCAGTGACTGTGCCGCCGAACTTCTCTTTTATGCGCACAGCCTCTTCCAGCGCGTAGTCGTCCCACTCGTTAATATCGAAGACCAAACCAGCCGTTTCTATACCCTTGCCAGTCGCGTCAATTTTAAGTTCCGCTTCTGCCGTTTCCGGAACATGCTTAACACAAACGATAATGTCCAATTACATTTCTCTCCTAAACCAGCTTTGAATTGTGTTGTACAAACCGTTATCATATATTTTTTGCCCGACTTCGCATGCCAATTTAATGTTAAAATCTGCTTTATCCAGCAAAGTCTTTATCAAACGAAAACTGTAATGGAAACGGAGAAAGCATGAAAAAAGATTTCGACTGGCTGCCAATACTAATCCAGTGTAGAGACAACGTGAAAAGGCGGATAACCCCGCTTTTAGAGACCGCACACAAACAACAGCAAACAAACCTCGGCATAGGGGCTGGCGGCGACCCAATAAAACAGATTGACATGGAGGCGGAAAAAGCCATCGTGGAAACCATTGTTGGACAAGGCGTTTCATTCACTTTGATAAGTGAGGAGTCCGGCATAAAAAGATACGGTGAAAACCCGGACGAAAATTATGTGACAGCGGACCCGATAGATGGAACAACAAACCTAACGAGGGGCATACCATTCTACGCAACATCCATAGCAGTGTCCGCAAAGCCAGAACTGAACACCGTTCACACGGCGTTGGTGGCGGACCTTTTCCACGGCACAACATACACCGCGGAAAAGCGTAAAGGTGCGTACCGTGACGGGGAGAAAATAGTTCCGTCAAAACAGACAAGCTTGGATGACGCGGTGATAGGCATAGACCTAAATACTTACAAGGCACATGAAATTGCCCCACAACTAACAAGTCTAATTGAGAAGACGAAGCATATACGCCATCTGGGGGCCAACGCCCTAGAACTGTGCTACGTGGCTGACGGAACAACAGACGCTTTCATAGACATCCGCGGAAAGCTCAGAACAACAGACACGGCGGCTGCATGGCTAATAATAAAGGAGGCTGGAGCACTAGTTACAATGCCAGATGGGAAGCCTTTAAACGCCAGACTGGACCCGAGGGAAAGGCTGACTTTTGTGGCTTCCGCCAACCCGCAAATCCACGAAAAAATTTTAAGTCTAATAAAAAGGGTTGAAGCAAGCCGATGATAATGCCTTTGATGCCCCACCCTGCCGCCCTTGTAAAGACTAAGGAGACAAGAGTTTTGGTTGTGACGGATTTACACATAGGATGGGAAATAGCCCTATCAGAAAAGGGCATACATGTACCAACACAAATGCCAAAACTTCTACAAAAACTAAAGACTCTCATAAGCTTGTATAAGCCGGAAAAACTTCTGATAGTAGGCGATGTTAAACACACAGTGGCAACAGCAGAAATAAGCGAGTGGCACGACGTCCCAGACTTCTTCACAGAACTAAAACCGCTCGTCCAAGAAGTACAGGTAATCCGTGGAAACCACGACGGAAACCTAGACCCACTACTCCCAGAAGGCATAAAAACCCTCCCATCCTCAGGCACAGCCATAGGTGATGTGGGCTTTTTCCACGGTCACCGCTGGCCATCACCAGCACTTTTAAAGTGCAAAACCATTGTGATGGGGCATGTGCACCCAGTTGTGGGGTTCCGCGACCCTGCCGGATTTAGAATAACGAGGCAGGTTTGGGTTAAGGCAAACTGCAACAAAGAGCAGCTGACAAGGATTTTGCTGGAAAAGAACAAAATAAAGATTGAGAATAACCCGCAAGAGACATTGCTTAAACATTATGGGGTTAAACCCAAAACCTCCCAACTTTTCATAATGCCGTCCTTCAATGAGTATTTAGGAGGAAAACCATTAAACGAGAAAAATTCTGGCGCAGAAGGGGAAAAAGTTGTTGGACCAATATTGAGGGCGAACGCTGTTGACTTGGAAAATGCGGAAATCTACCTCTTGGATGGCACTTTTCTTGGAACTTTAAGCCAGCTTAAAGCATTAGCATAGCGCAAAGATTTTATAGACTGAGGTTTTCCACACTAACTGGGTGGAAGAATGCCTTCTGAAGAGGATTTTCCAGAATGGTTTAGGAGGAGACGCTTCCCCTTCTTCGGGAGCTGGTTCTTCGAGGACATAGACAGAATGTTCCGGGAGATGGAAAGATGGATGGAAGAGGAATTCAAAGAGTTCACTTCGAGAGTCCCAAGAGACTATGTTAAGGAACGTAAACTACCTGATGGTTCGACAATAAGGGAGTGGGGGCCCTTCGTTTATGGCTATAGCATAAAAATAGGACCAGACGGAAAACCAGAAATCCGCGAGTTTGGAAACGTCAAGCCAACCAGGTTAGGACCAAAAGTTAAGGAGGAACGCGAACCGTTAGTGGACATAGTTGAGACAGACAACGAAATTCATGTTGTAGCCGAACTACCCGGCGTTGAGAAAGAGGATATTAAGCTTCACGGCACAGAAGACACCCTGACTATAAACGTGGATACGCCCCAGCGGAAATATTATAAGGAGTTGACGCTTCCGGCGAAGGTCAACGTCAAAGAGGCGAAAACCCAGTATAAGAACGGGGTTTTAGAGGTTAAGCTTCCAAAGATTAAAGAAGAGAAGAAGCCAAAAGGTGAACCAATAAGAATCGAATAGAAAAGCGAGCAACATGCAAAGCTCGTGCTTTCATGAGTGCTAACTCTGAAGATGATATTTTGGACGCCATATGCAAAGAGGTTAAGGCAGAGGGCAAACTGACAGGGAAGAATCTTACAAGGCTTTATGAGGCGTTTGGACAACGTTTTACAAAGGCATTTGAAGCCCTAAAAGAGAACAGGGTGAAGAAGTACATTTTTAAGCCCAGCGGGAGAGTTGTATGGGTGGTCGTCGGCAAAGAACGCGACTACTTGATAATACCAAATGCTGAGTTCTGCTCGTGCGATGACTTCTATTTCAGAGTTCTGGACAGAAAAATCCACCTCTGCTATCATTTGATAGCCCAGAAAATAGCTAGTATCCTTGAATGGTATGAGAAAATAGAGGAACACGACGAGCTATACGAACCACTAATGAGGGAGTGGAAGAAACCAACACCTTAAATACCGCGACTTAGAATTAGGAAAGCGCACAAAAAGGGATTCGGATGGACATTGGAGCATACTTTGAAACCCTTAAATATATTCTAATGACAGCAACATTCGTTGTCCTAGTACTAATATTCCTGCACATATTCTATGGAAAGGAAGAAAAGAGAGGCTAAACAAAAAGCCTTTCTCAACTTCTTTTTCGCCAAAATACAAGGAACAGTATAACGCTTAAAATCCCAAGGATTATAGCAAATAAAACAAGCCATGTAGCCGCTGGACCAGCACCAAAAACGATGGGAATAGGCCATATAAATATAAAACCGCCAAAGCTTTTCGCGCCTTCACCAAACAGAAGCACAGCAATCACAGTTATTATTATGCCCACAAAAATTATGAAAAAACCTATAAAGAACAACATCATAAAGCGTCTCATCCAATCATTCACTACATTTTCTCTGCTTTCGCCTTTTTCAGATGCCATCTAGTTTCACCTACCCCAAAAATAAAGCGCTATGAAAATTATGAAGAGAAAGGCCGTTAGGGCTACCGAAAGCCACAAAACTATTTTGACGGACTCGCTATCGCTGCCAAAAATTATTGGAAAAGGCCCTATGATTAATGCTCCGCCGCCTCGCGCTCTTCCACTTTTTACGCTTGAAAGAAAGAGCAGAACAAAAGATGCGAGGATAATTATGACGCCTATAAAAATTATGATTATACCCAACTCGTAAAGCGAACCAGCATCAAACGTCAAAGCCATCAGTCATCCAATTCATTCTTCAATACTACAGACTTTTAAGCATTTTTAAAATGGAGAAGAGCAAAAAGAAAGACCAGCAAGACAGAGCGAAAAGCCCTATGAATAATAGAGTTACATACCTGAACTCGCTCAAAAGGCTTTTAAAGTTGGCGAAAAGTGAAACAAAGCAATGGACGGAATAATCTAAGATATACACTAGTATACAAAAAGCGCACAGTTTGCGCCGAAAGTTAGAACTCGTTAAAATTGGCACATTTATGGTTATTGCACGTGCAGAGCCATGTGAGAAAACTCAAAACAACGGAAATAATGTTAGCAGTATCATATGGTCCATACTTCCATTTGTAACAAACTGTTTGAAAAATCTAGGAAACTCCAGAAGCAACTATAACGTTGCAAAGTAAAAAAGCTCCATAAACAACCTAGACAAACAGCCTTTAATTTTGCCTTTCTGATTCTTCTGCGCTTTTCGTATTCAGAACCTTCCAGAAACTCATTAAAAAGCCAATGATACCATCACCTAGCAGTTGAATTGAACAAAATTAATTGAAAATGGCGCTACCATGTTAAGGCAGCTGTCGCTATAAGCACCTGGCCCAATCTCAAATTACTATCAGCCGGAACATGCATGGAACTCTTATATGCAAAAATGAAGGGAAAGAAAACCATATGCAAAATCAAAAACCAAGCCCATGGATAACCACCCACTCAGACATAATCCTCAAAGAAATCAAACAACTCGAACAAGCATTAAAAGCCATAAACCCCTTAAACAATACAATCTTAAAGGCTTAAAGCTTCAATGCAGCCCTAAGTCTAGCCGACCTAGCCCTAGGATTCTCCTCAACCTCCTCCTTAGAAGACCTAACAGGCTTTTTCGTCAAAATTTTAACAACACCTTCTTTGGCTTTCTCCCTCAGAAAATTCTTGACAATACGATCCTCCAAAGAATGAAACGAGATAACCACAAGCCTACCTCCTTTATCCAACACGTCAAGAGCCTGAGGCAAAGCCTTCGCCAAATTCTCCAACTCATTGTTCACAGCTATCCTTAAAGCCTGAAAAGTCCTAGTGGCAAAATGAATCCGCTTCCTATGATACCATGAGGGCGTCGCCCTCTCAACAGCCATAACCAAATCCACAGTAGTCTTCAACGGCCTAGACCGCATAATTTCCTCGGCAATCCTCCGCGCAAACCTCTCCTGTCCATAAACCCTCAAAACCCTCTCAATATCCCTCAAACTCCAAAAATTCACTATGGCTTCAGCAGTCAACGGATTTCCCGGGTTATACCGCATATCAAGAGGCTCATTCCGGTGAAAAGAAAACCCTCGACGGCTTTCCTCTAAATGCCAGCTTGACAAACCCAAATCAAACAAAACCCCAGAAACACGCTTAAAAGCACATTTCGCAACAATTTCACTCAAATTGGCAAAGTTACCGCAAACGCGGATTAGACGCCCTTCATAACCTGTACCCTCAACCCTCCTCTTAAGCCCCTCCAAAATTGCAGGATCGGCATCCACCCCCAAAACCCTACCAGAAGGCCCCGTCCGCTCTAAAATGGCCAAAGCATGACCACCCAAACCCACAGTACAATCAACAAAATCCTCATCAGATTTAGGATCAAGAAAACAAATAACCTCACTCTTCATGACTGGCAGATGCAAACTTGAACACCCAAACCCGATACAAATCTCAAAGCAATCCTAAACCTAAGTTAAAAGGTTGCACATCACATTTTAACGTTTACCACTTCAACCCAGCTGCAAAATAAAATTTCATAAAATGCGGCCGCCGGGATTTGAACCCGGGTCGCCGGCTCGGGAGGCCGAAGTCCTACCAGGCTAGACCACGGCCGCAACAAAATCTACCGAATCCTTCGCCATTTTAGGTTTGTAAAGGTGACTATATATTTAAAAACCTTCGCTAAAACAATTTTTTACAATCTGTAAACATTACGTCACGCGACTTTGATTCCACGACCTCTTCATGTGTGCCTTTTGAAAAATAAAGCTGTTAAGATAAAAATGGCCGTTGCTGCTTGAAGATCATACCAAACCTCTGAAATTTTGCGTCTAGGAATGATGCAATGAATCCATATTATTGAATTTTCTTGAGATAATTAAATCCTTAAGTGTTATCGCGCGTTTGCATTTAATGTGCTTGCTTTTCAGCAAGCACATTAAATGCTTGCATTAAATTCTTTGAAACTTGCACTCAGCTCAGAAGTCTCGAATACACTATTCTAACAGAACAGCCAAGGAGATTCTCAATGTACAAGTAAATATTTTCACATCACCAACATTCAGTAAAATTGCAGTACCTTGAGGTTCGCTTATGTTTTTTCTTCTCCTTTCGACGTAAGGTTCGAATTCTCTGTCCCCCTAAACTTTTGTAGTTTGTCGGTGAATGTTTAAAAAGCGCTTTTGCAGATTGTTAGTTGTGCGAGGGATTGTTGCTTGTTCAGGGAGTTTACTTATGCTGGTGCTGGTATTGATAGAGGGCTGAGAGTTAAGGCGAAGGGTGCTTTGCGTTTTCTGCGGAGAACTTATGGTTTCAGCCGTTATGGCAAGGTTTTGCAACTTCCTTATGGAATAATTTTCCCTTTTCGTGATGGCGTTTATTTAGATTTTGTAATTGAGGGGGTTGGCACTAAGGTTTTGGTGGCTCAGTTAGCCGACAAGTATGATACTATCGGTGTTGATGGTGTGGCTATGGCTGTTAATGATGTTATTCGTTCTGGCGCTATGCCCTTGGCTGTTGTTGATAATATTCATGCTCAAGTTTCTGATCCATGTTTGGTTAGGGAGTGGATGAAAGGAGTCGCGAAAGGGGCTGTTGAGGCTGAGTGTGTTGTTTCTGGCGGCGAGATTGGTGATGTTGCTGAGTTGATTAAGGGTTTGGTGGAAGGGAAGGGTTTTGACATGGTTTTTGCAACTGTTGGCGAAGTTTCTGCGGACAGGATTATTTATGGTAGGGATTTGAAGCTCGGTGATGTTGTTGTTGGTTTGCGAAGTTCTGGGATTCACAGCAACGGCGTGACTTTGGCGCGGAAGGTTTTGTTTAAGTGTTGGGGCGGCATGTACGAGCCATTTGATATTCCTGAGCCCCTTGAAAGAGAGCTGGTGTATGAAGTTTTGGAGCCTACTAGGATTTATGTTAAGCCTTTTCTGCGGGTTGCGGATGAGGTTAAGGTTAAGGCAGCTGTGCACATTACTGGTGACGCTTATTTGAAGTTTGATCGTTTGATGCTTTTCTCGAAGGGTATAGGTTTTGAGTTTGACAATTTTAAGCCTCAGCCAATTTTTGAGGTGATTCAGAGGGCTGCTTCTGAGCTTGGCGGTAGAATAACTGATGAGGAAATGTTAAAGACGTTTAACATGGGCTGGGGCTTTGCAATAGTGGTTAACAAACAGGATGCGGACAAGGTGATTGACGTTTTGGAAAGGTCTGGGGTGCACGCTGAAATCATAGGACATGTGACAGATACCCATGGAATCCGCGTCTTCTATAAGGGTAAAAGGATGGTTTTGAAAAGGTAGGTTTGCCTTTTTCTGTGGTGAAAGTGTTTAAATCGGCTCACGTGAAATTTAGCCTATGAGATATCGCTTGAAAATTGAGGTCGGCCTGAAGCCAGGGCACAGCGATCCGGAGGGAGAAACCACAGCTCGCTTGCTTAGGGAGCTTGGTTATAGGGTTGAGGGGGTGGGCGTCAGTAAGGTTTACAATGTTGTTATTTGGGCTGATTCACGGGAGGAAGCCTTAGCTAAGGCTGAAGAGATGTGCAAGAGGCTTTTGGCTAATCCAACAAAGGACAATTATACAATACTGGTTGAGGAGGAAGGATGAGCGTTAGCCTTTATATCCGCAGGGGTACGCCTTTCCCGCTCTTTGAAATAGCCTTGGCGGCGGCCTCTGACCAGCAGTTGCTAAATGTTAGTCGTGAGCTTGGTTTGGGTTTAAGCCTAGATGAGATGAGGGCTGTTCAGAAATACTTTAGGGAGAAGGGTAGAAATCCAACGGATGTTGAGCTCCAAACTATTGGGCAGACTTGGTCTGAGCATTGCTTCCACAAAACCTTTAAGGGCACAGTGAAGTTCGATGGAAGGGAAATTAACAGTCTTTTCAAAACTTATATTGCAAGGGTGACGGGGGAACTTAATCCACGCTGGTGTTTTTCAGTTTTTGAGGATAACGCTGGAATAATTCGCTTTGAAAAAGGTTATGGCATAGCCGTGAAGGTTGAAACTCATAATCATCCGTCGGCTATTGAGCCCTTTGGTGGAGCAGCCACCGGTGTGGGTGGCGTTATACGAGATATTTTAGGGGTTTGGGCTGACCCCATTGCATGCACCGATGTTTTAGGTTTTGGTCCGCTGGACTATCCGTATGAAAGGCTTCCGCCCGGAGTCAAGCACCCAAAATACTTGTATATGGGCGTGGTTGCCGGCATTGGAAGTTATGGCAATAACATGGGGATTCCGACGGTTAATGGCGCCATATGCTTTGACGAGAGTTATGTGGGCAACGTGGTTGTTTACTGTGGATGTGTCGGGCTTTTGCCATTGAAAAAGTTTAGGAGAAACGCCAAACCCGGCGACTTAATTGTTTTGGCCGGAGGAAAAACTGGGAGGGACGGCATTCACGGGGTTACTTTTGCCTCTGCTGAGCTAACAGAAAAGTCTGAGGAAATTTCCAGACCAGCCGTTCAAATTGCAAACCCCATCGAGGAAGAGAAGCTTAAGAGGGCGATAATTGCCATCAGAGATTCCGAGTTGGCTTCAGCCATAACAGACCTTGGCGGAGGCGGCTTATCCTCTGCTGTTGGCGAAACCGCCAAACGTTTTGGATGCGGTGCCATTGTGGAGCTTGATAAGGTGTCGCTTAAATATCCGGGGTTAGCTCCTTGGGAAATCTACATTTCCGAATCCCAAGAAAGGATGCTTTTGGCTGTTCCACCAGAAAACTTGGCGCGGGTTTTGGAGATTTTTGAGGATGAAGATGTTGAAGCTACTGTTATTGGGCGTTATACCGAAGACAAGATTTTGCGCGTTTATTATGGCGGAGAGAAAGTTGCAGAGCTAGATACCCCCTTCCTTTTCGAGCCACCACTGACTGTTAGATATGCTGAGTATAAGCCGCCCGCCCTTGCGGAGCCAGACTTCCCAGAACCCAAAGACTTGACCAGCGTTGTTTTGAGACTGCTTTCCTCTCCGAATATTGCAAGTAAAGAAAGCGTCATCAGAACCTATGACCATGAAGTTAAGGGGAACACTGCTCTAAAACCTTTACATGGGGAACTTGGCGGCCCCAACGATGCTGTCGTCCTAAAGCCTTTAAAAGATTCTTGGAAGGGTTTGGTTATTTCTTGTGGCATAAACCCCAAATATGGGAAGGTTGACCCCTATTGGATGGCAGCCTCAGCCATAGACGAGGCTGTAAGGAATAACGTGGCCGTGGGCGGCAGAAGAATAGCCCTACTGGACAATTTTACTTGGGGAAACCCTGAAAAACCCGATAGACTTGGAAGTCTAGTTAGGGCTTGCGAGGCATGTTATGACTTTGCTAAAGCCTTTGGAACACCCTTCGTTTCTGGGAAGGACAGCCTATACAACGAGTCGCCCCTTGGTCCAGTCACGCCGACGCTGTTGATAACGGCTGTTGGGATAATCCCAGATATCCGCGTGGCGGTTTCCTTGGACGTTAAAGAGCCCGGCAGCTCCATCTATATTGTTGGCAAAACCTACCGTGAGTTGGGAGGCTCGGAGTATTATAGGCTGATGGGGGTCGTTGGAAAATCGGTGCCTAAGGTGCGTGTCAGCCAGGCGAGAAGGGCTTTTAAGGCGTTGATTAGGGCTATTGATCATGGCTTGGTTAATGCTTGTCACGACTTGTCAGAGGGTGGCTTGGCTGTTGCGGCGGCGGAGATGGCTTTTTCTGGCGGCTTTGGAATGGAGTTGGATTTGCGACTTGTCCCAATGGAGGGCTTGAAAAGAGACGACTTTATCCTCTTTGCTGAGTCCAACAGCCGCTTCCTTGTGGAAGTCCCAGAAAAATGTGAGGTAGATTTTGAGGCTCTTATGCGTGAGTGCACCTTCGCAAAAATTGGAAGGGTGACAGCTGTGCCAAAGCTGTATGTTTATGGCTTGGATGGGAGTGTCGTGGTAGACGCGCCTCTAAGCGATTTGTTGGCTTGGTGGAAGCGCACCCTTAGTGGCGGTGGTGAAGACCTAAAATGAAAAGGGAGGAGATTAAAGTTTGTATTCTGCGTGTTGGCGGAACCAATTGCGATGCGGAAACTAAAACAGCCTTTGAAGATTTAAGCGTTCAAGCCCAAATCCTCCACGTGAATGAGGTGGTTAAACGGCGAAACCTTCTGGACTATAACGCCCTGGTTTTTCCAGGCGGATTCTCTTATGGAGATTATGTGCGCGCTGGCGCCATTTGGGCAAAGTGGATGCTCGCCAAAATGAGAAAAGAACTGGAGGCTTTTGTGGAAGAGGGGCGTCCAATCCTCGGCATCTGCAACGGTTTTCAAGTTCTTGTTGAGGCTGGCTTGCTCCCAGCATTTGAAGGCATTAGTCCCTATCCAGAGGCGGCACTAGCTACAAACCATCCGCCGGGCTACAATTGCAGATGGATTTACATAAAACACGAGAACAACGGCAAATGCATTTTTACAAGGAAAATTCCAAAAGGCAAAGTTTTACGCCTGCCAGTCGCCCATGCAGAGGGCAGATTCATATTTGCAAAAGAAAAGGAGAAGCAATATTTGGAAAGGCTTTACGAGAACGACCAGCTGGTCTTCAGATACTGCACAAAAGACGGTGAATATGCAGATGGACGTTACCCAATAAATCCAAACGGCTCATTCCATGACATTGTGGGCATATGCAACCCTGAAGGCACAGTTTTCGGTTTGATGCCCCATCCAGAAAGAGCCTTCTATTGGTGGCAGCAACCAGACTGGACAAGGCAGAAACTCATGCCCCAATATGGAGATGGAAAACTAATTTTTGAAAGCCTAATCGACTATTTAGAGAAGCATTTTTAACTCCTCAAGGCGGGGAAGCCCAGTGCGGGCGCCCATCTTTGTTATGCAACGAGAAGCAACAAAATTGCCCAGCTTTGCACATTCTTTTAGGCTCTTATTATTCGACAAGCCGTAAAGAAAGCCAGCGCAGAAGGCGTCTCCGGCACCTGTCGTGTCGACAATCCGCACCTTGAAAGCTTCCGCGTGATGGCTTTCCTCCCCATCTGTGACATAGCATCCCTTGCCACCAAGCTTAACTGCGACTATTTTAACTCCAAGCTCCAAAAGTTTTCCAGCGCCCTCAACATAGTCTTCAACACCTGTTAGGAGCGTCAATTCCCGCGAGTTCGGCATGAAAACAAAGCTTCTCTCCAAAATTGGTTTTAGGGCTTTCATGCCTTTTCTTGCATAAAGCTCGCCCGGGTCCATGCTTATTTTAACATCTTCTGGCAGAGTTTCCACAAGCTTTTTCTGGGTTTCAAAGGATTTCTCGCCTACAAAAGAGGTTAAATGGAGGAATTTCGCTTGACTGGCATACCTTTTATCTATTTCTGCGAAGTCTATAGTGTCGTTTACGCCGGGGTCCACGTATAGGGCTCTCTCGCCCCTCTCGTCTACAAAGCCCATAACCATTCCGCTGCGTCCATCCTTTGCCCTTATAATGCCCTTTGTGCTTACGCCTTCTCTGCGGAAGTCTTCTAGAAGCATTCTACCCTCCCTGTCATTGGCAACCTTCCCAATAAAGCCGACTTTGCAGCCAAGCCTAGCCAAGCCCACAATAGTATTAGCGGCTGAGCCTCCACAAGCCTCCTCGAATCCTTTTATGAAGCCTTCCTCCTCTGGTCCGGCTATCTTGTTAACCTTGTAGAGTTTGTCCATGTTTAGGGCGCCGAAGCCTATAACGTCGAAGCGTTTCATGGGAACAACTCACGCAAATAAATCTTGTAATCGCCGAGTTTCCCACTATAATTTCCAGCTGAAATTTTCACCACTCCTTTGACGGTTAGGGCGGCTTCTATTCCGGCTTTCATAGCCTTTTTAACAGCTTCAAGCGAAACCCCGTTAATTACGATTTCTGGAACGTAGTTTACACCTTCTGGAACCTTCGATTCCTTGCCCAGTTTCTTCTTTAATGATGGACAGTAGGGATGGTTTGTTGTCGGTCCTATCCATGGATAGCGGGTTTCAGGTTTTGAGCCAGCAGAACATATTTCAAAAGGCGTAACCACGCCTTCCACTTTGTGGATAGCTTCCAAAGCCTTTGCTCCGGCTTGCATAACAGCTTCTTTTGTCTGGCACATTATCCAGAAGTTCGCGCCCATAACGCCGCGGGCGTATCCTAAAAACCGCTCTATCATAAAGTCTGGAACCATTATAGGGACAACTATGACCTCGCGTCCATGACGGTTTTCAACCCACTCGTAGCCGTCTCCGCAGTGACCGACACGCTCCATCACGTCAATCTTGCCTAAAGCGTTTGGCAAAGCATCAAAAACCGCTGTAAAAGGCTTGACTAGAACGTCTTGTCTAATCCTGTAGGAAAGCTCAACTTCAAACTTTTTGAGGGATTCCGAAAAGGGCTTTTTAGGGTCTATCCCGCCCCAAAACTGGAGAACAACGCCTTTCCGCTGGTCTGGAGTTTCTCTTTCGCTTAGCCACCTCTCAATTCCGCCTTCAACTCTACCGATAACTATGGATGGCGTGGCAGTAGCGTGCAAAGCCGCCTTGCGCAGTGTTTCTTCATCATCAGCCGTAACAATTACTCGACAGTAAATCCCCTCAAAGGCTTCGGCATAAGTGTCCTCAATAAACCCTTTCTTGGTCAAGACTGTTCCTCGCATTCAGCCATTTAGTCGGTTTCAGCTAATAAACCTTTAACTGGCATCAAAATGGCGCTATTTTTACTTTGGCTTTTTATCCGAAAACGTAAAAAGGAACCCTTTTGCTACATTAAGCTACAACTGTCGCTTTCAAAATTTGGGAATCCCAATGAAGATGGCTGTTCTTGTCTATGAGTATCCTCCGAAAATAGTTGGTGGTTTAGGCACTTACGCGGCTGAAATCACGCGCAAGTTTGTCTTAATGGACCACGATGTTACGGTTTTCACGATGAACGATGACGAAGGAAGCTTGCCCACAAGGGAGATTTGGCGGGGCATAGAAATTCACCGCCCATTACACATCGACGTTTCTGACTCGCTTCCAGACGTAGTGGCTGAGGACGTTAAAAAGTGGGGTAGAGGCATACAGCTCTTTTCAAAAATCCTCGTCTACAACTATCTAAGCGCCTCAAAACTTGTCAACGAACTGATAGGGAAAGAAGGCTTCAAATATGACATTGTGATTGCCCACGACTGGCTTTCAGTCATAGCTGGAATCACCGTAAAGAAGGAGACCGGTCTCCCGCTGGTTTTCCATGTTCACTCAACAGAGAAGGGACGAACTCTCGGAAACGGTTCAGAGGTCGTAAGCAACATTGAGCTTCGCGGAGCCCAAACTGCAGACCTCGTAATCACAGTTTCATATGCCATGAAAGACGAACTAATAAAGCTTGGTTTTCCACGAGAGAAAATCGAGGTCTGCTACAACGGCGTTGACCCCCAAAAGTACAACCCGGAAAACGTTAGCCTGGACCAGATAAGGCAAGTTAGAGAATTTTACGGTATAAAGCCAGAAGACTCTATGATTCTCTTCCTCGGAAGGCTCGTGGGCGTTAAGGGCGTTGATAAACTCGTCATGGCTATGCCTCACATACTACAGAAAATTCCAAATGCAAAGCTCGTCATCGTTGGCTTGGGCGACTTACAAGAATATCTAGTCAACCTTGTACGGACAATGAAACTCCAAGATGTTGTAAAATTCAACTTCAAGTTTATACCAGAAGAGGAGCGCATCCTTCATTATGCTGCCTGCGACGTGGCAGTTTTCCCAAGCCTATACGAGCCCTTTGGCATAGTTACCCTAGAAGCCATGAGTATGGAGCGTACAGTGGTTGTCGGAGCCGCAGGCGTCAGTGGAATGAGAGAAATAGTTATACCATGCGGAGAAGAGCAATGCGGCTATCATATAAACCCGAACAATCCGGCAGACATAGCATGGGGTGTTGTCAGCGCCTTAGAAAATCCTGAAAAGCGGAAATTGCTCGGAAAAAACGGGAGACGCCGAGTTCTAAACGAGTTCACATGGGATAAAATAGCAGAAAAAACAATTGAGCTTTATGAACGTGTAGTGAAAAGCTAAACACCGTAGACATAAACTTTGGCTCCTCAAATACTGATGCTTATGTACACAGAAATGCTGCAGAGGGGAGCTCCGCCCTCCTTTATTTTGGATTGGAGAGTATAAGCAGGCGAACTTGAGAGCTGCAAAAAATCTAGACGCCAACTTTCTGCCGACAAACCTGAAGTCGCCATGGAGCTTGAGAGAATAGCCAATGAAAATGAAGTGCTAGGGTTTAGTCGGACAACAAAAAGGAAACAGGCTTTTTCTATTAGATGCTTAAATATGCGATCTTCAATCTTTAATTAGTAAAGAATCGAAGGCGTCTAATTGGAGTTCGATAAGGAAACATTCAAAAAGTTGTTTCCAAACCTTGCAAAGGAGATGGAAGTCGGCGAAAACAAGGTTGCAGTAAGCTCAATTAAAAACGATGTTAAGTGTGAGGAAAAGGCGATCTTAAGAAACTTTCTACATTACGACCCAGACGTTATAGATTTTCTTCGCCGATGCGACACAACAGAACAAGCGGAAGAAATAATAGCCTACATGGAGAAAAGAGGCGAAATAAGCAAGGAATATGCCGAAAAATTGAGGAAACAGTTGAAGAAGAAAGGTGTCAGAAGCTTCGGGCCTAAAAAAGAGGAAAACTACTATTTAAGGCGTGCTGGACTTGTGAAATAAACCTTTTAGACTTGTTCCGGCGGCACCCCTTCAGGAGCATAACCCGTATAATATCTTAGCTTGTAATTTCGCAGCCTTTGAACCACACGAGTGTAAAGTATTAACTCTTCAATTTCTGTCTCTTCAGCTAATTCTGGGCTGATCTTTTGTATTCGCTCTATGAGGAATTGCAAGCTCTTTTTGGGGGAAAATGACGCCATAACCGATGGGTGACAACTCACTTTCGCATTTACCGCATCTCCAGCGCCTTAAGCTGCAACTTAAACCCTTCTGGTTTAGCGCCTGTAAGTAATGCAAATTCTTCTTCACTGCAACCCTTAAGCGAAACCCTTACGTGTACGAAGCTGTATTTTGCAAGGTCTTCTGCATAGCTCTCGTCATAGGCTATGGGTATTCCGTTAGTTTCGAGTATGAAACGATATTCCTTGCCATTAAGGCTTTCAAGAAGATCAAGCAAGTGCTGCTTTCCTATTGTCGGTTCTCCACCACTCAGCCTAAGTAAGTCAAGACGGCATTTTTGGCAAGGGAAACAAGGCTTTCGGCAACTTTTCTAGGTGTGTAAAAAGTGCCAACATCATGGGGACGGTTCATAACGGCGTCTGAAACCCAACAGAAACGGCACAGCAAACCGCACCCAACACAGTCAGCTGTAACTATGCCACCATACCATCTTGCAGGTCTTATGCGATAATATTTCCTTTCCAATCCCTCTGGACCGACGCGTGTAACAAGCTTTTCTATGGCCATATGCCTCGTAACGGGATCATAGAATGTTGCCAAAGGAAACCAGCCTTTTATCAATGATTAAGGAAAGGCTAGTTTTAAATTATGCCATACCATTAAGTTTTAATGATGCTGTTGAAATGCGGCGATTTTCTCAGCAACCGCGAAATCTCAAGAGTTTTCGATGTATGCGCTCAGAGGGGAATAAGGTATAGTGGAAGCTTACAGAAAGGGATTAGGCATATCGTCTTGATAACGGTTTTACATAAGACCCCTGAGGAAAGCTTGCGTAACCCATACAATGACCGCTTTGAGGGCGACTTCCTTCTCTACACTGGTGAGGGCCGTGTTGGAAAACAGAAAATGGTGAGGGGAAACCTTGCGTTAAGAAGACAAATGGAGAAAGGCTTTCCGATCTTCGTCTTCGAGAAGAAGTCGCCGGGTAAATACATGTTCTTAGGGCAGTACAGCGTGTTATCAGTGCATGTGGAAATTCAACCGGACGTGGAGGGACAGAGAAGAGAGGTGCTCCTGTATAAACTAAAAAGGGTATCCCATTCTGTTTCATTAAACTTGTGAAAAAGCTTCGTTTCTAAAAGTAAATAAATAGGTCTTTTGATATTAGAAAGCCAGACTTCAAGGTTTAGATGTGGAGGAAAAAGCTTGAAAAGGAAAGCTGTGGCTTTTACAGTCTTAACTGTTATGCTGTTAATTCTCGTTTTAAACATGATTTATTATGTTGTGAACGTTAAAGCTGATGCTCCCTCATATGCTGTTGAATGGGTTAATCATCAGGTGAAAATTCTTTATAATGGCTATATTCTCGTAAACGACACAATAAAAGTGGATGGAGATGTGCGGAACGGTTTCCTTATTGGTTTTCCATATAGGTATGCGCCTTATGTTCTCCGCTGTATAGCCTACGACACCGCCAATTTCACTCGGCAGTACAACGTCGTAAGTGGTGTGCCATTAAACAGTCGTATGGGCTTTTACGGTTTTAACGTCGCCTTAAACCCACAGCCACAAAATGGAGTCTTTAGCGTCATTTTTGTACTTTCAAACAGTCTTCTTAGGCAGAACCCACAGAACACAAGCCTTTACACTCTAGACTTTCCAGCTTATCCAAGCCTTGTGGTGAACACTTCTTCATGCAATGCCTCAGTTGTTCTGCCTCAAGATGCAAAATTTGTAAGCGGCACAGGCACGGTTAACGCGACAAACTATTTGTTGGAAAAGCCATTGCCGCAGTTCACATATGAGCCTGCAAACATGACTTTCCAATTAGCCACCGATGATATACAGTTGTTCACGATAGAGGAGTTTAAACGCGAAATTAATTTCGGCAGCATGGGTGAAGTTGCGGTTTCGGACAGCTACTTCATAAGGAATGAATCGCCACAGCAAATGACAACCGTTAAAGTGTCTTTACCATTGAACGCCACAGGCGTGCGGGTTGAGGATGAATTTGGAAGGAGGAGTGAAATAAAATTGGATGCTAGGACTGGCATGTATACGGTAAACTTATTCTTGCCTGTTGAAAGCGGCAAATCATCAAGGTTCATTGTAAGGTATAACTTGCCAAAAAACGTGAGCCTTACATTTTTCAAAGAAATAAACTATTACGTTAAGGAAGCATCTATAACCGTTATGTTGCCAGAGGGCGCCAAAATCGCAAGTCTAAGCTACAGCGGCGCTTCGCCCATTGGTACATATGGTGTGTCAAGGGACGTGTTCCAGGAAAAAATCACTATAAGTAGACAAGGGATTTTATCCTTGGACAGCTTCACGATGGAATTTGCATACCAGTATAATCCTCTATGGTTGGCTTTCCGTCCTACGTTGTGGGTTTGGGCTCTGGCTGTTTTGGGATGTGCTATTGTTGCTGTTTGGCGGAGGCCTAAAGCGCCAGAGGCTGTTGTTGCGGTGCCAACGGTCGCTGTTAGGTTGAGTCCAGAAATCCTTAGAAAGTTTGTGGAGTCCTATGAAGAGAGGAGGAAGATAACATCGGATATAAAGTCCCTTGAAGTTGCCGTCAGCAAAGGTAGGATTCCAAGACAGAGGTATAAGGTGCAGAGGAAGACTTTGGAAACGCGGCTTGCATCTCTTTCTAGAAGCTTGGATGAATTGAAGCTGAAGCTTAGGTCTGCTGGGGGACGTTACGCGGATCTGATGCGCCAGCTTGAAGTTGCTGAAACAGAGCTTAACGAGGTTGAATCAAACATTAGGAGCATTGAAGCCCGCCATCGTAGAGGTAACTTAACACTTGAGGCTTACCGCAAACTCTTGGCAGACTATGAGAGCAGAAGGGAAAAAGCTGAAACCACTATAAGCGGAATTCTGTTAAGGATACGTGAAGAAATCCGCTAGCGAACCTAAAGGCTTTTATTTTGACCCTAAAATTTGAAGGAAATCTAGCTGAAGGAGGGAATAAAATGGTAAAGATAGTGGTTGACAACCATAAGTGCACCGGATGCGGCACATGTGTCGATACTTGTCCAGTAGGCGTTTATGAAATAAAGGATGGCAAATCAATTCCAGTAAAAGTGGAGGAATGCCTTGTCTGCAGGGCATGTGAAGCTCAGTGCCCAGAAAGCGCCATTCAGGTAATTGAATAACTGCCACCTTTCCTTTTCTTTAAAAGCATCCTAAAATTCCTCAAAAACCTCCAAGAAAAGCTTCTGCAAAAACTGCTTAACTGTTAATCTATTCTTTTTAGCCAACCGCTTAATAGCCTTAGCGACACCGGTAGTGTATTGGATCGCCTTCTTTGGTCTATTAACTATCTGAGGAGGTAGCCCAAATTTTTCCGCAGTCCTTCTAAGCACAACCTTTCGAAAGGGGTCACTTGGCGATTCTATCCGCATTTTTAACGGTAGGCTGAGGGCGAACTCCGCAATTGAATGGGTGGCGAAGGGTAGACGAAGTTCCACATTATTGAACGCGCAGATTTTGCTGTCCCTTTCAAAGTTGTTTTCATGCATTGCTAGGATGTCTTGAACCATTGCCTTTTCGACAGCTTCCTCTCCGAAACGCCTGTAGATGTCTACATAACGCCTATACCCTCCAAAATACTCGTCTGCCCCTTGTCCAGTGAATAAAACTTTAAAACCAAGCTCAGCTGCCTTTTCAACAACCCAAAAAATCGGTATGCCAATGCTTGCCATAAGAGGACTGTGATCTTCCATTGCCAAAAAAACGTTAGATAGTGCATGTTCAACATCTTCCTCGTTGTACAAAAAGGTATAGAAAGGCATATCAAGCATGCTTGCAGCTTTCTCTGCTTGCTCGGTTTCCAGCTGGCTTTTTAGGCTTACGTGGATTAGGTGTACTTTGACTCCAACTTTTTTTGCAAGCCAAGCGACTAGGCTGCTGTCCAAACCTCCTGAAAAAGCCACCGCAACCTCACTTAAGCCGTGTGTTCTTTCTCTAATTGACCGTTCCAAAAGCGTCTGAAGTTTTTTGACCGCTTCCCCTATTAATAGAGGTGCAGTTACAGAACGGCTAAGAATTTTAACTGGCTTTAGCTTTAACCCCCTTCTGTCAGCTATTAATAAGCTCCCCGGCGGGAAAGACTCCGTCCTTTTTATTCCTATTTTCCATAACGCCTTGCGCTCAGACGCAAAGGCAAGAATATCACCACTTTCACCGTAATATAGCGGATACAAGCCTAAGGTGTCTCTTCCAACAATTAGTTTCTTATCTCTGGCTATGACAAAAGCAAAGCAACCATCAAATTCTCTTAAAAGTGATTCTGCGCCAATTTCGACATCCTTCTCAAGCTTTTGTGCAACGATATCAACTTCAGGAAGCCTAGCATTTGGAGTATAAATTCTTCCGTCAAGAATGAAGGCCGCATTTCCAATTTGTTTTACGCAGGGCTTGTCTTGGGCTAAAATTTTAATAAAGACATGTCCTATGGCCGTTGGGGATTTTAAGCCTTCAATTTGCAATTTTTCTAAGGACCCTTTAACTAAAGCTTGGTCTTTTGTTGCCATGCAAAAGGCGTCTGCGCCTTTCCGTCCCAAAATAGAAAGCATCGAAGCTACTTTATGAACAGCATTTCCCTCCGTTTTATCCAGAACCGCAACAATTGCCTTCATGCCACTAACCTTTACGATCGCTCTAAACTATAGTTTGAACGAATCAACCATTCATAATTGAACACATGTGATGAAATATTTTTAAAATAATTTGCAATGATGCCATGAACTAATAGGGGAAAATTGATGCCGGGCGTCAAACTTGTAAGCTTTGATGTTTGGGACACGTTGCTCTCTATAAAGTCTTATTACAGGAACATTGCCTTTGAGCTGGCGAGGTTCATGAATTTGCCGCTGGAAACCATTGCAGAAAAGCTTGTGGAAGGTTACGGGAAGGTTAGGGCTGTTAGGAGGGCTGGCGGGTTTAAGGATTCTGAAATTGTTCCATCAGCTCTTGAAGTGATAGCTAAATTTCTTAGCGTAAAGGCTGAAACTGTTTCAAGGGCAATACTCGTGGCAACAGAAAAGCATTCTGCGGAGCAGCACCTTATAGAGGGCGCAAGGGAAGCTGTTCGCCGCGCCAAGGAAATGGGAGCTAAGGTTGTTGTGGTTGGTAATGTGGTTTTATGGCCTGGAAGCTACAACAGAGTTTTGCTTGAGAAGGCTGGCTTGTCAAAGTTTATTGATGAACAGTTTTATGCTGATGAACTTGGAGTTTCAAAGCCGAAGCCAGAAATTTTTGCGAAAGTGCTTTCAAGGTTTAATATTCAGCCTTATGAGGCTTTGCACGTCGGTGACAGCATTTTTGAGGATTTAGCTGGCGCTGTGCTTTCTCATATGAATGCCGTGCTGATCGACAAGAACGTGAGTGACGTTATCAAACTTTCAAGCTGGAATGTTTACATAATCCCCAGAATAAGCTTATTAGAGTATGTTGTCAAGGAACTGAAAAGCATTAATCCTTAGGCATGTTATCTTTTCAGAGGGATAAGGCTTGCCAATCCTTCCGATAGATACCGGACGTTATGGGACGCTTGAAATGCGGCGAATTTTCGAGGAGGAAAACCGCATTCAAAAGATGTTGGATGTTGAGGCTGCTTTGGCTTGGGCTCACGCCGAGGTAGGCAACATACCACGCAAAGATGCTGAACGAATTGCGGCTGCAGCTTCGCTTAAGCGTGTCAAATTTGAGCGTGTAAAAGAGATTGAGCGAGAGATTAAGCATGACGTTATGGCTCTTGTTAAGGCTTTAGCCGAAGCGAGCGGTCCAAGCGGAGCTTATGTACATCTCGGCGCAACAAGCTACGACATTGTTGACACGGCGACAGCCCTCCAACTGAAGGAGGCTTTGGAGCTTATTGAAAGGAGACTGAACGATTTCGAAAAGGTTTTGATGGAAAAGGCATTACGTTACAAGGAGACCTTGATGATGGGGCGCACCCATGGCCAGCACGCACTTCCAATAACTTTGGGCTTTAAATTCGCCGTTTGGATGAGGGAGATTTCAAGGCATATTGAAAGGCTTAGACAGTGCCGCGAACGTGTCGTTGTAGGCAAGATGAGCGGAGCGGTTGGCACTCAGGCGGGTTTGGGCGAAAACGCTATACAGATTCAGGAACTTGTGATGCAGAGGCTTGGCATAAAAGCCTCTGACATCTCCACTCAGATTGTACAGAGGGACCGCCACGCGGAACTCGTATGCTTATTGGCTTTGATTGCTTCGAGCCTCGAAAACTTCGCCACCGAAATCCGTGAGCTGCAAAGACCGGAAATAGGCGAGTTGGCGGAGCCCTTCGAAGCTGAAAGACAAGTGGGCAGTTCAACGATGCCCCATAAGCGGAATCCAGAAACATGTGAACGTGTCTGCGGCTTAGCAAGAATAGTGCGAAGCCTAGCAGTTCCAGCCTTAGAGAACGTTGTGACTTGGCATGAGCGCGATCTGACACAGTCATCCGCTGAGCGCTTCATAATTCCAGAAGCATGCATACTGGTGGACTACATGCTATTTCTAATGACAAATATTATGGCTAACCTATGCGTGAATGAGGAACGCATGCGTCAAAACATCGAACTAACCCAGGGGCGAGCAATGTCAGAAGCCGTAATGATAGCCTTAACAAAGAAAGGAGCGAGCCGCCAAGAAGCCCACGAGTTGTTAAGGAAGCTGACGATAAAGAGCGAGTCTGAGAAGCGCCGCTTTAAGGAAGTCCTACTAGAAGACAAAGTTGTTAGTAAGAAGCTTAGCGAAAAGGAAATCGATGAGGCTTTGAATCCGCGGAATTATTTAGGCACTGCTTTAAGGCAGGTTGAGCTTATGGTGGAGAAGACAAAACAAGAACGCAAAAATAGGGAATTGACGGACTAAAATCCGTTAAAAGAAATTAAAGAGGAATATAGAAACTTCAATGAGAAGTTTAAGCCGCATCCAAATCTGAGAAAAGTTTATGGTTTTATCTTTTGCTTGTTGCTATTCCCGTCTTTATTGCCACGGTTTTGCCGATTTTGGCGGTCTTTATACTTGAGTCTCAAATGTGGCCGGAGGTTTGGCCGTTCACCTTTATACCATTAATGGTAGCACTTGCATTTTTCAGCTTCGTGACTTATTGGATTCCAAAGTATTATAATTCTAACTCTTAGGTTCTTGAGAAGAATGAGGTTGTTAAAAGGGGGTCTGATGGAAGATGAAGCACGTGATTCCATACTCGCGAGTCATGTCGGTTAAGGTATAATTCAAGGACCAATTTCTAGAATGTTTGGCGTCGGCTCAGTGCATTGCATACAGCTGGGTATACCGACCTGCCGACTGGTCCGCTGGCTCTGGAACTAGGAACGCGGAAGCAACCATTTGGGAGTCACAAACTTTACTGAAATAAGAGACTTAATAATTGGCATGGTAAGAGGAAGGCCTCTCTTCGAGCGCCGAAACGCATGACATTGAATTGCAGATTTTGGAAGAGTTGAAAAAGATAAGGAAAGCTGTGGAGAGGTAACTTATATGCATGCCTAAAATTTGGGTTGTTACATTATAACCGTTTATTGAAATACCTGTTAGTATTCTGTTAGGGCTTTTTGTTTCCACTCTCCTTCTTTTTCAAGTTTTTCCCAAACCTCTTTTTTGACGAAGCCACCAACTTGTTCTTTAATCTTCTTTGCTAGTTTTGGTCCTATAAGTGGCAGGTTCATTAGTTCTTCGATTTGGGCGCGTCTTATGTCTTCTATTGTTTTATACCCAGCGTTGTATAGTATTCGCCCACGAACTCTCCCCACACCTTCGAGCTTTACTATTGGCAAGAGCTCCTTCTTAACGCCTTTTTCCACTCTTCCCATCAGCTCCAGCGTGAGGGGTTGTACCTCCTTGTTTTTGAATAAGACTGCTAATTCGTGAGTGGCATAAAGGAGCCATTTTGCGTTTTCTACCGTTCTATATAGGTCGCCTGGTTGCACGCGAAACTTTTCTATTATCTCGTCTTCGCTTGCCTCCTCTATCCAAGCCTTCAAAACCATAGCTGTTTTTACTTCTGCCAAGAACTCTTCGTAGTTTATTCGGTCTTCCCACTCGTTTGGCACTGGTGTTATGAACTCTTCGCGGTGTTCTTCGGCGGAAACCGCCACCTTGTCGAGTTCGCTCGTGCTTGGTCTGAGGAGCGGGCGCATGTCAGGCGTATGGGCAATCATGTGGAGGAGACTTAAATCTGTTAGTACTGGCGGTTTTTTGCGTAGGGCGTCGCGGATTATGACAGCTGAAACTGGGTCTATGTAAAGTTCGCTTATGCGTTTGCCGAATCTTGTAGCGTAAATGTTTGTGCCACTTACATCAATCATCTCCTCTTCGTATAGGAAGCGCAGTATTTTTGCGATAACATTCTTTATCGCGTTGATATCGTATTGGTAAGCGTAGAAGGTTCTGCCGAAAAAGTCGTATATTCCGGCTTCTGTGTGAGCGTAGTCTGCGGCTATTGTTGCAAGCACATGCCCCCTTAGGATGCGTTCCACAGCTAGCCTTGACCAGATGCGTTCTGGCTTTGCCAGCACATAGCTTTCCATTAGGTGGTCGGCTTCGTCGTCTGTTCTCGCAACTAATATAGCTTCGCCTATTTTGTCGTATTTTGGGCGCCCTGCTCTTCCACACATCTGCTTGTACTCCAAAACGCTTATGGGGTAATAGCCATAACCAGGCTCATAACGTCTGTAATCATATATTATGACGGATCTTGCCGGAAGGTTAACGCCGAAAGCCAATGTTGGCGTGGCTGTTAGAACCTTAATTTTTCCTTCGCGAAAAGCGTCCTCAATTATTTTTCTGTGAGACCCGCCTAAACCAGCATGATGAAAAGCTACTCCACACTTGACTAGTTCGGTTAGGAGTTCGCTTATCCTTGTTTTTTCGCCAGCTGCCAGAATGCGTTCTGCTTCGCGTTCCAAAGCCCTTTTCATAGGCTTTGATAGGATTTCTCCAATTTTCACTGCTGTTTTCTTTGCTAGTGCCACGGCGCTTTTCCTTGTAGCGGCGAAAATTAGAGCTTGTCCGCCAGTTTTAACGGTGTGCAGCGCCAAGTTTATGGCTGGGTTTTTAACCTCCTTCTCAATTTTTCTTGATTCGCCGTCTCTGAACCGGATTTCGTTGTGGAGTAACACGCCCTCTTTCAACAAGATTGGGCGCCAGTCTGTTGTTACGTATTCGGCTTTCAGCCACTCAGCAATTTCTTGAACGTTGTTTATCGTGGCGCTTAAAGCCAAGATTTGGATTTCTGGGCTTGTCTGCATAAGCCTAGCCAAAACCACTTCTAGGGTGGGTCCGCGCTCCACCTCGTTTAGCAGGTGCACTTCATCAGCCACTACGAGGCTTATATCGTCCATCCACTTGGCTTTATGCCTCAAAAGCGAGTCCACCTTTTCGTTTGTAGCCACAATGATGTCGTAACGCTCAAGCCAAGGGTCAGAACTGTCATAATCGCCGGTGGAGATGCCAACGCTTACACGTATTCCATCTGGCTTTGTGATAACAGAGTATTTCTTAAACTCCTCGTATTTTTCGCTGGCTAAAGCCCTTAAAGGTGTTAGGTAGAGGACTTTGCCGTCGCCTTCCAAGATGTGTTTTAGGGCGCATAGCTCTGCGATCAGCGTCTTTCCAGAGGCTGTTGGACTAGCCAGGACAAGGTTTCGCCCTTCTAAGGCGCCGGCTTTTATGGCTTCCTCTTGAGGGGGATAAAGCTCCACTATCCCAGACTTGATTAGAACTTCTTTAACTGGTTCCGGTATTGACAGCTCTGTTATTCTCACTTAGACGCGCCTTTTGCCTTTCCTAATGCACACTAGAGAATGACAAGGTTTAAAACATTACCGAATAGCGAAAACTCTACGAAAATGAAGGGGAAGGATCATAGAGGATGGTTTTTGCTATTTCCTTAACGTCATGTAAAAGCCAGTCGCATTTATCAGATCGTTTATGGAGAAGAACTTCCACTTGACTTCTTGCGAGTAGAAGCTTGCAATGTTTTTTAGCTTTTCCAGGTTGTCCGTCTCAAACATTGTGAAGCCTTTGCTCTCGCCCATAAACTGGAAAGGCCCAAAGATTAGTTTGGCAAAATCTTCGTTTCCCTTTCCTCTCGGCAGTCATTTTCTAAACTTTTCAATGACACCCATAGCGACACCTTCAACAACCTTCCAAAATCCAATAATACTTTATACACCTTCACTCCCAACATTCAGTTTCTAGGCGGAACTTCATCAACAAGCAAAGAAAGCAGCCCTTCACACTGCCTGCCCAGCAAGCCAATAAAGCTCACCAACACGTACAAAGCCGGTCTAATAAGACCTTCCCTTGCTCGCGCTCAAATTTCTAGAAGGGTATTTATTTAGGTGCTTTCTGCTTGTTAAATTTGATGTTTAAGGTTTTTAGGGTGTGGAAATCTTAGGAGGGGGTCACCATTGGCTGTTTTTAAGTCCCCAAAAATGTGTAGAGGGGTAGTGTTATTTGTTAAGGCGCACAAGTCACAAAATGACCTTTAGACATCGTTCAGATTTCGAATAGCTTTTTCTATAAGCTTAAACCTATTAGGAGTTGACAAGCGTTAAGTGGACTTGAAGAGTTATGGTGGAAAATGTCCGCGAGCTCTTGAAGGCTCATGAAGGGTTAAAGCGTGAAGTCTATTTGGACATTGAAAATTCAAGCATGGTGTTAACAGAAGTTGTTGAGGCTATGCTTCCATACTTTAACCAACGCGCCTATGGCAACCCAACGATAACCCATAAGCCTGGATGGGAAGCCTTCGAAGCCATAATGGAATCAGCCCAAAAAATAGCTGGCTTCATGGGCTGTAAAAACCTTGAAGAAGTCAACTTTACGCCTGGCGAAACAGAAGCCAACAACCTCGCCCTATTAGGCGCAACTCTTCAAAAGCGCGGTAAGGGCAAAAAAATTGTGATTTCTGAAATTGAGCCGTTAAGCGTCTTGCATGTGGCTGAAATGCTCGCCAAATATGGCTTCACCATAACCAAGATTCCCGTTGACACTGAGGGTTTCATAAACCTCGAGAAATTAAAGGAAGCCGTTGACAGCAACACAGCCCTCGTAAGCCTATCCACAGTAAACCACGAAATAGGAACAATACAACTCGTAAAAGAAGCTTGCGAAATAGTCAAGGACAAAAACCCAAACGCAATATTTCACACAGACGCTTCAGATGCCTATGGGAAAATACCCTTTAACGTGCGGGAATTGGACGTGGATATGGCAACAATAAGTAGCTACAAAATCCTTGGGCCTCGCGGAATAGGAGCCCTTTACGTAAGGGAAGGCGTAAACATAGAAAGAATATTGGAGGGACAGATAGGCACCCAAAAACTATGGCCTGGAGTTGAGAACACACCATTAATAGTTGGCTTTGCAAAAGCCTCTGAACTCGCCTTCCAAAACTTCAAAGAAAATGTTATGCACATGCAAAGACTTAGGGACAAACTCATAAACGGAATCTTTGGAAAAATAACCGATATATGCCTAAACGGTCCAAAAGGCGATAAAAGGGCACCCGACAATGCCAACATAAGCTTCCTACGCTGCGAAGGTGAAGCTCTAACAATCGAGTTAAGCTTAAACGGCGTTTATGTTTCAAGCGGAAGCGCGTGCACAAGACGGCTCTTACAGCCAAGCCACGTTCTAACAGCCATAGGCAGAAAATTCGAGGAAGCCCATGGAAGCATCCTTATGAAGGTTACACGAATTCACACAGAGGAGGACATAGACTATGTTTTGGAAGTTTTGCCAAAAGCCGTTGATAGGCTTAGGGGAATAACTGGCACAACGGTGGTAGGATAAAAATGTCGCGTGCACCCTTGCCCTACAGCCAGAAAATCCTCGAACTTTTCAGAAACCCTAAAAACCTTGGAAGAATGGAGGACGCCACCGTGTCGGCTGTTGCCGGAAATCCTCAATGTGGAGACATGATAACCTTCTACTTGAAAATAAACGAGCAAGACGTAATTGAGAAAGCAACTTTTGAAAGCTATGGATGCGCTGCCAACATAGCTACATCCAGCATAGTGACAGAAAAAGTGAAGGGAATGAAACTTGAAGACGCGTGGAAAATCACATGGAAAAGTATAGCAGAAGAGGTTGGCGGACTCCCAGCGGTAAAATTCCACTGCGGAATCCTAGCTGTTGGAGCCTTAAGACGCGCCATAAGAGCCTACTACAAAAGCAAGCAGACAACGCCCGAATGGCTTTCCAAAGACCTAACCTTCGAGGAAAGACAAGCCCTGGAGGAGGAGGAACTGGCAAGAATCCTCGAGAAAAAGATGAAGATAACGGAGGAAAATAATGTTCGACCCATACAAGATTAGGGAGGATTTCCCAATTTTAAAACGCAAAGTAAACAACCACCCCCTCATCTACTTCGACAATGCAGCTACATCGCAGAAGCCGAAACAAGTGATAGATACCATCAAAGAGTATTATGAAATGCATAACGCCAACGTCCACAGAGCAGTGCACACGCTTTCGCTGGAGGCTACGGAGCTATATGAAAGCGCCCATGAAGAAACAGCCAAATTCATAGGAGCAGAAAGCTCCGAAGAAGTAGTCTTCACAAGAGGAACAACAGAAGCCATAAACACCGTCGCCTACTCATGGGGGCTGCGAAACCTCAAACAAGGCGACGAAGTTCTAGTCACCCTCATGGAACACCACAGCAACATCGTGCCATGGGAAATCCTCTCAAGAATAAAGGGCTTTAAAGTGCGCTATTTGGATGTCAACGAGGATGGAACCCTAAACCAGCAAGCCCTTGAAGAAGCCCTTTCTCCCAAAGTAAAGATGATCTGCATGACACACGTCTCAAACGTTACTGGCGTAATAAATGACGTGCAATACGCTGCAAAACTCGCCCACGAAAACAACGCCCTAATCCTAATAGACGGAGCCCAATCAGTACCTCACATACCAATAAATGTAAAAAAATTAGACTGCGACTTCCTAGCTTTTTCTGGACACAAAATGCTTGGACCAACAGGCATAGGCGTCCTATACGGCAAGCGAGACATCCTGGAAAAAATGGAGCCCTTCCATGGAGGGGGTGAAATGATAAGGGAAGTCTCCTACAATCCAAAAACCAAAAGCTGCAAAATAGCGTGGAACGAACTTCCATGGAAGTTCGAGGCTGGAACGCCAAACATATGCGGAGGAGTAGGCTTAATGGCAGCAATAAAATATCTAAAAAATCTTGGAATGGAGAACGTTAAAGCCCATGAATGCGCCTTAACCGAATACGCCATTAAACGCTTACAAGAATGCCAAAAAGTCAAGATTTACGGACCAAAAGACGTGAAAGCCAAATGTGGCATAGTTCCCTTCAACCTAGAAGGCTTCGACTCCCACGACTTGGCTCTGCTTCTGGACACTTATGGCATAATGATAAGAAGCGGCTTCCACTGCGCCCAACCCCTACACCAAAGATTCAGACTGAAATCATCGGTGAGGGCAAGCTTCTACATATACAACATCCGAGAAGAAATCGACAAGCTAGTAGAAGTCTTAAAGGAGATTGAAAAATCCCTATGAGTACAGTTCTGGACACTTACATAGCAAGAATCGAAGAGGCATGTGGAGAAGAAAAAGACTACATAATCCACTTCAAATATGACGAAAAAGAAGAGGCGATAGCTAAAATATTGAAAAAAGCCGCGCTTCAAAAAACTACAGCAAAAATAATCTTTGACCTAACATACAAAGAAACCCACATACGCTTATACGCAACAGGAAAAGCAGTCTTCAAAAAAGTAAAAGACAAAGAACGGCTAAACCAAATCCTAACAGAACTACTCTCCTAAATTTTCCATGTTTTGAATGACGAAGCTCGCTAGTATTACTTTTCAATTGAAAAGTAATACCGCTAACACACATACGGACGTTACATAAGCTCGGAAACCGCCATTACAATGACTGCCATATCTAGTTTCAGCTGCTGCCTACGCCTTAGGGAATTTAATATCAAAACAAGATAAAGAAATAAATAATATGGGGATGCTTGCTACTCTCTGCTTGCAAGTATAACTATGTAGTCTGCTGTGTCAGCGCACATATCGGCGGCGTGCTCAATAAACTCTACAAGATCATCAAAAATAATCATTGAACCGCTATCCATTTGCCCCCCATATTTAATGAATAAGGCTTTGGTTTTGAGATACTCATCGTCTATTTTCCTTTCTATTTCCTCAACCTTTTTCGCCCCATTTATAGCTGCAGAAGAGTCTACAGCAATTTTCTCTATGCTACCCCTTAAGGCGTGGGCACAATCAACCAGAAACGATGTTGTGTGAGCTGTGTTCTCCCAGAGCTCCTTCGGAACTTTGGTTCCTTCAAGCATTTTTATGCATCGCGCTGCGTCCTTTATATGGTCAGCAAGTGTATCAAGCCTTTTTACAAGGTGCATTAGGTCTTCGCGGTAATCAGCAAAAAGAGCTACGCCCTTTGAAAGTTCCTTAAAGACTTCTGTTCGCAGTTTATCAACCTCCCGCTCAACTTTGAAAATGTTTTCTATGTGCTGCATGGCCTCTTTTCTGTCACCTTCAGCCATCTTTTGCATGGCACAATGAAGAAGCGTAACGGTGTCCAAAGCCTTGGTAATCTGCTCCTGCGCCAAATCCAGAGCCTTTGTCCTTCTCCGCCTCTCAAACCACGCATAACTTTTCTTTTCCAACTTAAACTCATCTCCCTTAACAATAAGCATCTATGAAATGCTTAATAACACTTTGCAAACAGCAGCTACTCTTCTTCAGCTTCTGCAACCCAATAAGCCTTCTCACCGCCCTTTTTAGTAATTACATACTCCTTCTTGAAAATTGGGGCTTCCAGCTTATACCTCTCAACAGCCTCCCTAAAAACTGGGAAAACGTCCGCTCTATGGGAACCGGCAACCACTACATAGACAAGGTCCTCGCCGACATTGAACTCGCCCACAAAATGGTGTATTTGGACGTCAACTATTCCCTTTCTTTTCTTTAAGTCTTGACATATTTTCGACAACGCCTTATCTGCTCCTTCATTATAAGCTTCGACCTCCAATTTCCGAACCTTTTCTTTCCTTGGATTTTCTCCACGAACAACGCCAATAAAAATTGTAATAGCTCCAGCCTTTTGAAAATTCGGGCTCCCTTTAACTCTCTCAATTAATTCTTTGATTGACAGAGCACCTTTCTCATGGATATGTCTGGATAGCATTGAAACCCCCCTGCAAAAGAAAGATGAAAACAATTATAAAGGTGGAGATCCTAATTAACTTTTCAGCCAGTTAGCAGGCATTTCTCGGTGCTTTAAAAGCCTTTCATAGGCGTGACCTTGAGAACCTTATAGCGTCGTTAAAAAGCCTTGCTTGCTAAACAATGGCTTTGCTACAAAAGCTTTTGGAAAGCTAAAAAAAATTACAGGTATTTCCGCATATCCTCAACTGCAGCTGAAGGAATCGACAGATCTTTCATGGTGAGCAAGCCAGCCGGAGCCTTTAGCACTTTTGGAATAGAATTTACAATCACCGCCACAGTGCCTGCATCTCCGTGGACGCATGGCCGAATTTTCTGCTTGATTATTGGAACACCCGTGATTGATATAGCGTCATACTCTTCTTTCGCTCCGATAAAAGCTTGAAAACGTAAAACCACAACATCTTCGCCCTTCATTACACCCTTCGCTGTCTGCTTCAAACCAGCAACTTTTCCAGCCTTAACTTTTATAAAATCGCTTTGCACTAATTCTTTGGCTATTACTGGTTCGACAGGCTCAGCCTTTATTTCATCAAGCTCCCATGCTAAAGCATCTGCAATCATCGCGATAGACTGTTCAAGTCCCACGTGTCCAGTTATTTCACCCTTTGCAATTTTTTGTTTAAATTCCTCTACGGTTAAGCCTGCACCTATCTTTTTCTGAAAGGTTAAACGTCTTGTTGCAGCATTTATAACTCTCACGACCTCAATTTTCTCTATTCTTTGGCATGCCGCCGTCAGAGTTATTACAAGAGTATCCATTAAAAAGCCTGGATTTATTCCTGTTCCCAAAACTGTCACGCCATGTTTTTTGGCTAACTTGTCCAGTTCTTTTGCGATTTTCGGTTCTGAATAGTAAGGGTATGAAAGTTCTTCGCATGTCGATATAACATTAACACCATGTTTGATTACAGAGGCTATTTGAAGGTGAGTATCTTTAAGGTAAGATGATGTTGCGTGAATCGTTATGTCTGGCTTCGTTTTTAAAAGTATGGCATCCACGTCGCTTGAAACCGCTATGCCTAGTTTTCTGTTTAAGCCTAAAACTTCGCCTAAATCCTTGCCCACTTTATCCTCTGCAACATCAATTGCACCAACTATCTTTACGCCTCTCTTTTCGAGCAGAAACTTTGCTATCAGCCTTCCAACAACGCCAACTCCATACAAAACAACTTTAACCTCTTCTTCCATAGAGTGTTCCTCTGTTTCATGGTTTATTGGAGCGAATTTATAAAAGAAGTTTGCCTATGAATGTTTATTTATATAAGTAAGCTTCCAGTAATAAGAAGGCAGGTCACATTGAGCATAGGAAAAAAGGTAACTTATAAGGAAACCTACCCGAAACTTAGGGGGAAAGTCGTTAAGACTATTGCATCGATCTTAAAAAAAGCTGTGGAAAGTTGTAAGGCTTGTGGGCTTTGCATAAAGGTTTGCCCATACAATGCAATAACCCTCAATAAGGAGCTTAAGCGGATTGAGATTATTGAAACTGCTTGTGGAGGCTGCGGAACATGTTCCGCAAAGCGCCCATTTGACGCGCTAACACGGAACAACCTCACAGACGAACAGATAAACGCTGTTACAGAAAATGACACCGACAAGAAAATTGTCGCATTTTGCTGTAACTGGTGTGCATACGCTAGTGCGAATTTCGTCGGAGCCAGCAGAATACGGTACCCACTAAACGTTCGAATAATTAGAACCATGTATTCTGGAAGAGTGGCTCCAAAATTTATTGAGAGATCCTTTGCAAAAGGAATTGCCGCGGTTCTGGTGGCTGGCTGTCACCTTGGAAACTGTTACTACATTAGTGCCAACTATTCCACCGAGAGGAGCGTGGAACAATTATGGAAAAAGGTGGAACAGAACAGCTGAGCAAAGAGAGGCTTCAACTTTTATGGGTTTCAGCAGCTGAAAGTGAAAAGTTTGCCTCAAAAATTTACGAAACGCAAAAGATTATGGAAAACGTAACTTCAGAGGAAAATAGAACGCGCCAAAAGGTCTTTTCAAAAGTTGAAGGAGCTAAAAATGTCTGAAAAGATTTGGAGAACTCCGTTAGATGTTGAGAAGGTTTTAAGACCGAAGGCTGAAATCCACATATTAAAAGACCAGTGTAAAGGTTGCGGCTTCTGCATCAAATACTGCCCCAAAAAGATTTTAGAGGAATCAGATGAAATTAATGCCAGAGGAGTCCATCCTCCAAGAGTTGTTAATGAAAAAAACTGCATATTATGTAGCTTTTGTATGGCTGTTTGCCCAGACTTTGCAATTTTCGTTAAAGAAAAACAATGTAAGGATGGATGTTAAATGGTTAGTGAAAAGACGATCTTAACCGGCGTACACTTCATGAGTGGCAACATGGCATGCGCAGAAGGCGCTATTGCAGCTGGTTGCCGATTTTTTGCCGGATATCCCATAACGCCAGCCACTGAAATAGCAGAACATTTAGCAGTTAGGATGCCAAAAGTTGGTGGAATTTACATTCAAATGGAAGATGAAATAGCCTCCATAGCCGCCGTAATAGGCGCATCCTACACTGGCTTGAAGGCCATGACAGCTACTTCTGGACCAGGCTTTAGCTTGATGCAGGAGAATATAGGCTTAGCTGCCATGACAGAAGCCCCATGCGTCATTGTTGATGTAATGCGGGGAGGCCCCAGCACTGGACAGCCAACCCTTCCCGGACAGCAGGATGTCATGCAAGCCAAATGGGGTTCTCATGGCGATTATGAGATCATTGCTTTGGCTCCTTCTTCTGTTCAGGAAATGTTTGATTTGACAATTGAGGCTTTCAACCTGGCTGAAACCTATCGCGTTCCAACATTAGTGATGGCTGACGAAGTTGTCGCTCACATGTGGGAAAAAGTTGTGATTCCACCAGCTGAGGAAATAAGGATAGTCAACCGTAAAAAGCCCAACGTGCCACCGGAAAAGTATATGCCCTTTATGCCTAGCGACGACTTGGTTCCGCCAATGGCTTGTTTCGGCGAAGGCTTCCGTTTTCATGCAACAGGTCTAACCCATGACGAGTATGGCTATCCACGCACCCAAAGCTCAGAAGTTCAAATGAGACTTGTGCAAAGGCTATGCAACAAGATAAGGAAGAACGCCGACAAAATCATCCGCGTTGAAGAGCAGATGCTGGACGATGCCGAAATAGTGATTTTTGCTTATGGGATAGTTGCAAGGGCCGCCCTAAGTGCTGTGAGAAAGGCAAGGCAGGCGGGTATGAAAGCTGGCCTTTTCCGCCCAATCACTTTATGGCCCTTCCCAGAAAGACACGTGACAAAGGCTGCTGAAAAAGCCAAAGCCATAATTGTTCCAGAAATGAACTGCGGACAAATGGTGAGGGAAGTTGAAAGAGCCGCAAAAGGAACACCGGTTTACCACATACCAATATTAGGTGAGGAGCCGCACACACCAACAGAGATTCTTGAATTTATAAGGAGATATGGCAAATGACGGAAGCTGTTGACCAGCATCCTCTTTCAAAATATTTGAGAGCCGCCATGATGCCCCACATATGGTGTTCCGGATGCGGAAACGGCATAATACTTAACGCTTTTGCGCAAGCACTTAACGAGCTGCAAGCAAATCTTGACAAGCTTGTCGTCGTTTCAGGGATAGGCTGTATTGGAAGGGCAGCTGGCTACACAAATGTTGACTCCTTCCACACAACTCATGGGCGCCCCATAGCCTTCGCAACAGGCGTTAAACTCGCAAACCCAGAGTTGGAAGTTGTCGTTATAAGCGGTGACGGTGACCTCTTCGCCATAGGAGGAAACCACTTTATACATGCCGCGAGGAGAAACATTGGAATTAAGGTGATATGCGCCAACAACTTCAACTACGGAATGACTGGCGGCCAGGTTGGACCAACAACACCACTAGACGCCTTTACAACGACAACACCTTATGGGAACATGGAGCGCCCCTTCAACCTGATTTATTTGGCAGCGGCAGCCGGCGCCACTTATGTAGCAAGGTGGACAACCTTTCACGTGCGGATGTTAACAACGTCCATTAAGAAGCTTTTACAAAGGAAGGGCTTCTCCTTTATAGAGGTCGTATCGCCATGTCCAGAAATTTATGGACGCCGCAATAAAATGCAAACAGGACTTGAAATGATGGAGTGGTTTAGGAAGACGTCGGTTATAGCTAACTTCTCAGACCCGGCCAAGGCAGAAATAACTCCAGAAAGAATAGTTATCGGCGAATTCGTGGACCTCCAAAAACCAACCTATGAGGAATTACTTCATAATAAAATGGCGCAAATAATGAAAGAAGGCGAAAAATGGTGAGGCGTTACGCGCATTGAAATAAGATTTGCAGGTTTCGGTGGGCAAGGGATAATTAAGTCTGGAATTATAGTGGCTACAGCCGCATGTATATACAGCGGAAAACATGCGGTGCAAACACAGTCTTATGGACCAGAGTCGCGTGGCGGTGCATGCCGATCCGAAGTTGTAATAGCAGATGATGAAATCGACTTCCCAAAAGTCACCGAGCCAGATATTCTAGTGGTGATGTCCCAGCACGCCTATAACGAATATGCGGAAACTGTGAAAAAGGGAGGGACGATAATACTTGACCCGGACATGGTTCTCAACGAAAGGGAAATTGAAGGCGTAAAAGTTTTCCGCGTTCCGGCCACAAGGATAGCTGAGGGGCTTGGAAGAAGAATTGTTGCAAATGTTGTCATGCTCGGGGCTTTTGCAGCAATAACTGGGATCGTGGACAGGGAAGCCCTAAAAGAGTCGATTAAAGCCAATGTTCCAAAGGGAACAGAGGAGTTAAACCTAAAAGCCTTTGAGATAGGCTACGAATATGGCAAAAGAGTTGTTGAAGGTTAGCTTTGCTGTTCAACCCTTTGCAGCGACACTTGCACTTGAGCCACTTGTGTCAGAAGCTTAGACTTTCTAATGCCAACATGGCGTAATGGCACAACTTTTCTTGCCTCGTTGTAAATGTCTGATGCGATTTTTCCGAGAACCATTTCTTGAACAAACTGGTCCATTGTTAGGGCGGTGCTTTTCTCCTCAACTATCTTCGCCATAATTTTACGTATGGCATGCTCCTGTGAAGTCTTTATCCTTGAAAGGGTGAACGCGCAAATCGCCACTCTAAATCTGTAACCATCTTTTGTTGAAACATTAAAGATTCCATCAACCTTTGTTGTTCTTCGTCTAACAAGACTTCTAAGGTAGTCTCTTGAATATTCATGTCCCTTAAACATGGTGCGAGCTGTTTTGCCCTCCACTTGTGTTACTTGGAAGTATAGTTTCAAGTATTGGTGAGAAAAGTCTCCGGTAATATCGTAAAGTGTTGCCTCCATGACCCTTCCAATGAGTTTTTCCGGCTCGTCTGCTGGTATCGCGCCTAACTCAACGTTTCCAAAGTATGGTGGAGCAACCACCGTGTACCATACTTTACTGCGCCACTTATCCCTCACTTTCTTCGATGACAAGGTTAACCTCCATCCTTAATAGCGGAAAAAGTCACATTACGAGGGTATTAAGCTTTACCTTTTCGGCTCTATTTTTTCTAAGCCACCTATATACTTTCTCAAAACCTCTGGAATGACAACAGAACCATCTGCTTGCTGATAGTTCTCCAGTATAGCTACAATGGTTCTTCCAGTGGCTAAAGCCGTAGAGTTAAGCGTGTGCACAAAGGCTTTTGGCGGCTCGCCCTCCTTTTCCCTGTACCTAATATTTAATCGCCTAGCCTGATAATCAGTACAGTTGCTACATGAAATTATCTCCCTGTAAGCGTTTTGAGCCGGCATCCAAACCTCAACATCATACTTTTTGGCGGCAACGGTTCCAATATCGCCAGTACAAACGTTCACAACGCGATATGGTAAGCCAAGTTTTTGAACAAGCTCCTCGGCATTTCTAATGAGTTCCTCGTGGAGTTCCCAAGAGTCTTCCGGCTTGCAAAATATGAACTGTTCAACCTTGTTAAATTGGTGGGTGCGGAAAATTCCACGAGTGTCCTTGCCGTGGGCGCCCGCCTCTTTTCTAAAGTTGGGGCTTATACCTACAAATTTGATGGGCAGGTCTTTAGCCCTCAAAACTTCGTCCATAAACATTGCCGCCATTGGATGTTCTGAAGTTGCAATTAGGTACAGGTCTTCATTTTCAATTTTGTAGAGGCTTTCTTCGAAATCGCTTAGGGCGGTGACTCCCTCGTAGGGTTTACGCCTCATCATGAATGGTGGTTCTATGGGCGTGTAGCCCTTCTTAACCATCTCCTCTAATGCAAAATTTAAGAGAGCAATGTCAAGTAGAACACCTTCCCTTTTAAGGTAGAAGAATCTTGCTCCAGCAATTTTTCCAGCCCTTTCAATGTCCATTATGTCTAGGCTTAAGCCAAGCTCAATGTGGTCTTTAACTGGAAAATTAAAGCGCGGTATTTCTCCCCACGTCCTCACGGTAACATTGTCATGTTCGTCTTTGCCTATTGGAACAGAATCATGTAAAAGGTTTGGAAGCCTCATAAGGTAATAGCGCACTTTCTCTTCATATTCGCCAACCAGTCGCTCCAAATTCACTATTTCTTTGTCTATTTCTTTAGCTTTAGAGGCCATTAGCGTGACGTCTATGCCCTTCTTTTTAGCAGTCGCAATCTCCATTGTTATACGATTTCTCTCCTGCCGGAGGTCATTAAGCCTTGTCAAGTGCTGGCGCCAAAGCTTATCGCAGTCAATCAGCTCATCTAGCATCTTTAAAAATTCGGGCTTGCCTCTTCTCTGCAGGTTTTCTCTTACGAGTTCTGGTTTTTCTCGAATAAGCTTTATGTCGAGCATCTTAAAAACCAACTATTTAAGTTTCCGCGCAGCTTTTAGAGTTTTCTCCGCCAATGATATGAAGAAAAGTAAATCATCAATTGTTGCAATAAAAGTTTGAAGCTTCCTTCTACAATTTATTCGAGTAATAATGCTTTTGCCATCCCTTGTCGTTTCGACGGACAAGCCAAGCGGCACTTTGAAGTTATCTGGTGAAACAGCTTTTGCAACCGCCTCGGCATTTTCTACATCATCATAGTTTATTATGATTTCAGCTTCCAATTTTCTCCCCAGCCAATTGCTTTCCAACAAGTTCGTTGACAAGCTTTATGAAGATTTCCACATTTCCTATTGGAACTTGGGCGCCAGCAGCCACGTTATGTCCTCCACCTTTCCCCAAACATTTTTCAGCCGCCACCTGCATGATCTCGCCGAGATTCACACCCTTGTAGGCCACTGTATCTATGGTTCTTGCCGAAACCTTTACGAGTCCTTCTTCTTTAACGTTTGCGTAAGCAATGAGGGGTTTTTCTGGGTTGGGAAGACTTGTTGTGAGAATTGATGATATGGAGCCAACAATTTTGTCGTCTATAAAGTCTTCGCCGTAAACAACGTAAATGTTTTCCAACTCCCTTATCCTTTCAGGCTTCTCCATAATCCAGCCCAGATACCTATTAATTGTACGCCTATACTCCTCAAGGATTCTATTGGCTTCTTCCAGAGCTGTTCCCCTGTCACCCATGCAAACTGCCACACCAACACCAGGCTTATCCATGCGCCCAGCAGCATTAAGCAGAACGGCAAATTCTCTTCCATCTCTGAGCGGTGTCCAAGGCTCTTCCTTAGTGAGGGTGTAAACATATCCTATGAGATTTGAAATTTCATAATGCATTCCCTTTGAGAGCAGATATTCCGCCAGTGCTGAGCAGAGCCTTCTCTTTTCATCTTCTGAAAGGTCTCTTAAAGCTCGCCACTTGTCACCATGTTTTGGTTTTATGTCAATGCTCGCCAGAAAAGCCAAACTCTTGTCTTCTTCTCCGCTTATGCCCGGAATAAATGGGTTTGTCGTGGATGCCAAAGTTTTGTGAATTGGACGAGTTTCCCTACCGAAGAATATTAAGTCCTTCTCAACCGTCAGCAGCCCTTGGCTCTTCGCATCTTCAACAATTTTCTCATTAAGCCCCCCAAGCATTCTCTGGTCATATTTGTCTTGCAAGTCTCCGAGCGCCCCGGCGACAGCTATTGGAGCCAAATCCATGTTTACCTTGTCCATTGCTTTAGCCACAAAATAGGCTACACCGGCGCTGCTGATGTCCCGTGCTCCATCAATGCCAAACAAGTGAGGGTTGACGCACAAAAAATCGCCGTTCAGTTCTCCGCCAAGCTGGTGGTGGTCTAAAACAACAACCTTTATGTCTTTAGCTTTCTGTCTCAGCAAATTTGCATAATCGCTTCCAAGGTCTGTAAAAATAACCATACGAGGCTTTTCCTGCAGTATTTCTGCCACCAATTTTTCGTCAACCCACTGAATTATCCTAATGCGGAATCTAGCGTCAAGCCTGTAAAGAGCTTTTCCAACAATGCCGGCAGCGGCGACACCATCAGCATCCAAATGCGAAAAAACATGAATATAGCCACCCTCTTTGGCAGTTTCCAAAATGTTTTTGGCAGCATCTAAGACGCTATCAAAGAATCGTGTAGTTTGCTTCTCATCCAACTCCATTTCCACCACAATGTATGCACAGTTAAAAACTTAAGGGCGATTGGGCTGATGAAGGAAATGCTCAAGTCTAGGCTATTGACGCTATTTTCGGCTCATATTTCCAGTTTGGGGGCAAAACACCCTCCTGTTTATAATACCGCGCAAGCTTGTGAATCTTCGCCTCCACAAGCTGCAAAGCCCTCTTATTGTGCAAGTCCTTCCTATGCTTCTCAAGATGGGCTGAAAGCCGCGCCGCCTTCTTAAGCAAGTTACCAAGGTCTTCAGGTATTGAAGGCGCAAGCTCGGCTTCCTTGAGAATTTGGGTTATGGTCTTGCCAGTTAGCGGCTTAACCAGTGGAATGGCATACTTGTCCCTCAGTATTGTTCCTATGCGGCTCGGAGGATGCCCCTCCCTTGCTAGTTTTACGACTAGGGCTTCCACTTCCTCTGGTTGGTATTTACACCAGCTTGGAGGGCGTTTGCTAACAGGCCTAGTTGAGTGGGATTTGCCCTTTTCTTGTTTTGGCATACAATTATCCCTTTTAGTTCTGTAAGAGCGAGATCAGACGGATATTTAAGATCTTCGATGCTTCTTTCTACTTAAACTTTATTGGTAAAAAGGCGACTTAAACTGTTGGCCTATACCTTTAGGCTTCTATACCATTTTGCAAACTTTCGGAAGGCTTTTGCTCTATGGGAATACTTGTTTTTTTCGGCGATGCTCATTTCAGCGAAGGTTTTTAGACTGTTAGCCGGCTTAAATATTGGGTCGAAACCGAAACCGTAGTGACTTTCCCTTCGCATTTCTTTGGTTATTTCGCCTACAACTTCACCTTTAAAACATATCGGAGATTCTAGTTCCTCAGAGAAAAACGCCACCACAGACTGAAACTTTGCTCTTCTGTTTGCAGCCTTCTCCATAAGCTTCAACAAGCCTTCATTACCTACGGTCTTGTAAACGTAGGAAGAGTATGGTCCGGGAAAGCCGTTTAAGGCCTCAACAAATAGTCCGGCGTCCTCAACTATGAGGGGAAGACAGCACTGTTTAAAGGCATGGATGGCGCTTGTTTTTGCGATTTCTTCAAGGCTCTCACTTTGAATTTCTAAAGTTTTGACCTTTATCATGCCCACGGCTACTTTGTAGCGGCTTAAGATCCTTCGGGCTTCGTTGAACTTGTTAATGTTGCTTGTTGCAAAGAATACAACTTTACCCTTTAATTGGAAGCTCATGTGGTTCACGTTTCTTTCTAGCCCTTCGGCGGACACTAAATATATTTTTCCAACTAATCGGGCAATCTCTAAAATGTTTCTGTCTGGATCCATATAAGTGGCTTATTCCACCTCAAGACCCCTCGTGTAAATCCTTAACAAACTTCACGCCTTTGCTTTCAACTCGTTGCAGAGATTTTCAATAATCAATAGCGTCCACTGGAAACTCCACAGACGGTGAAATTGGAGCAACATGTTCCCTTTCTCTAGTCTTGAAATAAACCAAATCTCGACCCGCCGCACTTGAAACCAACATAACTTGGATACTTATACCTCCTTTTTTAAGCCGAGAACTTTCTCATAAAATTGTGCCGCTTTCTTCAAGTCTGAAACGCAAAAGCTTATGCACCAAACTGTTTTTATCATGTTTATTCACCTCTTCTTTCGGTTACGTAGCGCCCTCTCCTCTCTATTTCCCTTATTTTATCTAAAACGTTTTTCACCTCGCCCGCCTCTATAACACTTGCATAACCCTCAACTATAGCGCTAAAACATTTTTCAGCGAACCGGAAATGGGTGCTTCGCAAAGCTCTCTTCATAAGGTGTAAATCCACACCCCTTGCTTCAAGCTCGCGTGTTTTTTCGCCAAGTCCAAAATCCACAAAAAAGATTTTTCCTTCAAAAGTGTAAATCATATTGGATGTTGTTAAGTCGCCGTGAATTATCCCGTTTTTGTGCAATTTACCAATCAACTCGCCTATTTTGCGGCACAATGTCTGCCTTTCGCTTTCGGAAACTTTAGCCAACAACTGTTTTACTTGTTCCCCCTCGATAAACTCCATTATTATTGTGGCGTTTTTTGCATCAACCAAATAGATTGTTGGTGTGGGCACGCCAGCCTTTTTCGCTTCATGCATCAGCTGGGGCTCATGGATTGTTCTATAGGCTCTTATTTGTTCGTCTAAAGCTGGAACTCTGTACTTTTTTGGCAAGCGCCTCTTCATTATTACTTTTCTACCGTGCCAATCCGCGAGGTATAGGCATGCCTCAGCCCCTTTCTTAATTAGCCTCAGCTGATTTATTTTACCCAAGGAACTTCAACCTCTTCGAGTCGCCATCTCAACCGTACAAAGCTCTCATGGATTGGCGTTGTCAATCCGTGGGAGAAGGCTAAAACGCCAGTCCAAGCTATCATGGCGCCGTTGTCTATGGCGAATTGGCTTGGCACAGCACAGAATTTGGCGTCGTGTTCTTCAGCTATTGACTTAACCATTTCTTGAAGCCTCTTGTTAGCGGCTACGCCACCAGTCAACAGAACCTCCTTTTTTTCCGTGTGAGCTAGAGCGCGCTCAGTAACTTCTGTAACCATGGAGAAGGCTGTTTCTTGGATACTATAACATAAGTCCTCCAGCCTACTTTCACCCTTCTTTAGCAGGTTGACTGCCGCCGTAAGCAAACCGCTAAAGGACATGTCCATACCTTTCACTGTGTATGGCAACGGAATAAGCCTCCGTCCATCCTTCGCGAGTTTCTCCACAACAGCTCCAAAAGGTTCGCCCGGTTTTTGTCTTAATCCAGCTTCTCTTGCGAAAACGTCTAGGCAGTTTCCAATGGCTATGTCCAATGTTTCGCCGAAAACCCTGTAACGCCCAGAATCAAAAGCCGCCACTATAGTGTTTCCGCCAGAAACATAAAGCGTGACGGGGTCAACAGCGCCAGTTTTTAACTTTCCAATTTCAATGTGTGCCACACAATGATTGACACCGACCAGAGGAACGCCAAGATAAGAAGCTAAGGCTCTTGCGACCGTGGCACCGGTTCTGAGGCATGGACCTAACCCTGGACCTTGGGCGAAAGCTATAACTGCTATGTCCTTGGGTTTTATTCCAGCCTTTTGGAAAGCTTCTTCAAGAACTTTACTTGTAACTTCAGCGTGGTGTCGTGCAGCTTCCCTTGGGTGTATTCCGCCTTCTGGGGGCATGTAGGCGCTTATCACGTTTGCCAAGATTTCCCCTTTAAAGGTGGCTATTCCAACGCTAAAGTCGTCCGCTGTGCTTTCAATGCCCAAACAGTAGCCCTTTCGCATTTTTGTAGACACTACTAACGCCCCTTTTTCCACCTAAATTATTTTATCTTTGGACAAGCATAATTTATTCTGGAACACCTATATATCCGCATGGAAACGGAGAGGAGAATGTCAAAACATAATGATTTAGAGCAAAAGGCTTTACAAATAATAATGAGTTCTGGAAATGAGGGACTGCTTCAATCAGAACTTTGGAGAAAGCTCGGAGCCAGCAGCAGGGAAGGCTCAAGAATAGCTCTAAAACTTGAAAGTAAGGGCTTAATACGCCGTGAAAGGGAACTTCGCAACGGAAGATGGACTTATAGACTTTATCCAAAAAGGCTTCCAGCATCAATAGACTCAATAGCTGACTGCCCATGCATGATGTGCCCAGACACATCAAAATGTGGACATACAGGCGCAATAACGCCGCAGAGCTGTGAAAAACTGACGGATTGGCTTATACGCTTGGCAGAGGGCGAATACAAAATCTTGGGTGACAGCTAGTTTTGCCCAAAGCATGGATACAAGAACGCAAAAGAGACTATTACTATAGAAAGGCAAAGGAAGAGAAATACCGCTCAAGAGCAGCCTACAAACTTTTCCAAGCTGCAGAGAAATACCGCTTCATTAAGGAGGGGGATGTTGTTGTCGATTTGGGCGCAGCCCCAGGAGGATGGATACAAGCGGCGAGGAAAATTGCTGGAGCTAAGGGCTTTGTTTTGGGAGTTGACATAAAACCAATCGACCCCTTTCCGGAGAGAAACATTAGAACAATTACAGGTGATATAACAGAGCCTGACACTGCACAGCAAATTTTGGAGATGCTGCCTAGAAGAGCAGACGTTGTCATATCAGATGTCTCGCCGAACATTTCTGGGATATGGGAGCTTGACCACGCCCGCCAGATAGACCTTGCACAGAAGGCACTTGAAATAGCCTTAGAAACTCTAAAGCCGGGCGGAAACTTTTTCGTAAAAGTCTTTCAAGGAGACATGTTAAACGACTTCATATGCATGGTTAAACGGCATTTTGAAGACGTAAAGGTAATAAAACCCAAGGCAAGTAGGGCAAAAAGCTCGGAAATTTTCATTTTAGGATTGCACTTAAAAGTTGATGAGTAGTAGAGCTAAATTCACTTAAAACCCATTTTAGGGAAGGTGAAACGTTTGAATATAATTGCCGCAGACTCGTCGGCTGCAATTTTAAATGGAAAGTTTGAACCCGTGTGCATTGTGGCTACTGCCGCAGTCTTAGTTAAACCGCCTTATAGAGAGCCAAGCGAGTGTTTGGTTGAGCCGGTTTTTGCAAACGCCGAAGACAGCCACGAAGTTATAGTGCGAGAGGCAGAGCTATGCAAGCAGTTGGTTGCAAAAGTAGGAGCCGATATTGTGCATCTTGACATATCTTTGGGTGCAGTTTCCGTTGAACAACTTTCACCCATACAGTTTTCAAGCCTGAAAATTTCCAGCAAAGCCAAAAGCAACATGATTAAAATTCTTCCAAGGCTCAGAAAAATTGCGGGTGAAATAACACAAAAATATGGTGTTGAGACATTGGCGATAGGAAAGGATAGCATCCCCGTAAGGGTGGCAGAACTAACCGCCGGAGCCTACGCCATAATATGCGCGTCTGAAAAAGCTGTAAAAGAAAAAAGTCCATTGATGCTTGGTTTGCCGCTGAAGTGTCAGCCAAGGTTCAAAGACAACTGGGTTTATGTTCACTCTTTGATGGCTGCTGAACATGATGTGAAGGGATACGCCATTGACAACAAAGGCTCATTAAAAAAGGTTAATATTGCAGAGATTTTAAACCCAGTTGCAAGGGGATTTCGAACATTAAAGATAACACCAGAAAGGACCTAAGATGGTAGGCGAAACCAAAGAAAGCCAACAGATACCTGTCAGCGAGGCTTTGCTAGCGATGATTGCAAGTCTTTTACTATCACTTTTTTTGGCGGGGTTTATCGCCAATTTAAATTATGGCTTCGCGATGGTTGTTGCAGAACTGCTTCTTGCTGTTGTTCCGTTCGGATATATGCTTTCAAAGAAAATTGATATTAAGAAATACGTTAGGTTCGAGCTTAACCCACGAAACATTTTATTGGGGGTAGCCGTCGGCTCTCTTCTCGTCTATTTCGATTTTCTTATAGTAATCGCATTAACATCACTGTTTGGTCCAAGCAAAGCTGTTGAAGAAAGTAATAGAAGAATAGCCGAAATGACTAGCTCTGTTGACGGGTTAATTTTTGTTGCCGCCGCTTTAATTTCAGCGGGGATATGTGAAGAATTCGCTTTTAGGGGCTTTCTGCAAACTGCTATGAGTAACAAATACCCACCGTGGATGGCTTTAGTTACATCTGCCTTTGCGTTTGGGCTTCTTCTACATTTTGACCCGCAATGGGTTTACATAATTGCCGCATTTCTAATAGGGCTCGTGTTGGGTCTTGTCTATCACCTGTCACGTTCCTATACCGTTTGTGCAACCGCCCATGCAACACTAAACCTTATAATTTTAGCATTATCACTTCTCCAACGATAAATTTCAACCACCTATTTTTGTAATCTCAAGGCTTACATCCAACACTTTAGGACTGTCAGTTATTTCGCCAAGACTTACAATGTCCACTCCCGTTGACGCATACTCAACAATGTTTTCAGCTGTTATTCCTCCGCTTGCCTCCAACAAAACTTTTCCTAAAAAACCAGCTTTTTCCAGCTTTTCAACAGCCTTTTTTATTTGATTTGGTGAAAAATTGTCTAGCATTATTATGTTTGCTCCGGCTTCCGCAGCTGCCAAAGCCTCCTCAATGTTTGATACTTCAACTTCAACCTTTTTGCTGAAAGAGGTTTTTTCCTTAGCGGTTTTAACAGCTTTTTCAACGCTTCCGGCGATTTTGACGTGATTGTCTTTTATCAGAACCATGTCGTCCAGGTGAAGTCTATGGGTGTCTCCTCCGCCCACGGAGACTGCTTTTTTATCAAAGTAGAGTAATCCGGGCGCTGTTTTTCGCGTACATGCAACTATGGTTTTGTGTCCAGCCTTTTTGACTTTTTCAACAAGTTTTCTTGTGGTTGTGGCTATGCCGCTCATTCTTGAAATAATGTTTAACAGTGTCCGCTCAACAGCCAATATTGTTCTGGCGTCGCCATAAATTTTCATCAGCACCTGTTTTGGCTTTATTTCCTCCCCGTCCTTAACTATAGCCTCAAATTTCAAGCCAAGGCTTTCTAGGAGGACCCCTGCCTCTTCGATTCCAGCAATTACGCCGTTTTCTTTGGCTATTATTTCTGCTTCAGCGTTGCATTTTTCTGGCACTATTAGGGTTGAGGTTATGTCTCCTTGCCCAATGTCCTCAGCTAGTATTTGTCTGAGCTTTTCCTCCAAAATTTTCTTTGGCAAGAACATACTTCCAACTCTAAGCGCTGGCTTAAAAGTGTTTACCTTTACAGCCTATTTCAACTTTTATCTGCCAAATCAATTATCATTTTGGTGGCTTTTTCTAATCCGTCATATCTTAAAACTTCAGCTTGAACCTGTTCAACTTTTTCCAAATTGTTTGATGTAAGGGTTTGTTCGACAGTTTTGAGCAACTTATTTAGGCTTAAATTTTCTTGTTGAATCACTTTTGCAACGCCGATTTTCTTGGCTTGAACAGCATTGTTTATCTGTTCTGTATGGTTCGGCGTAGGCACAAGAATCATGGGTTTTCCATAACACATGCACTGGGTTATTGTGCCATGACCTGCGCGGCTTATAACTAAATCACAAGCCTTCAAGTATTCGAAACGATTTGGAATCCACTTGTAAATTGTTAAGTTGCCATAGCATATAGGCGTAGTGTCCGCGTTTGGGTAACCCATTGATAACACAACCTCATAATCCTCTGGAAACTTCGTCAAGATTTTTCTTAAAATTCCAATGAAAAATGCCTTCTCTTTGACACTGCCGCTGATGGGTGCAAAAATGACGATTTTATTTTGGGGTAAATTTAGTCTTTTTCGGGTGACACTTTTATCTGGCAACTTTTCCGGATAGACAGGCAAAATGGGTCCTATAAGGCGTACCTTTTGCCTGTAAGCCTTTGGAATGTTGAGATTGCCAGCACAAATAGTGTAGGGTTGGGGAAAATCCGGTATTAAGACAATGTTCCCGCTTGCCCATATTTTTCCAATTATTGCAAGGGCAACGGAATCTGCAAATCTCGCCAGCCTTAGGAAACGTTTTCTCCGCGGTATTATTGGTTGAAACTGATTTAAAATACAAATTCTCGGTTTTCTCAGAATTTTTGCCGCCAGCAGCGGAGAAACGCGAGAATCTGATACAACGATATCCGGGTCAAAATTTCCAATAGCCTGTAGTTCAGCGTTTATTTGCCGCATTAATGTAAAAGAGGCGAAAAACGGTCCCGGATTTATGGCTGTTTGCTTAAAATCTATTGCCCCGTCTGGTTTTACTTGGAAGCCTATTGGGGGAACCTTTAATAACGGGAGTTTTTCTCGCTGAATATAGGGGATTCCTTCCCGGTACGTTGAAAATATTACTTGGGCTTTTTGTTCTTGAAGTTTTTTGGCGATCGGTATGCATCTTCCAACATGTCCAAGTCCTATGCCGCATGGGGCAAAGTAAACCCGCATGAATCTATTTCCCGCCAAGGGTTTTCCGCCTAATTTCACCTCTTGGCTTTTCTTCCTCAAAGATTATGGCTTGAAACTTGTAGACTTTTGTGCCCTTCATAAGCCAACAGTCTGGGGGCAAACCAGCCTTTACACAGCATTGGCATAGGAACTCTTCCTCATCCCAGTTCCATTCCACCGGCACTTGCGGCAAGAGAAGCCCTTTGTAAATTCCTCTTTCAATAATTAGCCCGTCTACGCCGACTTTAATTTTGGATGGGTACTCGTTTGGCTTTTCAACTTCAACAAGTTGCGGCGGAGTTAATACACTCACCTCGAAAACAACCTTGTCCAACTCACTTATAGAAAGGGGATAAAATCTCGGATCTTGGGTTGCAGAGCTTATGGCGGATTCTATGACTGCTTCGGCTAGAGGCGTTGTCGGATATGGAAGGCCTATACACCCCCGCAGTTCTTTTTCTCCACTTTCAATGCTGTTAATCGTTATAAACACGCCGCATGGTTGAAACAATTTTTCCGGCATTTCTTCTGGAACACGTATGCGCTTTCTTGTTTTTAGGTACTCTTCCACAGCACTACGGGCAAGTTTGACGAGAATTTTGCCCTCTTCTAGGCTTAAATCGAAAGACAAGCGCATTTATCTCCCAGCTTTAATGGCCATTTTTAGAATTTTATTGATTCCTCGCGGGCTCCATCCTTTGTTATGAATAGGAAGTCTATGCCGTCGCCGCTCATTACGTCCCTGCTTATAGCGGATTTTATTGCCCTAACGACAAGTTCTCTGCCCTCCTCCATGCTTAAGCCTTCCCTGTAGCTTTCCTCAAGAACCCCTATGGCAATTTCTGCGCCCGAACCTACAACAGCAAACTTGTCTGGTATAACTGAACCCAAAACGTCTAACACAAAAAGGGATGCGCCTTCGTCGTCTATTCCTCCAACAATCGTTTGGGTTATCAGTGGCGCCAACCTATTGGCGAAGAGTAAGTTTGACATAAGTTTGGCGGCAGATCTAACAGATATTGGTCTTCCAACATCCATATTGTACAAATTTGCATAAGCTTCAACTTCACGCACCAAAATTTGCATGTCTGAAACTAGCCCGGCGCATGCCGCACCAATATGGTCTGTTATTTTGAAGACCTTCTTCCCGCCTCTGCTCACAACCAAATATCCATACGAGACCCGCTTTTCAGAGGCAAGGATGACACTGTCTCTGCAAACTATGCCCACAGTTGTAGCGCCTGGAACCCATAGGTATTGTGGCATTTGCCCTTCCTTTTCCACGTTGTTTTCACCTTTTCACGGGATATGCGAGCACAACCTATTAAACTTAATGTCTCAAAGGCTCTACAAGGTTAAATAACCACCAACACCATAACAAGCTGTGAAGGCAGCGCATATGATAAGCTTGTATTTAAGGCTTTACGACAACTCATGGTTTGGAGTGGCATTCAATGACAAAAGCATTTTCGCCACAGCTTTCTCGACAAACAGGGAACAGGTTCTTCTCAGTTTGTTAGCAAGCATTCCATATGATATCCCTTTCCAATACGCTGAAGAGGGAACATTCCTCGCCGAAAAAGTGCTTGCCACATTAAAGGACATTTACAGTGGCAAGGACGTGAATAACAATTTTTCCCTAAACATGGAACCTTTGTCCAATTTTATGCAAAAGGTCTTGAAGGCTACCGCCAAGATTCCAGTGGGTTATGTGACCTCTTATGGAGCAGTTGCGAAGGCTATGGGTGGAAGCCCTAGGGCTGTGGGACGGGTGATGGCTTTAAACCCATTTCCACTGCTCGTTCCATGTCATAGAGTTGTTGCTTCAGACTTTTCTTTGGGCGGGTACGGCGGAGGCTCGCAAGTCAAACTGGAAATATTAAACCGTGAAAAAAGGGGTTACAGCAAAAAACGAGAATTATCCATAGATGGGAGAAGACTGAAAATCTTTCCAGTGGAGCTCGTTCTAGAAAAGTTTCAAAGAATTTGATAACGTTTTAACGTAAACAATAAAAGCCAATAACCAAATCTAGTGAAAAGAGTGGGGTTTCATGGTTAAGCGTGGCCTTTTTGTTGGAAGGTTTCAGCCCTTCCATAATGGACACCTCAATGTTGTGAAAGATATTTTGAAGGAAGTTGACGAGCTGGTTATCGTTGTTGGCAGCGCCCAGTACAGCCACCGCATTGATAACCCCTTCACAACCGGCGAGAGACTTGTCATGATTCGGAGGGCTTTGGAGGAGGCTGGAATAGATTTGGGTCGTATATGGATCGTGCCTGTTCCAGATGTCCACATACATATGGTTTGGGTTTCGGCTGTTGAAGGCTATGTGCCGCATTTTAGTGTTGTTTACTCCAACGAGCCTTTAACGCGGAGACTTTTCATAGAAGCTGGCTACGAGGTTAAGTCAATACGCTTCCATAGGCGTAAAGTTTATTCCGCCACCGAGATAAGGGAGAGAATACTGAAAGACGGAAACTGGGAAGAACTTGTCCCAAAAAGTGTGGCTCAATTCATAAAAGAAATTGGCGGCGTTGAGAGACTTAAAGACCTAACTAAGAGCGATAAAGTATAACCTTATCTCCAACTTTAACTTTGAACATTTCAGCCGCGCTTCCCTGATTTACTGATATCTCTAAAAGGTCATGGCTACCAATTAGCGCCAGTGGCTTTTTGGCTTCTACTTCGGCATAAGCCTTACAGAGCTTTAGCCTACATCTGGTCTCTCCAATTTTTATGCTTAAACTTTCCCTTACCCCAAGGCATCCCAGCTCTTTCGACGTGAAGTTTGCAATTACGTTACCGAAACTGTCAACATGGATTATTTCACCAACCAGAGTTGAACCTTTCCTGACAATTTTTGCAAACCGTGGTTTCACAAGTCTGCGGATTTCCGATCCAAACTCTGATGGCGGAACACCTTTTGATAGGTGGGCGGCTGCCGGAGCGAAAATATCTCTTCCGTGAAAAGTTGTTGAAACTTTGGGAAGCATGTATTTGGGATTGGCTATTTCATAAACATGCTTTATGCCCTGTTTCTCCGCCGCTAAGGTTAAAACTCCGTTGTCCGGTCCTATGAAAAAGCCGCCTTCTGTCTCTATCAGAATTGGTTTACGTTTTGTCCCAACACCTGGATCTACAACAGCCACATGTATTGTGCCCTTTGGAAAGTATGACGCTGCGCTTGCCAAAACATATGCGCCCATTCTTATGTTGAACTTTTCTATTTGGTGGCTTATGTCAATTATTTGTACACATGGGTTTATGCTTAAAATAACCGCCTTAATCTCCGCCACATAGGGGTCTGCAAGCCCGAAATCTGTTGTCAATGTTATGAACGGGATCATCGCTTGAACCACCGCCTTAATTTGCGCTGGCTTCCTACGCTGGTATGCGAAATTTACATGCTTTAACTTAACCCATTAATTAATGTGGTTCCAGATTTTTGGGTTTCATAATTCTAATTTCTACGGTGCAGCTTCATTTTTAAGAAATACGATATATGCAGAAGCAATAATATGCGCATTTTTGGCTTTTTTAAACGTTTCTTGTTTCTATACTGGCTGGACAAATTGCCGACTTATGTTTGAGCTATTTTTCTGGCCATTATTCACGGCTGACGATGACGCCATAAGAAGGTACTGCAAATTGTCGCTTTTCTGTGCTCATTGAAAGAATCGCCATGCCTTAGCTTCAAGGCGTTTTCAAAGCTTAGTTTTTGGCTCAAAACTGCTCATGAAAATGCACCGTTCTGATGGCATGGCCATATCCCTCGGGCCATAAACTCCGTCGCCAAAGCTTACGGGCGCTTCTTTAATTAAAACCGCCGGGATTGCTTCTGAAGTCTCCCCCATTAGAAGATGTGCTGCCGACGCCAAGTCATCTGCAACAGCATGCAACGTGATAGCCAATTTTTTCCCAAAAATGTCCTTTTTGCCTCTGCAATCCACGACTGGTTTGAAACCAGCGGTGGCCAAGGCTAATCCTGTTGTGCCAAGCCTTAGTGGTCTTAAGCCACTATCAACGATTAAAACCGCGATCTTCTTTCCAGTTTTGTGCATTAATTCTTTCCTAATGTTTCTCGCCCATTTCTCCGGGTTTTTAGGCCATAAAACAACAGCGCCGTGTGGAGCGTTTTTGTTATCTATCCCAGCATTCGGCGTCAAAACTCCGTGTTTAAGCGTTAAGACAGCCTTTTCCACCCCGCCGCAGATTTCCTCCGCCTCTTGCATAATCAGTTCGGCAAGTTCTGGTGGTATAGCATATTTGTTGGCCAGTTTTTCAGCTTTTTCAGATGGTCTAACTTTTCCTAACTCCACTACACGACCTTCTGCGTAGGCTATGACTTTTGACGCTAATGCTAGGATATCCTTGTCATCGAATTTTAGCCCTTGCTTTTCCATCGCTTTTAAGACGATGTCAACTATGTTGTCTCCTCTTTTTATAACATCAGTCACTATTGGGAAAAGTTTCAAAGGCTCACCCTCCGTGGGAAATTGGAATCAAAACCACTTCATCCCCGTCCTTAAGAACCGTTTCTAAACCCTTTAAGACGCTGATTTCTCGGCCGTTCACAATTATTAGGGTGTTTGGTCTTGGATCACCTAGCTCTGGGTCGATTAGGACTCTTTCCATTTTTGGGAATTCTTCGGTGATTCGCTTTACAGCTTCTTTGAGTTGTGCGCCTTCATTTAATTCTAGTGTTACCTTATCCTTGTTTGTTATGTTGCGGAAACTCCCAATAAACCTAAAGTTAACCTTCATCTTTCTTGTCCTCTCTCTATGAAGATGCTTATAATACTATGACAACTGAAACATCGTTAACATTTGTGCCTGTTGGACCTGTAAAAATTAGATCGTTAAGTTTGAGAAAGAAGTTGTAAGCGTTGTTGTCGACTAGGAATTCCTCAGCTCTAAGCCCTAGAGCCTCAGCTCTGGCTATAGTTTTTCCGTCGGCTATTGCTCCAGCAGCGTCTGTTGGTCCATCCACCCCATCAGTGCTTAACGAGGCTGTAACAACCCCTTCCAAGCCTTTAATTTTCAGCGAGGCTGCTAAGGCTATTTCTTGGTTCCTTCCGCCTTTGCCTTTTCCAGTAACAGTGACCGTTGTTTCGCCGCCAGCCACTATGCCAGCAGGCTTCTTAATTGGATTTCCGGAAGCTAAAATTTCACGGGCTAGCGAAGCAAGCACGGTTCCAACGTGCCTTGCTTCACCTTCAAGAAGAGATGTTAACAGAAGCGTATTCAACCCTTCAGATCTAAGGGTTTCACGTGCTGCCATGCTTGCAGCTCTGTTGTTTCCGATAACAACATTGAAAACCTTTTTGAAGGCTTCGTCGCCAGCCTTCGGCGTCTCTGGGATAAGCCCCTTCTCCCCATCCGCCAAGACTTTCCTTACAGATTTGGGAGCTTTATCCCACAAGCCATATTTCTTCAAGACTTTTATGGCATCACTAAAGGTTGTTGAGTCTGGAACCGTGGGGCCAGAGGCAATAAAATCCAGCGGGTCGCCCGGAACATCTGATAGGATGAGGTTCAGTATTGTCGCCGGATAAGCCTTCTTCGCAAGCCATCCGCCCTTAAATTCTGAGATGTGCTTTCTAACAGTGTTTATCTCGTTTATTGTGGCACCGCACTTTAGCAAGTCTTCTGTTATTTGCCTCTTGTCTGCCATTGTTATTTCGCTTCTCGGCATTGGCATAAGGCTGGAACCTCCGCCTGAAATTAGGCATATAATCAGATCTTCTTCTTCGGCTTTTTCTGCTATTTCAAGCATTTTTCTTGTTCCTTCAACCCCAGATTCGTCAGGGATTGGGTGACTAGCCCCATGAAGTCTAATTATTCTTGTTTTATGCTTGTTCTCTTTTGGAACATTTACAAGTCCACCTATGATTTTGTCGCCCAAAACTTCTTCTAAGGCTTCAGCCATTGAGCCGCTTGCCTTCCCCCCACCTATCACATATATGTTCTTGAACTTTCTAATGTCAAAAACATGTTCACCAACGTAGAGAATTGAGTCCTTGAGCTTAAGTTTCGATTTAATTAACGATTTTGGGTCTACAGCTTTTATGGCGGCTTCAAGGCTTTTTATAGCTAGTTCCCTCGCTCTTTTATCAAGCTTCGTCTCGCCGTTCTGAATTAATTGCCCCAAATTCTTAACAATCACCATTCGTAGTACCGCCGAAGCTTTTAAGGACAGGGAATCGTAAATGTAATAAGTTGAGTGTTATAAAGTGTTTTGCATCGTGTGGTGAACATTATGTCAAAGCCTAAGGTTTACGTAACCCGTGAGCTTCCAGAAAGAGGAATGAAAATAATAAAGGAGCGCTTTGACGCTGAAGTTTGGCCAGAATATGGTCCGCCGCCGAAGGCGGAAATAATAAGAAAGGCGCGGGATGTTGACGCCTTAGTCACGCTTTTGTCGGATAAGATTGATTCTGAAGTTTTTGATGCTGCGCCAAAACTGAAAATCGTCGCCCAGATGGCTGTTGGCTTCGATAATATAGATGTTGCCGAAGCCACAAGGAGGGGTATATATGTGACAAACACTCCTGGCGTTTTAACAGAAACTACAGCAGATTTCGCTTGGGCTTTGTTGATGGCTGTTGCGAGACGAGTCGTTGAGGCAGACAAATATGTTCGCACCGGGCAGTGGAAAGTCAGCTGGCACCCAAGCATGCTTCTTGGCAGAGATGTTTACGGCGCAACTCTTGGCATTGTGGGAGCCGGCAGAATAGGGACAGCAGTCGCGCGAAGGGCAAAGGGCTTCAACATGAAAATTCTCTATTATGATGTTGTGCCTATGCCGCCTGAAGTAGAGAAGGAGCTCAATGCGAAACGTGTGGACTTGGACACGCTTCTAAGGGAATCCGACTTTGTCAGCATCCACGTGCCCTTAACGAAGGAAACATACCACTTAATTAACGAGAAGAAGCTCAAGCTAATGAAGAAGACAGCCTACCTAATCAACAATTCCAGAGGACCGGTGGTGGATGAAAAAGCCCTATACAAGGCGTTGAAGGAAGGATGTATTGCCGGAGCAGCCTTAGACGTTTTTGAGCAGGAACCTACACCGGTGGATAATCCTCTGCTTAAACTTGACAACGTCGTTGTGGCACCCCACATTTCGAGTGCCAGCTATGAAACCCGTTCAAGAATGGCTGAGATGGTTGCGGAAAATCTGGTTGCCTTCTTCGAGGGAAAAACTCCGCCGAACCTCGTTAACCAAGACGTTGTTAAAGTACACCCGTTATCCAAGCTCTTTTAAACAATCATTTTAAACTTTTTAACTAATGGTTAAATATTTCATCCATGTAACTTGACTTTCAATAGCCCTCTCAGAACATTGGTGGTTGTTGATGGTTTCCATATTCGCAAAAAGAATGGAATCCCTCGGAACTGAAACGGCTTTTGAGGTGCTTGCCCGCGCAAAAGCCCTTGAAAAGCAAGGCAAAGAGATAATTCACTTGGAAATAGGAGAACCAGACTTTAACACGCCCCAAAACATTAAAGAAGCCGCAGTAAAGGCTCTTTATGCTGGCTATACCCACTATGTACCAGCTGCCGGCATCCCAGAATTACGAGAAGCCATAGCCGAGTATGTTTCAAAAACTAGGAACATTCCCGTTGACCCAGAAGAGGTTGTTGTCACGCCCGGAGCTAAGCCAATAATGTTTTTCGCCATATTGGCATGTGTTGAACGCGGCGATGAGGTCTTGTATCCAAATCCAGGTTTTCCAATCTATGAATCCATGGTAAATTTTGTTGGAGCCAAACCAGTACCCATCCCGCTAAAAGAAGAGAATGATTTCCGACTGGAGCACGAGTATGTTAAGGCCAAGATAACTAAGAAGACTAAAATGATTATTTTGAACTCGCCTGAAAACCCAACAGGTGGCGTTTTAACAAAGGAGGATTTAAAGGTTATAGCCGACTGCATAGCCAAAAGAGACGACATTATAGTGCTTTCAGACGAGATCTATAGCAGAATAATTTACGAGGGAACCCATGAAAGTATCGCATCGCTTCCAGGAATGAAGGAGAAAACCATAATTTTGGACGGTTTTTCGAAAACCTACGCCATGACGGGCTGGAGGCTCGGCTACGGAATCATGAGGAAAGACCTAGCTGAAAAAATCACACAGCTAATGATTAATTCGAACTCTTGCACATGCGCCTTTGTCCAAATAGCTGGAGTTGAAGCCCTAAAGGGACCACAAGACTCTGTTGAAAAAATGGTTGCAGAGTTTAGGAAACGGAGAGAAGTTATTGTTTCCGGCTTGAATAACATTAAGGGTATAACTTGTAGAAAGCCTAAGGGCGCCTTCTATGTCTTCCCGAACATAACAGGGGTTGGAAAGACATCTAAAGAATTTTCAGATTATTTACTCAACGAGGCTGGTGTGGCTGTTCTGCCAGGCACTTCCTTCGGTAAATATGGCGAGGGATATCTACGCATATCTTTTGCAAACTCCATTGAGAACATTAAAAAGGCTTTAGACCGAATAAGTAAGGCTGTTGAAAAACTTAAAAGTTAGGCAGCTTTTCGCTCCTTAATCTTCTACTTTTTCTCCTATGATTGTTTCAACAATTTCCGAGGCTAGCTGTATTAGGTTGTCGGCCTGTTTTACGGCTTTTTCCTCGTTCACTTCTTCAATTTGTGCCATTTGCTGTAACATCCCATCAATTTCCACCAAGCACCTTAAAACCGGGTCGTTTCCAAACTGCATTTTTTCAACAGCCTCTCTGACGACGTTTTCTATGAACGCTGGCTCTCCTAGGCTGTAGTATATGGCGTTTCTAGCTTTTCTTATGGCTTCTAGAATTAGGCTTGAAGCCATGTAAGGCATTTTCCTTGCAGCTTCAAGCTCTGCTTTTGCCTCACGTAGGTATCTTAAAGCCCAGCCTCGCCTATATTGGTCTATCATAAACTACAGCCTCATCCAACCTTTTTAAAATGAAGGCAATCTAATAAAGTTACTCGCTTTCCTCTCGGCTTCCATTAGACGCTGGTGTTTCCATGCCTGAATAAATGTGGGTTATGTATCCGGCAATCTGGTTTCGCACTCGAGTTGTTGTCCCTTGCAAAAGCATGGTTACAACCCGCTTGTTTTCTTCAAAGTCGCTGGAAAACTTGTTAGGAAAACGCCTAATAAGTTCTTTGGCTATGCGTTTAACGTGTTCTGTGCGAACTTTTCCCAAGCTTCATTGTCCCCCAAGCACCCTCTCCATGCCGTTCCACACAGCGCTTAAAGTATACACTCATAACAAAAAGGCTAAATTTAAATTTACGCGTCGTTATCCCCTCGAATTTATCTTCACCCCGAAAAATTCCTCAAAATTTCTTGCTATCTGGTCTGCGGCTTCCTCAACACTTACCCTTTTAACTTCAGCTATTGCATTCACAACTGTTGGAATAAAAGCCGGGGTCGTTATCTTACCGTTGAATGGGCTTTTAAAGTAGCGCACTGGTCCATCAGTTTCTGTTAATAGGTTTGTCGCTGGAACTTTCTTGACGATTTCGCGTATGCCACTTGAATAGGCTGTTGGCGGCCCTTCGCTAATGTAGTATCCCATTTCAATGGCTTTTGGTAACACGCTAATTGGATTGCTGAACCAGTGTAAAAGAACCCTTCTCAAATTGTAGGATGGAAGCATATCAACAATTTGCGTGGTGGTTCCACGAGAATGAACTATTACCGGCAAGCCTAGTTTTTCGGCTAGACGCAGCATTTCATCAAAAACCTTCAACTGTTTTTCCCAGATTTTATTATACTTGTAGTCCAAGCCGACTTCGCCTATGGCTATTAGGGCTTTATTCCGCCTCTGTTTCATTATAAACTCTATTGTCTGTTGTAGCTCCTCCTCGGTTAACGTGTTTACGTTCCATGGATGAATCCCTAAAGCCGCATAAACCATTCTGTTGTAACGTTCGGCAAGCTCGAGGCTTTTAATGCTTGTTTCCAGGTTCATGGAGTTGGAAACCAGCGCCACCACATTGGAGTTTTTGGCGTCTAAAATAATTTCTTCAACTTTTTCAGAGTATTCCTCGTCTGATAAGTGGATGTGGGCGTCGACAAACCTTAGGCGCATCATGGCGCCGCCGCCTTGAGCATAAAACTATAAGCCTAGGCATTTTTATAATTTCCTCTCTTAAATAAAGAAGGTCAGGTTTTAATGCCAAATTTTGGAAGATATGTTGCAATAAACGTTAAATATTGCTTTAAATAGAGAAAGAGGCTACGGAGGAGTCTTTATGGCAGATTTAGAGTTAGCAATCGCCCCCATGCATAGATTATGTAAGAAGGCCGGGGCCGACCGTGTAAGCGAGGCAGCCGCAAGAGAGCTAGCAAAAGCTCTAGAAGAGATAGGAATAAAGATAGCTAAGGAAGCCTTAGACTTTGCAATGCACACTGGAAGGAAGACTATAAAGGCTGAAGACATCGAGATTGCCGCTAGAAAAGTGATGGGTAGATAAAACTGCTTCTCCCTTCTTTATTTTTGAATATGCCACTAGGGCTAGCAACGTATATAAGAAGCGGGTCTGGAATCTATCCATAGCCAAAAAATGTTAGGAGATGCCAGTTAATGGGTGGAAAAAAGAAGCTGAGCCTAAAACAGATGGAACGCATGCAGATGCGAAAGGCTGAAGAGGAGAAAAAGAAGAAGGAAAAGGAGAAAGAAAAAGCGGCAGCTAAGGAAAAGAAACTAGCTGGGATATTTGTTCCGGACGTTAAAGGCGAGAAGATTCTCGACGAATTAAAGAAGCTGAGGGTTTTAACGCCTTATACTGTGGCAACTCGTTTTAATATAAGGATAAGCGCGGCGAAAGATTTTCTTGAGCAGCTTGAGGAAGATGGTCTGGTTCAGCTGGTTTCTGGAAACCATGACATCAAGATTTACAAGGCTGTAGACTAAACCATTTTGTGTGATGTCATTTGCCTAAATTTTCGCGGCTGGAATCTGGTTTGGCTTATCCGAAAAGAGTGCATACCACCAAAGAGGTTAAGGAAGCTGGAAAACTCGTTAGGGAAGGCTATAGGCACCGCCTAACAGTTAAAGGAAGCCCAGATTTTAAACAGAAGGTTAGAGCCGCATTGAAGCTTGTTAAGACCGCTGGCTATTACGATTTTTTGAGGTCGTACATTAAAAGCATAGTTGAAATTGATGGCTTTACACAGCTTCGAGAATCTGAAGCATCCATTTGGGCAAACAAGTATGCAGTAGCAAATCCTGTTGATGCCGCCAGCCTCTTTGTGCAAAAGGCACACCATATGAAGGAATATCTTGAAGGAAAAATGTATTATGGAGGTGAAGCCGAAAGACGCTCAGTGGAAAAACGTATAGAATTTCTTGAAACATTGAAAAGGAAGACCTACAAAAAAGACGTTAAAGAAGAGTGTGAAAAACTTCTGAAAAACTGGAATGAAAGCGTATACTTATAACTTTTCAACCTTGATAGTTGTTCCACTTTTTATCTTGCTGAAAAGTTCAAGATTCTTAGTCACCTTGCCTAAAACATTGACTGGACTGTAGGGCTGGGACTCGCCGAAAAATACGCATAATGCGCTTCCCATAGGCCAGAAGGCTATTGTCCCCTTTTCAACAGTGCTTTTTGCCTTTTCTTCGCCCATTTTTACTGGAATTTCGAAGTAAACTTCCTCCTTCCATAGTGCTGCTCTTCCCTCTATTGGTAGTTTTCGCACTACCATGTCCACTGTTCTTGGGGCTAGGTGGCGAATAAGCTCACCTTCGGCTTCGCCAAGCCCCTCAACGATGAATTTTATTTTCACTCTTGAGATTTCGCCCTCTTCATTTCCCATGTTTCTGCACTTTCCGGAGAAAGTCTTCCAAAATTTGCTCTAGAGACACCGGCCCCAAAACTTTGAGCTCGTATTTCAATCTTACAGTTGGCTTGTCGATTTCTATAACTCTTCTTAGATCTACTGGTGTTCCAATGACTACAACATCACATGGCGTGCGCATGATTGTTTCATTGAGCTCCTCAATCTGCTTTTCTCTATAGCCTAGGGCTGGCAGGACAGCCCCCAAGTGGGGGTACTTTTCATAAGTCTCCTTTATTGAGCCTACAGCGTATGGCCTTGGATCGGCTAATTCGCTGGCTCCAAGCTGCTTCGCCAATATTGTCGCTGCACCGTAGGGCATGTCGCCATGAGTTAACGTTGGACCGTCCTCAATTATAAGCGCTCGCTTACCTTTAATCAGCTCGGGCTTGTCAGCAATTATTGGCGATGAAGCCTCAAGTATAATGGCGTTTGGATTAACCCTCTTTATGTTCTCCTTAACGAGACCGACGTTCTTGGGGTCCGCAGTGTCAACCTTGTTGATTATCACCACGTCAGCCATTCTAAGGTTGGCCTCTCCGGGATGATATGTAATCTCGTGTCCCGCTCTATGGGGGTCCGCCACAACTATATGAAGGTCTGGCTTGTAGAAGGGTATATCATTGTTTCCCCCGTCCCAAACAATGACGTCAGCCTCTCTTTCGGCTTCCCTTAAAATCTTTTCGTAGTCAACCCCAGCATATACGACTACTCCATTGTCTATGTGGGGTTCGTATTCTTCTCTTTCCTCAATGGTGCACTTATACTTGTCAAGGTCTTTGTGCGAGGCGAAGCGTTGGCACACTTGTTTTCGCAGATCGCCGTAAGGCATTGGATGCCTAACAACAACCACGTTTAAGCCCTTACCCTTTAAGATTTTAGCTACCTGCCGTGATGTTTGGCTTTTTCCAGAACCAGTTCTCACAGCGCCGACGGAGATTACTGGAACCTTAGCCTTAAGCATGGTCGTTTTGAGCCCCATGAGTCTGAAGTCTGCACCGTTTGCCAGCACTATTGACGCTTTGTGCATAACGTACTCGTGGGAGACGTCGCTGTAGGCGAAAACAACTTGGTCGACGTCAAAATTCCTTATTAGCCTTGCAAGCTCTTCTTCCGGGTAAATCGGTATACCGTTCGGATAATTTTTGCCAGCCAGTTCTGGCGGATATATCCTTCCCTCTATGCCTGGAATCTGTGTAGCGGTGAAGGCCACAACTTCGTAGGCATCGTTGTCTCTAAAATAGACGTTAAAATTGTGAAAGTCTCTGCCAGCTGCACCCATTATAATAACCCTTTTTTTCATCATAAGGCGGTGCCCCGCAAAACAACTAAATTCAGCGAAGGCACTATACAGCCATCATAATATAAAAACCTAGCTGTTTAACCAACCAGACGGGAAACAGCCTTGCCTATAAAGTCTATCTGCTCCGCTGTAACACCCGGATGAACTGGTAGGGAAAGCACTTGTTCTGAAGCTTTTTCCGTTTCGGTAAGCCTCTTTTTTGCAAACCTACGGTAATATGGCATTAGGTGAATGGGCAATGGATAGTATACCTCTGCACCTATGCCTTCCCTCCTCAAATTTTCAATAATAGCGTCTCGCCTCGCCCTGTCCGCATCTTTAACTCTTATTGTGTAAAGGTACCAGCTGTTTCTGCACCCTTTAGGCTCGCCTGGAAGCTGAACGTTAGTAACACTGCTTAGATTTGCTGTGAGTCTTTCAGCGTTTTCCCTTCGCTTAGCCAAAAAAATGGGCAGCTTCCTTAGCTGTACAATGCCTATTGCCGCTTCAATTTCCGGCATGCGGTAGTTGTGTCCCAAAATGATGGACTTGTACTTTTCTTTCTCGCCATGGCTTCTAATAAGCCTCAAAGTTTCAGCAATTTCATTAGCATTTGTGGTTATCATGCCGCCTTCTCCTGTCGTCATATTTTTGCTCGCATAAAAACTCCAACATGCAACATCTGCATAAGCGCCAACCGGTTTTCCTTTGTAGACTGCACCATGAGCTTGAGCTGCATCCTCAATAACCTTCAACCCATGTTTATCAGCCATCTCCCTTATCGGTTTTAGGTCTGCAGGAGAACCATAAAGGTCTACTGCAATTACTGCCCTTGTCTTTTTTGTCAGTGCTTTTTCAATGGCTTCTGGTGAAACATTGTAAGTTTCTGGATCTATGTCAACAAAAACTGGGTTTGCCCCAGCCATCACAACGGCTTCTGCCGTCGCCACAAAGGTGAAACTTGGCAAAATTACTTCGTCGCCCCGTTTTATGCCGGCGGCGACGATAGCCATATGTAAGGCTGCTGTTCCACTGTTCACGGCTATAGCATGCTTCGTTCCAACAAGCCTTGAAAACTCCTCCTCAAACTGCCTAACCATCGGTCCAGCGCCAAACGCGTGGGTTAGAACGCAACTTTTCAAGACCTTTATAACAGCTTCTATCTCTTCTTCGCCTATTTGCGGAGCATTTATCGGAATCACAGCATATCCTCGCTATTTTGCTGTTTTCTATAAAAAACCGAATTTATTAAAATTTGCCAAAACAACTGTGTCTTAGGTCCTGTTTGCGGCTAGTGAGACCTTACAAACACGTATCCTTAAATTTTTTCCGTAGTATTGTGGAAAAAGTAAGTATTGAAAAATGTTAGCGCATAGAACTGGTATTTACGTTATAGCTGCCACTTGAATGCCGCCCTTAAGGATCATTTACAATTGCTGGAACTTCAATTTTCTCAGGCTCATAATCCACGAGTTTTCCTGCCAAGAACTGTTCATAAGCGCCTAAATCTAATAGTCCATGTCCGCTATAGTTCATGGCAATAACCTTTTTTTCACCGGTTTTTCGACACCGCAAGGCTTCGTCTATGACGAATTTCAGGCTGTGGGCTGTCTCAGGCGCTATTATGAGTCCCTCAGCTTGAGCTAAAATGTGGGCTGCTTGAAAAACTTCGGTTTGGTGGTAAGCGACTGAACGCATATATCCCTTATAGATTAGATAGGATATCGAAGGTGCCATACCGTGATACCTTAAGCCTCCGGCATGAATTGGAGGACACGCATAGCCGTGTCCTATTGTGAGCATTTTAAGCAGCGGCGTCATTTTAGCCGTATCGCCGAAATCGTATGTGTAAACTCCTTTAGTTGTGTGGGGGACGGCCTTGGACTCGCAAGCTACAAACTCTGTTTCGGTTTTGCCCTTAAGTTTATCCATCATGAACGGGTAGCAGAAACCGGCATAGTTGGAGCCTCCACCTATGCATCCGCAGACCACGTCTGGGTACTCGCCGATAATCTCAAACTGTTTTTTGGCTTCCAATCCTACAATTGTCTGGTGCAACAGCACATGGTTTAAAACAGAACCTAAAGAGTACCTTGTGTCTTCATGTGTCATTGTGTCTTCTATGGCTTCGCTTATGGCAATACCCAAAGTTCCAGGATGATTCGGGTTTTCCTTCAAGAGCTTCCTGCCAAAGTTTGTCTGGTCGCTCGGTGAAGGAAACATCTCAGCACCATACAGTTGTGCTATGGTTCTTCTCCCGGGTTTCTGTTGGTAGCTTACGCGAACCATGTATATGCGGCACTTTAAGCCGAAAATTGTACACGCGAAGGCTAGTGCAGTACCCCACTGTCCAGCACCAGTCTCGGTCACAAGCCTCTTTATCCCTTGTTCCTTGTTGTAGTAGGCTTGGGCTATAGCAGTATTTGTCTTGTGGCTTCCAGTTGGGCTAAAATTCTCACATTTAAAGTAAATTTTCGCCGGAGTTTTAAGAAATTTTTCAAGTCTTCTCGCTCTATAAAGCGGTGTTGGACGGGGTAGTCGCAAATAAGCGTCTAAAACTTCCTCTGGAACCTTTATGAAGCGTTCCGTAGAAACCTCTTGCCTAATTAGCTCCTTTGCAAATATTCTCTCTAAGAGTTTTGGATCTATTGGTTTTAAGGTTGTGGGGTCTAATGGCGGTGGAAGAGGTTCCGGTAAATCTGCTTGAATGTTGTACCACGAAGTTGGAATTTCATCCGCATCTAGCACTACAAAGTATTCACTTTTCTGAAACTTAAAGCCCATCACTGCCACGCTGAACGTTTTAGTACATTTAAGCACCATAGTAAAACGACCGAACATATTTATACTTTATTGCACAAAAAAGTGCATTAGGAGAGAAACATGTGGGACAAAATAAAACGACACTTTGAAAACTATCCTGAACGCTTAAAAGTAGCCAGAATCCTCGTAGAAAATGGACTAAGCATAAAAGATGGAAAAATATACTTAAATGAGATCGAGATTCCGCCAACTCGCATAGCCAGAGTGGCAGGCGTAGATAGAAGAACGGTAAACGAAACAATAAACACCATAAGAGCGAACCGCGAACTCCGACTAATCTTCGAAGGCTTAAGGTCAGCTGGGCACTCCCTAAAAGAGATAGCAAAACACTTAGAACTCGGCGTAGTAGAAATAACCCCGGTAAACGCTAGAATACCCGGCATATTGGCAAATTCAGCTATGATATTGGCTAAAAACGGCTTAAGTATAAGGCAGGCAATAGTTGATGATCCAGAACTTTCACCAGAACCGAAGTTAACGCTTATTGTAGAGAAAAAAGTTCCAGGTGAGCTTATCCCCGAATTCTTGAAAGTTAACGGTGTTGCCAAAGTGTCTATCTACTAAAAGTTTGGGATTTTGAGTCCATCCAGCTGCCGCTGAACCGAATTGAAACACTAGCTTCATATTAGACAAAGGAAACTTAACGTTTAACGACTACAGCAATTTTCTTGCCGACGAATTTTGTAATGGCGGCTTCTTGTATTGCCAAACTGGGTAACTTTAAAGATTATTATTTCTTTATCGTTAGTTCGTCGGATTTTTGCATAGAATGATTTCGCCTAACTCAGCGCAAATGTGCTTCCGCGATAGTTCCTCCGGAGTATGCGCCCATTGGAAGATACTTCATTTTTCACATAATAGTTGTTCGTTCTGTAGAATTGCTTCTCTAAATATGCCCTTTGAGGCTTCTTCAACGATGTCTATAGCCTCTTGCATAAAACGTTGGATGTCAGCGTCGCTAATAAAAAGCATTGAACAAGGGGCTCCTAGCCCAACAGGAAACCATATTTTATCGGGTCGTCTTTTTCTAGTATACACTGCTGTAAACCTATTATGTATGCCCTTGCAGAAAGCTTTGGCACTACTGCCTCATATTTGCCAACTTTAGTTTCTCGACAAATTTCGCCAAGCATTGTTAAGTCTGGATGGACTAGGCTCTCAACGATTAGACGATCTCCCATCTTGAATTTTCCTTTGGCCCAAAGCATTGCTAACTTGGCACTAACAGAGGTCCCAGCTGGTGAAACGCATATCATATCCGCGTAGACATTTGCGTGTCTAGCATGATGCTTGGATTTAATGGGTTTAGCTGAAAAAGTTACAAGTTCAATCTTATTCAATTCTGGATTTTCGGGATGTTTTACTTTTATTTGCTGGTTCGCGGCATTAAGTATTCTCATGCCGACTTGGATTACTTCGCGTGCGTTTTCCGGTTTAACTTGAACATTGACATCATCCGGGTTAACAAACGCGTAATAAAGTCCACCGAAAGCTACGTCCACATCGATTTCGCCAACATCTGGAACCTTGACCTTCTTTGTGCCCTCGTAGAAGGATGGAATTCCTTCAAAAGATATCTCTTGAACTTCACCTTCCTCAACCTTTGCTTCCACCTTAACGAGTCCGGCGGCGGTATCAAGGGTTATTTCGGTTATTGGTTCTTTAACATCAACCATGCCCTGCTCAATTAAAACTTTCGCCACGGAGAAGGTGCTATCTCCACAAGAGTTGAAGTAGCCGCCAGTATACATAAATATCACACCGTAGTCTGCCTTTGGATTTGCTGGTTCAGTGATTATAGCACCCAATATCCCCGAGAAGCCCCTCGGCTGCATCATTAGGGCTTTTCTCCAGTTGTCAAAATACTCTTTGCAATACTGCGTCTTCTCCCACATTGTTTTGCCCGGAATTCGTGGAAAGCCACTCACAACAACTTTAGTTGTTTCACCAGAAGAATGAGTTTCAACAACCGTTATCACTTTACTAACCTTCATACAGATTCCCCTACGGAGATAACTGTTAAGGAGGACATTGAATATAAAAACCTTAAGCATAAAGTTTTAAAGGTTTAGGAGAAGATATGCGTGCTTAAATGGTGACTTAAATGTATGGATGGAATGGCAAGATTTTAAGAGTAAACCTTTCAAAGAAAAAAGTTGAAGCTGAGGATTGCGATGCCGATTTTGCGTTAAAATATATCGGTGGAAGAGGTTTCGCCGCAAAGATTCTCTTCGATGAGTTAAAACCAGGAACGGATCCCCTTGGTCCAGAAAATAAACTTGTAGTCGCTGCCGGTCCACTGACTGGACTTCCTGGACCAAGTTTAGGAAAGCTGGTTATAGCTGCTAAAAGTCCGCTTACTGGGGGTTACGGAGATGGAAATGCTGGGACTATGGCTGCTGTGCAAATGCGTAAAGCGGGCTTTGACGCTCTTGTTATTGACGGAAAAGCCGAAAAGCCCGTTTACATTTACGTAGACGAGGAAAAGGCCCACATTTTGAGCGCAGACGGCTTGTGGGGCAAAACAACTTTTGAGGCGGAGAAGACACTAAAAGAGGTGCATGGAAAAGACATCGGAGTGCTCGTCATAGGACCCGGCGGGGAAAACATGGTTAGATACGCAACGGTTGTTTCACAGGAGGGACGTGCTGGCGGCAGGCCAGGAATGGGTGCTGTCCTGGGCTCTAAAAAGGTTAAGGCTATAGTCTTTAAAGGTTCAAAAGATATCCCCTTAGCAGACCCGGATGGTTATGATAAGCTTGTTAAGGAAGCTTATGACGATATTAAAAGCAGAAACTATTATGGCTTCTGGATAAGACAGGGAACTATGGCAACTATAGATTGGGCTAATGAAAATAGTGTTTTGCCCACTAATAACTTTAGAGAGGGCGTTTTTGAGTTCAGTAATCTAATAAATGGTTTTGCGATGGAGGCAGCTAAGGTTAAACGCAGAGGATGCCCCTACTGCAATATGGCGTGCGGAAACGTTGTCCTTGACTGCGAAGGAAGAGAGTCTGAGCTTGACTATGAGAATGTCGCCATGCTAGGTTCCAACATTGGATTGGGACACCTTGGAAAAGTTTCTGTTTTAAATAGGATTGCAGACGAACTTGGCATAGACACCATATCTTTGGGCAATACTATAGGATTTGCAATGGAAGCAACCGAGAAAGGACTGATTAAGGACGGGGTGGAATGGGGAGACTTTGAAGAAGTGAAAAGCCTAATTTATGATATTGCATATCGTCGAGAGAACCTTGGAAACCTATTAGCTGAAGGAGTCATGCGAATAAGCCAAAAACTAGGTGGAGACTCGCAAAACTGGGCTATGCATGTTAAAGGACTTGAAGCATCAGCTTATGACTGCCATACAGTTCCCGGAATGGCCCTAGCCTTTGCAACATCATCTATAGGAGCCCACCATAAAGAAGCTTGGATCATCGCATGGGAGATAAAAACAGATAGAGAAGGATACACGGAAGCCAAAGTGGACAAAGTAATAGAATTCCAGAGGATAAGGGGGGGAATGTTTGAAGCCCTCGTTGCATGTCGACTACCATGGATTGAGCTCGGTTTTCCACTGGAGTGGTATCAGAGGCTCATGAAAGCTGCTACCGGCTTGGAGATATCTCTTGAAGACATGCTTTACAAAGTAGCTGATAGGATATACGCCCTAATAAGGGCTTTCTGGGTAAGGGAGTTCGGCCAAAATTGGAGCCGCTTAATGGATTATCCGCCGAAACGCTGGTTTATAGATCCCATCACAAAGGGTCCTCAAAGGGGGAAAACGCTTGACCAAACAAGGTTCGACATGCTTCTTGACATGTACTACGCAAAACGTGGATGGGATAAAAGGGGAATACCAACACTGACAACCTTTGAGAAACTCGGCTTAAAGGACATTGCGGAACAACTATCGAAAACTGTTACTTTAACTCAATAACCCTTTTTATTTTAAGTTTAAATTTAAAGATGTTTATTTTTAAAGGTTGTTTGGCTATTTACTTACCTGACCCTTCTGTGTTGTATAAATTTGCTCTAAATTTTACATTAAATTTCGAAAACCAAGTCGTTTTATTTACAACACGAAGGATTTAATTAATTACAGCTCCTTAGTGTGAATATAGAACGCTAGAAGAAACAGTACGTATCCCAGGTGAAAGAAAAGTTCAAGTGGATGACCTGGATAATAAGTTTCTTGCGCGTTTGTAATGCCGAATAAAACATCTGCAACAATGGTTGACAACAAACCAGAATTAATTGATAGCCACGATTTACCTAAGCTTCCCTTAAGGAAGATTGTAAGCCCTAAAATTGCTAGGAATAGCATAAAAATGTCAAAGGAAACATAAGCAACATCAAAGAACATCGCAACTATGTCTTCCTCTAACGTCATAATAGGTGTTATCAAAGCAACGGATGCAGGAATGCCTAAGCTAAGAAATATTCCAACAGCAATGCCTATTGTGCTTTTCGACAAAACTGACCAGAATGTTCTTAAGTATATTAACAGTGCGGCTGACAAAGGGATATAACCGCATAACCAAAAGATATCCGCTATTGACGGAAATGGTACTTCAACATTTAAAATAAGAGTGTAGATGGCCCAACACGTTTCGCCAAGAAACCAAAGCGCCAACCATAAAGTGAAAAAAGGCCACACAATAGAGTAATACGTTTTAAGATCACCGCTATACTTTTTCAAAGCAAAAACTGAAAAAATGAGCGCAGCGCCTGCAATAAAAGGCGGGAAAGCATTAGAGAAAATTGATATAAAATTAGGATAAAAGCCTTGAAAAGCATAAAGTAACGTTAAGCCAAAAACTATAGCTAGGCAAATTTTATACATTGCTTGCAATAATCATACGCCTCGACACTTCATTAAAACGTAAATCAAACCTATGAGTCAAATTAAAGATTTCGAAGTCTAAATTTATATTTTAAATCAATTTTTATTTTACGCACATTACTCATATTTCTTTGGCTTAGCCATGTTTTCCTAAATTTTGCCTCTTTGCATATACTAAAAGCATCTGGACAAAAACTCTTAATACTACATTAACAGCCCTAAATGCAAGAGCGTTAACCGTTTTAAACGGGTTTCGAGATGAATAACAAAAATGGGAAAAGAACCTTTCTGCAAGGAAGCGAGGCATGCGTTGAAGCTGCGTTAATTGCTGGCTGCAGGTTTTTCGCTGGTTATCCTATATCACCAGCCAATGAAATTGCTGAGCACATGGCGATGCGTCTTCCAAAAGCTGGCGGTATATTCCTGCAGATGGAGGACGAATTAGCTTCTATTGGGGCTGTTGTTGGTGCAAGCTGGTGCGGTGTTAAGGCTATGACTGCCACCTCCGGTCCAGGGTTTAGTTTGATGCAGGAAACCATCGGCTGGGCTTTTATGACTGAAACTCCATGTGTTATTGTTAACGTTCAAAGGGTTGGTCCCGGCACCGGACAGGCGACCAAGTGTGCGCAGGGCGATGTTATGCAGGCGCGGTGGGGAACTCATGGTGATTATATGGCTGTTTCGTTATGCCCTAACTCCGTCCAAGAGGTTTTTGAGCTTACAATTAGGGCGTTTAATCTCGCGGAAAAATATCGCACTCCGGTCACTTTGTTAGTAGATGAGGCTACCGTGCATCTTCGGGAGCATTTGGTTATACCACCATTGGAAAGCATAGAAATAGTCAACCGCAAAAAGCCCCAAGCTGGGGAGCAGGTCTTCTTCGGCTTGGAAAGTGTGGCGCCCATGCCGTCCATAGGCGAAGGGTTTAATGTGGCTGTTACCGGCTCAACCCACGACGAGAAGGGGGTTAGGTTTACCGCCGACCCGGTGGTGCACAGGCGCGTGATAGAGGCAATTAACAACAAGATAAAGAAGAACACTGATTATATTGTGGAAGTGGAAAGCTGTAACATTGAAGATTGCAAGGTGGGCATAGTAGCCTACGGCATCACCTCAAGGGCAATCTACGAGGCAGTGGAAGAAGCTGAAAAACAGGGCGTAAAAGTTGGCTATGTCCGCCTAAAAACCCTTTGGCCCTTTCCAGAGAAGCCAGTGCTGAGGCTTGCGGAAAACGCCGAAAAAATAATTGTGCCTGAAATGAATTTGGGGCAAATAGTCAACGAGGTTAAAAGGGTTGCAGGCTGCACAGAGGTTGTCCCACTTAACAAGATAGGCGGCGGCGAACTAATCACACCAGAAGAAATTTTGGAAAAAATTCTGAAGGAGGTAAAATAGAATGAGCAAAAGAACATTTTCACCTAGCAACTATTTGAGGCCAGGGTTACGTTTTCCTTTCTGCCCGGGCTGTGGGTTATACGCCTTAAACGACGCTTTTTTAAGAGCTGTTTTTGAGCTTGGTTATGACGATTTTAGAAAATTCTGTTTTGTCAGCGGAATCGGCTGTTCTTCATGGATACCTTCGCCATACTATTTGGCGGATTCTGTTCACACATTGCATGGAAGAAGCATACCAGTCGCTACAAGCATAAAGCTTTTGCGACCAGACCTCCACGTAGTTGTTTTTGGTGGAGACGGCGACATCGTCGGAATTGGCATGGGCCACTTTGTCCATGCTGCAAGGAGAAACACAGATATCCTTGTTATAATGGGCAACAACATGATCTACGGCATGACTGGTGGCCAAGTAGCCCCGACAACACCTTTAAAGACAAGGACGACCACAACTCCCTATGGAAGTTTTGAGCATCCGTTGGACGCGGCTAGGCTTGCAGCCGCAGCTGGAGCCAATTACGCCGCGAGGTGGACAACTGTTCATCTTAAAGAGCTTAAAGAATGCTTTAAAAAAGCGCTTCAAATGGATGGCTTTAGGTTTGTTGAGGTTGTCACACAATGCCCGACAGCCTATGGCAGAAAAGCTGGATTCAAAGATGTCGGGGATATACTTAAGTGGTTTAGGGAGAGCGCTATTTCAGCGGCGGAGGCAGAAAAATTTGATGTAGAAGAGCTCGAAGGCAAAATTGTTGTAGGCGAGTTCATTCAGAGGAAGAGGCTTACCCTTATTGAAAGTGTTTATGCAGTTTTAAAGGAGGCGCAGAAAAATGCCTAAAGTTGAAATTATAATTAGTGGACATGGCGGTCAAGGCGTTGTTTTAGCTGGACAAATTTTAGGTAAGGCAGCCGCCTTTGATGGGAAGAACGCTGTGCAAACCCAAAGTTACGGCGCCGAAGCACGTGGAAGCCTAGCCAAAAGTGAAGTAATAATTTCAGACAACCGAATAGGTTTTCCGGCTATCCGAAGGTGTGATATTCTTGTGGCCATGAATCAGGAATCCCTTGACAAATACTTGCCCCTCCTGAAAGATGACGGCACACTAATAGTTGATAGCAAAGTCGAAAAAATTCCAGAAGTGAAGGCCAAAATATTTAGAGTGCCAGCTGTTGAAACAGCTAAAAAAGCCTTTGGGGAAAGCCTCTTTGCCAACATGATTATTCTCGGAGCATTAACAAAGATAACACAGATTGTCAGCGTGGAGTCCTTGGAGAAGAGCGTAAGAGAAAGCGTTTCAGAAAGAACTTTGGAGACGAATATAAACGCCTTTAGAAAGGGCTTACAGCTCGTTTAGAATGCATAAGTTTGCAGAAATCTTCAAACAAGCTTTATATGTCTTCAGCTGTTAGGTTAGGCTTAAAGGTGAAAGTTATGGTGGATTTCAGCTTTACCGAAGAGCAGGAACTCTTCCGCAAAGCAGTCCGCGAATGGTGTCGGAAAGAGCTTACGCTGGAAAAAGTTAGGGAAATGGACAGCAAAGGCGAAATCCCAAGGGAAATCATAAAGGGCTTGGCTGATTTAGGGCTTCTTCTAATGACTGTGCCAGAAGAGCATGGCGGAGCAGAAGCAGACTGGGTTACAGCCTGCATAGCAGCGGAGGAGCTAGGCTATGCAGACATAAGCATTGCGGTGCCGGTGCTTTTCCTAGTTGAGGCTTCGTGGGGTTTCGTAACTGACAAGTACTGCACCGAGCAAGTCCGAGAAGAGGTTATAAGAAAAGCTGCAAAGGGCGAAGCCTTTATAGGAATAGCCACAACAGAAGCAGGCGGAGGCTCGGATGTTGCAGCCATAAAGTCGACCGGCATTAAAGAGGGAGACTACTGGATTTTGAACGGAGAGAAAACGTACATAAGCGGAACAGAGGAAGCCAAAAAATTGGGCGGAGGACACTTCACATTAATTAGAACGGCACCGCCGCCTCCAGGCGCATCTCACCGTGGCATGACAGCTTTTTATTTGCCTATAAATGCGCCGGGTGTTGAGGTCGGTAAACGCTTCGAGGAAATGGGACGTATGGCAATTTCAACCGGAAGCATAGTAATGGACAATGTTAGACTTTCAGACGCTTACCGCATAGGTGAGGAGGGGAGGGGCTTCTACCTGACAATGGAGGGCTTTGACAATGCAAGACTGCTGATAGGCGCCACATGTTTAGGTGCTGCCCAAAGAGCTTTAGAGCTTGGAATGGAGTACATTAAAGAACGGAAAGCCTTTGGAAACCCTATTGGCAAGTATGAGGGCATTCAGTTCGACCTAGCTGACATGTGGGCTGAACTTGAGGCCTTAAGATCTCTTGTCTACCGAACGGCATGGATGAATGATGAAAAGTATAAGCGGGGACGTTTCACACCGCTGGAAGTCACAAAATATATTTCAGCCGTTAAGCTGATGGTTCCGCCATTCGCCTTCAAAGTTTTTGAGCACGTGCTACTATGGATGGGAGCCTGGGGCTACACAAAAGACTGCCCACTAGAAATGGGATTGCGAGGTATAATGTCCTACCACATTGGAGCTGAAGGCGCCATGAACATCCAAAGGATCATCATAGCCAGGGAACTGCTGGGCAGAGATTACATACCATACAAATAACCTTTCTTTTCCATATCTGTTAAGGCTTTCTCCGAGCCAAGCGGCATTTGCCCTTTTTCAGTTAAAAAATATCGCTTGTTTTTAATCCTAAATTTTCAGTATAATGTATCCTTTCAAAAGTCCAAGAATAATTTGCGCTTAAAAAGATGCTTCGGTACCCGCTTAGAGAACCCGAAAATCCACGCCCAATTATTTCGACCCCGAAATCTGCAATGTACAGAATTGCATGGCATCTTTAAGGATGTTCGATGAAAATGTTTGTCTTTTGTGGAACATACATGTTTAGAGCGTATCTAAAGAAAAATTTATATTGTAATGCTGTTTCTCATTGTGACGCATTAGGGGGGTTGTTGGTTTGTCATCACCCGCATCAGCAGGAGTCCCTGTTCTTATATTAAAGGAAGGCTCAACCCGCTCGAGGGGTAGGGAAGCCCAGCACACGAATATTATGGCGGCTCGTATAATAGCCGAAACGGTGAAAAGTTCTCTCGGACCAAAAGGCATGGATAAAATGCTTGTGGACAGCTTTGGCGATGTCACGATAACTAGCGACGGCCGCACAATTTTAGATGAGATGGATGTTCAGCATCCAGCCGCAAAAATGATGGTCGAAGTAGCGAAAACGCAGGATAACGAGGCTGGAGATGGAACGACGACAGCAGTTATTTTGGCTGGGGAACTGCTAGCAAAAGCTGAAGAACTTATCAGCAAGAATATTCACCCAACAATCATAATTGATGGTTATAAGAAGGCCATGGAAAAATCCCTTGAAGTTTTGGAGAAAATCGCCATACCAATCGACCTAAACTCTCAGGAATATTTGCGAAAGGCTGCCATGACGTCTATGGCGAGCAAACTTGTCGCTGAGCATAGAGAATACCTAGCTGACTTGGCTGTTAAGGCGATTTTGCAGGTGGCGGAGAAGGAAGGCGACAAATATAAGGTGGACGTGGACGATGTTAAGGTTGAAAAGAAGCCAGGTGAATCCGTTAGGGACACAATGCTCATAAACGGCATAGTCTTAGACAAGGAAGTTGTTCACTCCGGCATGCCTAAACGTGTGGAGAACGCTAAAATTGCCTTGTTGGATTGCCCACTAGAAATCGAGAAAACGGAGTTTGATGCGAAAATAAACATTGAGAGCCCAGAGCAGATGGACGCCTTCCTAAGACAGGAGGAAGCCATGCTTAAGAATATGGTGGAAAAGCTCGCGGCAGTAGGCGCTAATGTTGTGCTCTGCCAGAAGGGCATAGATGATATGGCACAGCACTTCCTAGCCAGAAAAGGCATTTTGGCAGTGCGGCGCATCAAGAAGTCGGATATGGAGAAGCTTGCAAAAGCTACCGGAGGCAAAATAATAACCAATTTGGATGACGTGAGTCCTGCAGACTTGGGCCATGCAAGCCTTGTGGAAGAACGCAAAATCGGCGAAGACAAAATGACATTTGTTGAGGGGTGCAAAAATCCAAGGGCGGTCACTATCCTCATTAGGGGAGCGACAGAGCGCGTGGTAGAAGAGGCTGAACGCTCAGTGCATGACGCCTTATGCGTTGTCCGCGACATAGTCGAAGAACCAAAAGTCTTGGCTGGCGGAGGAGCTCCAGAACTAGAAATAGCTAAAGTCTTAAAGAAGTACGCTGAAACCCTTCCTGGAAGGGAACAACTAGCCGTCAAAAGTTTCGCCGAAGCCCTAGAAGCAATTCCAGCAACGCTAACTGAAAATGCCGGTTTAGACCCAATAGATATACTCTCAGAGCTGAGGGCGAAACACGAGAAGGGTGAAACATGGGCTGGAATTGAGGTGCATTCCGGAAAAGTTCAGGACATGCGGGAAGCCGGAGTCTTTGAACCAATATCTGTCAAGAAGCAGGTGGTCAAGTCTGCAACCGAGGCCGCTTCAATGATTCTGAAAATCGATGACGTTATAGCCGCTGGGAAGGCTAAAACTCCTCCAATGCCTAAGGGCCCACCGGAAGGCGAATAGTAGGACGCTGGGGAGTTAAAACACGTCTGTAAAAGAGAAGAAAATCTTGATCGGCCCTCCAAGGCTCACTCGCTTTGAGAAAGCCAGAGTAGTCGGTGCAAGAGCCCTACAAATATCCATGGGTGCCCCCATCCTCGTAGATGTCGCGGAAGGCCATTCAAGCCCGATAGACATAGCTCTTAGAGAGCTTGAAGCTGGCATACTTCCCATAACGATTAGGCGGACTCTTCCAGACGGCACTTATCAAGATATTCCACTTAAGTGGCTTCTTGAAGAAGAGAAGGAGAAGTAAAAACAGCCTTTTTAGCCCTTTTCTGTTTTTGCAAACTCCTTTGCCGTTTCAAGAGTTTTCCTTATCCTTGTCCAGTGAGCCCCTTGCCAGTAGATTTGCCCGCATTTTGGACACCGCCAGAACTCGTTGTAGCAGGCGTATGTTGTTTCTTCAACCTTGCCTTTGACGTTCTCCTTTGATATTGGCTTTACTTGCGTGTTACATTTTGGACAGCGCGATACAGCTATGTTTATGTCTAGGCTTATGCCGAATTTTTTGGCGAGTTGCGCTAGCCTTTCGGCCTCTGTTTCGCCATTCACATAGAAGGCTTGCACACCTTTTGCCGTGGCTTGCTGGTAAAGCTCCAAATCCCTTGTTAAGAGTATCCGTTTCTCCCTTTTCGCTATGGAGATCAGCTTCACGTCGTCCAGCTTGTTCGAGTATTTCACGTTGTGCCCTAGCATCCTAAGCCAACGGGTAAGCTTTCCAAGCATACCGTCAACAATGAATTTCAAGCATCTACTCTCCAGTTTTTGCTTCGTGTTTGATTATTTTTCCGCACCCGGGTTTAGCCACCATTTCACCTTCATCCATAACTAGTTTTCCACCTACAAAAGTTTTGATAACCATGCCTTTGACGGTTCTGCCATCGAAGGGCGAAAACTTCGCCTTAGAATGGAAACGAGAGGCGTCGATCCGGAACTCCCTCTTCAAATCAACAGCCACTAAATCGGCTCTAAAACCCTCCGTTAAGCTTCCAAAACCTTCTAACCCAAAGATTCCCGCTGGATTTTCACCCGTAAGCCTAACAACATCGGCTATGCTAAGCCTTCCGACGTTCACCTCCGTAAGCAGCAAGGGGAGGGTTGTTTCAAGTCCGGGGATGCCAGCTTTAACATCCCAGACGCTGTCAGCGTTTTTCTCCATCAAAGTGTGGGGTGCATGATCTGAGCCCACAACGTCAATCAAACCGTTCTTTAAGCCTTCCCACAGGGCTATGTTGTGGCTTTTGCTTCTAAGCGGAGGCATTGTTAAAGCCAATGTTCCAAAACTCCTCAAATAATCAGTGGACAGGAACAAGTGGTGGGGCGTAACTTCACATGTTACTGGTAATCCAGCCTTTTTCGCTTCAGCCACCATGCTTAATCCTCGCTTTGTACTTATGTGGCAGAAGTGCACTCGTGCCCTTGTCTCTTTAACTATTTTTAGTACACGTTTTATGGCTTCGGCTTCTGCCCTTTCGGAATGTGCCTCAAGAAAAGCCCCTATATCCCTTTTTCCTTCTCGCTTAAGCCTTTCTTCAACACCTTTAATTATGCCCTTGTCTTCGGCGTGCACAGCAACAGGAACTCTTGAATCCACCTTTTTGAAGGCTTGTGCAAGCGCATAGTCATCTTCTATGTTTAGTCCACCCACCTGCTCGCTTAGGAAAAGCTTGAAAGCCACAGCGCCAGCGCCAATCACCCCGTCTATTTCATTTATGTTTTTTGGGAATTCGGAGTAGAAGCCCACATTAACCAAAATCTTTTCCTCAGCTTTCCTCATCCTATTTTTCAAAGTTTCAGCGCTCATGGTGACTGGACTGTTATTGGGCATGTCCAGAACCGTTGTGAAACCGCCAGCCGCAGCGGCTGCCGTACCACTGTAGAAGTCTTCTTTGCAGGCTTTACCCTCATCCCTTAAGTGCACATGAACGTCAATCAAGCCTGGCAGAACAAGAAGCCCTTTAAGGCTTATTTCTGCTTCAGCCTTAGGCATCCGTGGCTCTTTTCCAATTTTTGCTATCTTGCCATTTTCGATGGCTATGCAGCACTCTTTAACTGCGCCGTTTACGTAGGCTTTCAAGTCTTTTAGGACAAGTTCAGTTTTCAACTTTCCACTCTTGGCTGGAAAATAAGCAGTAGAAAGCTAAATAAATTTAGCCGAGAGCTTTTCAACGAAGCTTTTATTAGTTACCGTTGCGATAATGTATTTAACCCTTTCAAAAAGCACCTCGCTTACAACACCTTTTTCCAAGGCTTTTTCAAGCTTTTCCATATCAATAACTTTTGTCTCGCTGTTTGGGCGAATGCAGACATCCACTTCTAAATCTATGTAGCGCACCGCGTCAAGATAAACTTCCACAGGCGTGTTTATGTTTATGTAGGCGCCCTTCCATCGTCCATCCTTTGAGAAGTAGTTGGTGGTTATGTACCATTCGCCAAGCTTTGTTTGGCTTATCGCCATGTCGCCAGCCTCTTTGGCTACGCCTAACCCATCGTAAAAGCCATCAGCCCTAATGGTTCTGCTGTATTTCAGCTCTTGACTGTTTATGGCTTCTATTGTTGCTTGCCCAAGATGGAAGACCGCACCGCTAAGTTTGACATGTTCCACATCAACCACTGAGCCCTCCTCTGGGAATTCCGCTTGAACCTGCTCTTTGAAAAGTTCTTTAATCTCGCTTTTGTTTTGTCCCTTTTCTAGGAGCTTTTCAGCCATTTCTAGGGCTGCCGAAACCTTGCCGCCGCAACTTTTGTAGAAGTGGTGCCCCTCAATGGTTGGCGAAACAGAAGCTCTCAACGCGTCCAATTTCGCTTTTGAGAGGCTTGGGAACTCAACGTCCATAAAATGTAAGCCTTCAACAATTAAGGCTGGCGCATCAGCCGAAGACGCAGCCACATTTAAGGCTTTAACCTTCTCGCGAAGCTTTGTCACCTCATTCTCCAAAAATGTTTCAGGCGCGTGGGCAGCTGGCTCCCGCCAAATTATCCCCCAACCTTCCGGCGCCAGCTTCTTTCCAAGAACGTAAAGCTCGGCTCTCTTGTTTATATCCCTAATTTTTAGGCTCACGCCGCCATTGCTTTTCTGCGCTAATATGGCGTAGTTTCCAACAATTTTAAGCTGGGTTGTCAGAACCGGAGTTTTTCTTCCAATGCGTTTCCTTGCAACTTGGACTATTATGTCGTTCTTGTTTTGGTTTTGGCTCCCGCTCGGAACTTCGTGTTTCGGCAGTAATCCAATGACATCTTCGCTTATTTTAACTTGAAATGCGCCGTTGCTTTCGCCTATAATTGTACCTTTGTATATGCCATCCACACTTGCGTTCCATTTTCTTATGATGGTGTCTTCAAGGGTGGCATGCAGTATTTTTTGGAAGTCTTTTGTGGCTTCTGGTGTACCCAGTGCCACCACTCCTTGGAGGTCATGCCTATCCTTTATTTTAATGTCTGGAGGCTCGTTGTTGTCTAGTATGCCGAACCGCGTTTTTATGGTTTGGGATGGCTGGACTATTTGGAAGCCGTTTTCCAGGAGCAGTTTTGTCAAGGCTGTTGTGTATATTCCCCTAACCTTGGCTCTCAAGGTTAGCCAACCTTCTCAACCTTGTAAAGCCCATCAACACGCTTAACATCAAATTTTACACCCAGAAGAGTTTCAGCCAGCCAAATGTTTGTTTCTAAATGGTCTGAGATGGCTCTTGTTAGGTAGGCTGACCTGCCCCTAGCCAAAGCCAAGTATGGAATGAGCATGTCAGCCAAGTGAACGTCAACAGTAGCCCTGGAAGAGATTTCAGCGTGAAGCTTTTTTGCAGCTTCAACCCCGACAGCCTCGCTTGTCTTTCCAAGCTCCCCAATAGAGTCTGCGCCTAGCACTACGCCCTCGTCGGTTTCAGCCCAAAGCACTAGGGAACTCCCCTTCTGAAGCGGATTAGAGTAGTCGTTTACTATTTGGATGTCGGCTTTCAACCCAAACCTTTCGAGGTGTTTGTTTGCGGCTGCTGCTTGACGCTCAGCCACACGCCTGTCCGCCAGAAACGTGCAGACTGAAACACCCCTAACAAACTTTATGCTGCCAAAACCTTCTAAGCATAGGGGCTTAAGCTCTTTGCAAGGTTCAACTGTTAGGGTTGCTTCTCCCATACCTTTCGGATAATAACCATACTTGTGGACGGCTATTTCGGTGTTTATGCCCATCCGCCTCAAAACCGGGAGAAAGACGAACCGCATATAGTTTATTGTTGGCGAGTGGGAGACATCTGTTCCACCTTTAGAGATGCGGAGGCGGACACTGCTTTTTGCGAATATGCAGATGGGCAACACGGTCATGATAAGCATTGGTATGCTTCCAGCAGTGCCAATTTCATCCTCAAAAACCCCGCCTTTAACCTCCTTTGGAGTGAACCAAAGCTCCCTAGAGTTTAAGACTGCGCCTTTAACTTCGGCCTCGCAGAGTTTGGCTGCCGTCAAAACAGCCTCTAAATGCTGTGGTCTTAAGCCGGGTTGCGGTCTGTTTTGGCGTATGTTGTATATGTGGAGAGGCTGCCCAAGAATGGAGGCTAGGGCTACCGAAAGCCTTAAAATGGTTCCGCTTCCGCTTTTCTGGCTCCCATCAATCTCAATCAACAGTGGACTAGCCCCTTCCCATTTGACACAGTAGTGGCTTTACAGACAATAATTAAATACGGCTATAAGGGTATTAAGCATTTGAAGAGCGTGAAACGAAACATGAGCACTGAGAGAGAACATATCCAAAAACTCGCAGAAAAAGTGGACGAGCTCCTTGTGGTTTTAAACAACATAGCAGAAGACCTAAGAATAGTCTCTGCGTCGCTAAGGTCAATAGCCGTCTCACAACTTGCCCAACCACCACCAACACCAGAAAGGCACGAAGCAGAGAAACCTTTAGGCATCAATGATGTCAAAATGATGTTTCCGGAAGATTTGGAAGGGCTCCTAAATTTCGAGGATAAGGGCGAATACATCAAAATCACTCCCCGCCAATATTTAGGTGCAGAAAACTTTGCCAAAATAGCGCAGATAGCTAGAGGAGCCGGCGGAGACTACATAAGTGCTGGAAAGGATAGCCACTTCCGCATCCCCAAGAAAAGGGTAGGCTAATATTTTATTTCGAAGTCTCGAAACTCGCCAGTATAATTCTCCCACCGCACATCAACCTTTGTGACTTTTGCGCCGGGCGGTCCATGCCTACAAAAGTCTATCATCTCTTTCACGGCTTCTTCCTCGCCTTCGAAGACGGCTTCAACTCTGCCGTCTGGAAGGTTGCGAACCCAACCCTTAACGCCTCGAAGCCTAGCCTCCTGCCTAGTTTCATACCTAAAGAAAACGCCTTGGACACGCCCGCTGACAAACACGTGCGCTCTAACCTTCATGGCACCCCTCATCCACCCATATTTTGCCAAAATTTACAATCTCCAGCACTTTATGAGCTTTCACTTTAACTTAACTCTCTCCACAGTGCGTTTTTGTCGTTTCGCCATACGCCTTTAAAAGAGTAAACCCCTAAACCGCGCTTTGGAGGCAAAACCATTGTTGGAGGACAACCGTGGTAAATTGTTGGTTTACGTCCCAAACGTGGGGACTCACACAGAAAGGCTGAAAGCAGTGAGCGCCGCCGTCGAGAAAACTGCTAGGATGTTGAATTTAGAATTTGAAGTTGTCCCATTAAAAGGCGCAAGGACGCCGGATCTACATCTACTATAACGATGGAGAAAACGAGCCTGTCCCACTTTACTATGACAAGGAAGGCGAAAATAGCATAGAAAAAGTTTGCAAAGCCCTAAGGAGCATGATGTTTGTCTTATCTTTTCATCCAAAATATTCGGCTTTAAAGAAGATTAGGAGGGAGATTATCCGCTTTTCCTAAACTTTATGGACTGATTTTCAAGGGTTATTTCATAAATCTGGTTAACATCAAAGTTGATGCCTAAACTTTCATATTCCTGCTCTGTTAGGAAAAGGATTATCTTTGGTATTGTGAACTGCACACGCCCTGGAAAAATTGGCAGTTGTTGCTGAAGCGCTTGAAGAACATCTTGCACTACTTTTGCCTCTTCAGTTTGAGGTCTAATGGCGAACTGAGGAATTGGACGTTCTTCAACAAGTTCTATGCGTTTTCCAAGGTTTCCATCAATGTCGCGAATAGACTCAATTTTGTTCACTCTAACGCGGAACATAATTATCTACTTTAGAATGACAGACACAGCTATTTAGGAGTTTAGGGCTTTAGAGCAGTTTATATTGTTGAATGCGTTTTTGAAGCACGATTTCAGTTGTGGAGCAAGATTAAAAGGGAGTTCGCCTTTGTTCGAGGAAATTTTCTAGTGCTTCTTCTAAGCTACCTCCTTTTCGATTTGGGCTATGCTATGACATTGCCTTTCGAATCGCCCTTCATAAAAAGCCTCGGAGCCACTCCAGCCATGATAGGCGTAATTGGCGCCATAGGCTCGTTTATATTGTTTCTCGTTCGCATTCCTGGAAGTTACATAACAGATAAGCATGGCAGAAGGCAGATAATTGTAACAATGACTTATGGTGTTGTCTTGGCAAATGTCTTTTTCATTTTGGCTCCTGACTGGATTTTCTATGCCGTAGGAGTAATTGTTACAAACATATGCCTAATTTACCAGTCAGCCCTTGAAGCTATTGAAGCAGACACACTTTCGCCTGATAAACGCGGTTTTGGTTATGCCACCTTCAGAGTTTTACCCTTTTTTCCCTCAATCTTTTCGCCTTTAATTGCAGGAGCCATAGTAAGCCGATTTTCTATCGACCCCGGGATGCGGACAATCTATACCATAGTGCTTGCTTTGGGTTTGGTTGCCGCAGTTCTGCGCCACGCCTTCCTTAAAGAGACTTTAAAGGAGTCGAAGCCCATTAGTTTAAAAGAGCTTAAGCTGGCTTTTAGGGACTCTGCAAAGGAAATTTTTGCCTCTTGGAAGCTGATGCCAAAAAGTCTAGTTTTTCTTTTAATGTCAACCCTAATTATTGCGTTTACAGACCCCTTCTTCTATCGCTTTGGCTCCCTTTACGTTCTGAATTTTGTTGGGTTAAGCGATGTTGAGTGGGGCGCTGTGAACACGATAAATCTTGCGACGATGCTGACGGTGGGACTTTTACTGGGCAAAGCAATAGATGTTTTTGGAAGAAAGAAAGCCCTCATAATAGCGCATGCAATCTTTACGCCAACAGTGATTTTCTTTATCATTTCCAAAAGTTTTCTAATGTTTGCCATAGTCTACGTTTTCTTCGCTATAGCCTCGGTTCTTTTTGGTCCAGCGACTGCGGCGCTGCAGGCAGATATGGTTCCAAAAGAGAGGCGGGGCAGAATAATGGGAAGCACTGGCGCCCTTTACATCCTTGCCAGTGCTTTGGGTTCTTTTGTGGGAGGCGTTCTATACGAAAATCTGAATCCAATAGCGCCATTCCTATTATGTATTCCACTGGACATAATTGCCCTACTAATAGTCTTGTTTAAAGTTAGGGAGCCAGAGAAAAAGGAAACTTAAACACGCCTACTCCATTTCAATGGTGGCTGGCGGTTTAGGCGTAACATCATAGTAAACAGCTGAAACATTTAGACATTTTTCGATAATCGCGTTTGCCGCTCCCTCCAAGGTTTTCCATGGTATTTCTGAAACCTGTGCCGTTAGGAAGTCCTTTGTCTGCACCGCCCTTATACTTATGACGTAGGGCTTTTTCTCCGGCATTTCCCTAACAGCGTAGAGCACCCTTGTTATTGTCGGGTTTTCGCTGGTTATCTTCGCCTGCAACGAAACGAGTTTAGGTATATCTGTTTGGTAGGTTTTGCCCTCTGCCGTTTCAGCTTTTATGCCTACAATTTTTCCGTAGCGTCTTTCGCCGCCCTTCACGCCAGTGGCTTTGTCTCTAAAAACCTTCACGTGAACGTTCCGAGAAGGCACATCTAGGAGCCGCGCCACTGTCTCTTTCACATGCGATATCGAGGGCTCTGCTGGTGCCTCTTCATTGTCTATTATTGCCGCGAAATATTGGCTTGGCTTATGCTCGGCAAGGGCGCCTTCAACTATTGTTGTAGCTTTTTTCAGCGTTTCCAACTTGTCTGGGCGGATTTCACCCACAACTCGAACCGACAAGCCTGGTCCAGGGAAAGGTTGTCTTTCAGAAACTTCTGGTGGCAGACCAAGACATCTGGCGACCATACGCACTTGCTCTTTGTAAAGCATCAAGAGTGGTTCTACAACTTTGAAGCCAAATTTTTCCACGGGGTTTATGCCTATCTGCTCCAAAACGTTATGCTGGGTTTTCACGCCGCCAACAGTTTCCACAACATCCGCGCGGATTGTCCCTTGCACTAAAACGCGGCAATTTTCCCTTTTCGCAGTCTCGCTTAGGACCGTGTAGAAGGTTTCCCGAAACTTTTTCCGCTTCTCCTCAGCATCGCGCAAGCCTTTCATGGCGTTAAAGAAGCGTTCCCTAACATCAACTATTTTAACTGGCACTTTAAACGGTTCTTTTGAAAGGATTTCGGCAACCTTTTCTGGTTCGCCCTCCCGCATGAAGGCGTCATCCAAAATCACGCACACAAGGTTTTCGCCTATAGCCTTGCGTGTTAGAACAGCGCAGGTTGTGCTGTCAACACCACCAGAAACAGCCACTAAGGCCCTTTCACCGCCTATAGCCTTCCTTATCTCCACGATTTGTGCTTCAACAAATTTTTCTGGGTTAAAGCTCTCCATATGTGTTTGAGCTCCTTCACTTTTAAGTGATTAACTGATTTACTATTTCGCGATTTATGTATTTACCGCCCCTAGGCACCTTCAAAACGCCTGAAAGCCTCTTAAAAGCCTCAAAAGAGATGGGGTTTTCAAGCTCATGGAAGTTTGTAAACCTAATGAATGTGGCTTTCTCTCGCCCCTTAAGAAAAGCCAAATATTCCTTGAAGGAGTTTAGGCACGTTTCATCCCCATACTTTTCCCAAAGCTCCTTAGAGTCGCCAGCAATCCTCTCTATGAAGTCGGCAACCCCCTTAATTTGCATAGACGGACGCTTAACATAAAACAACAATTTTTCAGCTCTCTTTGGTCCAACAAGGTTTCTCCGGATAAAAGCGTGGATTTTCTTGCCGCTTTTACACCTTTCACAAAGCCTACTCCACCACTTCTCGTCGGAAAGCAAAATGAAACCGTACTGCTCTTCGGCCAAACCGACAAACCACCTGCACAAACCACGGTTATTTAGGTTTCAGAAATAATATTTTTTGTTACCCTACACCCATCGCTGAACAAAATTTCGCTTTTTAAACATCAAAAGCCAAATGAAAACAGACATATTTTGAAATAGACTTTTAAAAACAGTAACCCCCTTTTGAGCTTGAAAAGCGTAAAAAGCCCTTTTTTCAACTGTTAAAGTTTTTCTACGTTGCCGCATCACTTGTCTTTTGCTAATAGGAGGGTTCCCTCTGAAAACAGAAGAGGCTAAAGCCCTAGCCACAGCTTTAAACGAGTTAAATGACAGTTACGCCGATTTTCTCCAGTCTTTAAGCGGCACTATCAGGGAAGTGAAGGCTTCCAAAAAGCTTTGGAAAAACGGCAGCAAACCATGGCTCATCAAGCTGGGCTTAGCCCTGATAATTTTCCCAGAACCCGTCCTAAGCGATGTGTTGGGAGGCCTCCTAATAGCCGCCGGAACAATTCAAGAAGGACTCCGCCGAAGAGCCATACACGTAGAAGACGTACCAAAAACATTTCAAAACGTAATGAAGGAGCTACTGGCTTCAGAGGAGCTCATAGTTGGGAAACTTGTTTAAATCTTATATTTAGAGCATATTATAAGCATAACATGTTTGGGTGAAGAAGGTGTGAAACTCGTAACAGTGCTGTTACCCGAAGCCTATTTGGAAGGGTTAGACGAGCTTGTGAGAGCGAACATGTACCCGAGCAGAAGCGCAGCCATAAGGTCTGCTGTAAGAGACCTTCTCAAAAAGGAGCTTTGGGAAAGAAAGGAGAGATAAACCGCGCAACCCCCCTTTCATTTAACACTTTTGGACATGTCCCTAATCTTTTTGGCTGTTTCAGCCGGATCTTCAGAAAGGGTTATCGTCCGCCCCACAATGAGAAAGGAGGCACCAGCCTTCATGGCGGATTCTATCTCGCCTCCTTGAACCCCCACGCCTGGCGAATAAATCGGGATTTTCCCGCCTAAAACGTTGTGCACTTCCCTTATCTTTTCAGGGTATGTGGCGCCAACCACAACGCCGTCCGCGCCCCATGTTAGGGCTTTTTCAGCAAAAACAACATATTGGAGCTTTTTATGTCCGCTTTCAGCGTCCACCACAATTTGCCCATAGCCTTCACCAGCCCCCTTATGGCTCATATAAACGAGCAGAATAACACCTTTACGCTGATTCCTTGCAACTTCAAATACTGGTTTTAAGCCTTCCTCCCAACCAACGAAGGGGTTAGCAATCAAAGCGTCAAAGCCAGCCTCATAGTAGTATTCGGCTATTATTTGGTTTGTTGAGCCTATGTCGTTTACTTTGCAGTCCATTATGGTGGGGAGCCCTTTCTCATGCGCCTTTACTAAGAGTTTTTGGACACCATTAAAGACTCCCAGCGGCAGAACAAGGTGATGGTTAAATTTGACAGCGCAAACGTATGGACTGACAGCTTCAATAATTTTTTCAGCCCTTTTATAGAGGGCTTGGCGGTTTTCCGGCTTTTCGTAGGGGAGATCTAAAGCCAAAACAATTTTTGACTCCTTTTTTCTGGCTATTTCAGCCATTTTCTCCTTAAAGAACAAGGCTAAACACCTAGAACTTATTTGGTGTGGAGCTAAAAACCTTTATCATTTCAATTTCTCCGCCGCAGCACGCCCTAATGTATTCTATGGCGGTTTTAACTGCTTCTTCAAGTTGCTGGTGAGTTATTCCCGGCGCCCCATACGCCACCAAAAGTATGCTTTTTGTTTTAAACGTGATTTTTGTTTGGTCTGCGTCTCTGTGGGGGTATATGCATAAAACCCTTCTGGTGTCGGCTAAAACAAGCATGTTGTTCGTCAACGTCATCGGCTTTTCCATTCCAATCCCGGTGAATTTTTCACCGTTTTCTGCAAACCGCACGCTAAAAGGCGGATTAAGCGTGTCCTTATCAAAGCCACTTATGGGAATCAACGTCTTCATAGAAGCCAAATTATAGGCGTCCACAGCCGTTGAAATAGTTGGAAGACCACTGCCATGTAAAACCCGCCTAAGCAGTGCCTCACCGGAAGGCCTCGTCTTAGTTGGGTCTATGCCAAGCCTCCAGTAAAAGTTTCTATAAGCTCTGACGGTAGGGTTATCCTTAAGCCCCTTAACATTGTGTTGGGCTATTGCCTCCGCGTACAAGGCTTTTTTAAGCTCTTTTATTTTCAGGTTTTCCTTCTCCACCACAACGTTGTTTATCACGCCTATATTTATGGCCAGCTGTGGAAATTTTGAGGAGACTTCCGTGCACCAGTGAACGGTGAGGGACTGCATCCCAGCTCAGCTCATGAAAGATTAAAATATTTTAAATGGTTTTTAGCAGTTTCTCTCTAAAGTTGGTAGTTCATAATGATTGGCGAGTTGACTGCCCTATGAGCACCGAATTTTCATTCTGGCTGCGGCATAGAGCTTAAAAAAGTGGCACACTTCGCTTGGGCGTTAATGACATTCGGGTGACTACAGCGTTTCCGCTTAACAGAGAGCCCATCCTCCCATCCCTATCCTTTTTCTTTATTTTGCCAGCCCATGCTACAAAAGCGGTACAGTTTTATATCAGCATGCCTCAGAGGTAAAACTTGGCGGACTGGGAAAGGCGTTTACATGTCTGTGTCTCCAAGCGTTCGCGAAGTTCTTGCGAGACGAATCGCCGGCGAGATCGTCCTCTCCAACAAGCCAGGTGCCACCATGCGGAAGTGGCGGGAGCTCTTCGGCGTATCGCAGGCAACGCTCTCTGATAAAATGATGCTTTCGCCTTCTGTGATAAGCGACTATGAAAGCGGAAGACGCAAAAGCCCAGGAACAAAGTTTGTTCGCCGTTTTGTTTGGGCACTTTTAAAGATTGATGAAGAGCGCGGGAGCCGCTTCATCCGCGAGTTCGCAAAACTCACCAGTTCACCCAGCATGGCTGTTGTGGATTTACGAGAGTTCCCCATTCCAGTACGCGTGGAATATTTGTGTAAAGCCATTAAAGGCGAAATTGTGGCTTGTTCCAGCCTAAACGTCCGAGATGTTTTGGGTTATACGGTTGTGGACAGCAAAAAGACCATTGAGACTCTTTCGGGTTTTGAGTATTCCCTGCTTTTCGGAGCCACAACAGAACGCGCATTAATCTTTACAAACATCGGAAATGAGAACTCGCCTATGATGCTTGTCCGAATGAGTAGCCTAAAACCAAAAGTTGTTGTTTTCCACGGTGTAAAGCCAGACGAATACTCGATTAGACTAGCGGAGTATGACCGCGTACCCCTAATTTATTCGGCTCTGCCCACGGTTGAGCAGCTTGTAAAGTCGCTACGGAAGCTTTACCGCATAGCCCTAAGAAGGAAGCTTGGCAAGGCAGTCCGCCCACCACCAAAGGTAAGCACATAAACATGTGCGAGGCGGTTTTAAGCCTTGATAAAAGTTGGGTGTTGCGGCTTCCCAACAAGCATGAAACGCTACGTTGAAAACTACAGCCTAGTGGAGCTAAACAGCACATTTTACGAATATCCAAAATTGGAAACAGTTGCTGGATGGCGAGAAAAAGCGCCAGAACACTTCGAATTCACAGTTAAGGCACATCAAGACATAAGCCATAAGGCGAAAATGCGGCTAGACGAGACGAGCCGAAAAGCCTTCGAAACCATGAAACAAATATGCAAAGCATTAAAGGCAAAAATACTGCTTATACAGACGCCCGGCTCCTTCCGACCAGACAAGCTAGGCGAAGCGGAAAAATTCTTTGAGACTGTGGACCGTGAAGGCTTAACGCTGGTTTGGGAAACACGTGGACCAGAATGGGAAAAACCAGAGGCTTATAAGCGGCTAGGGCAAGTTTTAAGCCGTCTAGACGTGGTGCACGTGACAGACCCGTTCCGGGTTTTGCCAGTCTACACAAACCAAACCGCATACTTCCGACTGCACGGCTTAGGCGAAGAACTATATTATTACCAGTACACAGACGAGGAACTGCGGCAACTCGGCGAAATGACCAAAAAATTTGAGGCGGAAGGCAAAACTGTCTATGTGCTTTTCAATAACCTTGCCATGTTTGATGATGGAATGCGCTTTATACATTACCTTTCCAGCGGGAAATTCCCAAAAATCACGGGATCAGTTGGCACAAAATCAATAAAAAGCGTGATTGAAAAGACACGTTACCCAGCGCCAAAAAGCGTGCTAATCAAGAAGGTTGGCTGGAGACTTGTGGAAATAGAAGAGGGCAAACAAATTAGGCTTGCGGAGCTGCTGGCGGAGCTGCCATCAAAAACCTACAAAAACGCGGAAGAACTTCTAAAAGAGCTGAAAGCCACTAAAAAGCTGGGTTAAACAGCCAAACCCAACTCCAGAATTTTCGCCTTCAACAGTCTAAAGTCTTCGATGAGCAGTTGCTTGTAGTTGGTGCTGTAAAGCCCAGCCGCTGGATGAAAAGTTGCGAAAACAGTCATATCCAAACCTAAAATATTCGCGTTGTAAAATTTTCCCCTAGCCTCTGTTATGCTCCGGAAGGGTATTCCAGCCTTTGCGAAAATATAGGCTGTTGAATAGTGTCCGAGAGTTACTATAAGTTTCGGCTTTATAGCCATTATCTGCCGTTCCAAAAATGGTGTGCATGCCTCAATTTCAGCGGGTGCTGGCTCGCGGTTCCCCGGTGGACGGCACTTCAAAACGTTCCCAATGAAGACTTGGCATCTTGACAAGCCAGTCTCTGCTAAAAGCGAGTCCAAAAATTTTCCGGCAGCCCCAACAAAAGGCTTGCCCTTAACATCTTCCCAGTAGCCTGGCGCTTCTCCAATAAGCACCACTTTGGCATTTGGGTCACCATCACCCGGAACAGCGTTTTTCCGGGTTCTCCAAAGACTACACCTTGTGCAAGCCTTAACCTCTGAAGCAACAGCCTCCAAAACAACTGCATTTAATGAGCCCATGCCATTCAGCCAGTTTTAATGGTACGCTAAGAGGCGCTTATTAAGAGAATTGCCGGTTCAGGAGGGAACCTTTCCGAGAGGAGTAAAAGAAATGCAAAAAGTACGAAGCCAAACCCTGAAAATTCTCTAGAGGAGAAGGAAGGAGGTCACTTTAGGATGCCTTTCTAAACCATTTTCTCACGCAACAAAATTACACGGAGAAGTATCCAATTTACGAGAGCCACACGGCTTAAAATTGACTAGAAAATACGAAATCTAGAGGGGCCTGTCAATTTTGCAATTCGCTGTTAGCAGCAAAATTGACATTTTACAGCATGCGAGTTAAGGCTTCTGCGCCTCGCATTCCGGGCTGTACGCCTAGTCCTTTAGCCTTTGTTGTTGCGGCTTTAATTTCAGCGTTTAAAACATCCTCGAAAGTTTTTACTCCGCTCACCACGGCAGCGGCCACGCCGAGGCGTTCCGCCGCCTCAACGTTTAGGAAGCCGCACATAACGAAGCCCTTCTCCGCCACAACCAGCAATAGTGGTGGCGAATTTGGAAGCTCAACTCTGACGCCCAAACACGTTTTATCACCCAACTTTAACCTGAGCCACACTTATCAAACCAGCCACCCGCTACAGCCCTTGATTAATGTTGTAATTTTTAAATAAGAATTGCCACACAGAAAAAGCGAAAACCATGCTGACAAAGCTCAAAGCAAAAGTGCAAGCAGCCATAAAAGCACAAGTCCAAACAGCCAACAAGTTAGGCTTAACACCAAACATCATAAGTGTCATAGGCATAGTTTTAGCCTTAATCTCGGCAACAGCCTACACAAACGGACGCCAAGGCATGACCTTAGCGATGGCTGTTTTTATACTGCTTCTTTCGGGATACTGCGACATACTAGACGGAGCCCTAGCAAAACTATACCAAAAGTCAACACCTTTCGGCGGCTTTTTGGACTCTCTACTCGATAGGTACGCAGACTCGGCAATTTATGTGGGCATAATAATGGGCGGATTGTGCTCGATTCCGTGGGGGCTAATAGCCCTTATAGGCTCTTTGCTGGTAAGCTACTCCCGCGCCAGAGCAGAAGCAGCAGACATAAAAATGGAAACAGTTGGCTTGGTGGAAAGAGCCGAACGTATAATCATAATTGCGGTTGCAAGCCTAGCCGAAATATTCTTTGTAGGCATTATAGAAGCAAGCATGATACTGTTAGCTGTGCTCACAAACTTGACAGTTCTTCAGAGAAGCCTATACACGTATAAGATGTTAAAGAAAAAGTGCAGCTGAAAAGCTAAAACCTTCTACCAATGCGAAGTTTGCGCTCTTCTCTAGCGCGAACCTTCACAATGCCATAATGAACAGCGCATGAAACGCAATAATATTTTGTGTCAACTGGAGCAGATATATAAGCGCCTTTTTGACGAAGCTCCTTGGCTAGGGCTGGATCTACCAGAGAAAGCCTTCGCGTAATCTTTTTGGCTTTGTCCCGTGGCACAAGTTCCCCACAGTTGGCACACTGGACGAAGCCGCTTCTACCCTTAGCGCCCTTCGACCTTCCCCGACTCTTTCTCTTGTATGGCATAACTTAACCCACAAACAATTCTATCGTGATATAGCCACGCACGCTTATATATCTGTTCTTAATTTCAAAACACAAGCAATATTAGCCCTTGAATCTATTCTTGGGATGATCTTCCCAGTAGACGACGTGAATAAAGTTGTGACGCCCGGACCATGTCCAGAAGTTACACAGTTTGTGTGGACAACTATGCCTACTGAAACGGCGCCCTTGCGGTAGACTCGTCCATAAGAATGGTCCGCATCTAATATGGCTACTAAATCGCCGAGCCTTAAATCGTCAAGCCCGTACTCCTTCCGTGCGGCTTCATCAAAAAGCTGTATATCATAATCCCCAGAATATGTCTGATTAGCACCTAAACCGGAACCCATAATCGCCGCTGGGATAACATGTGTAACAGGAACCTCCAACTTATCGCCAATAGGTTTGGGGTCTAAAGCATCCAAAAAGCGGGGGTCCATGTTCATAACCTTGATATCTGGGAAATCCAAGAGCTTCAAGCCTACACCAAAAGCCTTTACTAGCACTTTGTCACCTAACATAAGCTTTTCAAGGGTTTCAGGCTGAAAGTCTACGAGCACATGTTCTATCCCGCCATGCTTGCCGGTGACGATGCCCTTTGCGCCTTTAGCGTCTCCGGAAACTACAACAGCTTCATTTCCAATACATGAAAGCACGTTTAGAGCTGTGTTGGCACCCCGACCAAAGGTAGGGTCGTTCTCTTTGTTTTCTATGCTCACGCCAGGCTCAACGTGATCGGCTTCCCAGCTGCAAGCCGAGTCGCCTACTCTCACATTGTAGGTTATTCCACCTACACCTGGTAAAACCATAGGTATTCCTTCAGCTGATATGTTGTATATGCCTCTTCCATAAATCGGGCTTGTAACTTCACCTACAACTGAAATCTTAACAAGTTTATCAACATTTGTTCTTAGCATAAGCTTTCTCCTCAACGATTAGAGTCAACGCTGGTCTTGGATAATAAGTTTCCCTCTAAAACATTATACAACTGCTTGGAACATGGCAAGTCTTAAATGTTTCTTCCAATTTGAGTTGAGTGAATAGCAAGCGCATAAAGCTGACAGTGGCGAAAATTAAATGGCTGAAATTGGTTTAAGATCAAAAATGCTAGTTAGAGACGTTATGAGCAGCCCAGTGATAACTGTAGACGAAGATGTAACGGCAAATCGTGTTGCAGAACTGATGGAAAAGCATGAATTAGGATGCATAATAGTAACTAGCAAGGAAGGAAAGCCTATAGGAATAATAACCGAAAGAGACCTTGTTACACGTGTTCTTGCAAAAAACGTTAAACCCGACACTTTAAAGGCAAAAGATGTCATGACAGCACCATTAATAACAATAGAACCAGACGAAACAATAAGCGATGCAGCCAGAAAAATGAGCAAACTAAACATCAGAAGGCTAGGCGTAGTCTACAAGGGACAACTCATCGGAATTCTCTCAAGCAAAGACATATTAGCTGTAATGCCGGAACTCATTGAAACAATACAAGAGAGGGCCCTCATAGAGGGAGAAAACCTAGCCCAAACAACCATAACAGAAGAAGAGCCCTCTCTAGCTGGGTACTGCGACCGCTGCGGCGGCTGGTCAGACATCCTTAAAGAGGTGGACGGAGAATTTCTCTGCGAAGATTGTAGGGCCGAGTTAGAGAGCGAATGAAAACCACGCCTTATTTATGACGAAAAGCTCACAACAAAAGCCTGCGCCTAATGCGTCCACTCTCAGTAATATAGATAAGGTTGCAAAAGTTATGGTTTCAAAAGATATTGGGCAATTCCAGTCATGGGTAAAGGAAGACTAATAGGCATGGTGGATAGAGACCGTATAAAAAATTTCACAACTCAATGACGGAAAAGGTAGTAACGGCACCGCACAAAATAACAATCTCGAGGCGGAGAAAACTATGATTGGACGGAGTCTTAAAATGCTCCCAATAGTTTCAGAAGGCAAAGTCGTTGGCATAGTAACGTCCAGAGCATCATACGCTTCTTTGGCTCAGGCGAAGTCTCAACACCTAAAATTAGGAACAATAACATAAGTTCTGAATACGTTAGCCCTTGAATTGCCATAAAAGAAGTTACAACAACCGCGCCGGAAGCTGATTTTGGACAGAAAAAGGTCGTAGAAAAATCTTGGGTTTGCTCGTAGTTCAAAGCGAGAAGTTCGTTGGCATAATAACCGAAAGGGACTTCTTTAAAATAATCGAGTAAAATATAGGCAACTTTATGCTAAAGGAAGCGCCCTGTCTCAAAGTTCCAAAAATTAATGGAGAAAAAGCCATAACAACAGCCCACAAACTAGGATTGATTAGCAAAGAACTGGAAGTTCAAAGAGACAACAATTACATTTACATTCCCCTCACAAAAAATCCCTCACAATACGAAATTCGAGTCTTCCAAAAACAGGCAATAAGCCTAGAAATCACAATCTATACTTTTCCAGAAAGGAGAAAACATCCAAAAACATTTATAGAATTGTTAGAAGACAAACTGCCACCCCACCTACTGGCTTGTGTTCCCCGAGCCATGGACATTATTGGCGATATAGCCGTAATTGAAATCCCACCAGAACTTGAAGCTCGCAAGATAGAAATCGGAAATGCAATTCTACAAACTCACAAAAGCTTGCGGACAGTTCTTGCAAAAGCCGGAGCAATAAAAGGTGAATACCGAACAAGAGAATACGTGGTTATGGCTGGGGAGCCGAAAACAGAAACAATACATAAAGAGCATGGGTGCCTTTACCATGTAGACCTAGCCAAAGCCTACTTCTCGCCACGCCTATCTCACGAGCACAAGCGCGTAGCTTTAATGGTTAAGGAAGGAGAAACTGTCATAGACATGTTTGCAGGAGTGGGCCCCTTCTCAATTCTCATAGCTAAAACCCATGAAAACGTTAAGGTTTACGCCATAGACATAAACCCGGAAGCCGTTGCCTTGCTCGGAAAAAATGTTATACTAAACAGAGTTGAGGGAAAAGTCTATCCAATTTTAGGCGATGCAAGGCAAATTGTTAAACAAAAACTTCGCGGACTGGCAGACCGCGTAATCATGAACTTTCCGAAAAAAGCCATAGATTTTGTCGGAACAGCATGTGAAGCGCTAAAATCACAAGGGGGTACCGCACACTTTTACAGTTTCATTACGCCAGAGGAGCCATTAGAAAAACTAGAAGAGCGCCTCAAAGAGGAGGTTAAAAAGTATGGCAGAAGAGTGACAAAAATTCTTTCCTCAAAAACTATTCGCGAAACAGCCCCATACCAATGGCAAGCCGTCATAGATGCTGAGATTCGCTAAACCTCAACAGTTAAAGTTATCTTAACCCTGCGTTCTGGACTCTGAAGCCTCTTCACAAGAGCCCTTGACAAGTCGCAAGCAGCCTTATCCGCATTAATTGCCAGAGTTCTACCGCAAATATATCCACTTTTTCTCACAACCATATCAGTTGGATGTGACAATATTAGCCTCGGGCTCCCAAAAGCCTTTATAACATCAACAACCCCACCAGCATCTATAAGAATCGTAAGCTTCGCATTTTCTTTGCAGAGAAGGCCCCTAAACTCTGGTTTTAAGTCTAACAAGCCCTTATCAGCTGAAACAGCAACAATGCAGTCGCCCTTGACTGTTAGCTCCTCCTCTTTCGTTATCTCAAGCGTAGTCTTATGAGACGCCCTTACATTCTCATGGCCAAAAGCTGTTATAACCTCGGATATCTTCATAAAAACGCCTTTCTTACAACTCTTTTGCCAGATACAACGCTGTTTTAGCATTATCATACAGCTTTTCGCTGTAGCCGCAGATTTTGAAGCCATTTTTTAAATAAAGGTTTAAGGCTGGAATATTATTTATAGCAGTATCACACATTATAACCCGCGCACCGTTCTCTCTTGCAAAATCCTCTATCACCCTCAGTAAAAGGGAACCTATCCCCCTACGTCTATAACCAAAATCAACGAGAATGCTTATCACGTGAGCGCTTCTATTCCATCTATAAAAATGCACTCTGGAAAAACCAACAATCTCTCCATCTTCCTCGACGACAAAAAACCTACACTTTTCGTTGGGGCTTTCAAAGTTTAAAATAGCCGCTAAATCCTCGTTTAATGGCTCCTTATTCCTTTTAATCAGCTCTACTATTTTTGGCAGATCTTCCATATTTACTATTCGAATCTTCGGCATTTACTCCAAAACCTCTATCGAGTCCACTTTACCATCACCATCTAAGTCAAAACCTTGTATCACTTTGGCAAAGGTGTCCTCACCCCTATAATTCCGCAATGTTTTATCATGGAAATTTGTCAACGCCAAAACACACGCTTTAGTGCCAACAGCCTTATTCCCAGCCAAAACTACAATCCGCTTGCTTTTATCCCATGGATTAACAATTTTTGCCACAAGCCCAACAGCATCAGCCACATAAACTTGCCCAGTCTTAGTTGAAACCAAACCGCCAAACAAAAAGCCTTGTTCGGACGGTCGCATATTAAACTTTAAGGGCAAATAATCATTCAACTCTTGCGTCAAAAGATTTGTTCCGGGTCCACCTACAAGAATTAGATTGTTCCTCTCCTCTTTTTCAGCCTTAACATCTACATCAAGCTTCACAGCAAAATTTTGAGGCATCCTAGTAAATTGTCCAAGAAAGAAAGTCAAGTGAGAAGCATAATGCCCGTCTCGAGCACTTGTTCTGAAAGGGCCGTGAGGTGTTGGACTGCCCACAACGATTTTCCCATCAAAACATCCATCTTTGCGGATAAACTCGCCGAAAAATCTTCGGACTTGCTCGCTGATGCCAACCAGCGGAAGTTTTTCAATAGTTTTGTATCCTTTAGGCAGCTCTATTCCAAAGGCCGGGGAGGTTGCCGCGTAATATCTAGCTATAGCTCCCTTCTTCTCCTCTTGCCTCACAACCGCTATAGCTCCAGCTTTAACCAACTTCCTCACATGGTAGTAAACCTTTTGCTCGTGGACTCCAAGCGCTTTCGCAATTTCAAGGGGATACATCGCCCTCTCCGAAAGCATGACTAAAATTTTCCAGCTCAGCCTGTTCAAAATAAGCTTAAGCTTTTGCGGGTCGTCGAAAACCTTAATCTCCTTAACCATCTGTGTTTTGCCATTATCATGCAGCAACAATTTTTTACTCATGGTCGTCATCCATATGCACAAATGCATTTCGTTATTAAAATTTTTATTACAGTGGACAGGGGGAGATAACCACGATAAGCCCAACAAAGAAGATAAAAATAATCGGCTTCTATGCAAGGTATAATGCTAAGGCCAAAGTAGCTTATCGAAGCCGCAAGAGTTGGGAAAAGCTTTCAAAGAAGCAACAATAAAAAGTTTAGAGGTACAAGCCTCTGTTGGCTAAGCTATATCACAGACGGAACGTTGAAATGGCGAGATTTACTGAGGTCTTTCACCAAACTGGAGGAGTTGAAAACGGGAGCCTTTGCAAGATGGTTTAACAATAACCCTTCAATAGAAAGCTCATTGCTCAAAGCGAAATTAACTTAAAAAAGTTATACTCTATGCCGCCGAAATCATCGAAGGCTAAGCAGAAAATTTGCATGCACCGGCTTGGTTTAAGAACCGGGGAAGCGAGCTTCGCAAAGTTAGAAACAAGGTTAGGTCCTGGACTAGCAAGGAAACATTTATTATAAAGACTGTTATAAAATTTTTAGCAATTCCTCAAAAATTAACCAGGAAACTAAAATTTTAATAGCGAATAAACGCGAAAAGCCTAACAAAAAATTTTTAGAAACTAAATTTTTCTATTAAAAATGCTTATTACAAAAAAGCCTTTAAGAATAGTTGCAAAACTGAGCAAAAATGAACAGTGACAGCAAGCATGTGTGGAATATTTGGTTGCATTCTGAAAGAAGGCGCCGCTGCACCATTGATACGCCAAGCCCTTAAAAGGCTTGAATATCGTGGCTACGATTCTGTAGGGGAAGCAACAATCCGTAATGGAAAGCTCTACATCAAAAAGGACGCTGGGAAAATAGACGAAGTTCACAAAATTCACAATCTTGACGACTTGCCAGGTTCCATAGGTATAGGCCACACAAGATGGGCTACACATGGGGCGCCATTGATGATTAACGCCCATCCTCACGTTGATTGTAGCGGTCAGATAGCTGTTGTCCACAACGGAATCATAGAAAATTTTGCAGAGCTGAAACTTGAACTTGAAGGGAAAGGCCACACTTTTCAGTCTAAAACGGATACAGAAGTCATAGCTCACCTTATTGAAGAGGCATTTAAAACGAATCCTTCCTTTAGACTTGTAGACGCTGTTCTCGAGGCTGTGCGTAGGCTTGAGGGTTCTTATGCAATTGCGGTTATCTCGCCGAAAGAGCCGGACAAAATAGTTTGTGCTAGATATGAAAGCCCACTTGTTGTGGGAATAGGGAAAGATGCGCTTTACTGCGCCTCTGACATCCCAGCTTTTTTGCCAATAACCAACAAGGCAGTCATAATAGAAGATGGAGAGCTGGTAACCTTATCTTTTGAGGGCCTTGAAATCAGGAAAATTGTAGACTTAAGTCCCGTTATCCGAGAGCCAAAGCTTATTGACTGGACTCCCGAAATGGCTGTTAAGCAAGGTTACCCTCACTTCATGTTAAAGGAGATTCATGAACAACCAGCATGCCTACGAAACACGTTGAGACTACAAGAGCATTACCTTGATCTGATGGCAACCTTCTTAGACCGCGCCAAAGAAGTGTTCTTGGTGGCCTGTGGAACATCATACCATGCGTGTTTAGCGGCGTCTTACATGTTTTCTAAACTAGCCTACTTGGCCACGTACCCTGTAATAGCATCGGAATTCGTTGAGCAGCATGGGAAGTCGGTAAATATTGATAGCACAATTTTAGCAGTAAGCCAGTCAGGCGAAACAGCAGACACTCTTGCCGCTGTAAACGTTGCCCGTAAAAGAGCAGCAACAATTCTCGGACTTACAAATGTTATCGGCTCAACATTAACAAGAGTTTCACGGGTTTACATAAGCCAACAATCCGGACCTGAAATCGGTGTGGCTGCAACTAAAACCTTCACTTCACAGCTTTCGGTTCTCGCCCAACTAGCACTTAGGCTTGCAAAAAAGAGGGGAAAAATTTCACAGGATGAGATGGACTTTATAGAAGCAAAATTAAAGAAGCTCCCAGATATTGTAGAAACAGTACTTACCACACAAGAGGAGAAAGTAAAAAGCATAGCAAAGAAGTACAAGAATGTGAAGGTTTCCTTCTTTTTAGGGCGTGGCATAAGCACAGCCACAGCCTACGAGGGCAGGCTTAAACTCATGGAAATTGCTTACATTCCTGCAATAGCTTTTCCAGCCGGCGAAAGCAAACATGGACCAATAAGCCTCGTTGAAGAAGGATTCCCCGTGGTTTTTATATGCCCCAAAGACGATACGCACAAGACTATAATAGGGAACATTATGGAGATGAAGAGCAGAGGAGCTAATATAATAGCCATCATCGAAGAAGGAGATGAGGAAGTTAAAAGGCTAGCAGACGACTATGTCGAGGTGCCAAAGGGCATACCAGATGTTTTGTCACCCATACCATTCGTAGTTCCACTGCAGCTTTTAGCGTATTATATGGCTGTTGAAAGAGGATACGACCCCGATAAGCCCAGAAATCTAGCTAAATCTGTAACCGTAAAGTAGTGCATTCAAATTTGTAATGCAAATCAGTTAAATGCCCCCGACCCCCTATCTTGATATGGTGCAAAATTTGGAGAGAGACTGGGAACGACTAATTGAAAATCTAGTAAGGGAGGGCATACTCCGCTCCCAAAAAGTTATCAAGGCAATGTATAAAGTGCCTCGAACAAAATTTCTTCCAGAAAACATGCAGTCCTACAGCGCTGTGGACACCCCTCTTCCAATTGGTTTTGGGCAGACGGTTTCAGCGCCACATAGCCTCGGCTTCCAGCCTGGCTAGGCGAGACATGGTTGCAATAATGAATGAAGCCCTCCAATTGGAAGTAGGCAACAAAGTCCTCGAAGTTGGAGCAGGCTCAGGATGGCATGCCGCCACAATAGCCGAAATAGTGGCGCCAAGCGAAGCACCCAGAAGCGAGTGGGGACACGTCTACACAGTCGAAATAATTGAAGGCTTAGCAGAGTTTGCGCGAAGAAATATCATGAAAGCAGGATACAGCGACCGAGTAACAATAATCTGCGGAGACGGTTCCATTGGATACCCAGAAAAAGCGCCATATGACAGAATAGTTGTTACAGCAGCAGCTCCAGACATACCAAAACCCCTAATCGAACAACTGAAAAATGGCGGGATAATGCTCATCCCCATTGGAAGCGTACATCTATTCCAAAGTCTAATAAAGGTTGTAAAAGGCACTGATGGAAAAATCACACGGGAAAATTTGGGCGGTGTTGCCTTTGTGCCTTTAACTGGACGCTACGGACACAAATTATAGCTTCTAGCCCATTTCAAGTTTCTATCCGCTGCTAAATTCTAGAAAACCATGCCACTCCATGCAAATCACTTTTAACTGAGGCTTTTATCGCCTTGTCTATTCCAGCGTGAGTGGTGTAGCTGGACCAGTTTTCGGGCTCCTTTAGAAAGGTAGGAGTGGCTCAGACAAGTCTGGTAAGGTGGATTAAAAACTTCTTAGTCGTTTAGCCAAACCATCTCTCAAGAGTTGCTTTTCCTTTTAGCTTAGATATTCCTTTTTGCATCTTTTCTAGCGCCTTTCTAACGCGATCCTCAGAAAAGTCCCTTTCGCGGCAGATAAAGTTTATAACTCCTTCTACGTCAGGCTTCCGCCACTCTATCTTATAATTATCCGTAACTTTTGGATTTAGAAAAATCTCCTTAATCTTTTGCGGCTCAACCGGAAACTCAGCGTTCTTGATGTGGCGTAGGACGTTCTCTAGACTTCCATACTCTTTTATGAGCTTTAGGGCTGTTTTTGGTCCGAGCCCCTTTATGCCTTCAGGATTAAAGTCTGTCCCCACCAATATTCCAACATCAATTAATTGTTCATGGGTTATTCCGCATTCTTTTAAAACCTGCTCAAGCTCGATGACTTCAGGTTCAACCTCTATGTAAACATTTTTCCCGGGAAGCTTCCGCCTACCAGAGATTGTAACATTTCTTACTAAACGAGGAGCACCAAAAAGTAGGCTGTCATAGTCCTGGCTTGCACAGTAATCGGCGTCTCCTCGTTTAACTACGTGAGCAGCTTGGGCTTCACCCTCACTCGGAGCTTGAATCCACGGAACACC
>JAWBXA010000001.1:108650-117465 GCA_038868115.1 Bathyarchaeia archaeon
CTCAGCCATGTAATCTTTTAGGCTTGCAGTGGCTTGTGCATACATTCTAGCTTCTTCGATCCTGCCCTCTTTTAAAGCTTGTTCATACTTTATGAGGGCTTCTTCTTTAGCTTTCATACGTCTCTTAATTTCAACCTCTTTGAGGGCTGGCGGTACACCATCAAAAACATATATGGGTTTAATCCCCAACTCAATTAAGTTACTTGTTCTGTATAGGAGGCCGCTTAAATGACTTGTAATACGTCCACTACTATCCTTTAACGGTGTGCCATCAGGCTGTCGGATTATGGCTAAAAACTGATATAATGCATTATATGCATCTATAGCTATTGATTTCCCGCTTAAATCCTCAAGCCTTATGACCGTTTTCGGAACGATGTCCCGAAAGTTTACCCCCAAAATGATTCCCGCTGAATAATGCATAAGTTTAAAGTGAGATAATAAATTTGCGAATGCAGTAGTATAGCACATTTTATAAGGAAGCTTGACAATTACACCTTCACCATTGAGGAATGGAGATGATTGAGAAAACAGCAACAATAACCTTAGTTACATGTACAAGCTGCAGCAAGCCTATTCCGCCTGGAGCCGAGGCTACAAAGTTTCTATGCCCAAACTGTGGAGAAATCCTAATAAAGCGTTGCACAAAATGTCGTAAATTTGGCCGACAATATAAATGTCCAAAATGTGGTTTTATTGGACCGTAAAGGAGGTTAAGATTTGGGAAGTGTTATAATTTCTTACAAAATCTTCCCGACAGATATAACTGTAAACTTTGAGGATTTAAAAAAGAGGATTGAAGCTTCTTTACCGGAGTTCGCCACCATATATGGTTACGGCGAAGAGCCTATAGCCTTCGGCTTGAACGCCTTGATTTGCGCCATCAAAATCCCAGAGGACAAAAGTGGAGTTCTTGAAGAGTTGGAAAAACGGTTCGAGCGGATAAGCGAAATAAGCCAGGTGCAAACGATAATGGTTAGAAGAATAAGCAGGTAAGGTTAAACCTTTATATAGAAATTTAACATGTTTCGAAGCAGAACAACCTTTATAGAAGGGTTTTGAGGTGAGCGAAGTCCAGCTTCGAGTTGGAGATGCAAGGCAAAGAGATGTTGGCAGAGGAATCGCCAGAATAGACCAAAGAACTATGCAGAAGCTAGGCATAAGCGCCGGTGACGTGATAGAGATCGTGGGTAAAAGGACAACATCTGCCATAGCTTGGCCGGCCTATAGTGAAGACCAGAACCGCGACATAATCCGTATAGACGGATTCACCCGCAAAAATGCCGGGGTAGCCATAAACGAATACGTGATCGTAAGACCGGCAAAAGTTAAGGAAGCCCTAAACGTCACACTCGCACCAGTTGACATGCGCCTAAACGTGGATGAAGACTTCACAAACTTTGTCAAAAACCGCTTAATGGAAAGAACCCTCGTCGAGGGAGATACAACCCTCATTATGATGCTTGGACACGCCATACCATTCGTCGTCACAAAAACTCGTCCCCATGGCATCGTCAAGGTAACTCCAGAAACCACGTTAACAATTCTGAGCGAGCCAGCTCCTGAAGGAAAAGGAGTGCCACGTACAACATATGAGGATATAGGCGGCTTACATGAGGAAATTCAAAGAGTGCGGGAGATGGTCGAACTTCCATTGAGGCATCCAGAACTCTTCCAAAGGCTCGGCATAGAACCGCCAAAAGGAGTGCTACTCCATGGACCGCCAGGATGCGGAAAGACGTTGCTAGCCAGGGCTGTGGCAAACGAGTCAGAAGCTAACTTCTTCTCCATAAACGGACCAGAAATAATGAGCAAGTTCTATGGCGAGTCTGAGGCGCGCCTAAGGGAGATATTCCAACAAGCTCAGCAAAACGCCCCAAGCATAATATTCATTGACGAATTAGATGCCATAGCGCCCAAACGAGAAGAGGTAACAGGCGAGGTTGAAAGGCGTGTTGTAGCACAACTCTTAGCTTTAATGGATGGCTTATCCGGAAGAGGAAACGTCATAGTGATAGGTGCAACTAACAGACCTAACGCCCTTGACCCAGCTCTCCGTAGACCGGGAAGATTTGACAGGGAAATTGAGATAGGCGTCCCAGACAAGCAGGGAAGATATGAGATTCTTCAAATTCATACACGTGGAATGCCACTGGCTGAAGATGTGGACCTTAAGAAGCTTGCCGAAATGACCCACGGATACACCGGTGCAGACTTAGCAGCACTTTGCAGAGAGACAGCTATGAAAGCGCTAAGACGATACTTGCCGCAGATAAACCTTGAAGAGGAGCGTATACCTCCAGAGGTGCTTGAAAAAATGGAGGTGAAAATGGAAGACTTCTTGAACGCGTACAAAGAAGTTACGCCGACAGCCATGCGAGAGGTCTATGTTGAAGTTCCAGCAGTTCACTGGGACGATATTGGCGGATTAGAGGAGGTTAAACAAGAGTTAAGGGAGGCTGTTGAATGGCCTTTAAAGCACCCAAACATTTTTAAGCGCATGGGGATAAAGCCTCCAAAGGGTATACTGCTCTATGGACCGCCAGGCTGTGGTAAAACATTGCTGGCTAGAGCTGTAGCAACCGAAAGCGAAGCCAACTTCATAACAATCAAGGGTCCAGAAGTCTTCTCCAAGTGGGTTGGCGAATCTGAAAAAGCCATAAGAGAAGTCTTTAGAAAAGCACGGATGGCAGCACCAGCAGTCATATTCTTCGACGAAATTGATTCACTTGTGCCCCGTCGCGGCTTGGGATTTGCAGACAGCGGGGTAACAGAGCGGGTAATAAGCCAGCTTCTAACAGAAATGGACGGCATAGTCACCCTGGAAGACATTGTTGTAATTGCAGCTACAAATCGACCGGACATAGTTGATCCAGCAGTGCTTCGTCCAGGAAGGTTTGATAGGCTTATATACGTTCCGGAGCCAGATGAGAAGAGCCGTCTCCAAATATTCAAAATATACACCAAAAACATGCCCCTCGCCAAAGACGTAAGCCTAGAAACCTTAGCGGCTATGACAAAGAACTATTCCGGTGCAGATATCGAAGCCGTCTGCAGAGAAGCGGCCATGCAGGCCCTAAGAAGAGACATAAACGCAAGGGAAGTTACAATGAAAGACTTTGAAGAGGCTTTGAAGCGTATAGGGCCTTCGATAACTCCAGACATGGAGAAATGGTACAAGAGCTTTATGCAGCAAGTCCGCCAGGTCCAGAAACCAGCAACACCAGTAGCCTAAGAGGAAAGCTTCATGCCAGCAAAAATATGGAAAACCCAACCCATATATCACGCGCTGCTTGAAATTTTAAAAAAGAAAGGAGCCATGACGGATGCCGAGCTCTTTGAATATCTAAGCGAGGAATTCAAGGATATCGGGTACAAGGACTTCAACAAGGCACTTATACAGCTAGAGATGGGCGGGAAAATACGAACAACATCCCTTGCTCATGGGAAAAAAAGGGTCGAGCTTGTAATCTAAACCTCAAAATACTCTGGAAACTTTAAACGTGCAGTAAATGGAAAATTTTTCCGATGTAATAATCGTTGGAGGAGGCCCGTGCGGCTCCTTCAGCGCCCTAAACCTTTCAAAAAGGGGCTTTAACGTAACAGTTTTTGAGGAGCACGACGAAATTGGCGTTCCATGCCACTGCGCGGGACATGTCAGCATTGCCGGCCTGAAAAATCTCGGACTTTATCCACTGCCAAAAGGCATCATTGAAAATACATTTATAGGAGCAAAATTCCATTCTCCAAATGGCACAGTGTTTACGGTTCGCTTAGCCAAACCGATAACTTGCGTCGTTAACCGCACTTTGTTTGACAAACATGTAGCGGAACTGGCGCAAAAGTTTGGTGCACATTATAGTTTGGGGACAAGAGCTGAATCTCTAGTATTTGAAGAGGGATTTGTGAAAGGTGCTGTTGTTAAACGGCATGGCAAAGCATCCGAATTCTTTGGCAGGATAACCTTAGATGCTGAGGGTATATCCGCAAGACTGCTGAGGCAAGTATTATTAACTCCACAAAAACGTCGCATGATCGTTAGCGGGGCTCAGGTTGAAGTTGAGAATGTTAAAGACCTTGAGACAGACATTGTGGAAGTTATTCTTGGAAGAAACTATGCTCCGGGATTTTATGCTTGGATTATCCCAAAAAACGAGACAGAAGCAAAAGTTGGTTTGGCAACCAAAACCGGGAGCCCGAGAGCGCTTTTACGAAAGCTTATAAGCAAGCACCCAGTGGTTTCAATAAGACTACGAACTGCAAAGGTTATCAGAGAAACCTATCATCCAATAACACTTGGCGGACCAATACCAAAGGCCTACGCCAACGGTTTTCTCGCAGTTGGTGACGCGGCCTCTCAGGTGAAACCGACAACAGGCGGTGGAATAATATTAGGTTTGAACTGTGCGCGTATTGCAACTGACGTTGCCGCAGAGGCATTGGACAAAGCTGATTTTTCGGCAGAATTCTTGGGCATGTATCAAAGGCGTTTCATGAAAATGTTCGGCTTTGATATGAAAATTATGCTTAAAATCAGGGAGACACTGGACAAACTTCCAGATGAAAAGTTGGACAGGATTGTAGACCTTTGTAAGAAGGTACGGTTAGATGAGGTTTTCAAGGATTTAAAGGAGGTGGATTTCCAAGGGCAAACTCTCCTTAAGCTTGTGCATAATCCGAAGGTTTTAACGGTGTTTGCCTTTTTCTTTCTCAATTATTTTTGGGAAAACTTTAAAGCTGGATTTTGGGAATGCAGCAGTGACTGAACTATTATGAGCGAGTTTCGCTACAAGCAAGTCATAGTCTTCCGTTCAGACTTAAAACTCAGCAAAGGGAAAACTGCTGCTCAAGCAGGACACGCGGCGGTCTCTGCAGCTGAAGAAGCTCGCAAGCGCAGGAGAGAATGGTGGGAAACTTGGCTAAATGAGGGCCAGTGTAAGGTTGTTGTAAAGGTTAAAGGCGAAGCAGAACTTCTAACGCTGGAAAAACAAGCAAGAGAAATGGCTTTACCTTGTGCCTTAATTGTTGACAAAGGTTTAACCGAGGTTCCTCCTGGAACAGTAACATGTTTAGGGATAGGACCGGCCCCAACTGACAAAGTTGATAAAATTACCGGCAATCTTCCGCTTTTATAGTTGAGGCTTGGATGTGCGTATTCCGAAGCTTGAAAAAAGCATTGGAATAGAGGTCTACGCTACAGGTTCTCTCGGCATTGGAGGCATCATAAGGCAACTATATGAAGATTTTGTTGTCGAAGAATTGCTAGTTAACGGCTCAAAAGCGGAAGTGCTTACTCCTCATGTGCCACTACTAACTCAAAAATGGCCTTCAACTAACCACTATTTGCTTTGCGTATTAATTAAACGAAATTGGGATACTTTTCAAGTTCTTGAAGCTATTGCAAAACAGCTGGGTATAAGCTCGCAAAAGATTCATATCGCCGGGATTAAAGATACAAAGGCCGTTACCGCTCAATATATAACAGTTAGAGACGCTAAGCCAGAAGACGTTAAAAATGTAAGCATCGAGAACGTAAAGATTATACCGGTAGGCTTTCTTCAGACTAAACTCTCGCCATATTACCTGCTTGGAAACTCCTTTAAAATCGTAATACGCGCCATAAGTCATACAAAAACAGTCATACAGCAAAGAATAGAAAAAGTTGTCAAAGAGATTGAAACATTGGGCGGCATACCAAATTTTTTCGGACATCAACGTTTTGGCACAATTCGCCCGATAACCCACCTTGTTGGAAAAGCTCTCGTTAAAGGCGATTTTCGCAAAGCTGCAATGCTTTTTCTCGCCAAACCTTACCCTTTTGAGCACTCAAAATCAAGAATTGCCCGTGAAGAACTCTACCGCACACGGAACTTTAAGAAAGCCTTAGAAACCTTTCCTGGACACTTGTATTATGAGCGCTTGATGCTCAAACATTTGATGAAGAAGCCGGATGATTTTAAAGGCGCCTTCCAAAGGTTACCAATAAAACTACGCAGGCTTTTCCCTCAGGCTTATCAAGCCTACCTATTTAACAGATTTTTAAGCAAAAGAATTGCGCTTGGGCTCCCTTTAAACGCTGCGGAAGTTGGAGATTACGTGATTAAAATTGAAACTACGGGGTTGCCAAACCAGAGACTATACGAAATTGCAAATCAAACGAAAATACCCGAAATAAACAGCGCAATAGCCTCTGGAAAAATGCGCTTTGCAATCCCGCTAGTCGGTTTTAGACAGCGCCTATCAGAAGGTGTTCAAGGTGAAATCGAAAAACAGATTCTGGAAGAAGAAGGCATAACTCCCGAGAACTTCAAGATAAAAGGAATGCCGGAACTGAGCCTAAAAGGCAGTTTACGCACAGCCTTAACAACATTAAAAGATTTTAAAGTAGAGGAAATATCCAGCGACCATGCAAACCCACGAAAAAACATGGCGAAAATAAGCTTTACCTTATACCGCGGATCATATGCTACAGCGTTCTTGAGAGAGCTTATGAAGCCCCACAACCCAATTAAGGCGGGATTCTAGGAGAAGCAAATCTATTTATAATCCTTTCAGCGTTTTCTAGAAGCTCCATCTTTCTATCCGCTGGCAAGACGACATTTGCAGCGTATTGATGACCATCAGCCATTCCGAAACCTTCAGAAGCCCTCTCTAAAAGGTTAACTGCCCCTGGCAGTTTTCCGCTATCAATTAATTGTTGCATGGGTTTAGGGACGCGGACAGATGCCTTTAAAAATTTTCCCTTAAGTTTCCCCCATTTCGGTATCTCCGGCGGCACATTAACAAAGCCTAATATATACTTATTGGGCTTTATCAACCGTGCTTGATAGGAAAGAAAAGAGCAGAATTGTCCAACAACCTTTGTTCCCATACCAGTATATATATCTCCAGCGTCAAACCATTGAATGTGTTCTGTTTCCTTAAGCCTCTCACGGTATAACATCCACAATAGCTTGCGGTTAGCATCTTTCCGTCTTTCCTCTAAAACATTAATTTTCTTCTCTATTTCTGGACTTATTCCTTCTAAACATGCCCTTATACCTAAATCAGGACCACCTTCATAATAGCCAACGGCACCCAAAATTTGGAGTTTCGAAAACAGAGCATCCACATTAATTTCCAGCTTTGTAATCTCAAGATTCTTTCCTTTTCTCCGAACTACTCCAGCTTTCAAAGATTCTTCCAAAACGATATGGTTAATCGCTTTAAAGGTACCTGGGATTTCACAGCTTCCTACAAGAGCCAAGTAGCCTAAATCGTGGTTCTCTCGATTTAAAGCTTTTGCAAAGAGGTAGCAGCATGTGGCGCCAGAGAAATCTGTTTCACCTTTAAAGCCAAAATTTTCCAGGTTTAAATCTAAAACTTTAGGATCTTTAGATACTTTTGGGTCGTGGTGGTCTAGTATTATAGTTAGGTTTCGCCCCATGTTGTACTTGGATATTAGATCAGCGTGCGAAGAACCTATATCAACATAAAAAATTGTTTGCCCAGTCTTCGAGTGTATATCTTTAATTACCTCTTCATAGACTTTCTCCAAACAGAAAGTTTCCGTCTTCACCCCCTCCCGCTCCAAGGCCTTCCGAGTTATTGCCGCTGAACATAAGCCATCCGCATCATCGTGATGAATAATGATGACCTCTTTCGGCATTTCTCTCCTTACGATCGAAATAATATTTGTAACGTAACGGTCAAAATGCTGCAAAGACATTTTCAAGCCTCTAAGCAATTGTCTTCAAAAGATCTGAACGGGTTATTATTCCAATAACTTTTTTGCCTCTCAACACCAAAACTCCCTGCCATCACTCAAGCAATGGCCGAATGGTACTTATGCTGGTCTCTTCTGAAACTATTGGTAGCGGGGATCCATAACATTCTTAACTTTCTCATTTGCGATGTTTGACCCCAGTTTTCTGATTATACTTTCTTCGGTTATTGTTCCAACAACCTTACTTTCATCAATGACTGGCATCTGAGAGATTGCGTGTCTAACCATTATCTCGCTAACTTTCAATATGCTATCTTCAGGTCTCGCAAAAAGTACACCTTTCATCATCAAATCTCTACACTTCAACTCTTTCCCCTCAGTTAAGATCTTTAAAATCTTATCCCCAAACCCAAACACCCTCTCAAAGGGGGGAGAGAGGGACAGACGGACAGACAGAGACACACACGTTTTTCCTATGCCTCCCCCCTACCCTGTCAGTCACAGTCAGTCAGTCACACACAACAAACCTAGGCTTCCATTCAGGCTTTTCGTTTCTCAAGTATTTGGCTAAAAGATAGGCTTCCTCGTTAATGAGAGTTTCAAAGGTTTGGCTTTTCCCCCATTTAATTCTTGGAACATTAACCTTAGCTTCAAACAATCGATTAAGCTTTTCGCTAATTCTCTAGTTTTTTCCTTACCTAAAACTTGTCTTTTTCCTAAACGGTTAGAGCTGAACCATTCAGTTTTAACTGTGAAATCCTTAGCCGTTAAGGTTTGGCTGAACCCTATTAGGAAATCGTCTATGAGATGGCGATATAATTCCATCATGTCACACACTAGGCTAGGCTTGCCAAACTGTTCGCTATGCACAAAGCCAAGGTAAGGCTCTAAATGAGCATTCAAAACCGCCATGTAAACCCTAAACTTAAGCATGGTATAAGCCAAATTGAAAGTATTATTTAAACCGTCATAGGCTTTCCATCCCTTACGCTTATCAGCCTTGAAAGGCAACAGCTTAAAGATTTCATGATAATAATGCTCTGAGGCTTTCCCTTCAATAGGTAAAAGCCTTCTCCTAACATCCATAAGGCTATTAGAGTTTAAACCCTC
>JAWBXA010000002.1:0-70935 GCA_038868115.1 Bathyarchaeia archaeon
ATATGCTGTTTTTACTTTGCCAACCGCTGGTACCTCCTGTACTGGATATACCTAAATTGGTTTTAAGATTCTCACTTTAGAACCAAAATATGCTAAAACATGCAAAATAAAAGTTGAGGGATGATAAAGTAGATTTTCAGCCAATTTTCTCTAAAACTTTGTCGATTCTTACCTTGTGGAAGTCTAGTGCGAGTTCTTTTGGTTCTACTCCTAGGCTTAAGCTAAGCAGCTCGGCGTAATGGATTATTGGCATACTGTACTCTTCCTTGTAAGTAGTTTTTATTAGCATTTGTCCAAGGTCTAGGGTTAAGAAGCAGAAAGGACATAGGGTTGATATGCAGTCTGCTCCGGCATTGTAGGCGTTTACAATTTTGTCTCTTGCTATGGCTAGTGCCACGTCGTCTGCGTAACCTCTTAGGAGACCTCCGCAACATCGCAGCTTATTCTTATATGGTATGCTTTTGGCTCCAAGAGCCTCTATTAGGGTGTCGAATATGCGGGGACTTTCTGGATCGTCAAAACGTAGGAGTTCACTTGGGCGCAGTATGTGGCATCCTGAGAAGGCGGCTACCTTAAGGTTGCTTAATGGTTTGACAATGTTTTGTTTTAGGCGATCTATACCTATATCGTTCATTAAAACTTGTAGGTAATGCTTGACCTCTTTTGTGCCTCTAAACTCTTTACCAGCGTTCGCCAAAATCTTATTAATTTTTTCGCGTAGTTCTGGCTTTTCTTTTAAGAAGCGGTTTGCAACTGTTAGGGATTCGAAGCATCCGGTACACAGTGTGAGTATGTTTAGATCTGCTTCTTCTGCTAGGCAGATGTTGTAGGCGGCTATTGCAAGGCTTGTTTCCAAGTCTATGGACTGAATCGGTGGCGGAGCGCAACATGTTGCGCCTTCCATGTCTATGAGCTGTATTCCAAGCTTTGTTAGGGCTTTTCTTGCTGCAAGTTCGTAGTGGGGTTGGCGGGCTGGTATTGTGCATCCCAGAAACAAGGCGTAGCTTGTCATTGTGGTGCGCCCTCCTTTTTGAACATGACTTTATCAAAGCCTGTCGCCGCCAGAATCTTTTTTATGGCTTCTATGCCCGTAGGTTTTAGCGGTGGCAAGCCATAGTCTGCTCTTTTCTTTTCTAGGAATTTCGAGATTGACGCTAGGCGTCCTTCGCCCATGAGTCCTGTGGCGAATTCTGTGTATATGGCTGGTATGTTGCCTTCTCTGATGGCTATGTTTCTTAGGGCGTATATAACGTCTGCAATCTCGACTTTTTGGGGACAGCGTTCTTGGCAGTTGTAGCATGAGGCGCAAAGCCATATTGAGTCGCCTTTGAGAACTTCGTCCCTCTGTCCCAACAATGCGAGCCTTATTATTTGGCGGGGATTGTAGCGTTCCGTTGTTCTTGCCACCGGACATGTACTGGCGCATGTCCCACATTGGTAGCAGCGGGTTATCGTTTCCCCGCCGAGTCGGCTTACTATCTCCTTTGTAAAATCAAGAGGTTTTTCTCGAGCCATTTTTACTCTCACTCCATGGAAGCCCTTGTTTTAAGCTAGGCTAATTGTAGTGAACCTAGCCTTTCCACCCTTTCGGTCATGACTTTGGCTGCTTCTGCAAATTTGTCGCCTTCTATAAAGACTAGATTGAACATTTCAAGTCTTTCTGGTTCTATGCCGTAGGCTTGAAGAAGCATCTTCGCCATTTCCACTTTCTTCTGGGCTTTTTGGCTTCCAACCTCGTAGTGGCATCCGTCGGGCTTGCAGCCCACTACCATAACGCCTTGGGCTCCAGCTTTAAAGGCCTCGAGAATATGCTGGACTTGGATTATGCCCGTGCATGGAACCCGCAACACTCTAACGTTGGCGGGGTAGCTCATCATACCCATTCCAGAAGAGTCTATTGCTGCGTAACCGCATTCTGAACAGCTGAAGGCCAACACTAGCGGTTTAGAAGTGCCATTAATGGATAACAGCGCCTTTATTTGGGCTGATATTTGGTTTGGCTTTAGGTGACGAAGCTCTATGGCGCCCACCGGACATGTGCCAACACACACTCCGCAGCCCTCACAGATGAGTTCTGAAACCTTAGCAACAAAGTGACCGTCGCCTTTCGGTTCGAGTGTTATGGCGTTGTATGGGCATGTTACCGGACAGAATTGACAGTTGCCACAGTAATCCTCGTTTACAACGGCCACTTTCAAGTCCTTGACTATTTTGCCATTCATGAGGAATTTAGCTGCCTTAACAGCCGCGGAATGGGCATGGAGTGAAGCTGTTGGGGCGTCCTTCGGGAAGACGGCGCCTCCGCAGATGAATATGCCTCTCCGCTTTGTTTCAGTAGGCCTAAGCTTTGCATTGTACTCCTTAAAGAAGCCATCTTGGTCAAGTTCTATTCCTAGGATTTGCGCCAACTCCTTCGTATCTTCGGATGGAACCATAGCTGTGGCTAAAACCACCAAGTCGGCTTCCAATTCAATGAGTCTCCTTAAAAGCTCGTCTTCAACCTCAACAACCAGAGTGTTTGTAGCTGGGTCATGGATTATCTCGGATGGTCTTCCCTTGACGAATTTCACGCCCATTTCACGGGCTCTCTCATAATAGTACTCATGTTCTCTGCCAGTTGTGCGAATGTCTATATAGCATATGGTCACGTCTGCATCTGGAAAAGCCTCCTTAATCAGTATGGCGTGCTTCAGCGAAATCATGCAGCAAATACTTGAACAGTAGGGGTTCCAACGTCTATCCCTTGAGCCTACACACTGCACAAAGACAATACGTTTTGCTGGTTTTCTATCCGACGGTCTAACGGGGATTCCGTTTGTAGGACCGAAGGCGTCCAGCATCCTCGCCAATTCCAGATGCGTTATCACGTCTGGATATTCGCCGTAATGATACTCTTTTATGACACTTGGGTCGTACTCGCGGAAGCCGGTAGCCACAATAATGCTGCCAACGTTAAGCGTTACATGCTCAGTTTTCTGGTCTAGATTGATGGCTTTTGCTGGGCAAACCTCAACGCATTTCCTGCATTCATGGAACTTGCAGGCTTTGGCGTCTATGGCGTAGGCTGGCGGATAAACTAGAGGCTTGTTTATGTAAATGGCTTTCCTTTTTGTGAGTTTGGCGTTATATTCGTCTGGAACTTCAACGGGGCAGACACTAGTGCATAGGTCGCATGCCACGCATTTTTTCTCGTCCACATAGCGGGGTTTACGCTCAACAGTCACCTTGAAGTTTCCTGGACCGCCTTCTACTTTCACGACTTTTGCATTTGTCAAAACGTTTAGGTTTGGAATCTCTGAAAAGCCCGAACGGTAAACACATTTCCTTGAAGTTTGGGTCACAGTTTTTAGGTCTGCGGCTGGGGATTGGATGCATATGGCACAGTCGTCTGTTGGGAAGAAACGAACCGCTTTAGCGGCTAAGCCACCTATGAAGGGCTCCTTCTCAACAAGATGAACTTGGAAGCCCATGTCAGCTAAATCTTCGGCTGCTTGCATTCCAGCTATTCCGCCGCCAATGATGAGGACAGATTTAACAGCTGGAAATCCAGCTTTTTCTATTGGTTCTAGAAGCTTGGCTTTTTCAATGGCGGCCAGAAGCATCGCCTTGGCCTTTTCAGTGGCTTCTTTTGGCATATCTTTATGGGGCCATGCGCAATGGTCTTTAAGGTCTAAAACCTCAACTAAATGTGGGTTCAGCCCAGCTTCTTCTACAGCCTTTGCGATGGCTATTTCACTTATTTTTGGAATTGTTTCTGCGACGACGACACGGTTTATCTTCTTGGTTTTTACAGCGTCTATTATGGTTTTTAGGCCTTCACCCCGCCAAAACTCGCTTCCTCTAGCGACGAGAGTTACACCTGGAACAGCCTTAACGAAGTTTGTTAAGGCTTCGAAGTCTAGGATTTTTGCTATTTGTCCGCCACAGTCAGATAGGAAGACTCCAACTTTTGCTTCTTCAACAGCTTTCACTTTTGCCTCCCTCCTTTTCATCCTTCCAACTTTACCTTTTGATTTTTTGGATAAGCCTTTTCTCGCTGTCATAAATTTCCACCTCCAAGGGCATTTGGCCAGCTGCGAAATGGGTGGCACATGCGAAACATGGATCATAAGCCCTAAAAGCCATTTCAATCATGTTTAATATGCCATCTGTAACTTTTCCCTTCTTGATTAGACCTTTGGCTGCATCTCTAATTGACATGCATATGCCCGGAACATTGTGTGTTGTAGCTACGATTAGGTTAACTTTCTTGGCTAAGGCGTTCTCGTCCAGCTGGTAATGGTGGATAAGTGTTCCACGGGCGGCTTCAACTATGCCTACGCCTTCTCCTGGTTTGCCGGGTTTGTTGCGGACGTTTTTGCTTGTTATTTCAGGGTCTGTTACAAGTTCTAAGGCGCGTTCGGCCGCATACAAAAGCTCAATAAGCCTCGCCCAGTGGTAAGCTAACGTGTTGTGGACTGGTTTTCCGCCTAATGTAGCGTACATGCGCTCATATTCAGCTTGGGCTAGTGGTGTTGCCATACCATCAGCCGCATTGAGCCTTCCAAGGGGGCCGACTCTGTAGACACCGTTTTCCACTCCATCCACGAAACCTTTCCAGCCTATTTTCTTCAAGTATGGAAGCTTAACGTAGGTCCATGGCTCCACGCGTTCCTCTATAACGTCTAAGTATTCTTTAGGCGAGAATTTGACAAACTCATGTCCGTTGGGGTCGACTACGCGGACTTTTCCGTCGTAGAAGTTTACCTTGTTGTTTTTGTCCACCAAGCCCATGTAATAGGTCTTAAGCGTATAAGCCTCGCTTTTAATCAGGTTCACGTAATCCGTGTTTTTTAGCACTATGTCGTCGAAGAGTTTCAGTGAAAACTTGGAGAATTCTAGGCAGCTTCTAACCATACGCTCGATTTCTTTACGTTCCTCTTCTGAAATTGGCCTTGCAAACCCGCCTGGTATACATGCGCTCACCGGATGGGTTGCCTTTCCACCCAAAATTTCAGTCATCTTTTGGCCGTAGGCCCTATGCTTTATGACCTCCTTGCCTATTTCCAAGCCTGCTTTTTCGATAACGCCTAAAACGTTGCGCTTTTCCGGCGGCGCATCAGGCCCAACAACAAAGTCTGGACCGCCAAGATAGTAGAAGTGCAGTGTGTGGTCGTATAGGTAGTAGCCACAATACATGAGTTCACGGAGTTTTTTAGCCGGCTCTGGCGGTTCAACATCAAAGGCGGCGTCTAGGGCTTTGGCGCTGGCCATGTGGTGGGCTACTGGGCAGACGCCGCATATGCGGGGCGTTATGATGGGTAAGTCTTCAGCTCTGCGGCCTTCGCAGAATTTTTCAAAGCCTCTGAGTTCTGGGACTTGGAAGTAGGCCTCGTCAACGTTACCCTCTTCGTTTAGGAATATGGTTATTTTTCCGTGGCCCTCGAGCCGCGTGATCGGGTTTATAATTATCTCTCTCATGGGCGCATCACTCTCCTCCTTAGAAGGGAATTAGCCAGAGAATACTTGTAGAATGTTCCAATAGGGTCTACGATTTGTTGGATGACTTTTGGGTTTGTGGCCATGGAAGCGAAGGCGCTTATCATGGCTGCGCCTTGATCTGCCACGCAAGGTGCTGGTCCGCCACATCCTGTGCATGGTATGTTCGCCTTCAAACATTGGGCACTGCATCCGCCTCTGGTGGCTGGTCCCATGCATATCACGCCCTGTTCTAGGAAACATGTTTTGAAGTCGTCTTCTATTTCGTAGATTCGTTTAACCTTAGTGATCTTTCGGTCCTTCTTTTCTCTTGGACACTCGTCACATACAGACTTGTTGAAGAGGAAGTTTGCCCCTTTTTGTGGAAGTTTCCCGCTTAGGATGGCTTCTAGGGCATCAATAACCCTTGGTACCGGGGGTGGACAGCCGGAAATAAAGTAGTCTACGTCGACTGTTTGCGCCAAAGTCTTAACAGTATCGTAAAACTCTGGAAGTTCAAGCTCACCCTGCGGCACCTTAAAGCTTGTTTGAGGCGTTACCTGCTCTGGATTCCGCGTTGATGGCGTTTCAAAGTAGGCCCTTTCAAAGATTTTTTCTCGGTTCCATAGGTTGCCTAAGCCGACGACGCTTCCGTCGCAGGCGCATGAGCCGAAGGCTACAAGCACTTTTGCCTTTTGCCTTAGGAGCTTTGCCATGTATTCTTGTTCGCTGTTTCGGATAGCACCGTTGAAGAAGCATATGTCTATGTTCTTGTCTGGCATGGCTTCAACATCCTTATATTTTATGTCCATGGCAACAGGCCAAAACACGATGTCCGCTTTAGCTATTACATCCAAGATTTTCTCGTTAATGTCCAGAACAGCGATTTCACATCCACCACAGCTTGCTGCCCAGTAAAAAGCGAACTTCAACTTTTTGGTTTTCTCCATTTTCCTCACCTGTCATTTAATAATTTTAATGAAGCTAGATTATTGCGGCTTCTATAATTTAAATTTAGCTCATTGTAGTAAATAGAAAATTATGCTTTGTTAAGCTTAATTTAAGTTTAAAATAGAAGGAGAGAGTTAACCTGTTGCCGCTTCTTCAGCCTATTTACCAGTTCCCTTTTTCTCGCCAAGCACTTTTCCGGAGCCTTCGTATTTTCCAAGCTTGATCAGCGACTCCTCTTCTTTTTAGGTTTTCTGGCATTATTCAATAAACACTTTCAAGCCTCTTTCTCTGCATGTTTTAATAACATAGTTTACAGGCTTTGTTCCCAAGTCTAAGCCTTGCTATGGGCTTTTTTCAAAATCCATTTCGCATCCAAAAACCTATAGAGGATAGTTGCTATTGGCTTTTCTCGGGTCAAAAAATGTATAGGAGGGTATCCAATTTAAGTTTTGGCAGAAGTCTAAATTTGACTTATTTTTTGCTCATTAGGTATTCGTGGATAGCTCTGGCAGCTCTTTTTCCGGCTCCCATGGCGCTTATGACTGTTGCTTCGCCAGTGACTATGTCGCCGCCAGCGTAGACTCCTTCAAGGCTTGTTTTGCCATTCTCATCAGTCACAATGGTGCCCCATTTTGTGACGGCTAAGCCCTCCGTTGTGCGCTGGATTATCGGGTTTGGAGTCCGCCCAATAGCAATAATAACGGTATCGGTGCCCATTAGGAATTCTGAACCTTTAACCGGAACTGGTCTGCGCCTCCCAGACTCGTCTGGCAGCCCAAGCTCCATCTGTATGCACTCCATTTGCTTAACCCAACCCTTCTCATCACCAATAAAACGTGTTGGCGCCGCCAAAAACTTGCATATAATCCCCTCCTCCTCAGCATTCTCAATCTCTTCCTTGCGGGCTGGCATCTCCTCCCTTGAACGACGGTAAACTATGCAGACTTGCTCAGCTCCAAGGCGAAGCGCCGAACGAGCAGAGTCCATGGCAACGTTTCCACCACCAATAACGACTACATGCTTGCCAATCCTTATGGGCGTGTCGTACTCTGGAAAGGCATAAGCCTTCATCAAGTTAACCCTAATCAAAAACTCATTAGCCGAATAAATCCCGCCAAGATCCTCACCTGGCACGCCTAAAAACTGGGGCAAACCAGCGCCAGTCCCAATGAAAACAGCATCAAAACCCCTCTCCTTCAACAGTTCTGGAATTGTGTAGGTTCTGCCAATTAGGTAGCCAAGCTTAAGCTCAACACCAAGCTTCCTAATATAGTCAACCTCAGCCTGCACTATGCTTTTCGGTAGACGAAACTCAGGAATACCATAAACAAGCACACCACCAGGAAGATGCAAAGCCTCAAAAATAACAACTTCATGCCCAAGCTTTGCAAGGTCCGCCGCAACAGTCAAACCAGCAGGTCCAGCGCCTATAACAGCTACACGCTTACCAGTGGGTGGAGCCTTATCCAAGATATTGAAGCCCCGTGATCTCTCCCAGTCTGCCAAAAACCTTTCAAGCCTGCCAATGCTGACGGGGTCGCCTACCTTCCCAAGAACACAGTACTTTTGGCATTGCTCCTCCTGGGGGCAAACCCGCCCACAAATTGCTGGAAGGCTGTTCTTCTCCTTAATCTTCCTTATGCCCTCCTCGTATTTGCCCTCCCTAAGTAACTTAATAAATGCAGGAATGTCAATTTCAACTGGACAACCCTTAACACACTGGGGCTTAGGACACTGCAAGCATCGGCTAGCCTCTTCAAGGGCTTGCTCCTCAGTATACCCCAGCGCAACCTCGTTAAAGTTGTGTTTCCGAACTTCTGGTGGCTGCTTAGGCATCGGCACAGCCTTTTTCTTAACTTTCGGCTGAGGCTTACTTTCCGCCACACCCACACCCCCCAAGCTCCCACAGCAAGGCACTTAAACGCTCTTCTGGAAGGAACATGCGCTGACGCTTAATCAACTGGTCAAAATCCACAAGATGCCCATCAAACTCCGGACCATCAACACAACCAAACTTCATCTGCCCGCCAACATTTACACGGCAGACACCACACATGCCCATGCCATCCACCATGATGGGCATAAGCGCAACAACAGTTGGAATCTTATAAGGCTTCGTCAACTCGCAGACCCTTTGAAGCATCGAAACAGGACCCATGGCAATGCAGCGGTCAAACTTCTCAGAACCCAAAACATCCTTAAGAAAATCCACTCCCTTATAACCCTCAGAACCGTCATCCGTTGCTACATAAAGCCTATGACTTAAGGCCTTCATCTCCTCCTTAAAGAAAAGCAACTCCTTAATGCGGGCGCCCATAACCGTCACAACAGTGTTCCCAGCCTCCCGCAAGGCTTTAACTTGCAAAACCATAGGCGCAATCATAACGCCACCAGCCACACACAAGACCTTTCCAAAATTCCTAATCTCCGAAGGATTCCCAAGCGGACCGGTAATGTTCCATATACTGTCGCCCTTCTTCAACAAGCCAAGCTGCTTTGTTGTCTTACCCACCTCGTTGAAGACAAAGGTTATTGAGCCCTTCTTATCGTCGTAGCCAGCAATCGTCAGAGGCACCCTTTCACCCCTCTCATTTATAATCACTATAATGAACTGTCCCGGTTTAGCTTTCTCAGCGATTTCGGGAGCATAAACCTCAAACAATTTTATCTTTGGAGCAAGCTCCTCAACCCTTAAAATCTCATACATAGGCTAAGCCTCCGTTTTCAAAGGTTTTATTGGCGGTAAAGCCGCAACCCTCCTAACAAAATCCTCAAGCCTATCCTCAAATTTTCCAGCATCTCGCGGAGAAGCCTCATAAAGCTCAAAACGCTCAATCAAGCCCATCTTTTTCAAAACATCCATAAGCACAGCCATGTTCCTCTCCGCTGTGTCACGGCCCTCTTGAAGCTTACAGTCATCGGCAGAACACACAACAGCCATAACTCCATCAAAGCCATTCCTCAAGGCATTGACAACATGAACGGGGTCAAGAGCCTTAAAACATGGAACCTCAAGCGTCACAGCATTCCGCTTGAAAAGAATACCATCCGGATTGTCTAGAGCTGAGAACTCAGACCACTGACAACAGAATACGAGAATTACTGGCGATTTGCCCTCAGCCTTCAACTTGATAGCTGAATCGCCATAGCGCTTCAAAACATTCTCAAACTCAAAGCCCTTAACTTGGATGGCATGATGAGGACAGACTAAGGCGCATGCACCACAGCCCATACAATAGTCGCTTAGGATTTTGGGTGTGGCAAAAGGCTCCGCCTCTATGGCGGCGTAGGGGCATATAAAAACGCATTTGTCGCAGCCAACACACTTCGTGGTGTCATAAATAGCCTTCCGTGAATATTTAACAACCTTTACAGAGTCCTTGCTGAAGCCAAGCTCTTCAAGAACCCTTCTCCCGAGGAAAAGCCTCCTGGTGTTGATTTTTGTGCCTTCTCTAAAGCGGCAAAATGGGTCGTCACATTGAATTGAAACAACATTTTTAATGCCGGAACCCAAAACCCTGAATATGAATTCTGTTGGAACACGCCCAGAGCATGGCAAACGAAGCGGAATATAATCCTTTATGCCTAAACCCTGCTCAGCTAGAATTTCTTCAACTTCCCTTGTTAATGGCGAGTTTCCACGGCACATAAGTACAAGTGTCTCTGCCCCGATCTTTTTTCGCTCACTCTCAACGTAACTCACCAAACTTTCATAGTCATAGTAAATTATTTCTATGGCGAAAACCGGACATGCGCTATAACATATGCCACAAACCTGGCACTTCTGGACGTCTATTTCCACCTTGCCAGTTTCAGCATTCCGTTTAATGGCTTCGTAAGGGCATATAGAATAACATATGGAACAGCGGCTACAATAATCTTGGTTTATGTTTACAACAACCGCTTGTTCTTCGCCCATTCTGTCATCTCCAAACCACTGGCTTATTTTAAGCGCCCATCAGCGCTGAAATTCTGAATGATAAGATCATGAATAATATAATATTTTTGGAGCAAAATTGGCGCATTATTGCTTGAAATAGTAGGGTCTGCGAATAAAACCATAAGCCTCCAGAGCAGCAGTTATCCCCTGCCCCACAGCAGTCCCAATCTGCTTTACCGGATGATTGGTAACATCGCCAGCCGCATAAACCCCAGGAATATTTGTTCTTTGGCGAGAATCAACAATTATGTAGCCATGCTCGTCTACAGCTACTCCAGCTTCCTTGGCTGGTTGACTGTTAGGTCTTTCACCAACTTGAACAAAAATTCCATCTACCGGAAGTTCTATGATGGTACTCGTTTTCGCATTAAAAAGCACAACCCTGCTGACGAGCTTTTCACCCTTAATCTCCTTCAACTCGGTGTTCCAAAAAACCTCAACATTAGGCTTTCCCAATAAAGCCCTAACACGCGCCTCCTCAGCTCTGAAAGCGTCCCTTCTATGTACAACTTTAACCTCTGAGGCTAAATCAGCCAGATAAAGGGCTGTAGCCACAGCAGAGTTGCCGCCGCCGACCACTAGAACACGTTTACCTTTGAAGAGGGGACCATCGCAAATAGCACAATAGCTTACTCCTCTGCCCCGAAATTCCTTTTCACCAGGAACGCCGAGCTCGCTGTAGCTTGTGCCAGAAGCAATTATAATAGCCTTAGCCCTATAGGAGGTTTTAACGGTTTCAACAATTTTCTCTTCGCCCTTCAAGTTTAGGCTTGTAACCTTTTCAAACTCGCGGATTTCTGCGCCAAGCCTTCTACACTGTGCCACAATTTTCTGCATAAGCTCAAGTCCGCTTACCCGTTCGAGACCCGGATAATTCTCGATCACTGGGGCGTCGGCGGCTGTCCCACCAGCAATCTTCTCCTCCAAAATTAACGTTTTTAATCCGCTTCTGACGGCGTAGATTCCAGCAGTTAAGCCAGCAGCACCAGCGCCAATAATTATTAATTCCCAGTCTTCCATTCCCAATAACCCTAACATGTTATTTGGCTGGATACTAATTTTAATTGTTTAAGCCGCTAGTCTTCTTCAAGGTCCATGTCAAGCTCAGCGATTTCAAGCTCATAGCATTCTGGGCAAAGCCCATCATAGGTTTCATACTCTTCTCGCGTTATTTCTCTGCCACAAAGCAAGCAATGACAGGTTTCTTCTTCATCTTCCTCCATTCATAAGCCTCAAAATTCTATATGCACATGTGTTTATAAGGCGAGAGCCAGAAGCTCAGCCACGTCCATAACTTGGATTTTACCCTCATTACCCGTTGTTTTTACAGCGTCTTCCATTGTAAGCATACAAAAGGGACAAGCCACGGTCAGAACGTCAGCTCCAACATCAACTGCTTCTTTAACACGGACTTCAGCTAAGCGTGGTCCCGGAATGTCAACCCACATTCTTCCGCCTCCTCCTTCACAGCATAGGCTTCTGCTTCTTGAACGGTCAAATTCCAAAAGCGTGATGCCCTTTATGCTTTCTATAACTTTGCGGGGTTCGTCGTAAATGTTGTTTTGCTTACCAAGATAGCATGGATCATGATAAATCACTTTCTTGGATACTTCTTTTGATGGGTTTAGCTTTCCAGCTTCAATAAGCTTCGCCAAGAACTGCGTGTGGTGAATAGGCTCAAAGCTTGTTTGGTTATACCTATTCTTAAAGGCGTGAAAACCATGGGGGCAGCTTGTGACCAGTTGCTTAACGCCATACTTGCCAAAAATTTTCATGTTTTCCTCGACTAGGAATTCGAAAAGTCCTTTTTCGCCCATGCCATAGACTTCGCTTCCACAGCAGTTTTCCTCTTCGCCCAAAACTCCGAAGTTAAGTCCAGCAGCCTCAAAGCATTTGACAAGGCTTCTTGCAACACTTTGCACTCGCGGGTCGTAGGCTGGTGTGCACCCAACGTAATATAGGATTTCAGCCCCTTGTGAAACGTGCTTAACGTTTAAGCCTTGGCTCCACTCTGTGCGTTTTCCACGAATCCTACCCCACGGGTTACCGTTTTTGAATATGCTTTCTAGGGCGTCCCTTATGGTTGGAGCTATTTGACCTTCTTCAACAGCCATGCTTCTAATGTCTATTAGAAACTCGTAGGGGTTCAAGTCTTTGGGGCAACGAACACCACAAGTTGAGCATGTCGTGCAACTCCACAACTCGTTGGGCGGATGTATCACCAACTTCCCTAAAGCTGAAACTTCACGCATGTAACGCCTAATATTAAGGTTTGCCTTTTTGGCTACTGGACAGCTTCCAGTGCACATGCCACATTGGATACACTCAAGAAGTTTATGCCTTTGAACAAGTTCTTGAGGGTTCATTTTATGTCACTTTTGCTGAAAGTTGAAGGATAAGATTTTAAAAGCATTTCCCCTTTTAAGGGTTTAAACAATCATATCATCTGGAGAAATCAACCAATGTCGGAAGAAAAGAAAGAGCAAACGAGACTCCGCATAGGAATTTTTGTATGCGAATGCGGTGGCAATATTGGGGACGTTGTTGACGTTAAGGCTGTTGTTGAAGCCGTCAAAAACTGGGAAAACGTTGCTGTAGCAAAATACCATAAATATTTGTGTTCAAAGCCAGCTCAAGAAATGATTGCAGAAGCCATAAAAAAGGAAAACCTCGACAGAGTTGTGGTAGCTTCATGTACGCCCAGAATGCATCTCGTCACTTTTCAAAGCGTTTTGGAGAGGGCTGGATTAAACCCCTACATGCTTGAATTCGTTAACATAAGAGAGCAAGACTCTTGGGTTCATGGACCAAAACCAAACCCGGAAGCAACAAGAAAAGCCATAAGCCTAATTAGGGGAGGCTATGAGCGCAGCCTCGAACTTGAGCCTCTAGAAATAATAAGCGAGAAGGGCTCAAGGGAAATTCTCATAGTAGGCGGCGGAATAGCTGGCATAATGGCTGCCCTCCAGCTTGGGTATTTGGGCTATAAAGTTCACCTTGTTGAGCGCAAGCCAAGCATCGGAGGAAACATGGCAAAGCTCACAAAAGTTTTCCCCACACTTGACTGCGCGCAGTGCATTTTAACGCCACGAATGGCTGAGGTTGGAAGAAACCCCAACGTGAACTTACTAACATATGCTGAGGTGCAGGATGTTTGTGGACGACCTGGCAACTACACAGTTCGCATTTTCATGAAGCCGAGAGGCGTTGATGTTGAAAAGTGCAGAAGCTGTGGTGTATGCGCAAAAGTTTGCCCCATCACAGTTCCGGACGAGTTTAATGAAGGCTTATCCCAACGAAAAGCAGCCTACATAGAGTTCCCGCAGGCTGTTCCATCCGCTTACGCCATAGACTTCAACGTATGCACAAAATGTGGAAAATGTGAACAGTATTGCCCGGCGAAAGCCATAAACTTGAACGATACTGGCAAAATTGTTGAATTAAACGTTGGTGCTATAATTTTGGCTACTGGTTACAAGCTTTACGATGCACGGAAACTGGAAAACTACGGCTACGGCGTCTACAAAGACGTCATAACAATGATGGACTTGGAGAGGCTTACATCGGCAACCGGACCCACAGGAGGCTATGTTAAGAGGGCTGACGGAAGCGACGTCCGAAAAATCGCCATAGTTTTATGCGCGGGCTCAAGAGACAAAAACCACATCTCATACTGCAGCCGAATATGCTGCATGTACGCCCTTAAACAAGCCTTCGTTCTCAAGAAAATGCTTGGAATAGACGTAACAGTTTACTACACAGATATAAGGGCAACTGGAAAGGGCTATGAAGATTTGTACTGGCGAAACCAAGAAGCCGGCGTAGTCTTTATCCGAGGAAAAGTGGCTGAAGTATGGAAAAACAATAACGGGAAGCTTGTGGTTCAAGCCGAAGATACATTAACTGGGGAAACTAGAGAAGATGAATTTGACGTCGTGGCTTTGGCAACGCCGATGGTTCCGCCGGACGGTTTGAAGGAACTGGCTGAAAAAATGAAAGTAGCCTTGGGCGAAGACGGTTTTATAACGGAGAAGCATCCAAAGCTCGACCCAGTGGACTCGCTTGTCACAGGAATCTTCGCGTGTGGATGTGCTCTAAGCCCTAAAGACGTGAGAGATACTGTTTCAGATGCCCTAGGTGCAGCTGTTAGAGCAGCTCTATTCCTAAAAAGCGAGTACGTGACCACAATTCCTGAAAAAGCCTTTATTATCGCAGAACTTTGTAACGGATGCGGTAAATGTGTGAAAATCTGCCTAGTAAACGCCATAACAATGCAAGATGGTAAGGCAAGGATAGATCCATTCCAGTGTACTGGTTGTGGCGCATGCATTCCCGTATGTCCCCAAGAAGCAATCGACTTCAAAAACTCAACAACAAAGCAGATAAAAGCCACTATAAGGGGGACTTTAGCTGATAAGACACCGGAAGAAATCCGAATAATAACCTTTGTTGACAAGAACGTCGGATATACTGGAATAGACTTCCTTGGGCTTGACCGTGCAAACTATCCGGAAAATATTCGCATAGTGGCCGTCCCAACAACAGCAATTCTCGGGAAGAAGCACATACTTATGGCATTTGCATATGGAGCAGACGGAGTGCTAGTAATCGAGGGAAGCGAAGAAATAGACGAGAAATTCACAAAAAAACGCATGATAGAAATGGGCAAGGAGCTTGCAGCCTTTGGCATAGAAACAATGAGGTTACGATACAGCTATGTCCCATTACCAGTTTACAAAAAAGCTGCAGAACTCTTCACGATGTTCACGGATAGAATCAAAAAGTTTGGACCGTTAGCGGAAGAAAAACGCCAGGAAATAAGGCAGAAACTACAATTATAAAACGCTTTTTTACCAAAGGCATAAAGATTTAATTTTAGTTCCGCATTTTTTGTCGGTGTGGATATGAGGGATTATGTTCTCTTGCGAAGACAAAACTTTTAATATCCCTCAAAGCAGCTCTGAAAGTTTTATGGAAATTTTAAGGCGAATTGAGGAGAAATGGCAGAAACGCTGGGAAGAAGCTAAAATCTTTGAGGCAAATCCGGATCCTAAAAAGCCGAAATTCTATATAACAGTAGCTTATCCTTATCCAAACTCTCCGCAGCATATAGGCCATGCAAGAACCTACACTTTGGCCGACGTTTACGCCAGATACATGCGGATGCGAGGCTATAATGTGCTTTTGCCGATGGCTTTTCATTACACAGGTACACCAGTCTTAGCTATGGCAAGGCGCCTAGCAGAGAACGATGAGGACCTAATAAGCGATTTTGTAAACGTCTACAAAGTTCCTATAGAAAAGTTGAAGGAGTTGACAGACCCGCTTGCTATGGCTCGATACTTCCATGAAGAAATTAAAGAAGGCATGAGGAGGATGGGCTATTCAATAGACTGGAGGCGTGAGTTTACAACTATAGATCCTCACTACAACCGCTTCATAGAATGGCAGTTCCATAAGCTCCGCGAAAAAGGCTACATAACCCGTGGAAGCCACCCGGTGGGTTGGTGCCCAAAGGACGGCAATCCTGTTGGACAGCATGACACGCAAGGTGACGTAGAACCAGAAATAGGTGAGTTTACACTGATAAAGTTTAGACATGGAGAGTGGGTTCTTCCAACAGCCACACTTCGACCGGAAACGGTTTTCGGCGTCACAAACATTTGGCTAAACCCAAAAGCAAAGTACGTAAAAGCAATTATTGATGGCGAAAAATGGATAGTAAGTCAAGAGTGCGCTGAAAAGCTAACGTATCAAAACCGCAAAGTAACAACGCTTGAAAGTTTCGAAGGAAAAGAACTTATAGGAAAGCGTGCTGAGAATCCTGCTACAAACGAAGAAATCTACATCCTACCAGCAGAGTTTGTTGATCCAAAAAACGCGACAGGCATAGTAATGTCGGTGCCTGGACACGCTCCTTATGATTATGTCGCTCTCGAGAATCTAAAAAGCGATTCATCAAGGCTTTCTGAGTATGGGTTGATGGAGGACTCGGTAAAGGCCATAAACGTCATTTCTATAATCGAAGTTCCCCAATACTCTGATGTTCCAGCAGCAGATGTTGTAAAGAGGATGGGAATAAAGGAACAGACAGATCCTAAACTTGAAGACGCCACTAAAGAGGTTTACAGACATGAGTTCCACAACGGCCGTATGAAGAGCAACACTGGAAAGTACGCTGGTTTGTTAGTGACTGAAGCCAAGGAAAAGGTTAAACAAGACTTGATAGCCGCTGGAAAAGCCACAACAATGTATGAACTTCTAAACAGGCCAGTATGGTGTCGCTGTGGAACAGAATGTGTTGTGAAAATCTTCGAAAACCAGTGGTTCATAGATTATGGAAACCAGGAATGGAAAGCCCTAACCCACAAATGCTTAGAAAAAATGAGGATATTACCAGAAGAGCTCCGCGCAGAATACAAGTATGTGATAGATTGGCTACATGAAAAGGCTTGTGCAAGAAAATCTGGTTTAGGAACACGACTGCCATGGGACCCTGAATGGATTATAGAGTCTCTGTCAGACTCAACGATTTACATGGCATATTACACTATTGTCCGCCATATAAAAGAAAATAAGATCCGGCCAGATCAGCTGACAGATAAAATTTTTGACTATATCTTCCTTGGGATTGGAAACGCGGAAGAAGCGGCGAATGAAACCGGAATAAACGTCAAAGTCCTAGAAGATATGAGGCAAGAGTTCATTTACTTTTATCCTGTAGATAGCAGACACTCAGCCCACGAGCTCATTCCAAACCACCTAACATTCATGATATTCAACCACACAGCCATATTCCCAGAAAACCTTTGGCCGCGACAAATAGTGACAAACGGACTTGTCACCATGGGGGGAGCAAAAATGAGCAAATCCTTCGGCAACATAATACCCCTAAGAGAGGGACTGGCAACTTATGGTGCAGACCCGATAAGACTAAGCGTGCTAGCAACAGCAGAGCTTCTACAAGATGCAGACTTTAGCCCGTCTATAGCAAAGGCAATGCGTGACAGACTAGAGCGACTTTACAAGCTTGTTTTTGAAAACATCAAGGTTGAGGCAAGTCAAAAAAATCCGCCGCCAAAGGAAGAGTTAACAAGCATTGATAGATGGATGTTGAGTCGACTGCAAGGGCACATTAAAAAGGCAACAGACGCTATGGAAAAACTAACTGTGCGTAAAGCAATTCACATAATTCTATTTGAATTGGACCAAGATCTACAATGGTATTTAAAACGAGCAAAAACAACACCAACGGCCCACACAACCCACATATTAAATGAGGTGCTGGAAACTCAAATATTGATGCTCACACCATTTGCCCCTTACACCTGCGAAGAGCTTTGGGAGAAAATGGGTAAAAAGGGATTCGCCTCCTCAGCACCGTGGCCAGAACCAGACGAAGCTAAAGTTGATATCATGGCTGAAGAGAGCGAAACGTTTATTGCAACTCTGCTTGAGGACACAGCACACATCATAAAGGCAACGGGCATAAAACCCACAAAGATATTCTACTACACATCAGCTAAGTGGAAATGGAAAGTCTACCTAAAGGCTATCGAGAAATCTTTGGAGGAAAAAATTGAACAAGCAAGCCTAATAAAGGAACTGCTAAGAGATGAAGATTTAAAAGGAAAGATCAATGAAACAGCCGATTTCTTAAGCAAGATCATTGAAGAAATCAGCAAGATGTCAAAAGAGAAAAGAGAAAGGCTAACAAAAACAGGGTGGATAGATGAGACCGCAATATTAGAGAGCGCAAAAAAATTCTTAGAAGCTGAGTTGAACGCTGAAATAACTATCCAAACCGAAGGGAAGGAACACTATGACCCCAAAAAAAGAGCGAAACTGGCTAAGCCATGGAGACCCGCAATATACATAGAATAGCATTACGAAGCATTCTCAGGTTAATTGTGTAAATAAACTTCCGATCTTTTCCCCTAGCTCTCGCATAACGCATTTTCATCAAGAAGGTGTTTTAACAATATCCATAAATGGGAGTCTACAATATTTGATAAGAAATTAAGAAACACATAAAAAATTTTATGATCAGGATAAAACGTCACACTTAGAAGTTTAACGCACATAGGCTGAAGATAAAATTATATCTTCTAACACTTTTATTTAGAAAATCAGTGTAGGGTCCGTGGCGCAGCTTGGACGAAGCGTAATGCTTAATCCAAAGAGCGCGTCGGCCTTCTAAGCCGGAGATCCCGGGTTCAAATCCCGGCGGACCCGCCATTAAATTTCTCCTAGAAACGAAAGCGTCGCTTGAAGTCCCAATAGGAGTACGTTGAGCATGAGTGTAGGAATCATATTTACGGGAGGAGCTTAATAATTACTTAGATAAATAGCTTAACCCCACATATTAAACTCCTTGAAAAATAAGCATAAGCAAAAGGCTTATCCGTAATATTGTAGTTGCGCTTCAATCAAGGGCACTTATGTTGACTCGTATAATCCCTAACTGTGTTCACGACCAGCCTAAAAGGTGACTGAAAATTCATAATCTTCTTATATAAATCGCCTAACATTTTCAATGTAATCGACATATAAGCCAAGTCAATTATTGTCAATAAAAGATTGCACAAAAGGAAGGTTAGTTAGGATGACACAATCCACTATTAAAGTAACAGCCAAGGAAAAGTTGAATGATTCAGTAGATAGTCTATGCGGAAATGTGAGGTTATTCCTGAAATTTAAAGGATTGCCTCAGCTATGGTAAAGGATTTCATTAAAGTTAAGCTTAACAAAGTCGACGACGGAATTGGTAGCGGACTACGAACGGTTAGTAAATTTATTAAAACTAATCGTGGCTACATTTTCCAGTTTTCGGATCATAACAAAGTGGAAAGGAAACGTCCGTTTAACTTTATAACTAAAACCATACCTATGGTTGTCGTCGACAATGGGTGGAAGATTCTTGAAATTAACTCAAAGATGGAGGAGATTACTGGTTTTAGGAGGGAGGAACTGCTTAGAAGAAACCTGCTTAAAATAATGACGATAAAAAGCAAGCTGATTTTGATAAAGAACATGATAAAACAAATGATTGATATGCATGTAGCACCCTACGAGATAGAAGTCTTTACAAAAAACGGAGGGAAAATACCTTGCGAGGTAACCGCGACAAAAACTATATACAAAGACAAACTCGCAAACCTCATCATATTTCGCGATATAACAGAAAGAAAGAAAATGGCGAAAGCTCTGCAAGAAAGCGAAAAAAAGTTTAGATTTATATTTGAAAACACAGAAGATGCGGTCTTTCTAGTAGATGCTAAAACGGGACTTATTCTTAACTGTAATAAAGCAGCCACAGCCCTTTTAGAGAGAAGTAAAAAAGAAATTATAGGACAGCATCAAACCATGCTCTACCCGCCACAAAGGGCAGAATATTATGTTAGCGGGTTCAAAAAGCGCCTCGAAAGGAAAGGAGTTATTGATGAGAAGGTGGAGATAATAACTAAATCTGGACAAACAAAAGTTGTTCTAATTTCTGCTTCTCTGATATCAATAGAAGGACGCCAAATAATTCTGGAAATATTTAAGGATACAATAGAGAGAAAAAAAGCGCAAGAAATTATTGAAGATAAAGAAAAGTTTGAAGAACTATTCCTATGTAATCCTGAGCCTACCGTGTATTTAGATTCGAGTTTACGGATATTAGATGCAAACCCAACCTTCTGTGAACTTTTCGGATATACGATAGATGAGCTCAAAGGCAATAAAATAGAAAATCTCATTTTGCCTGATGATAGAAAAGAAGAGGAAAAAGCGTTAAATAAGATTGTTAAAAAAGGCCCCGTATATGAACATGATACTTTAAGGAAAACGAAAGATGGATTTTTGATTCCAGTATCTATATCAGCTGCTCCTGTGATTGTTAATGGCAAAATTAGAGGTTATATAGAAGTCTACAAAAATATTTCGCAATTAAAAAGCGCAGAAAGACAGCTTAAAAACATGATAGAAACGTCAAAATTAATGAATGAAAAACTGCGTGTTGTCGGTAGACTTACAAGACATGATGTTCGAAACAAACTAACAGCTATCGCAGGAAACGTGTATCTTCTTAAGAAGAGAGTAGGCCACAATCAAGAGGCAATGAAGTATCTCGCCGACATCGAGTCCATAATCAAACAGATCGAGAAAATCTTTGAATTTGCCAGAACTTATGAAGCGTTGGGCGCAGAGGAGCTAGTTTACCAAGATGTAGGAAAAGTTATTAATGAAGCGATTTCTCTATTTTCAGATTTACGTGGCGTTAAAGTTATAAACAATTGTGGTGGGTTGGTTCTTCTATCTGACTCGCTGCTAAGACAGCTATTCTACAACTTAATTGATAACTCGCTCAAATATGGGGAAAAAGTTAGCGAAATTAAAATCTACTTTGAAGTGGAGGCCGGCTGCATTAAACTTATTTATGAAGATAATGGTGTGGGCATATCTCCAGAAATGAAGCCTCATCTTTTCAAAGAAGGTTACGGAAAAGGCACGGGCTATGGGCTGTTCTTAATCAAGAAAATCACAGAATTCTATGGATGGACCATCCAAGAAAACGGTAAATACATGGAGGGAGCGCGATTCACAATAACTATACCTAGAGTAAACAAAGAGGGGAAAGAAAACTATGAAATCCATTGGCCAAATCACCTGTAAGAACCAAAATGTCTTTGAGTCTACACGCTTTATGTCATTAATCACTTACCTGCGAGGTTTTACGCTTAACATATAATGTAATGTACCTGGTCGACAGCCAAAGAAAGCAAACATAAAATATGCAATTATGTAAAGTGTATCTAGTGGATGACCATTGTAATACATTCCCTGACTCGTAAGATAACTAAACAAAAGATCGGCTACAACAAAAAGAATTATGGGAATCACCCATATAATCCACCAAAAACCTCGCCTGACCTTTAATAGCGCAAGCAAAATAGCCACAGAGTAAAATGTCAAGAAAACATCAGAGATAGGGTAAGCAAAGTCAAAAAGCGTTGTAACTAAATCGCCTGAAAAAGCAGCCAATACAGGTCCAAACAATACGACCCCAACTATAAAGGTCATGATCACCGCAACAACGGTCGAAACAACTCTCTCCTTAATTCCAAAAATATCTTTAGATTTCCTGTAAAGATGAACCAGGAAATATCCAAATGGAATGTAACCAATTATCCAGAGAAGATCAGCCACCGAAGGATATGGGATTTCAATACCAAGAAGAAATCTGTATATATTCCAACAAATCTCACCTGCCAACCACAAGAGCAAGCCAATAAATAAAGCGAGGATTAAGGGTCTCCAATCGTCCGCCAAGGGACGTCTAAGCAAATAACCTATACTTAGCACTGCAACGATAGGTGGGATTAAATAAATAATGGCTGCAAAAACATCAAAGGGATACTCCTGATAAGGTCCAATAAAAAGGTAAAGTGCAACGGAAGCAACAGTTAAACATAAAATCAATATCTCAATTTTCTTCAATCGTTATTACCCTCTAAATCTAAAAGTTCTTTAAGACTCTAAAATATATTATTATTCTCACGTTAAAATTTTAAATTTTGATTTTTAATGCGAATTATGAAAATTGCTTAAATTGCTGCGGAGTGCATACCGTTTCAGTACTTGCGAAACATTTAACTATGAATTATCCATTTACTCAAGATTGATAAATTAGTTTCTCTTTTGCGAAACTAAATTGCTAGAGTTAAAAATGAGATTTAAATTCTGGGCAAACCCATTGTTTTTTATGAAACTTTATTTATTTAGAATGTTCGTGAAAACCCATGTATGAGCTGGTGTGTATGAAGGCCCTGTTTTGGTTGTTGGATGTAAATTACGAAGTTAAGAACCATGAGCCGGAAATATGGCTTTGGGGTGTAGACTCTTCTGGAGAAAGGGTTTTGGTGATTGATAAGGGATTTCTTTCTTATTTTTATGCGGTTGTTAAGGATGGTTTTGACCCGAAGAAGGCTGCTGGCGAAATTGAGTCCAGAAAAAGAGAGTTTCCATTTATTGTTAAAGTTGAGATCGTTGATAAAAAGTTTTTCGGCAAGCCTGTTAAAGCTTTGAAGGTTTATTGCTGTGATCCAGATGTTATACCGAAGTATGCCAAGGCTTTTCGGAAATTTGAGAGTTTTAAGGAGTGCTTTGAAGATGATATTCGTTATTCGATGCGCTATTTAATTGACAATGGCGTTGTTCCATGCGGTTGGCATGAGGTTGAAGTTGCCGAGGAATTAAAAAACATAGATCTGCAAGTGGACCACGTTTACTTGGCTAAGTCACCTCCAAAATTTGTTGAAAAAGTAGAAATGCCAAACCTGAGAGTTTTGGGTTTTTCAATAATCTGCTATAGTCGTGAGGGGGCGCCTAAACCTGATAGGAATCCCGTTGTGATTATTTCTGTTGCAACTAATAGTGGTGAGGAGAAGCAGTTTGTCGCTGATGAGGATAGGGATGACAAGCCTGTTTTAGAGGCTTTAATAGATTACGTTCGGAGTTTTGATCCTGACATTATTGTTGGTTATGGCGTGAATAGGCAGGATTGGGCTTACCTTAATGAGCGCTGTAAGAAGCTTGGCTTGCGTCTGTCTATCGACAGGGCTAAGACTGAAATCCACACAAGTGTTTATGGGCATGTCTCGATTACTGGGAGAGCGAACATTGACATTTTCGATTTTGCAGACGAGTTTCCAGATATTAAGGTTAAGACTTTGGAGAATTTGGCGGATTATTTGGGCGTCATGAAAATTGAGAAACGTGTTTTAGTTGAAGATGTTGATTTTGCCGATTACTGGGATGACAAGGCGAAACGTGAAATCCTCAAGAGATTTTCATTAGAAAATACTCGCTGTATCATGGGCATAGCTAATGTTATTCTAGACTTTGCCATTCAGCTTTCAAGCCTTGTGGGCTTGCCGCTTGACCACGTTGGAACCGCCGCTGTGGGCTTCAGGGTTGAGTGGTTCCTAATTAAGCACGCCCACAAAATAGGCGAGCTTGTGCCGAAAAGGGTTGAGCAGCCTTATCGACCTTATACAGGTGCCATAGTGCTTAGCCCTAAGCCCGGCTTGCATGAGAACATCGCCGTTTTAGACTTTGCAGCTATGTACCCGAACATTATGATAGCCTACAACCTTTCACCAGATACTTATGTGGCCCCTAAAGAGCCAATACCACCATGCGGGGTTTATGAGGCGCCAGAAGTTAAGCACAAGTTTAGAAAGGAACCCCCAGGATTTTACAAGGAGGTTTTGTCACACCTTATAAGCGTCAGGAACGAGGTTCGCTCAAAGATGAAAAAGTGTGCCCCAGATAGCGTTATGTATCGCGTTTTAGACGCCAGACAGAGGGCTATTAAGGTTATTACAAATGCTTCTTACGGTTACACAGGCTGGATTGGTGCAAGATGGTATGTTAAGCCGGTTGCTGAGGCTGCCACTGCTTGGGGTAGACACACGGTTTTAAGCGCTATAAAGATGGCCGAAGAAGAGGGCTTAATGGTTGTTTATGGCGACACTGACAGCATCTTCATAAAATATGAGCCAGAAAAAGTTGAGAAGCTTGCCGCAAAAATTTATGAAAAGCTTGGCTTGGAGATTAAGCCCGACAAAATTTACACACGTATATTTTTTACCGAAGCAAAGAAGCGTTATGCTGGGCTTCTTCCAGACGGACGGCTTGACATTGTTGGCTTAGAAGTTATTCGTGGCGATTGGGCTGTTGTAGCTAAGAAGGTGCAAGAGAAGGTTTTGGAGATAATCTTGAAGGAGCAGTCGCCTCAAAAGGCCGCCAAATACGCCCAACAGTTCATCAGCGAGTTGAGGCAGAGGCGTGTTCCATACCGTGACCTGATAATTTGGAAGACTTTGACAAAGTCTGTTGAGGAGTATGCTGTTAAGACGCCTCATGTTGAGGCTGCCAGAATGTTAATGGAAAAGGGTTGGAAACTTGCCATAGGCGACAAGATCGGCTATGTTGTGATTGCTGGAACCGGACGCCTGTATGAGAGGGTTAAGCCCCACATGTTCGCTTCCTATGAGGAGGTGGACGTAGAATACTATGTGACTCATCAAGTAGTGCCAGCCGCCGCCAGAGTTCTCGAATGCTTTGGCATAACAGAGGAACAACTATTAACAGCGAAAGTTAGTGAAAAAGCTGGCAAGAAAGTGGAAGATATTAAGAAGCTTACAGACTTCTTTAGAGGCTAGTCTTCAAAAATTTCGGAAAAGGTTGTCAATTGAACATTTAGTGGTGGTTTTACAGCTTCTGAAATGCGGGAAGCCACTATGTTTTTTATGTTTTTCTCGCTGGCTACGTCCACTATTCTTTGGGTTATTATACCGTCGAAGATTACCGCATCTACACCACTGACTTGCTGGAGTTTTTCAGCTAGTTGACTAACCGGAAGCCTTTCTATAGGCTCAAGTTTCTCGTTTAGGAGTACTGCCTCAAACGTGCCGTCCAGTTCCTTAGCTATTTGAACAACCTCTTTGGGAAGTTCTATTCGGCGTTTTTCCCTTTTTGGCGGTTTGAAAAGCTCCTCAACTGGAACTTTAGCTTCTAAAGCTTCAAAGATTTCCTTGCAGTTCAACTCCTCAACTTCTTTTCCTCTAGGGGCTCTAGCCACATACTTTATGTTGGTCACTTGCAGCAGCTCTTTTAGGATCAAGTCTCCGCCCCTGTCCCCATCTAGGAAGGCTGTTGCCTCCTTTTCTTTGCATAGTTTCTTTATTGTTTCTGGAACCTTAGTGCCTTCAATGGCTATAACATTATGGATTCCGCAGCGCAGCAAGTTTATTACGTCGGCTCTTCCCTCAACAAGGATTATTTCCTTCGCACCGTCGATTTCCGGTCCTGCTGAAAGCTCTTCTGGACCGTACTTTTCAACTTTGGCAATTTTTATGGTTTCAGCCAGCTCGTTGAAAACTTCGTCTACCGTTGGCATTGACTCAATGGTCCATTTATGAAGGATTTCTTTAGCCCTTTCAATTATGGCTTTTCGTCTTGTTTCTCTTACATCTTCAATTTTTTCAAGGGTTACCTTTGCAGCGCATGGTCCAACACGGTTTATGCTTTCTATACTGGCTGCCAAAAGAGCTGTTGAAACCCTGTCTAGGCTTGTAGGAATCGTAATGGTTCCAGTTGTTCTATCGCTTTTGGAGTGAAGCTCTATTTCTATTCTACCTATCCTCCCAGATTTTTGGAGCTCTCTTAGGTCTAGTTCTGGTCCAAAGAGGCCCTCTGTTTGTCCGAAAACCGCTCCTATGACGTCCGGTTTTTCAACAACTCCTTCTATTTCGAATTTTGCGCGTATAACATATTTTACTGTAAGGGTTTGTGATGAACCCGTAAGCGTCACCTCCTTTATGCCTCATATGACTTGAATTTAAATGATGAGAGAATCGTTCTCTCAACACCAGAAATACTAGAACACTGTCGAATATATTACCTTTATGAATATTAGTTTTACGCTCGCCCATTTAGGCCCAAATTTAGTTTACTTATGGTGACAGCAACAGCGTTGTCTCTTGTTGGGTTCGGTTAAAAAGGATTTTGGTTTGGTTCAATACAAAGCCTTCTATTTTTCTTATCCTATCTGCGTAGGGCAGGTTAGAGGGTTGCAGGGTTTGCTCAAAAATTGAAATCGCGTATTCTACTACTACGCATGCAAACACGGCTGCGGATATCACTAACAGTAAAGTGGCCACTGCAGTCTGCATGTAAGGCCTTCTCCTTTCTTACAAAGTGGAACTGTTTGCACTCATATAGGTTATTCCAATTCTGTATCTATTTTATTTTCGGAATTAAAGCCGAGATCCTTTTTAGAAAACGCTAGCTTTGTCCTTAATGTTCTCATATAGGTGGCTAGACCTTCAACATCTTTGATATCTCTGTCCGTCAAACTTAAAAGTTTAAGCCAATAATAGACATTCACCTTTACGCCCGTTTTTTCTATGTGATTTTTTAATTGTTCTGTTAGTTGTTTGCCTTCTCTGTCGAAATCTAACATCAGTAGGATTTCATCCGCGTTCAAGTTTTCGATTTCCGAAACTACGCTTAAGAGGGTCTTTGGGCCTTTCTTGGCGAATATTATTTTGCCGTTTATTCCTAAGGTTTTTAAAGCTTCGGCATCCTTTTTTCCTTCTACAAGGATGGGTTTTCCGTTTTTGTTTTCTCCTGCTAACTGTTCTAGAATTTGTTGGATTTGTTCAGCTTTCTCTTTTAGACGAGCGAACAAGATTTTTACCTTGTTGATTCTGCTTTTTTTACAACTTCTAGGCTTTCGCGGGCTTCTTGATCTGTTTCAAAATATCGCCTTACTGGTTCCAGTATGCGGGCTAGTTCTTTAGCTACAGCGTTTTTCAGGTCTTTCGGATGAAGTTGTCCGGCCTCATAGGCCTTTTCAAGCTCCTCATGATTTTCAAATGTTACTGTGCCACCGAATTTAGATGGACGTTCTATAGTAAAAGTTTTTGTTTCATGGAATATAATGTATTTGACTATCTCTAAAACCGGGTTCATTTTTGTCTGTCTTTCCGGACACCACGCCCTTTTTAGTTTGGCTTTGATTTGTTCTTCAGTGTCATGGATAAATATTGCTGTCCACGGTTTAGACTTGCTCATTTTGCTAGCAATCACTTGTTCAACCTTATCCTTTGTTGAGAGTTTGACTGGTTCGGTTAAACCCATTAGCAGGTGATGGTGCAGCGCCACCGGTTTTTTCCAGCCCATTTTTGGAAAGATTTCACGCGCTAACACATGGGCTTTGCGTTGGTCCATCCCGCCGTGAGGTATGTCTGCGCCTATTGCTTTTATGTCAACGGCTTGCATAGGCGGATAGAAATACTGCGACAAGTCCAGCCTTTCAGTTTCGCTCCGTCCCATAATTGTGAGGCAGCGCAGTGTTCGGCTCAACGTCATATGCTTGGCAAACTTTAGCAGGTTTCGCCAATACTCGTCATTGTTGCGGTAAAGTTCCGAGCCTACCACGATTTTTACTCCTGGACAGAAGAATTGGAAAGCCTTTGCATAGTATTTTGTGGCTTGGAGAATTTTGTTCCAATCTCCGCCGAACTTGTTGTTTATAAAACTGTGCCAATCAGCTAAATAAACTTGACAACGAACTCCAGCTTTCAACAAATCATTGACCTTAAAGCCTGAAATCACAAGGTTTCCAAGATGCAGCAAACCGGAAATCTCAAAGCCTATGTAGTGACTGGGATGCTCATTAGTTTCTAAAAGCTCCCTTAGCTCGCTTTCGACAAGAATCTCCTCTGTTGGCGGCCGCTTAATCAGCTCGATTTTTGTTTCTATATCCAAATTTGGTCAAACCTTCTATTTTATGAAAAAGCCAAACTTAAAAGTTGTTTCGCGGGCGCTTATTGTCTCCCACGTTACCTATCACTTAACTTCATCGCGGAGCCACGCGCTCCCCTTAGTTAAGCTCTCTCCGGCGTGGGAATTTGGCGCCCGCGCCCGCCGATGTCCCATGCTTGGGTAAACCCGCCTTCACAGCAACAAGCGTTTTGTGCGCTTGCTGCTCTGTTGGGTCCGTCGGCATGGATTTATCCCGGCGGGATTCAAGAAGGCTCACGTTATAGGCGTTTCATCGCCCAAAATAGGTTAAAGCCTTTTAAGAATTAAATGTTGCTGTTTTAAGTCCAATGCCACATTTGTAGCTAATTTTTCAACCACAAAAACATTACCCTCTATAATTTCAGCCTTATTTTCTCTAGTCCTCCTCTTTAGAATTTCTGCTTTAGCGTCAGTTTCAGGTTATGGCAGTTGCTAAATTGGATATTCCTCTCCAGATTTTGGTTGAAAGCCATTCCATGTCTATTTCTAGGGCTGCTGTCGGGTTTTCGAGTTCAAAGTTGTTTAAAACTTGTGGGTGGACTTCACCTAGAACCCCTATCCTCATTTTCCCTAAGTGGATGGCAGCTGTTCTGCCTTGCAAGAAGCTTGGATGTTTTGCCGCTTTAATTTGCCAGTTTGTTAGGCCTAGGTTGGCGAGGAGCGCTTCACATGTGGATTTTATTTCCGTGTAGTTGGCTGTTGAGTGGGATGTTACAGCCGCCACATGCAGGCGCCTTTCACACATGGTTTCTTGGCGACGGTTTATTTTTGCCACATCTGAAACTTCAAAAAGCTTTTGAGGATAGCTTTCGTGCTTGTTTTCTGCTAGGTTTTTCAAAAGTCCAGATAGGAGCATTTCCCGCATTATCGTGTATTCGATTGATACCGGGTTTGCAAGGCGCACCGGGTTTTCTGGTTTAAGTCTCATAAACTCGTAGTGAACGCGCTCGTTTGTTAGGGTGAAGTTCATAACTTCTATGAAGCCTAATCCGATCATTATTTGGCGTATAATGTCCGCCAACTTGTTGGCTGGATGTTTTTCGCCAACGGTCACTGTGGCAGGTATTGTCGGTTCTAGACGGTAGTATCCGTAGCCGATGGCAACCTCCTCGACAAGGTCTATCTCATGCATTATGTCAATACGGTAAGGTGGGATGGCAACCTCCAAAACGTCCTTTTCGACGATTATCGCGTCCAGCCGGCACTTTTGCAAGCATTTTATGGCTTCAGCTTCTGAAAGTCTTAAACCTAACATTCGGTTGGTGTAGCTTAGCCTAAGCTTCATTTTTTCTGGTTCAAGATTAGGCGAAACCACTGTGCGGTCTGGATAATGCACAGTAACCTTTTCAAGTCTTCCGCCCATGTCGGCTAGCGCTGTAGCCAGAACTTTTAGGCTTTTTTCCACAGCCTCAAAACTTGTTCCGGTGACATCTAAAAAGAGGTTGCGCGTATCAATATCCACTCTTGTGAGTTCACTGTTTATTATTGGCGGCATTGATAAAACTCGTCCATACCTATCAATCAGTAGCGGGTATTTGGGCGCCCAATCGATTAAGTGGCGGTAAGTCACGCCCTTCTCATGTTTTTCCAGAATTTCTTTTGGCGTCATCTCCTCTGTTTTACCCAGTGAAACAAATTTGACGCTTGTAGGTTCAACGGCGGTATACGTGAAGGGCGGCTCAACAGCGTCCAAGTTGTGGATGCCGATAGACGCCTTTTTACGATCTCTGCCAATCCCCCAGTGGAGGTCTTCCTGCATCTCCATAAGCTCAACGACAGCATCCTCGTCCAGCTTTACATCCCGGACTATGGCGGCAAGCATATATGGCCTAACAGCGGCAACAGCATCGTCCACTTTAAGTATTGCTTTAGGCTCTTCCGTGTAGTATTTTGGCATTCCAGTCTCCAATTCCAAGAAACCCTTCAGTGCACGGGCTACGCCAGCATAGCTACAGAAGTCCATACGGTTTGGATTATACTCAGCCTTCACATAATCTTCGCCGATTTCTTCCAAGTCGAAGCCTACCCATGGAAGCCACTTGGTCAAGTCTTTAACAGTCATAGGCTTGCCCAAAAACCTTGAAAAACGTTCGACACAAAGCGTTATCACTGGCATATAGGCGTCCTCCTCAACCATCCCAAGTTATTCGCATACAACAACCTAACATCATCCAAGCCAAGCTCAATCATGGCTAATCGTTCAAGTCCGCCTCCCCAAGCTAAAACCGGACATTTCACGCCCACTGGCGCCAAAACTTCTGGTCTGAAAATCCCCATGCCACAAAGTTCTATCCAACGTTTAAGCCTGGGGTGGTAAGCCACAGCTTGGGCTGAAGGTTCCGTATAAGGGAAGTAGCTTGGCCAAAACTCTATCTTCTCAATTCCGAACTTTGTGTAGAATGTTTTCAGAGTCCCCATCAAATCACGGAGTGTAACCTTTTTGCCGACAACTATGCCCTCAATCTGGTGGAACTCGGCTAAGTGCTTGTAGGTGACCTGCTCGTTTCTGTAGACTCTGTCCACAGAGAAAACTTTTATTGGTGGTTTCTTGTGTGTAGCCAAATACTTTATTGTTTCGGCTGTTGTGTGGGTTCGCAGAACAAGTCTCTTTGCTTCTTCTGGGCTCCACTCGTAACCCCAACCCTTAGAGCCTGTAACCCAGCCATTTTTGTGGGTTTTTGCCACGGCTTCTACAAGCCTTCGGGATGGCAACCGTCCGGTCTGTGGATTTGCCAAATAGAACGTGTCCATCATTTCGCGGGCTGGGTGGTCTTGAGGTTGGAACAAGGCGTCGAAGTTCCAGAAAGCTGTTTCCACCAGTGGTCCACGAATTTCCGTGAAGCCCATTTCCAAGAAGATTTCGCGGGCGCGCTTGATAATCTGCTGAAGCGGGTGCATTTTGCCAGGATAAACTGTTGGTCCAGGAGCCTCCACATCGAACCTTGTTAGTTTTACGTTCTTCCATCGCCCAGTTATTATAAGTTCTGGTGTTAGCTGCGTTACCTCCTCAATTATTTCTAAACCTTTTTTGACTGCCCTCCAGCCTTCCGCTGTCAACTCCAGTTCGCGGTAAGTCTCCTCCTCCAAATCCACAAGCTTTCTCCTTCGGATAACATCTAAGGCTTCTTTCTGCTCTCTGCTTAAGCCATCAACAGTGATGGAGCGTTTCTCGAAAATTGTGGTTAAAAGCTTCTCATCGTCCCCAGGCGGCGGCTCGGCTTCCACGTTTAACTCACATTTTTTTCCTTTAATTGTCCCCCAGCCCTTCCTTTTCAGCCAGCCCAAAGCTATCGGCACAAGTCCAGCCTCTAAACCAGCCTCTTGGGCAGCTTCATCCACGTCTGCCTTGCCGCCAAGCCTTAGCAAGGCGCTGAGAAGACGACGTTCAGGCAAACCGTATTGGGCATAACTTTTGCCTTCCTCGTTTAACGTAGCAACATTCCATTTCCGCTCATGGATCTTCACAAAGTTACACGCTGAAAGGGTTAAAGCGGCTCTCATAACAGCGGCATGTGCCAAACCACTTTTTTCAACTATATCTTCCACAGAGGCTTTTCCGCCAAGCTCCTGCAGTGTCATTAAGGTTTTTCTTTCATTGAGCCTCAAACTAGCCACCTTTTAAACACCTAGCTTAGGTTTTAAGCAGTTTATTGCGCTGTAATGCTTACATAAAAGTTGTTTGAGGGTTTTTAAGTTATGCTCTTCAAAGGAGAAAACAGCGCTATTTTTTATGAAAATTGGCGAAGCATCCCTTCACCAGCAGCATTTGAATGGTAATGCTAACTACATATTTATAAGCTTATTCCAGATACATTTTCACAAAATTTAATACACCTCATGGGAATCGTATAAGGAAGCCGAAAAAGGTTTGGAAAGTGTAAAGATTGGTTGATGCAGAAATAGACGAGATGGTTGTCACTCCATGGGAGGTTAGAGGCAAGGTCGACTATGAACGCCTAATACGGGAGTTTGGAACACAGCCCCTAACAATGGAGCTTATCCAAAAACTGGCAAAACATACAGGCGGGCTTCATCTACAACTGCGGAGGGGCCTCTTCTTTTCACATCGTGATTTAGATGTTGTTCTAGATCTATACGAGAAAGGAACAAAGTTCGTGCTCTACACTGGCCGTGGTCCATCCGGTCCGGTTCATTTGGGGCATCTGGTTCCTTGGATTTTCACAAAACACCTTCAAGATCATTTTAAGACTAGGCTTTACTTTCAAATGACGGATGATGAGAAATTTCTGGTTAAAGATGAGTTGGAGCTTAAAGAAGCGACAAACTTCGCTTATGAGAATGCTTTGGATCTTATAGCCTTGGGCTTTAAGCCTGAAAACACCTTCATAATATATGACGCGCAGGACATAGACTTGCTATATGACTTAGCCTTGGAAGTTGCCAAACGCATAACATATTCAACAGCCAGAGCCACTTTTGGCTTTCAGGAAAACACAAACATTGGATGGATCTTTTGGCCGGCCATCCAGGCGGCCCCGTGTTTTATTCACGCCAAACTGACCGGCGAAAATGTTCCAGCACTTATCCCTGCAGCCATAGATCAGGATCCGTACTGGCGGATTACGCGGGATGTAGCGCCTAAACTTGGCTATTATAAGCCGGCGCAGATTCACTGTCGCCTTCTTCCAGGTTTGGGTGTTGGTGGGAAAATGAGCGCTTCAGAGCCCGAAACTTGTATATTCACGGTAGATCCGCCAGAAGTTGTTAAGCGGAAGGTTTGGAACGCCTTTACAGGTGGCAAGCCGACGGTGGCGGAACAGCGGAAAATGGGTGGAGACCCATTCATATGTACAGTGTTCCAGTACTTCCTATTCATGTTTGAGGAAGACGACGATAAGCTTGCTGAAAGGGAAAGAAGGTGCAAGGCTGGAGAGATTCTATGCGGCGAATGTAAGAACGAGTTGACGGATAGGATTAACAGCTTCCTTAAAGATCATAGGAGAAAGCGTGAAAAAGCCAGAAACATTTTAGACAAGTTTCACATAAAACGCTAAAAAATGGGGCTAAATCAAAATGGATAAGAAAGAAGTTGTTGATGTGAGCCCTTCAAACGCTTATAGGCTTGTTCACCCAATGCACACGGTTCTAGTCTCATGTGTCGGCAAGGATGGAAAACCAAATATTATTACTTTGGCTTGGGCTATGCCAACCTCCATCAGCCCACCGCTTGTGGCTGTGAGCATTGCGCCACGCAGGCACTCCCATAGCCTGATCCAAGAGACAAAGGAGTTTGTGGTAAGCATCCCAACGATGGAAATATTGGACGCCACATTTTTTTGCGGTCGGGTCAGCGGAAGAGACCACGACAAGTTTGAGGAAGCTGGATTAACGCCCCTTCCAGCCAGAAGAGTTAAGCCGCCAATAATTAAGGAGTGCGTTGCCCACTTGGAGTGTAGACTTCACAGCCAATTCCAGACCGGAGACCACACGATTTTTGTTGGCGAAATCCTCGAAGCCTACGCAAACAAAGAGTGCTTCACAAGCGCTGGCTACGACTTAGAAAAAGCGAGAATGATCTTTCATTTGGGCGGAGACGAGTTTGCAACCCTCCAGCCAAAAATTTTCAAGCCTAAAGCCTGACTAGAACTGGTAGCTTTCCCCGGGATTCAGAACCACCACTTTGACTTTTGGCGCCTTCCCCTTCACTTTTTTGACAAACTCTTCTGCCGATTGGGCTAGAACAGGAAAAGTCTTGTAATGCATCGGAATTACGGCCTTAGGCTTTAATAGTCTGACGGCTTCTGCTGCCTCCAAGATACCCATGGTGTAATACCCGCCTATGGGTAACAGTGCCAAGTCAAGCTTGTAGAGCCGCCCGATAAGCTTCATGTCCCCGAAAAGGCTGGTGTCCCCGGCATGGTACACCCTTTTACTTTCAGCCTCGACAACAACGCCCGTTGGTGCACCCCTTGAGCATGTATGGAAGGCTTGAACCATGTAGAGTTTTACACCCTTAACCTCTGCGCATCCGCCGATATTTAGTCCAACAACATCTTTGACGCCGTTTTCGCTGGCGTAATTGCCAAGCTCAAAAGCTGAAACAAAAGTGGCATTTGTTCGCTTGCAAATATTTACTGCGTCGCCAAGATGGTCGCCGTGGTCGTGGGTGACATAAACAATGTCAGCCCGGTCAATTTCAGAAGCCCTTATAGGCGAAGTGGGGTTTCCATCAAGCCATGGATCAATTAAAACCGTTTTATCGCCCATCTCAATTTTAAATGAGGCGTGCCCAAACCATGTTACCTTTGCCAAACATAGGCCTCCAGCTAAATCTTTTAAACCTTTAGTACTGGTTTAGTTTATAAAGTTAAAAGATTAAGTGCTTCCAAAATGAAAACCATAAACGAGGAAGCCTTTGAGAAACTCCGTTTGTCTGGCAGGATTCTCCGCGAAACTCGAGAAGAGTTGAAGGATTTTGTCCACGAGAACATGCTAATAATAGAGGTTTGTGAAAAGGCAGAAGAGCTGATTAGGCGTAAGGGCGGAAAACCAGCTTTCCCATGCAACGTCTCAGTAAACGAGATTGCAGCCCACTACACTTCTCCACCAAACGACACGAAGAGAATCCCGGAGAAATCCCTCGTTAAAGTGGACATTGGCGCCCACGTTGACGGCTACGTAACAGACACAGCTGTGACAATATGCTTTAACCCAGAATACCGTGAAATGGTGAACGCGGCAGAACAAGCTCTGAAGAGGGCTGTGGAAGCCCTACATCCAGAAACACCAACCTCAAGGCTTGGCGCATTAATAGAACAGACAATAAAGTCCCGCGGCTTCAAGCCCGTCTCAAACTTAACTGGGCATAGCGTTGGCAGATATTTAGTGCATGCTGGAACATCGCTGCCAAATGTGTCCCATCTATCCTTCACAAAGGTTAAAGTTGGGGAAGCCTACGCTATAGAACCATTCGTAACAGTTCAGAACGCCATTGGCAAGGTGGAAAACAGCAAAGAAGCCACAATATTCCGCTTTGTAAAACAGAAGCCGCTAAAAAATGCCTATGCAAAAAAACTCCTGAAACATATCGAGGAAAACTTTAAAACACTGCCCTTCACTGAGCGTTGGCTTCAAGGCGTAGTTCCAAAGGAATATTATAAAGAAGCCTTCAAAGAACTTTTAACTTCAAGGGCTATTATGAGCTATCCAGTTTTCATAGAAGCCAGCAGAAAACCGGTAGCTCAAGCGGAACACACAGTCCTAGTGGTTGAGGACGGATGCCTAGTCCTAACCTAGCCCCTATTGGTAGGGAAAAGGCGTCTTACCCTTCTCACGAACCTCTCGATAAATAGCTGTAATAATCATTTTCTCGTTGCACTTCTGACATGGCTCAACCTCTTTAAAAACGTAATCGCCTCGCTGAAACTCCCTAACACTTTTGAAGCCACACTTCCCACATTCAATAGTCGTAGTAATCGGCGGAGCTTCAATTCTCAAGCGGAGTATGCGCTGTCGCGTCTGGAACAGCACATAAGTTGATAGAGCTAAGCCTATAAAGCCTAACAGAAGCCAGTAAACAGCGATTTCCGGTGCTGTGCTGTAGAGATGAATTGCGAGAACCAACGCCGCCAAGGCCAAAGCTAAAGTAACAAATATTATGAGTAAAACAAAGGATGAAACCTTCGTTGCCGCAGATGCGTTTCTTCTGCTACTGCTCATCTTAAATCTCTCCCTTATTGTCCTATGCCTATGGTGTTCCCAACACCAGCGATTATTACTTTGTCGCCTTCCTTAGTCCTCTCTAACACAACTTGTCTAATCCTCTCGATGGCTTTGTCAGCAGCATCGAAAATCTCCTTTCGCATAGGCGAAACAGCATCGCCAATATCCTCCTTAATTATGACGGCATTTATGGGAATGCGATACTTAAGAATGGTCTCCTCAATCTTGAATTGATCAACGCCTGGACCGCCTATGGCTGCACCAACACCCTCAGCTACTTCGCCGACCTCTTCGCCTTCAAGCTTTAATGCAGCGTCAATCATAATTATGTTGGCTATTTTACCCTCATTCTCCTCAATAATAGTTTTAATGGCATCGCCAGGCTTGCCAACGTTTCCGCCAGGACCCTCAGCCTTAATAACGTAGGCCGTTCTTCCCTCGAACGGAACCTCAGCCACAACGCAGTCTTTAGAAACCTTCCTTACGGGGTGACCGTGCATGAGCTTGGCTGCGACCAGTGCACCAACACCGTCACCAATAGGTTGACCGTAGGCGAAGGCTTTAAGGGCGCTTGCGTAGGCTTCGGCTTCCCGCATGACCAGCGGCAGAATCATTTGAATCTGCATTATAATGTAGAGGCTTAACGTCTTCTTGCCAAGCAGATAAAAATGCCTTATAACTTTGTAAATGTAGTTTAAAGCCATAGCCGCCTCAAGAGTATTCTCCAAATTATTCGCCTGAGTTTCATCAGCCGCTGGGGCAATAAGTTTAACCTCATCCTTAAAGCGAGCGTCCCTAACGTCAAGTATGTGTTCAAGCTTCCAAACAATTCCAGCAGGGTCAAGGCTTTGAGGAGTAATCGTGAAATATTCTAGGAAGCGGTCAACCCTAGCTGAAGGATCTGTTTGGGGCTTACCAATCTCCTTAATGGTTTCTATCGCTATTCTTCGCCCCTCGTCTCGAATATACTTCAGCTTGTAGAGACTGCCCTCAACCTCACGGAGCATAATGTAAAGCTGAATACGCTGACCGTAAAATATTGAAATAAATATAAAGGCATAAATTATCAAGGTTAAAATCTGTGAAAAGATATCCCCTCCTGTGAGTTGCAGAAGTTGACCGCTAAGGACGAACCCTGATGCCGCCAGATTCACATACTCACCTTCCGAAAAACTAGCAAAAGCCTAGTTATAAATTTTAGGATATTCCAAGTTTGCTCACACAATAGAATCAAATATAATGCAAGTTTTTTATTATCATGTTGACACTTGCTGCAAGAAGCATAGCTGCGAAAACAAGGTTTAGGCTTCTGCTTGAAAGCTTCCTACTTGTATAAGCGCCAACCTGCGCTCCAACAACAGAGCCTACTCCAAGGTAAAATGCATACAAAGCGTTCACGTTTCCCTGCTGCACGTGGCTGACCACGCCGGAAATTGATGTGAAAATCATCATGAACATGGATGTTGGTATGGCGAAATGTATTGGAAAACTAAGCGCGTAGCACATGACTGGGACAAGAACGACTCCTCCACCTATTCCCAAAAGCCCAGAAGCTACGCCGCCGAAGAAACTTAAGAATAAGCCGTAAAGCATTTTCCGCCTGTTAAACAGCAGCTCTTTTTCAAAGGCGTCATCAACCACACCACACGCCTTTACGGATTCTGTGGTAAAGGCTTTGTAAATCATTTGAAAGGCAACCAAAATTAGGAAAGCGCCGAAAATGACGCCGAGCCACATCTTTACAACCGGAACAGCCGTGATGGATGCTCCAACATAGCCTCCGGGTGCAGTGGCGCAAGCCAAAGCCAAACCGGTCTTAACATAAACACGGTTTTGTTTCAGATAATTTGCGGAGGATGCTATAGACGTGATGATTATTGTGGCTAGGCTTGTGCCTACCGCCACCACCGGCTCAAAGTTGTAAAGAAGCGTTAAAAGTGGAACCATGAATATTCCGCCCCCAACACCCGTTAAGGCTGCAGCTATGCTTATCAAAAAACCGAAGAGGGGAAGCATCAGCTCCCGCATGCCATAGTTCTCCAAAGGTCAACTTTCGGAAAGAAATAAGCATCCGCTGATCTCATATTTAAGGCATAACCTTTTTTTAGAAAATTTTTCCCGGGTTTAGAATGTCGTTGGGGTCGAAAGCCCTCTTGATCCTCCTCATAAGCTCAATTTTTGCTTTATCCTCAAATTCTAGAAAAAGCTCCCTTTTCTCCAAGCCTATGCCGTGTTCAGCTGACACAGCGCCTCCCAAAGCATTTCCCAAAGCGTAAATCTCCCTCAAAATAGCTGACAGCCTCTCTGGATTTTTCTCGAATATGGCTAGGTGAACGTTTCCATCCCCAACATGTCCAGCACCACTTATAACCACAGAATGCTCCATGGAAATTCTCTTAACCCCCTCCATGAATTCCGGAATTTGACTTCGTGGAACAACCACGTCAACAAGAAATGTTGCGCCAGCATCCCTAGCGGCGTAAAAGGATTTCTCCCTCAACTCTAAAAGCTCCCTTCCAGCTCTTTCAGTAGATGGAACAAGAACCTCGATCGCACCGTTTTTCATGCAAATTTCGCTGATAAGCTCCGCATCCCTGTAAAGTTTTTCTTGACTTTCACCCTCCAAAACGATGAGGAGAAAGGCTTCCGACTCGTCGCGCACACGCTCATCTATTGGCACAGTTATTCCAGTGTAATTTTCCATAGCATTAAGCCCGACCTTATCAATAAACTCGACTATAAGGGGTGTAACACCACACTTCAACAAAAGCGGAACAGCCGCCACACCTTGCCTAAGCGCCTTGAACGCGACAAAAAGGGTAAATCTAGCCTTCTGTTTCGGCAAAAGCTTCAAAACAACCTTAGTTACAACGGCCAAAGTTCCTTCAGAACCCACAATCAACTGCGTTAAGTCATAGCCCGACGAAACTTTCACATACTTCCCGCCGGTCCTAATGATCTCGCCAGTCGGCAGAACAGCCTCTAAACCCAAAACAAAGTTGCGGGTGACCCCATACTTAACCGCCATCATGCCACCAGCATTAGTGGCAACATTACCACCAACAGTTGCACTTTCCTCTCCGATATAAATTGGGTAACAAAGACCACGCGCCTCAACAGCCCTCATAAAACTTGAAAGGGTAACGCCGGCCTCAACAACAGCTACATGGTTCTCCTCATCTATTTCCAATATTCGATTCATACGCTCAAGGGATAAGAGAATCCCGTCAGCGGACGGAACACAGCCCCCGCTCAAGCCTGTTCCGCCACCTCTAGGAGTGACCGGAATCCGCCTTTCGTTGGCTAGCCGCAGTATTTCTGCAACTTCCTCAGCGGTTCTAGGCTTAACAACAACTTTAGGTATGCAAGGCTTAACGGCAAGCGCCTCATCACGCCCGTACTCCTCGCCTATATTGCCGCCCACAAGAACATTCTCATCGCCAACAATCTGCTTAAGCTTAGCTACAACTCCCATGTCCAAGGGGAACCCCATCACATTTAATAGCTGCAATCTAACCTTAAAACAGTATAGTCCTTTCAAAACGAGCAGGGCTGCCAGCTTTCCCGGCTTCGCGTGGCCGAAGACCACACTACAACCGGGAACGGAGCGCGGTTTAACTTCCGAGTTCGGAATGGGATCGGGTGGACCCCGCGCCCTATGGCCGGCAAACCCTTAATACACCATACATCATTTACTCATTAACTTTTCGTTTCTTTGTTTTGAGGAAAAATATATGAAAGAAAGAAATTGCATGGGGATTATTTTTCCTTTATAATTGGGAGTATTAATCTGATGGCGGCTATAACAGCGGCCGGAGCTGCAAATGCCACAATATAATTTAAGATTGTCGTTGCCCAATAGTAGAGCAGCTCATGAATATTGACAAGTGGAGACCAGACGTCTGTTGCAGCGGCTACCAGCAGAGCTATTGTAGCTATAAGGAACGGGGTTACTTCCTTTTCTGTTACGCTTGTTAACCCTGCAATAATTCCGAAGATCAATAATATCAATGTTATCCATCCGCTGACGGTGCTAACGTTCGGGTCATCAGCATATTTCAGATATCCAACCACAAGCCCCATTAGGATAGCAATAACGACAAAAGCCAGGTACACGTAACGAGTTATTTTCTCCATAAAGATCCCCACTGGGCCGGAGTTATTTATTTTAATTAATTATAAACTTTGCGGTTAAAGCAAGCAGAAGTGCTTAAGCAATAGGGTAACGTATATATCCCCTTTTCATCAGAATTTTAGTGCATAATATCATGTGAAGGGGCCGTAGTCTAGGCAGGTATGACGACGGGCTCCAGAACAGCCTAAACGGGTTTGCGGACCGTCATTTGGAATGAAGAGGTTCTGGAGCGGTCAATAGAGAAACCCGTAGAAGCAGCCTTGGAGCTGCTTCGGGGAGAGGTCGTCGGTTCAAATCCGGCCGGCCCCACCACTGAAATAGTAGGGTGTAGTCACTACCGCAGCGTCAACGTCCAAGTCTCTGACATCTCTTGTTAGGCGTATGGTTTCCCACGTGTAGGGCGCATCAGTTTCAGCAACAACAGTTATGGGTTGTCACTTCCCTCAAAATCCTGAACGACTTCGCCAAAGGGAATCCCTATTTTCCTTTCTAGCCTAGAGGGCTTCTGTGAATGACGTTTTAAGCATAAGGGGATCTCTTAAGAGCGAAAAAGTTTTTTAAAAAAGGAAAATCCTACCGTCAAACAGGGATAAAAATGGTTGGAAAAATAATGTTGATTGGTATAGGTCAGCTGGGCTATCACATACTGCAAATTTTGGCGCACACACCTAACATCAGCAAGATTGTTGCAGCTGACTATTCTTTGGATGCCGAAGTAAAGACTAATCTAGTGATATACACGGCGGCTCTCAGAGGTCTTTACCCAAATATTGAGTTCCGTAGAGTGGATTTATACGATGTAAATGGAACTGTTGAAATATTAAAGGAGGAAAAGCCTGACGTGATATGCAATGCTACAGTTTTACAATCATGGTGGGTTTACCATCTACTCCCAGAGAAAATAGCAATGCGGTTAAACAGCGCAGGACTCGGTCCTCAACTACCGTTCCATTTGACATTAACATATAAGCTGATGTGCGCGATTAAAAAATCAGGGATAGAGACACGTGTAATAAACTGCTCGTATCCCGACGTTGTAGACCCGGTGTTAGCTAAAGTTGGCTTAGCTCCAGTTTGTGGAGGAGGTAACGTAGATACATATGCACCGGTGATAAAGCAATTTGTGAGTAAGGAGTTGGGAGTCCCTATGAGGAGCATTACTGTTTACATATATGGTCATCATGGGCTTCTTAGCAGCTTTTTCAATGCTCCATTCTTGGCAAGGATCTATGTGTACCACAAAGATATTACTGATCAATATCCTCCAGATAAGATACGGAAAATAGTGCAACCATTTGTTAAGGCTGACATGGGTGCGTGGGCTTCCGTGCCACCTCAAGAGGATATAGCGGCATCCTTTACAAGGAATCTCTTGGCCGTTTACTGCAATACTTATGAATTTTGCCACGCTCATGGACCTGCGGGATTGCCCGGAGGGTATCCTGTCCGCTTAAGCTACGAGAAAGGTGCAGAAGTTTTATTGCCAGAGGGAGTGACTCTAGAAGAAGCTATAAGGGTAAACGAAGAAAGCGGACGAATCGGTGATGGTATCGAAAGAATAAAAAATGACGGGACCGTAGTTTTCACAGAGAAAGCCGTTAAAATATATAGAGAAATACTTGGGTACGAGTGTGAAGAACTTAAAATAGAAGAAAGTGAAGAAAGAGCCAAAGAACTTAAAATGCTCTTCAAAAAACTAGGAGAAAAGTATGGTCTAAAAATTTAAGCAACAAGAATTGAAGTCTTTTTCGAAGGAGTGCTAGCTTAAAACCTTAATTTAACGTGTTACGCTAGGAGAGAGCAATGTAACACATATAAGCTATTAGGCGTCAACCGAGATCCTGAAATAGAAAATTTGTAAGCGTTCCCTGTTATAATTCGTTATTATTCTGTTGTCAAGCTCCCACAACTTCAGCTTCGGCGAATCTTCTGCTTATTCTTGTTATTTTTATTTTAACGTGATCGCCTGGTTTTGTGTTTGGTATGAAGGTTACTAGTCCTTGGATGCGGGCTATTCCTTCACCTCTTCGGCTTGTCTCTGTGACGTGCACTTCGTATTCTTTGCCTAGCTCAACTGGTTTTGGCGGGAACCTTCGCTGTCCTTTTCCGAATTCTCTCCTTCCGCCGAATCTTCTTCTTTCTTCCATCCGTTTTCACCTCTCCTTATTCGTTTAAAAATTTCGCGCGCTATTTAACTGTGAGTTTTCCGTATTTCCCAACATTCAGCTGGATTTCTCCCTTGAAGCTTGTCACGTAGCCTTTTTCCACTTTGACTATGTCGTTAACGTTTAACTGGTTTATTTGGTCGTTCCATAAGGTCAGCTTTATAGCGCCTGTTTCGTCTGCTATTATGGCTGTTGCCACTTTGTGGGTCGTGTCGCTGAACCTTGATAGAACTTCGCGCGGCGCAGATTTTTCTACGACCATGGCTTCGATGTTCACTTGTTTCATTCCGTTTCGTAATTCCTTAATCTTCAACCTTTTCACCATCTCTTTTAGACTATTCTTTCCGCGACGGCGAATTTTCCGCCGACTGAAACAATGCGCACTCTAATGCGCTCGCCTATCTTGCTGTTTGGAACAAAAATCAAGTAGCCTTGTATTCGGGCTATTCCGTCTCCTTTGCTTCCAATGTCATCTATAACAACTTCCAGTTCCTGATTTTCCTTGACTGGTGCTATTTGAAAAAGAGGTTTGTCGGGGTTGAAGCGTCTGCTACTCCCGAATCTTCTCGGTTTTCCCTGGATGTTCTTTATTTTTTCTGGAAGCCTTCTTGGCATACTGTTTTTTCGTCCTTATCGCGGAACCAGCCTCAAAGCCAAAAACTCAAGTGTCCCGCTTTTGCTGAACACCGAGTTTCCAGCAGAGGCTAGTTAGCTATCACAAACAGCAACCATGCATATAAACCTTGCTAGATGGCCCGCAACATTTAGCCTTGGCTAGGAGAGTAAATAGTATATAGGGTCTTGTGTTATTTGCTATGATGCCAAGTAATGGACGTTGAGGATTAGATTGCCCGAACAAAAGCAACAAAAACCAATAATTCAACTGGTGGACGTTTACAAAGAGTACAAAGCTGGAACTGTTTCAACTTTAGCCTTAAAAAGGGTTAGCTTTCAAATTTTGAAGGGACAACTCATCGCCATAATGGGACCCTCCGGTTCCGGGAAGACAACACTTCTTAACATGATCGGACTTTTGGACAGGCCTACAAAGGGCAAAATCTTCTTCGACGGGTTTGACGTTTCAAGGCTTGACGACAAAACATTAGCCAGTCTACGAAATACCAAGCTTGGCTTTGTTTTTCAAACCTTTAATTTAGTTAATAGGCTAAGCGTTTTCGAAAACATCGAGCTACCCCTAATACCCCGCGGGATCCCCCGTAACGTTAGGGCGAAGATGGTTTTGGAAGCAATAAAAAGGGTTGGCGGCGACGAGAGTTGGCTTCATAAAAAGCCAAATCAGCTTTCCGGTGGGCAGCAGCAACGCGTTGCGATTGCAAGAGCCATTGTTGGGAAGCCTGTTGTTTTGTTGGCGGATGAGCCAACCGGCAATTTGGACAGAGCCTCAGCCAAAGTTGTCGTCGAAACCTTTCTAAACCTTAACAAGGCTGGGCACACAATAGTTGTTGTGACACATGACCCGGAAGTGGCAAACTGTATGGAAAAGATATATGTTATAAGAGATGGAGAGATAGTGGGAGAATTTATGCCTAATAAGGCAGAATCCCTTATTAGCAAAGCATAAATTTCACAAAGGTAGGTGGAAGTATGAAAAGATTAAAGCCGTTTTTAACTCTTGCACTAACCATTACACTTGTATTACAGTTTACATCCTTCCTCATATACAACACAGTTTTTGGAGAACCCGCAGACTTTGTTATAAAAAATGTTAACGTGAGGTCTTCAGCTGACACCCCTAACATTTATCCTGGAAGCAGAAGGGTTAACTTGAAGGTGGAAGCGGCTTACCAAAATAGCACAACGGCACGGAACGTTGTCGGATGGCTTAACATAACTGTGAAAGGAATAAGTTTCAGCTCAGGAAGCGGCGCGTGCTCTCCAGCACGGCTTCTTAACGGTAGTGTAGCCGAAGAAGTAGGCCTAAACACTCATGTTACATTTGAATATTTAATCGACGTTTCCAGCTCTGTAAAACCAGGCACTTATGATTTGGAACTTAACATCACATACGTGAAGGAAAACAGTATCACATTTGAAGCCCATCCAATAGCCATAAAGGTTTCTTCTTACCCAGAAGTTTCTTTGAGGACGGTAAATGCCTATTTTTCACCAGCCGCCTATCCGGGTTCTGTTGACACAAATCTTTATGTTGTGTTAGAGAATAATGGAAGCAGCACCATAAACTCCGCAAACTTTAATGTTACACTTCCAGAGGGCTTTACGGTCAAAAATCCAAGAACGAGCACAGGACTCGTAAATAAGGGAGACCGTTTCACCATAACATTTACCGGAGTGTCTATCCCGCTAAACGCCCGGTTGGAAGCGTACAATGCAACCATTTATGCGGATTACAGCGCCAGAACGGATGACGGAGTAACCTACAGCACTACAGCTTCCTTCAACGTCACAGTTATGGTGGAAAGCCCACCTCTAGAAGAACCCATCATAATAGCAGCCGTAAACACACTTTATAATGGGCAACCAGCCCCGCTACTTCCATCCGCAAAAAGCGTTGTTTTGCGAATCTACCTTGTCAATAGACTCCCAGACACCATAAGCACAATGATCGTAGATGCGACACTTCCAGAAAACATTAGAGTTAGAGGAGTTTCCGGAACATATATTAATGGGATGGGACCAGGCGGCACATGCTTTGTCGACTTAACAATAGACGTCGATTCAGAAATAGAGGTAGGAAGGCACGATTGCTCATTAAATGTAACCTATCTCAGGATAGTTTCTGGCTCTTCCTTCCTTATGAGTCAAACCTTGCGGTTCCAAATAAGTGTTGAAAGCCGCCACAGCATTATCAACGACGCTTCAGCTATAGAAATTGTGGATTCAAGGTGGTATGAAGGCTCGGTTGGACCCTACACTTATGGCACCCATCTGATAGTTCTCGTCAGAAACGTTTACATCGACGACCTCCACGGAGCGGTGCTTGAACTTGACTTGCCAGAGGAGATACGTAATTCTGCAGACAACTCCAGCCGCGCTAAGGCCGCACCATTATCAGTGCAGCTTCAACTACCCCAGCCATTGCAGACACAAGACCTTGCAGAGATTTTAAACGCCTTTTTGAGCGCACAAATAGCCAGTCCAGCGCAGGTTTACGGCAGAGGCGACATCCTAACCTTCATGTTCAGTCTCAACCTGTTTGACATTGATGTTGGAAATTATGTTCTTGAAGGACGCTTGTCATATATCGACGGGTGGGGCGGCAACAGGCAAATCCCGATCAAAGTGCCTGTTTCCATACTCGGAAAGGCTGGATACATCGAGATAATCATGGAGAAAAACATCAGCGTGAAAAGTCGATTCACAAACGCTTCCCTAACCCTTGTCAACCATGGAAGCTCACCGGTTTACGATGCTTACGTGGTAATTTCGCCTTACCGAGGAACGCCAATACTTATTGCTACGCCTGCGGTAAACTATGTGAATAGAATTCTCCCAGGAGAAAGCCTTGAAATTCCAATGACATTAGCATATAATCCACTCGGCTTTTACATGCAAACTGGTGGAGCCACAGCTGTAACATATGGGCCGGTTCCGTTCATGGTCTCGATAATTTATAGGGATGCTTGCGGCTACCAGCGCGTCTTTAACAATTCAATAGTTGTGACTGTCGAGCCCTTTATTGAGCTAGTTTTAAGGAACGTAAGAGCAACTAGCATGGGGATAACATCCAAAATCACTGGGACCATTACCAATTATGGCTCTTCGGCAGCAAAACGCGTCGAAGTAGAAGCAAAAATTGGAAGCGTCACCGGAACATGGTTTATCGACGTAATTGACCCAGGTTCGGATGCGGTCTTCACAGTTGACGTTGGCGCGTATGCTGAATCAGCCATTTTAACGGTTAGGTATTATGACGCATTCGATGAACTTACCTCAAAGTCCATGAACGTTACAATAACCCTTCAAGAGGCCCCCCAGCAACAGATTCAAGGCGAAGAGTTTCCAGTTGAAAGGTGGATTATTGTGGCGGGCGTCATCATATTTCTTGCCGTGGCAACCGTCCTGATATACAGGACTGTTAAGAAATCAAGGTTACCGGCGAGCGGCCCGTAAACAATAGCGGTGAAATCGCAATGTTTGCTGACTTCGTTAGGCTTTCGCTCAAAGCCCTAAGCGAAAGAAGATTAAGAGCTACACTAACAATAGTAGGGATAGCCATCGGTCCACTAGTCCTTGTCATGATGAGTTCAGTTGTTGGAAGCTACTCGAACTACATAGAGGAGAGGATAACATCGTTGGGGCAAAATGCCATTGCAATTTTTCCAACAGAAAATTATCGACTTGACGAAGAAGACCTAAACTACATTAGGAGTATTGAGGCTGTTAGGAGGGCTGAACCCTTCTATAATACGCAAGGCATAGTAAAAAGAGGTGCAGAAGACGTGAAAGTGTCAATATTCGCTGTTGACTACAGCCTCCTTTTCGAGGCTATAGGAAGTCTAAAAATCGGAGAAGGCGACATACCAACAGAGCGCTTATACGTCATAATAGGACGGAAAATAGCCTATAAAAACAACGAGAGATACTTCCGCCTAGAAGATGGATTAATTGTGACTGTTCCAAAGATTGAAGGAGGAAAAATAACGGGCAGAAGATCAATAGGAGTGCGGGTTGGCGCCATCCTCGAAGAATATGGTGGCGCATTAATAGTGGATCCCGACTCCACAATCTTCATGTGTCTAGAGGCAGGCAAAAGCTCTCTTGGAATGGATAGATGGTCCGGCATTCTTGTTTTAGTAAACGATCCAGCCAACGTTAAACCGGTTGTCTCAACTTTAAGGCAATATTATGAAGATAAAGCCCAAATAATCGCTTTCAGCTCCATAGCCGAGGCTGTCTCCAGCGTTACTGGGGCGATAAACTTCATAAACTTTTCAACATCCCTTTCAGCCTTCGCCGTCGCCATAGCCGGAGTAGCGGCCACCATGATAACATCCGTTATGGAACGTACAAGGGAAATAGGCGTAATGAAGGCGATAGGTTACACGAGTAGGCAAATCCTTTTACTAATTCTCATGGAGTCAATAGTTATGAGTCTCGTCGGTGGGACTGCCGGAATATCAATAGGCGTGGTAGGCGCCTACCTACTAGCCTCAAGAGGCTTCACAATAGGCGGCATAGGCGAAGGCGGCATAACCCTGCAACTAAACCCCCTAATAACGCCAACCCTCATAACCCAAACACTGGCTCTAACAACGTTTATTGGCTTGGTAGGCGGAATTCTGCCAGCTTACAGAGCCTCAAAAATACCACCAGTAGTAGCTCTAAGATACGAATAATCAGAGCCAAACCATCCCAAAGGCTAAGAAACGAAATGCCAACACGGTGATCATGCTACTCAAAAGTGAAATAGAAACTCCTTTTGCCCACGGAAAATTAAACAACAAACGCACAGCAATGCTACATAAAATTACAACCCAAACATAGTACACTATCCTCTCTAAAATGTTGTATTGAATGAAGATTATGGACATGTAATTCTGGACATCTACTGTTGACCCCTCTCCTGGAACCCCACCTAATGTTTTTAAGGATAAACGTATCTCAGGATACGCCAGAACAATTCCTGTGAGAATTAAATTCTGTACAAAGAGGGCTACAAGCGCGAACCCAGATATCACAAGCATAGTTTTCCAAACAGGTTGAGCTTTAAATAAACGCAAAAATAAGTAAAGGATAACCCCAAAAATGACCCATTGCATGAAGAAAATCATAAACGCATTCACTATTGAATACAAAAGCACCGCGCCACCGTAAATTTCAAACTCGGTTCTATAAAAACCATGAAAGAAAACTCCATCAACGAGAACTGTAATGTTTTTGTTAGATGGCCATTCTAATTTAAGCATTAAACTAGTAATATTAGCCCAATTACCATCAAAACTTGAAAAATCTTCTAACAATATTGTTTTGTTATCCCAGATGCCGATCTTTATTGGGATGCTCTGCAGGAAATAGACAAAGTATTTACTTGTAGAATTTTCTGAGAACAGATAAATGCTCATATTCGAAGGGACATCAAAGGGTTCAGCTATCTTTATCCTGAACGTCAAATTTGTGTAGTGGTTTGGCTCAATACAGTTTAATGTTTCCGGAATTTTTAGTTCCATGTAAATTAAGCTGCTGTTTTCCAGCTTGAATTGAATGCTTTTGTTTCCATAACGATCGCCTTTAATATAATCTGTAGTATTTACGGATACAATTGCATTCTCATTCGAATACCAGAGACTAACATCTTCCGTCCACTTATCATATTCTGACAGTGATGGGGCTGTCTGATCATAGTAAACTCGTGTAGAGAGAGCGTAATAAAATCCGGAGGAGGATAACACAAACAAAAGCATAATTATTAGTGGTCCTTTGTATCTTGGTTTTTGTATTATTTCTCTGAGGGCCTTGTGGGGTGCGTATATGATTCTGAAGACTTCGCGCATAGACATTAGCTAAAGCTCCGCTGTATGTTTCAACTTCACGGTTATTAAAGGTTGCTTACATGCCAGCCTTAAGTCGCCTATATGTGTTGTAATCCACATATTCCAGAAACGGGTTTTCCGCTTGATATTTAACAACCATTTTTTGACGTTGTCTCTTTTCAAGGATTTGGCTTGTTGTTATAAAGGAGTAGGCATCGCTTCCAGCTCCAGAACCGTAGCTCACAATTAGGATGCGTTCGTTGGGCTTTGCTATATCAAGGACTGCCGCTAGGCCCACAGGTGATGAGCCGGAATATGTGTTGCCAAACTTTGCCACTTGAATGGAGGGCATGTATTGCTCTTCTTTAAAGCCTAGTTCGCGAGCTACTCTTATCGGGAATTGAACGTTGGGCTGGTGAGCCACAAAATAGTTTATATCGCCGGGGTTTAAGCCTAGCCTCTCCATAAGCTTTTTTGCAGCTTTCTTTATGTGTTTGAAGTAGGCGGGATCGCCTGTGAACCGTCCACCATGCATCGGGTATGGTTCACCATCTCTACGCCAGAAGTCTGGCGTGTCTGAAGTACACGAATACCAGCCTTCAAGCTCTGCTATGACATCTGCTTTTCCGAATATGTAGGCGCATCCGCCATAACCAACAAAGAAGTCAAGCTCCCCGCCAGGTGAACCCCTGGGAGCAGCTTGTGAGTTATCCGCCCCGATAACCATAGCATATGGAAAGCCCATTTTGGGATAGCTGACAAGAGAGGCCGCATCCTTAAACATGCTTGTAGCTGCCTTACAGGCAAATTCTGTGTCCACAGCATCAACACCTTGAACATCCTCATCCTCTTCGCCGAGCTTAAGGACTTGGGCAACCTTTGAGGCTATGGGTTTAACAGCATAAGGGTTTGACTCTGAGCCTACGTAAACTTTGCCAACAAGCGAGCTGTCAATCCCGGAATGGATTAGAGCGAGCTTTCCAGCCTCAACAGCAGCTGTTATAGCATCTTCATCTATGAAGGGAACGGAACGTTCTATACCGCCCTCCCTAATCCTAAACTTGGACATGTATACGCCGTAGCCCACTATGCCTGGAGCATCATACTCCTTGCAAGGCTTTAATATGTGGTATTCTTGATGAGGATAATATTCGTCAGCAAAAGTGAAAGCCAAGGAAATTGTGGGAATTATTTCGCTTCTCTCAACGGAATAGCGTCTTCTAAACCTCGGGACAACCTCCCTGCCTTCAAAGGCTGAAAAGTCTATGGTTTCGCCGTCCCTTATTATCTTGTCTGTAAGTCTTCCCGGGACCCTAATCTTGCCGTTATGAAAGGAAACTATGCCATAAATGTAGCTGCCTAGCTTCGTGAACTTGTTCGTGGGCTCATTGACAAGGGTGCAAAGTTCAAGTTTGCCCTTCTCATAAAAAAAGTCAATGTCCTCCATTTTTCCGAAGCTTTTTCTCCCGCAGTTTCCACAGTAATCCCTTATTTCAAAATATTCCTTTCCACAGATTTGGCATTTTCTACCTCTAAGTCTGTCGCCAATGTAGGATACACGTCTTTCTATTGGTTCGCTGCTCATTTAAAAGCCTCCTCCAAGAATGTGAACGCAACTTTTAGTGCCGAAACCCTCAAGCTCGAGTACCAAGCCATACTTTAACGCTTCATCGGTTTTTATTTGGCGTTCACCAGCCTCGCCTCTAAGCTGTTTAACAACCTCGTAAATTTGGGCTCCGCCAGTGGCACCTAGTGGGTTTCCATCAGCCTTTAAGCCGCCATCAATATTAACGAAAAGCCTTTTTCCGTCTACCTCATAATATCCTTTATAATCTTTGCAACTTTCGAAAATGGTTTTCCAGGCTGTTCCTCGTTCGCAAAAGCCTAAATCTTCAAGGGAAATCATTTCCATAACAGTGGACTGGTCATAAACCTCTAACACTTGCATGTCCCATAGACTTATCCCAGCAGTTTTTAGGGCTTTCTTTATGGCTAGGCGAGTCGCAATAAAACCAGTTATGTCCTTTCGGGCTGGAAAAGTTAGGTAGTCGGTGGCTGATGCGGAGCCAAGTACATAAATTGGCTTGTCAGTCAGTTTTTTGGCTGCTTCCTCACTTGCTAAAATCACTGCAGAGGCGCCGTCTGATATGGGTGCAAAATCGTAAAGCCCCAAGGGGCGTCTCGCATTCTTTCTGGCTTCTAGCACTTGCTCAACGGTTATTTTCCGCTGAAACTGGGCGTACTCGTTTTTCAATGCATTTAGGTGATTTTTGACGGATATTTGTGCTAGGGCTATGCTTAACTTTTCAAGGTTCTCGCCGCTTATGTCATAACGTTTAATGTAAGCCCTAAGCATAAGCTCATGGTTGGCTTCAGGTGTGCATCCAGCATAATAACTCCAAGGATCTTCAAGAAGCATGAGGTCGTCTCGAATCTTATCCCAACGGTCTGTCATCTTCTCGACGCCTCCCACAAGAACTATTTCATACTTCCCTGCCAGAATGGCGTTACAAGCGTTAGAGAAGGCCGAACTAAACGAGCGAGCAACATCCATAGGTACATGCAGTTCAGTCAATTCTGATAAGAAGCCCTCTTCAAGTCCGAGTTTATTTGTTATTGGCAGAAAATAATCTGACAAGTAACAGGCTTCTAGGTTTTTGCGTTCAATTCCAGCCTCTTCTGAAGCTTTAAGCCAAGCCTCCTCTATGAGGCGTTCAGGCTGCTTCTCGTAATGCTCTCCAAACTTTGTTCTACCAACCGCAACAATTGCTGGACGATTTCCCATTGCTGCACGCCTCCTGCTGTAACAATCATCCTTTCAACAAGACTTTTTAAGCGTTTGCTAAACCGACGTCTTTGGCCGCGTGCTTTCCAGGCCGGTGCCATTAAGCCTTGAATAAGTTTAAACAACTACACAAAAGGAGGAATTGTACTCTTCGAGATTAAAAGGAAAAGAAGACTATTTTTCGGCAATTTTTGGATGAACCAGTTGACGGCAATAGGGACAGTGAACCAGCGCCTTGTCACCTATGGACCTCCACTTTTTCTTGCAGAAGGGACATTCAAACCAGACAGCGGCGCCTGGCACGAAAAACCACTGCCGACTCAAAAGCCACAAAACTACCCCAGTGATGAATAGAACATCCCCTAAAACAACAAGATGCATGAATTTAAGAGAAAACCACGAGAAAAAGGAAAGCTCTTCAGTCCAGAGAAGGGAAAGAAAAGCTGAAAAAGGATTAGCACTTTCAGAGATTTTTGGATAAATCTTCCAAACAACGACAAAAAAGGCTGCCACTCCCAATAGACAAAGAGCTAAACTAAGAGCGTATACCGACTTTTGCTTCCGAAGAATTCGTTTCATTGGAATGGCCATTCCGCGTTCATGCAGGCTTATGAGATGCAACAGCCTCAGCGATCTGTGTTTCCACTTCACTGCATTTCCTCAAGACTTCACTTTTGAGGGCGTTAATTTCAGCGCTGAGTCGCCTCTTCGATTCCGGAGCCAAATCCTTTGACTTTGATATTTCATTCTCCATCTTCAATATTTCGTGCTCAGCGTTGTGTCTCATCTCTTTGGTTTTCCTAAGCAAATCAACCTTAGCCTTTTCAATTTTCTCAAACTGCTTTTTGACATCTGCCAGCTTCTTGTTAATCTTCTCTTTGAACTTGCCAAACTTTTCCATGTACTCACGTTCTGAAAGGCCTCCCATGGACTCGCACCAAACCTCAATATATCGCAATACTCAATATAAAGCTTGTTGAATACTAACAAACACAAACGGCCCATTAGAAGTAGTGCTCCGGGCGGGATTTGAACCCGCGTCTCCGGCTCGAAAGGCCGGAATACTTGACCGGGCTATACTACCGGAGCGCTATGAGCCTTATTTTGGGTTGGCATCATGCAAATATTTTCGTGTTTCGTTTAAACCTTATTCTTTTAGGGCCGTTTTTAAGCATTCTTTTAATGGCACCAGAATTGTTTCTGCCTTGTTTAGGGTTGGCGCGTAATGAGCTGTTTTTGCAGAGTTTGTCATGATTGTTTTTATTCCAAGCTTTTCCGTCCATGTGACGACGGCGCATGTGTCTGTTAGGATTTTGGCGCCGCTTGCCTCAATTTTGTCTGCATAAGCTCTTGCTTTTTCTTTTATTATGCGGGATGTGCAGATCCAAAATTCAACAGCTCTTTTCACTTTTCGGTTTCCGATAGCATCTGCAATTTCTTTAATTTCATGAAGGGAGCAGTGGGGACATCCCACAAAGACCATGTCAGGTTTTTGCGTTGAGGCTGTTGATAGCTCTGCCACTGTTTTTTTGATGTCCTTTGCTTCCACAGTTATTTTTTCAAGCCTTTCTTCTACTTTAACACTTTCTTTATAATGGAACATATTTGTCATCCCGGTGGAGGAAAGCGCAGCGCCCAGCTGCTTCAAGTCTTCATGTGATGGATTTTTCAAGCCTTTTATTAATGGGATTTTATCTTCCGAAATTTTGCCCAGAAATATTCCCAAGGCCCCATAATCAACTCTGTTTTCTAAAGAAGCCTTAACTTCGACCACAATTCTTGGCTTGCGATTTTCAGCTCTATGTATTCCACAGTCCGGTGTTTTGCCGATGAGGGCTGCTGCCAGAGCGCTTGGACCCCCTTCGCGGTTTGTCCAGGATCCCAAGACAGAGTTGGCGTAAACGACGGCTGAAGATTCAGCCCATGCCAAGTGGGAGCCTTTCCTCGGCTCTTTAATGTAGTAAGGGGTGCATGTAAAAGATTTTTGAAAGCCAAGTTTATCAAAAATTTTGCAGAGCTTCAGCTGCCTTTCAACAAGATTTTTCGGAAGTTTATTTGCCAAGTATTCGGGGTCCAAACTTTGAGGGTTAAGGGTAGCTTCCACAACCACTCTTTCGCCAGCATCTGCTAATGCTTCTAGGAAATCTGTCGGCGCCTCACCGAGGGTTTTGTATGAAACCCCGGAAACGTGGGCAGAGTCAATAGGTATAAGCTTAGACGCACCGAAAAGTTCTCCTAGTTTAACAAGTATTTTCATGCAGACTTGCTTTGCCCAGCCGGATTCGCCGTCGTAAATGCGCTCTTCCCTTTTTGTCAAATACGTGTCTTTCAACCCTCCACCGACTTCAGGATTTTAACAGTTCCTTTACGAGCATCAACCTCAACCAAGTCGCCATTCTTAATTTTGCCAATGTCTACCCGGTCCACCATGGGAATACTAGCTATAACTGCACCAACAACAATGACGGGGTCAGCCTTATTGTTTATTATGGCTTTTGGTGCCAAGCTCCTTTTGGCCAGAGAGTATAGGACATAGCTGCCGACTGTTGAGCCATGTCCGTGGGGAAAACATAAAACTCTATCTTTTATAGACTTGCCGAACAAGTCATGCTTTTTCTCAATAATCTTTCCAGTTTTTAGGTCGATATCTCCTAGGAAACTTATGGGTTTGACGGAGACAAGTGCCTCTGCTTTACAATATCCCTCGACTATTCCACGCCCACGCAGAACTATACACTTTGCCATTTCAGGGCACCTTTCAGTAGGATATTTTGACCGATGATGGGACTTCGCCGAGAATTTTTGAGGCGGCTTCCGCCACCCTTCCGCGATTTTTTTCGTCTGTATAAACCCTTAAAATGTTTATGAAACCCTTTAGAACTTCAAATATACCGGAAATTTCGCTAAGTTTCTTAACTTCCTTCTTCCCATCACGGGTTTTGCTGAAAACTGGGATTTCCATGGGCTCCATAAACATGGAATGATGATACGGGACAGAAGGCACCGTTGGCACGTCAATTATTATGGCATCTGGGTCAACTTTTGCGCCCTTCGCTATTTTGTTCCTTATCTGATTGCGGAATTCTTCGGCGCTAAAGATATTTGAAACCGTTTTATCCTTAACGTAGAAGGTCTGCTCGTAGGCACATTTCAGCATTCTCCGCCTCTCAAGATCCCTTATTATTGGACCGGATTTCTTACAATTTTTTAGCACAGTCCAAATCGTGTAGTCGTCCATTGCTAAATACTCCTCTGGCGTCTTAAAGGCGGACAAACCCAGTTCCTCATCCGCCTTCTCAAGGGCTATTGCCAGCATTATTTGAGCTGCTCTCCCCACGCGGTGGAAATATATGCTTTTGAAAGATTCTATTCTGGCTATTATAAAGGATTCAAGGGTTGAAAGTGCTCCTATATCAACAGCTAGATTTCCATCCAAAACGTCGAAGGTGTGAATTAAACGAAAAACGTCTACAAAGCCATATTCAGCGCCTGTGTGGTAAGTGTCTCTGACAACGAAATCCAGCTTGTCAACATCTATGGAGCTCCTTACTATCTGGTTTAGAAAGGCTTTACCGCTGACGGACAAGGAGCCAACTGCAAGCTCAGCTATGTCTTCGGCCCTATATCCAAAATTAGCGAGGAAGTCTCTCAGCTCGCTATTTTTAATTATCCACGCAGTTATGTCCTCATGGGTTTTGTTAAGCTTCTTTGTTAACAAATGCTCAAACACGTGAGAGAAGGGACCGTGTCCAACATCGTGGAGTAATCCGGCAATCCGCACAGCCTCAGCCTCTTCTTCGCTTATCAGCTGAGAAACACTTGGGTTTTCGATCACCTTGCCAGCCAAGTACATAACGCCTATAGAATGTTCAAAGCGTGTGTGATTAGCCCCTGGATAAACATATTCAGCGCCAGCCAACTGCCTCAGTCTACGGAGCCTCTGCACAGGGTAAGAGTCTATTATTTCCTTCTCTTCCTTTGTTATGTAGACGTATCCATGCACGGGATCTTTTATTTCACCCCAATAGCTTTTCGGCATTGCAAATTCTCCAACATTTGCAGCTTAACAATTATTAATACATGTCCATCTTATAATGTCTAATGCTGGCTGGTATGAAACATGGAAAAACGAAGGTTCTTCATATGTATCGAAGGCTTAGACGGTTGCGGAAAGACAACCCAAGCTAAAATCCTTGTGAAAAAACTGCGGAAAATCGGCTACGATGCGGTTTACACTGTTGAACCAAGCCGTGGAAAAATTGGAAGATTCATAAAGAGGTATTGCCTCTATGGCGGTAAACGCGTTTCCAGCATAGTTGAAGCCTTACTTTTCGCAGCTGACCGATATGAACACGTGGAAAACGAAATAATCCCAGCCCTAAAGGACGGAAAGATAGTGATTTCCGACCGTTACCTTTACTCTTCCCTGGCTTATCAAGGGGCAGCTGGGCTAAACTTAGACTGGATTAGAAGGATAAATGAGCATGCAATACCGCCAAATTTGGCGATTTTTATAGACGTGGAGCCAAACACAGTCATCAAAAGGCTGAAACCTGAAAAATCTGTGATGGAAAATCTTGAAACTCAGTATAAGGTTCGGGAAGTCTATCTAAAATTTGTTGAAAATGGTGAGCTCGTCAAAGTGAATGGAAACAAATCGAAGAGGGAAGTTGCCAAAGAAATTTTGTCCATGGTTTTAGATCGTTTGAAAGGCGTCTAGATAATCTTCAAAACTTTTCGCGAATAAAGTTTGTTAATCCTCTCAATGATTAGGTTGACGATGTCTTCTGGTGGCGTGTGTCTCGGTCCCCTTTCATGAAAAATGAGCGCTTCCACAAGGCCCCTATTGAATATTAGGCGGAGCATGTAATAATCAAATTTCAGCGGAGACCTCTTTCCATCATGCTCTCTATAATATCTTATGGCACAGAAAAAGTCCATTATCTGAAGAGAAGAGCGACGGATTTCTCCCAAAACTTTCTGTACTTCCTCTGAGTCTAAATAGTTGAATGTGTCACTGTCGGCTATTCCAAACTCGAAGGCAACAATGCAATCATAGGTGGAAGGATCCGTAACATCTTGTAGGTGCAGGTTTTCGCTGTTAAGTTTTTCTAGACACCGAACCAAAGCTTCTTGAAGTGCTTTATTGGAAACAGCTGTAGTGAAGTGTATTACCTTTTGCACGTTTATTGGAAAATTTTTGTAAAAGCCCAACATTGCTTCCACCCGCCTAAAGGGCTAGATTCTTTTGGCTTTCCTCACTTTTTCTAAGTTTTCCAGTAGCCCAGAAAGCGCTGAACCAAGTTTCTGAAGTTCCTCAAAATCCGTTTCATGCAACATCTTTTCCTGAATCTCTTGTATCTTCGCCAGCAAAGTAGCCTCAAGGGTTTCAAGGCTTAAAGCGCTTGCAACTTTTGCCAGCTCTGCCTCTTCTTTAACAAGAATCACCTTTTTTTCGCACCGCGCACACCATATTTCTCCGCTTTTAAGCCTAAATAAAGGAGAAGCGCAAACTGGACAAGCTAGTTCTGTTAGAGTTTGACCTTGGCGCAGTAAATCAGCCATACGCCTAATATACTGCTCCTCAGCGGCTTTTGTATCTTTATCCGTATTTCGCGACACCCCGGAAACCTAAGAATAAAATTATCCCAGAGATTTATAAGATACTTCCTTCAAAACATGTTTTCTTTTCTGAACATGCAAAAACAAACATTGAAAGAGCTTAAGAGTTTTCAGTCAAATAGATTTCCAAATAACTACATTATTTATGAATTGCCGATTCATCGAGTGGCTTGGCGGCATGTTTCGGGTCATGCTTATCGATAATAGCCTTTAAAATTGCCATTTTTCCTTTTTTTAACGAAAGAACTTTCCCAAAAGCTAACGCGCTCTGATATTAGAGTGTAAATTGATGAACCCTAATTTGGAATAAGCTTATATTCATCAACTTCAAAACATAAGGATTCAGCTTCTAGCCTTGTGTTTATCTAATATATGTTCCACATAAACACTCCTGTAAAGAAAAAGGTTATAAAAATACTTTAATGATTTATTTTGGTTTTTGTTTACCCTTTTGTTCTTACCACCATCGGTACATTATTACTTTCATATCTGTAAAGAAGTCTATGGCTCCTGTTTGGCCTGTCAGAGGCCCATAGTGACTTCTTTTGCGTGCTGGAAATGGGAAGAATTGTTGTGGTTGTGCCACCGCCATATTTACGGCAATGTTGCCTGCTTTTACACGTTTTGAAAACTCTCTTGCCCATTTTCCACTCGTGGTATAAATAGTTCCAGTGTTTCCGTATTGACGATCATTTGCTATTTTCACGGCTTCCTCAAAGTCGGAGGCTTTTACGATGGGCATGACCGGTCCGAATATTTCTTCCTGCTCTATTCCCATACCTGGTTTTACATTGTCAAGTATTGTTGGACCTAGGTAATATCCATTAGAGTATTTCTTTTCGATATTAAGTTGACGCCCATCAAGGAGGGGTTTAGCGCCCTCGTCTACGGCTTTCTCGATCATTTTTCCCACCCGTTCTTTATCTTTTTGGGATGCCATAGGTCCCATGTCTGTTGTTTCAAGCAAAGGATAATTTACATTAATTTTTTTGGCTCTTTCAACTATTGCGTTTATGAATTTCTTATATGCTTCCCCAACAGTTATTAACAGTCCTGGAGCTAGGCAGCGTTGGCCTGCCAGGTCAAAGAAACCTCCAATAATGTTTTCAACGGTGGGTTGGGGTATGGCGTCTGGCATTAAGACAACGGGGTTTTTAGCACTGCATTGGCAGATAGCTCTTTTTCCATGTGAACATGCTGTCGAGTAAACTTTTTCACCAACCTCTGAGGACCCTACGAAGCATACGCCTACAATTTCTGGATGCTTGATTAGCTCTTCTGTTGCTGGACCGCTCCCATTGATAAGATTAACTACTCCAGGTGGAAAGCCTGCCTCCCTAAATAAATCCATGAAATATGTTATTGGGACGGGATCTGTTGAGCTTGGCTTTATAACGATAGTGTTACCTAACATTATCGCCATAGGAACAAACCACATCGGGATCATTATTGGAAAGTTGAAGGGAGATATCACAGCAAAAACTCCTAAAGGTTCTCTGACACACTCCATGTCTATTTCAGGTTCAGCTTTTGCTAAATTCATAATTTTTCTGGTCATCATCATAAGATGGGGAGCCCCTAAGGCTGCATCAACAGCTTCTAAGGCTCTGCGCATCTCAGCGCGGGCTTCTCTTATGGTTTTTCCAACATTTTGTGATAGGAGCTTGGCGAAGTCGTCCAGCTTATTTTCAATGAGCATTTTAAGCCGTACAAGGTATTGCAAACGATCAAAGATAGGCATATTTGACCAAGTATCAAAAGCACTTGCAGCTGTGCGTACGGCGCGGTCAACATCTTTAGAAGATAGTAGGGGCACCTCAGCTATGGCGCTTCCCAAACCAGGGTCGAAGGTTGGAGAATACTTGTTGGATTCTGCTTCAACAAATTTGTTTTCAATAAAGTGTTTTAACCGACCGTAATTTTCTGAAAATTTTATACAAGCTCCTTCCCTCATTAAAATCCTCCTCAACTTACCTCTTTTATTGCGCCTTCCAAAATTTCTAACGCCTCATCGATTTGCTCAATCTTTATTACCAATGGTGGCTGGATTCTGAGAACGCATCCCTTGACACCGCCGGAACCTATTAGTAAGCCTCTTTCTCTGCATAGATCCCTTATTTTTCTCGTTTCATCTACGGCGGGAGTTTTTTTATCTTTATCCTTTACAAGCTCGATGCCTATCATAAGCCCTTTCCCTCTGACATCTCCAATAATTAGATACTTCTCTTTTATCTCGCTTAGCCGTTTCATTAGATATTCCCCTTTCTCCGCTGCTTGCTCTGCTAGTTTATCCCTTAACATCACATTTATGTTTGCCAATGCCGCAGCAGCGGATATAGGGTTTCCGCCAAAAGTTGAAAGATGATCTCCAGGTTCAAAGGCGTTACCAATGTCCTCTCTAGTTATACATGCACCCAATGGAAAGCCATCAGCTATTCCCTTCGCCAACGTCATAATATCTGGTTCAACACCGTAATGTTCAATTGCAAAAAGCTTACCCGTTCGACCGAATCCGCTCTGCACCTCGTCTGCGATAAAAAGTATTTCATGTTCATCCAATATTTCCTTAACTACCTTAAAGTATTCTGGTGGTGGAGGAATGATGCCTCCCTCACCCATCACAGGCTCAGCTATAAAAGCTGCGACGCCCTTGCTTGTGCAAAAGTCTATAATGTTGCGGATGGACCTCGCACATAATAGGTCACATTCTGGATAGGTTTTTTCGAAAAAGCATCGATAACAGTATGGAGGGGGAGCAAAGGCTACTCCAGGAAGGAACGGTCCCATGTCATATTTTTTGCGCCCAGCTTGTCCAGTAACACTTAGGGTTCCCATAGTTCTTCCATGGAAGGAACCCATTAAGGCGATGAACTCGTATTTCTTTGTGAACTTTCGTGCCAGTTTCAATGCACATTCAACGGCTTCAGCTCCGCTGTTGCTGAAAAATGTTTTTTGTAAACGGGGCGGGGTAATCTCTGCTAGTTTTGCGGCCAACTCAATAGTTGCTGGGATATAGTATACATAGGTACAGGCATGTACAAGTTTTTTGGCTTGGTTGATTGCAGCCTTCACTACTTCTGGATGGCAATGACCTGCGTTAACAACAGATATACCAGAAAAACAGTCCACGTATTCTTTCCCTGTAACATCCTTGATTTTGGCGCCACTTGCCTCGCTAATCACAACTGGCTCTATTTTGCTTACCATGCTTGTTATTAGATACTTGTTCCCTTTAGCAATAATTTCTTCTTTTTCCAAAGATAATCACCTATTTAAACATCCATTTCCTCGATCTAAAATGGTTTATAATTTTTTCGCTCGTTTATCCTGTTTCCGATATTCCTTAAGCCTCGAAATAGAGATAGGCTTTTACGCCTATAAAACTTGAGATTCTATAAGCGTCGCCGGCGCCTTCTGAATTCTCGATCTTCGCTTTTAAATGCAAAAGGATCTTGCGAAACAATGATACGCAAGTTATCCCAACGTAGTTTTAACTTGACTTTTCCCAAATGAAAACTATCGATCAAGACATCTATTAAATATTACAGCGTTATCTTGCTTCATTAATTAAACGGACTTTCAAAGAACATTTAATTTATTCAAGGTTAATAATACATTTAATACATTGTTTTTAAAGTTCTTCCCGCATACTTTGCGGAGTGCCCTAGTTGTTCCTCTATCCGAAGCAACTGATTGTATTGTGCTGTCCTTTCGCTTCGGCAAGGAGCCCCTGTCTTTATTTGACCTGCATTTAATCCGACGGTGAGATCCGCTAACCAATTATCTTCTGTTTGACCTGATCTTTCAGACACTTGGACGCCATAACCATTTCTAAAAGCGTACTGAGCAACATCTAAGGCTTCGCTTAGTGTTCCAGCCTGATTTACCTTTAGCAAAACAGCATTTGCTGCTTTCATTTGAACTCCCTTTTTCAACCTTTTCATATTTGTGGCGAAAAGATCGTCGCCAATAATTTGAATGTTTAGCACCTTCGTTAATTCTGCAAAGCCTTCAAAATCCTCTTCCTGTAACGGATCCTCAATTGATTTAATAGGATATTCCGAAACAAGATCCTCATAAAAATCCATGAGTCCCTCTCTACTGATATCCTTTCCCATTAACCGATATCTCCCAGTCTTTTTATTGAACAGATGAGTGGCGGCAGCGTCCAATCCGAGGACAAAAATATCCTTATATCCCAGCTCCTCCACAACTTTTAACATAATTTCAAAAGCTTCTCGAGGGTTTTTCATCCCTGGAGGAGTGAAACCACCTTCATCTCCAACGTTCAAAGAATGTTTACCCCATTTTTTAGCTAAAATTTTTCCAAGTTCATAATAAACTTCTGCGCTCATCTGCATTGCCTCTGAAAAAGTCCTAGCGCCGATTGGTATTACCATATGCTCTTGGAAGTCAAGTTCTGTTGCGGCTAATTTTCCTCCATTTATATAATTTAGAAACGGAACAGGTAAAACACAAGCATTTGAACCTCCAATATATTTATAAAGCGGAATTTCCAACGCGTTAGCTGCAGCTTTTGCAACAGCAAGGGAAACCCCGACAATAGCATTTGCCCCTAAGTTTGATTTGTTCTCTGTTCCGTCAAGTTCAATCATAAGTTCATCAATTAACCGTTGCTCCCTCACATCTTTCCCAATTAAAGCTGGTGCTATAACCTCGTTAACATTCCTAACAGCCTTGCGAACACCTTTCCCTTGAAATCTATCCTCTCCATCTCTAAGCTCATAAGCCTCATGTTTCCCTTTAGATCGTCCGCTAGGAACATCTGCCCTTCCGAGGACGCCATCTTTAGTTATGACATCAACTTCAACTGTTGGCTCTCCCCTACAGTCAAATATTTCTCGTGCTTTAACACTTTTAATCTGAAATCGTTCCATTTCAATTCCTCGATTAGGTTTACCATCAGCCCGCTATAGATATGAATTTCGCGTAAATTTCAGTGTCAATAATTAACCAGTAACAGCGATTAAGTTTAAATCCATCACATTAGTTCCGGTTGGACCAGTGATTATAGCGTCTCCAAGTTTAATTAACACCTCAGAGGAGTTATGTTTCTTTAAAGCCTTAAATATGTCTAAACCCATTTTGTTTGCCCTTTTTAAGGTGTAACCATCAACTATTCCTCCGGCTATTTCTGTAGGGCCATCCGTACCATCGGTATCTATTGATGCAATAACGGTTTTTTCACTGCCGGCAATTTTTAAAGAAGCTCCTAAAACGAGTTCTTGACTCGGTCCACCGGTACCGGTACGTCCAGTTAATGTAACAGTTGTTTCCCCGCCAAATATTAAAAAGCATGGTGGCCTAATGGGTCTACCTTCTTTCTCCACTTCCTTGGCTATGCTTGCCAGCACAATACCAACCTCTCTGCTTTCACCTTCAAGCTTAGTCGACAAAATCAGCGAATTATACCCTAACTCTTCTGCTCTTTTCTTGGCAGCCTCACACATGACATTGTTGTCTGCCAATATTACATTATGAACATTAAATCCTTCAAAATCCTTCGCTTTCAACGTTTCAAGGCTAGGATTATTCATTCCTTTTTTGAGATGTTCCCTTACAGCCGTTGGAATTTTTCGCCATAAACCATACTTTTTTAAAACGCGAATCGCATCTTGAAAAGTCGACGTATCGGGAACTGTTGGACCCCATGGTCGACCAGCCACCTCGTCTATAACTATCAAATTGATTATTTCAGCCGGATGAAAATATTTTGCAAGTTTACCGCCCTTTATTTCTGATATATGATTTCTTACAGTGTTTATCTCATCTATTGTAGCTCCACATTTTAAAAGTAGCTCTGTAACCTTTTTCTTATCTTCCAAGCTTATACCTTTGACAGGTAACGGCATTAATGCAGAAGCTCCACCAGTTACAACACAAAATACAAGGTCCTTTTCATCAGCATCCTTAGCTATTTCCAAAATTTCTAAAGCCCCTTTATACCCAGCTTCGTCTGGAATTGGATGGCCAGCCTCCAAAACCCTTATATTTTTTAGCCTACGCTTCTCTCCTCTTTTTACAATTATTGTTCCTCTCGTAATTCTTTCACCTAAAATTTCATCTAACGCCTTAGCTATTGAAAACGTTGCTTTTCCACCGCCTACCACATAAATATTCCGCACTTCTTTCATGTCAAATATCAGGTCCTTGATGATTAAGCTGTCACCTTTAATATGAATCATGCTTTTTGTGGATTTATACCCGTCCACTGCGTCGATAGCGCTCTCAGCAACATCAAGCACAACTTCTCTACCCTTTACATTTCCATGCGAGAGTAGTTCGTCCTTGTTTTGAATAATCATAACATACAACCTGCATGTAAGTTAATAAGCGTAAACGTAGATATTTAATGCTTTACTGCGTTATTTATTAACGAGTTAAAGGTGGCTGTGAGAAAAGGTTAACCGCGATAAGCTCTTATTCCTAGGTGATCAAAAGGAAAAGGGGAGTTAGTAAATATTTTAAATGCTCAAATAATGGCGCAAAATTAGGTGAGCGCCCTTAGTAATATTAAACCGCAATTAATTACCATAAAAGCCTATAAATTAAATTGTTTGATTATTCTGAATTGGTGTGGTGACAGCTATGGTTAGGAAGAAGAAGCTTGAAGAGTATGAGGAACGGATAAAGCAGGCTATGGCTGTGCTTGCTGAAGTTTCAGAAGACACAACGACCCCCCGCAACATTAGGAGGGCGGCTAAGGACTCTATGGACGCTCTGCAGACAACAGAGTTTACACCGGCTGTTAGGGCTTCAAACGCCATATCCATACTAGATGAGATTTTGCAAGATCCGAACATGCCGCCTTACACGCGTGTAAAACTTTGGAACGTGATGAGCATACTTGAAGCCATAAAAGATTAGGAAACTTAATTAAAATGCGCTTTATGAGGTGGCATTCGTGAAAGTTTTCCACTACAGTGAAGTTAAAGCGGACGAAGCCCGGGAAGAGGGATCCTCAAAGTTAAAAGTTAGATGGCTGATTACGCGGGAAATTGGCGCTCCGAATTTTGCAATGAGGCTTTTTGAAATGGAGCCCGGAGGACACAGTCCATTGCACACTCATCCATGGGAGCACGAAGTCTTCATTTTAGAGGGTGAAGGCGTTGTTGTCGGCGCTGATGGCGAAAAAAGGTTTAAGCCAGGTGATGTGGTTTTTATTCCGCCCAATGAGAGGCACCAATTTAGAAACGATAAAAACAAAACTGTGAAATTTCTCTGCCTCGTTCCTTACCATGACAAATCAGAGCCTTGACTAGCCCATAATTGCTGTTTTGGGACTCGCTAGAAATATATGCTTGTTGTTACATCTAGTTTTGGACTTCAAAGAGGTAAAAAGCTTTGAAATACGACGTAATAATTGTCGGCGCCGGTCCAGCTGGGATATTTTCGGCCCTTGAAATGGTTGGGAAAGCAGATCTTAATATACTGATGCTCGATAAAGGCCCAGATCTAGAGCGGAGGAAATGTCCAGCAAGCAGAGGTTTCGGATGCGTAAACTGTGAGCCATGCGGGCTTCTATGCGGTTGGGGTGGAGCCGGAGCCTTTAGCGACGGCAAACTGACCATATCAATAGAAGTGGGTGGCTGGTTGAACCAATACGTTTCAGAAAAGGAGTTAAACGAGTTGGTAAATTATGTAGACAGCATTTACATCAAATTTGGCGCTCCAAACCGCATTTATGGCGAAGACGTGGAAAAAGTTGAGGAGATCGAAAGAAAGGCGTCATTAGCTGGACTGAAACTTATTCATCAAAAGATCAGACACATGGGGACAGAAAGGTGCGCCCAAACACTGCGAAAAATGCGCCAAGAACTTAACGGGAAGGTCGACATCAGAATGGGAAAGGACGTTAAGGAGCTTGTAGTGAAAAACGGTGCAGTCGAAGGCGTCAAAACAGTTGATGGTGAAAGATTCTTCGGCAAATATGTCATTGTGGCGCCGGGAAGGGGCGGCGCAGAATGGCTTCAAACAGAGGCTCAAGCATTAGGCCTAAAAACACTTAACAATCCTGTGGATGTTGGCGTCAGAGTGGAAGTTTTAGCCGCGGTAATGGAGGAGCTAACAAACATTCTTTATGAGCCAAAATTTATTTATTATTCAAAGTTTTTCGACGACCAAGTTAGGACTTTCTGTGTGGCGCCTTATGGCGAGGTTATAACCGAATCCTACGATGGAGTCTTAACGGTTAATGGTCAAAGCTATGCAGAGCGGAAGACAGAAAACACAAACTTCGCTATTCTTGTTAGCACCTCATTTACAGAACCTTTCAAAGAACCAATAGCCTATGGAAAATATCTGGCGAGGCTTTCAAACCTCCTAAGCGGAGGCATCCTTATACAACGTTTAGGCGACTTGGAAGCTGGAAGACGCTCAACACCGGAGAGAATCGCAAGAAGCGTTGTAACACCAACTTTGAAGAACGCCACACCCGGCGACTTAAGCTTCGTTTTACCATACCGTTATCTGGCAAATATAATGGAGATGCTGGAAGCCCTTGATAAGATAGCCCCTGGAATACACTCGCGAGACACCCTACTATATGGTGTTGAAGTGAAATTCTACTCTTCAAGACTGGAGTTGAGCAGCGCCCTTGAAACAAAAATACGAAACCTGTTCACAATAGGCGACGGCGCAGGAGTAACCAGAGGATTAATACAAGCGTCAGCATCCGGTGTTATAGTCGCAAGAGAAATCCTGAGGCGTGAAAAGCAGAAGGTTAAAGGAAATGTCAATTGTTAAGGAGTTAAGTTGCTCCTACTGTGGTGCACCTATCTCATTTGAGTCGGGCGAAATTATAGCAACGTGCAGATACTGCGGTTACACAGTGGTGATTGAAACCGGAAAAGCCTTCACCTTTGAGCATTCAATGCTGCTAAACAAGTATAATTTATTGCAAGTAGAAGAGCCTGTTAGAGGTTGGATGAGTTCCGGATTTCTCAAACCAGCAGATCTAGCAAAAAGGTCAAAAATAACCGAGAAGGTGCTGATGTACCTTCCCTTCTGGATCATATCAGTTGAGACGGAAAGCGCCTACAAAGGCATTTTTGAAAGGATAACCCCGCCCCTCGTGAAAGAGGGAAAAATCGTGAAAAAGTACGATTGGCTTGTTCTGGCAAGAAAAGCCACACGATTTCCGACAAGGGAATATGATGTTCCACTGGAGGGTAAGATTCCATACGACTTCAGGAAAATTGAGGACTTTGCAAAAATATTAAACAGCGAAATTGACAGAGACGAGGCTGTTGAAATCGCCAAACATCAGATTGTGGAACACCACCATTACTTGGCACGTCAAGATGTTGATAGAATCATTGAAATGAAAAACGAGATAAAAGTTGGTCAAACGGTTTACCTTCACGCACCAATATGGTTCATAAAATATGAGTATAGGAGCGAAATTTACAACTTGTGGCTGGATGGAGCAACAGGAACCGTGATAAAAGGGGATATACCAACAGCCAAATTCGGAATATTTTAGGCTTAAGCTTACTCTAAACATTTTTTATCTACATAGTGCACATGAGTGTTACCAGTAGAGGTTTGAAACTGTAATGTGTGGCGAAATTATAGGGCGTGGAACATGGTACGACAAAATGGCTCTAAAAATAATTGAAAGAGAGCGAAAACTTGGCAGAAGTCTGGACATGATAAGAACTGAAATGGGACTGGGAGCTTCAGGTTTTCCCCACATCGGAAGTCTGGGCGACGCCGCTCGCGCCTACGCTGTCACATTAGCCTTGAGAGAGCAAGGTTACCGTTCAGAGCTTATAGCCTTCTGCGACGACAAAGATGGACTACGCAAAGTCCCGGCGGGTCTGCCAAAAACCTTAGAAAAATATTTGGGCTTTCCTGTCACAGACATCCCAGACCCATTTAAATGCCATGACAGTTACGGCAGACACATGAGTCACCTCTTACTTGAGGCCCTAGATAAATGCAATATAGAATACCGTTACATATCGGCTAAAGACGCCTACAAAAATGGCTTACTAAACAATGAACTTCGAACTTTGCTTTTAAATGCAAAAAAAGTTGGGGAAATAGTCAAGGAAGAGGTGGGACAAGAAAGATACATGGAAGTCTTGCCATACTTTGCAGTTTGCGGAAACTGTGGAAGGATATACACCACAAAAGCGCTGGAATACCTCTCCAAAGAAGATAAGGTGCTTTACGTTTGTGATGGTATGGAGATTAAGGGCAGATGGATTGAAGGTTGCGGATATAAGGGCGAAGCCAACATCATAAAGGGAGAGGGAAAGTTAAGCTGGAAGTGCGAATTTGCAGCAAGATGGAAAGCCCTAGACATAAGATTTGAAGCTTATGGCAAAGACATTGCCGACTCAGTCCGCGTAAATGATAGAATATGCCGTGAAGTGTTAGGATGCGAACCGCCAGCCCACGCAAAATATGAAATGTTCCTTGACAAAAGCGGAAGAAAAATTTCAAAGTCAACAGGCAACGTTTTCACACCACAAGTATGGTTCAAGTACGGTTCACCTCAATCGCTTATGCTCCTCATGCTGAAAAGGTTTGTTGGAACCCGCACTTTAGACGTAACGGACGTACCGTCATACATGAACGAACTAGACTATTTGGAAGACATATACTTTGGGAAAAAAACAATTCCAGACAAGAAGGAACAAGCAAAGCTTAGGGGCTTATACGAGTACTGTTGGGTCTTAAAACCACCCAAACGACCAAGCATACACGTGCCATACAACATGCTAACTTTTCTGGCTAAAATCGCGCCAAAAGACAAAGAAATAGAGTTCATTACAGAGAAACTCCAAAGCTACGGTTACCTGCAAAAAGGACAACAGCCAGACCAAAACTTAAAAGGGCGAATAGAATATGCCCTCAACTGGGTTAAAGACTTCGAAGAAATCAGAGAGACGCCCATAACACTGAAACCAGAAGAGAGAAACGCCATAAAAGAACTAATCGAAACTCTAAAAACAGAAGAAGAAGCAGAAAAAATACAAAACGCCATATTCAACGCTGCCAAAAAACACGGTATACCGCCGCCAGAATTCTTCAAAACCCTATACAATATACTAATAGGTGCACCGCAAGGACCAAGACTAGGCCCATACATAACCGCCATGGGCAAACAAAATGTAATAAGTGCCCTACAACGCACACTAAACCAAATCTAAAAACCCTTTTATTACTATTTTTCTCATACTAAAATGGGCCCGTAGTCTAGCATGGATTAGGACGCTGGCCTGCGGAGCCGGAGATCCTGGGTTCAAATCCCAGCGGGCCCGCCAGTATTTCATCGTTAACCTGTGAGTTTGGTAGTGTCGCTCTCTCATTCAAAACCTAGAAGGTAAGGGTTAGAGAAAATAAAGCCGTTAAAAGTCTATTTTTCACGAGGGTAAACTCTTTTGTAAAAAAACATAACAGCAACAACCATGACCAAAAATTAGGCTTAGAAAAAGGAAATAAGTATGAGAGGCGCTGGTCTGTAATATGGGGTAGTCGTCTAGCTTGGTCAAGGATACCAGCCTGGGGCGCTGGCGATCCTGGGTTCAAATCCCAGCTACCCCACCACTACCATAACCAAAGCGCTGGTGTTTTCTTTTGGGAAATATTGTGGAAACGTATTTATGCGTAAAATAAAAAAGCTAAATTATTTACTTAGGATTGGAGACTTTGTAGATGGATGATGTTAAAAGCGATGACTCGTCTGGCTCTAAAGGTAGGAGAATTAGTGTTTTCATACCAGTTTACAAAAATTCAGATTTACTAAAGGATCTCCTTGAAGGGTTGATTAATGACTCCTATCAAAATAAGGAAATTTTTGTTACCATAGATGAGCCCACGGCTGAAGTGTATAAAATTGTTGAGCATTTTCGGGGTAAGGTGTATTTCATTTTAAATAGTTGCAGAAGGGGCAAAGTCGAGGCTTTGAACGAGGCTGTGAGGGTTTCTAGCGGGGAAATTCTTGTTTTTCTGGATGCAGATGTTAAACTTGGCGAATGCAAGGATTTTCTGAGAACAATAGCTTCGGAAATGAGGGACGCGGATGTTCTTGATATAAAGAAGAGGATTATTAAGGATTCTTTTATATCTAGGATGGTGAATTATGAGTTTGTGGGTTCAAATTTTTCAAGTTTCCTGTATTCAAGATTTGTGCAGAAATGTTTTGCCGTTGGCGGCATGGCTTTCGCCATTAATAGGGAAACCTTTGAGGAAGTCGGTGGGTTTGCCAAGGTCGTATCAGAAGATTTCGACTTAGCGGCAAGAGCCTTCTTTAGGAATAAGCGGTTTAAATTCACTAATAGAGCTGAAGTTTATACAAGGGCTCCTTCAAAGTGGAGAAGCTGGTTAGCTCAGAGAAAAAGGTGGGGGATTGGGACAGGGTTATGGATTAAAGTCTACGGCTGGAAAGTTGTTAGATGGATTGCGAGGTATCCATACATAGCTTTCCCATGTTCTCTCATGCTTTTCCCAACAGTTGCCCTCATACTTTTCAACCACATTTGTTCTTTTTTCCCAAATGTTCAGTTATTCAACTTCATCCCAAAAGCATTGGCATCTCAATTAAACATTACAAATGCGCCCGTGTTGCCTCACTCATTAACCACAATATTGTTTACGGCATTAACAAACCTTTTTTTAGGCTTCATCACATTTTCAATAATTTTCTACATTGCCTCAAAGAAACTTAGATTTCAGTTTAGTCTTGCCGAGTTCGTAGCGTACTACTTTTTTTATCAGCCTATGTCCTTCATAGTCCTTTTTGCCGGCATAATTGCCGGAATCTTCTTTAGAGATCATAAAATAGACTGGAAATTGTAGGCATGTACCAGTAAGTGCGCAACAAAATAGCAATTGTTTTAAAGTTACTTGTAAATGTTTATAAGAGGTTTCCGATAATGTTAGCTGTTGAAGCTTGCGACGTTACTAAAGTTTTTAGTAATATCCACGCCCTAGACGGGCTAAGTTTCAGCGTTAAGCCTGGCGAGATTTTTGGACTTATTGGTCCAAATGGAGCTGGAAAAACCACCGCATTACGGATAGTTTCAACATTGCTTTTGCCAACTTCGGGTACTGTTAAGGTTTTTGGATACGACGTGGTGCAAAAAGCAGCTCATGTTCGCCGAATAATCTCCTATCTTCCAGAGGAGGCTGGCGCTTACCGTTATCTCTCTGGTTTGGAATATCTTGAGTTCATGGCAAAGTTTCACACAAACGACAGAGTTGAGGCGCGCAAAATGGTTGTGGAGGCTGCCGAAATCTCTGGTTTAGGGGAAAGACTAAAGGATAAAACTAAGACTTATAGCAAGGGAATGAAGCGTCGCCTTCTCGTTGCCAGAGCCTTAATGCTTAAGCCAAAGTTGGCTATCCTTGACGAGCCTACAAGCGGTTTGGATGTGCTTCACTCCTACCATGTTAGGGAAATAATTAAAAGCTATGTTAAGAAGCATGGCGTGACCGTTCTTCTTTCAAGCCATAACATGCTTGAAGTTGAATACTTATGTGATAAGGTTGCACTAATAAATAAAGGCAGGATAATCGCCGAGGGAGAACCCAAAAAACTGAAGGAAAAGTTTGGAGGCATGAATTTGGAAGAAGTTTTTGCAAAGGTGGTGAAGCTTGCTTAGGGGATTTAGCAACTTTCTATTAAAGGAGCTTAAAGAGCTTGTGAGAGACCCAAAAATCCTCCTAGGAATGATAATTGTTCCTTTGGTAATGTTCCCAGTTTTGGGCGGAGTTATAAACTACGCAACAAAATCTGCGCAGGAAAGAGCAGTAAAAGCCGCCCTTGTTGTTGTAGATAATGACGAAGGATACTGGGCTAAGAATTTCACAGACATGCTTCGGGCAATAGGTGTTAACGTTTTCAAAGAGAGTAACATTGTATTGAGCAGTGAAAAAATAACAAGGTTACTTTCAAGGTATAATGTCACGCAAATTCTCGAAATTCCCATAGGCTTTAATGATACCATTAACGCATACCTTAGCGAGCAAAACGTGAGCGTTAAGCTAAAGTTTTATGGAGTGCTTTCTACGGTAGGCGCTTTCGAGGGGTTTGGCTCATCAATAATTGATACTTTCATTGAACAGTTTAACAGGCAGATTGCCCCAAATGTTGTAGCAGTTGAAAAGTCGGCAATTATAAAGGGTGAAGTTAAGCCCGGTGTCGACCCAGCCATGCTTTCTAGTTTGCTTATGTCCCAGTCCATTGCTCTTCCAATTACGATTATGATCCTGCTTACTTATTCGGTGCAAATAGCTGCTACTTCAGTAGCCATGGAAAAGGAGGAGAAAACCCTTGAAACACTGTTAACTCTGCCTATAGATCGTCTTTCAATCCTTTTGGGGAAGCTTTCCGGTTCAATCATCGTCGC
>JAWBXA010000002.1:71035-90194 GCA_038868115.1 Bathyarchaeia archaeon
CGGTGCAAATAGCTGCTACTTCAGTAGCCATGGAAAAGGAGGAGAAAACCCTTGAAACACTGTTAACTCTGCCTATAGATCGTCTTTCAATCCTTTTGGGGAAGCTTTCCGGTTCAATCATCGTCGCCGCTGTTGGTGCCGTGGCTTATATGGCTGGCTACAGCTATTTGTTGGGCTCAGCTATGTCTGGACTCCCAGCCAACATAAACCTGGATTTGGCTGCCTTGGGGCTTACGCCCTCTTTTTATGGCTATATGCTCTTAGGAGCGTCCCTTTTTGTTACAATGCTTTCGGCTTTGGCTTTGGCTGTTATAATGTCCGCCTTCGCCGAAGATGTGAGAAGCGCCCAATATTATGTGGGCTACGTTTACCCGCTTATATTTATCCCATCCTTCGCTATAATATACTTGGACATCAACACCTTGCCATTGGCGCTGAGAATTCTTTTTTATGCGATCCCATTTAGCCACCCAATAATAGCCTCAAAAGCAGTCATAATGGGCGACTATTGGACTGCAGCGTTAGGCATAACCTACGTTTCAGCCTTCACGTTAGTGGTTATGTATGTAGCCTCAAGGCTTTTTGCAACGGAGAAAATTTTAACAGCAAAAATAAAGCCCAAGAGGATGGGAATAGGGCGGCAAAAACAGATAGGATCGACACCGACTAACCTGCTGCTTAAGGACAAACTGTTTCCGAAGATTCGCGACTGGAAACCTGTTCAAAAGTTTCAAAGCTTTAGTGACTCTTCGTTAAATGTTAGGAAAAGAAGGTTTAACTTAGTTCTTGCAGAGCTCTTAAACGTTTTATTATGTTTGGATGCGTTGAGAAAATCTCGATTATTCTGTCCAGCGTTGTTATCCTCTTTGATAAAAGTTCTTGAACTAGTTTTTGGTCACTCGACGCCGCCGTTAATGCTGCCGAGTCAGTTTCCACACGGTCCGGATCTGTTATGAATAAAGCCTTGAAAGCGTTTAAGTGTTGCACCTGCTTTCTGCTATTTCCCATGTTTCTAGTTACGTGGACTATTTTCGCCAACCCCTCGGAGAGCTTTTGTGCACCGTTTTCAACTATTAGGGCGCTGTGTCTGTCAGCATAATACTCGCGGAGACGACTTAAATACAGTATAAACATGTTTAGAATCCATGAGAAGGCCATAAAACCGAAGCCTAACGCGGCTGCTCCGCTACCTTCTTCTCTTCGCCTGCCATACATTGAGGAGATTATCAGCGAATAGCCAATATAGTAAAAGAGCGCTGGAAGAAGCGAAACAAACATCATTATTTGCACGTCCCTATGCTTCAAGTGTCCAAGTTCATGGCCCAAAACAGCTTCAACTTCTCCTTCATCAAGGGCTTTTAGAAGCCCGCTTGTTACGGCTACACGGTTTCCAGCGATGGGCGAGTCATATGCAAAAGCGTTTGGAATTGGGATTTGGGCAAGCATAAGCTTTGGCTTTTTCAAACCGCTTTTTCTGCTTAGATTTTCAACTATTTGATGGAGCTTTGGGTTTTCACTTTCAGGTATTTCACGTGCGCGGTAGATGGTGTCGATGATATATGGGGAGATCAACCACTGCCCTACATTGAATGCCACAACTAAAAACCCTAAAACCAGTATGTCCATAACGCCAATCAAGCTTAAGATTAGCGTGAACACTAATGTAGACAAGCCTATTATTAGGGCCAATGTTCCAATCATAGATGCACGAAGCTTCCATACGCTCGGCATTTTTCCCACCAGCCAATGTTCACAGAGGGAACATGCTTATATTTATTACTCTTAATTTTAGCCTCCAGATTAAAACTTTTATCGGTTAAAAAGCATATAGTCTCCTCTTATGAAAGTGCTCATTGACGACATAGGAAGCTTTCCTCTACCCAAATCTATTGAGAGAAAAGTGTTTGATGAAGCCTATAAGCTGGCAAGAGAGCATATCGCCAACGGAAAAAAATTGAAGGGAAACCCTTTCCTATATAAAAACTTCTACGAAGTTATAGTAGAATCATTTTTCAAGAAGCTTAAAACTGGTTTAGATGTCGCTAACTATCCGCAACATTATGACATGTATAAACAGTTTACAGAGCCTGTTCATAAGGCGATGGAGAAAGGTACATACATTGTTGAAGAGAAAGATGCCATCATACCAGAAGTACACGTTATCAGCGAAGAGGCAAAAAGAATCTATGAGGAGATCGGAAGAAGAATTACTCTTCGCGTTTGTGTTACCGGTCCATTGGAACTCTACCTAAAAGAGATTGGAACAACCATATACAAAGATGTGCTATTAATGTTTGCCGAAACTGTAAGACGGTTCGCTAGAAACGCCATTTTGAACTCAAAATATGTTAAAACGGAAGTTGTTGCCATCGACGAACCGAGTTTTGGCTTTCAAGAAATATCAGCAGACAAGGAAACAATAGTGAAGGCCTTGGAAAAAGCCTTAGACTTTGATGGCGGCGCTCAGAAGCACATTCATATGCACTCTCCAACCAGAATAGTAGACGCCTTGACTGTTAAAAATCTAGATGTAGTATCCGTGGAGTATGCATCTTCCCCCCGTAGTCTAGAATTAGTTTCAAAAAGTATACTTGAAAAGACAGATAAGTTCATCCGTGTTGGAATAACCAGAACAGACATAGACTCTATCATTGCAGAGCTTTATGAGAAGGGAATAACAAAACCGGAAATAGAACAGCTTATTGAAGATGAAAAAACAATCAGAAAAAGATTTGAAAAGGCTAAGGAAAAGTTTGGAGAGAGAATGACCTTCACAGGACCGGACTGCGGACTTGGCGGTTGGCCGACACAGGAAGCAGCCCAACTTCTATTGGAAAGAACTGTTAAAGCTTTGAAAAGTGTTAATTGTTGCTGAGAGCAACTTTTTATAGAAAAGCTTTTATATTAATGCCTTTCTTTCCTTCCAATCGAAGGAGGAGCCCCAAAAAGGGTTCGGTGGTTCTTATTTTTTGGAACTCCTTCTCTCCTTTCTCCCCTCTCAAAACTCGCCGAACCCTTGGGTAAATCCAACAATTTAGAATGAGGAAACGCTTATTGAATTTACAAAAACTTTTCAATGTTTGAGTAGCACATATTACAAAATATGCCTTTCTTTCTATCGGTTTCAAAGATGGAGTTGGAGAAGTACATGACACAAAATGGATTTTTGCAGTGGGTTAAGCCGAAAGTATGCCCGAGTTCATGCACTGCCTCCTTAGCACCCCTTTCTACGAAAAGCTCAAAATTTAATGGAGCGCCATAAAATTCTGGTCTTAGCCTCCAAAGGGATATGACGGCCGCTTTTCCAGGGCATTCCGCCTCCCCAAACACAAAGTTCAATCCTGGAACGTAAATGTCGGCGTCAACTGTACCTAAAACACGGTTTAGGTTTTTAGCTTTTTTCGCATAACTTGCCACTAAGCCTAAAAGCAAGTCTGAGCGGTACTGCCTTCTTATTTTGTCAAAGGCTTCTTGTGGTAGAGCAAACGTTTCAGAGATTATTTGACACCTCGCTTTTGGAAAAAACATGTTTATGTTTTCGCATATTCTTTTAAGGACTTCTAGGTCAACGTGTCCTATGCGTAAAATTCCTACTTTCATGTTCTTTAAACCTTAAATGTATCTCCTGGTCTTGGCGCCACAGCCTCTAGTCCGGCTTCCTTCTCTATCCATTTTGCGAGAAGTTCGCAGTTCCCCTCGGCTCCATGGATTACATAGAATTTTGCATTGCCGTTAATTCTCTTCACGGTTTCTTTGAGCTCTTTTGCGCCGCAATGGGATGAAAAGTCAAAGTGTTTAACTGTAGCCTTTACCCTTCGCATTTTTCCATCAATGACACATACTCCCTTCTCCAGGAGTTCCCTTCCAGGCGTGCCCGGGATTTGGTAGCTTACCAAAAACACGGCGTTGTTTGCTTTCTTACCAATTTTAGATATGTAGAACGCTGCTGGACCACCTTTCAACATTCCAGCTGGCGAAATTATTACGCAGGGCATTTTTGTGGCTTTCCTACGGTCCCGCCAACCCTCCACCCAATTGACTGAATGGACGGCATCCATAAATAGTTTTGGATCCCTTAAGAATTGCGCATGATTTATCATCATTCTGCTGGCTTCTCGTGCCATTCCATCAAGGTAAACTGGGTGCTCAAAATGATGGGCGGCGAGAATACATGCGATTTCTTGGGATCTTCCGATGCTGAAGGCTGGTATGAGAACTGTTCCGCCCCGTTCTACAACTTCTGTCACTTCTTCAATGAATTGTTTTTCGAGTTCTGGACGTTTTGGATGGTCTTCGTTGGCATACGTGCTCTCTATTATAACTGCATCTAGGTCGCCGTAGTCTATTTTTGCTCCTTCCAGAAGCCTTGTATCTATTAAGTTGAAGTCACCAGTATAAAGTAGTCTCTTTCCCTCAGCTTCTATGAGAACTTGCACGCTTCCGGGAATATGTCCAGCGTTGCGAAACTCGAAAGTTATGTCTCCAACGGTTTCTTTCACGCCAAAATCTAAGTGCTTAATGTGCCTCCTCATGGTTCTGAGTTCAAGATACTCGTAGGGAAGATAGTAGCTTGAAAGATGTATAAAGTCTGAGATTAGTAGTTGGCTAAGCTCTGCTGTAAGCCTATTCGCGTAGACAGTCTTTCTTCCATGAATGAAGAATATGGGAATTGCACCGGAGTGGTCTAGGTGGCTGTGCCCCAATATTATTGCGTCCACCTCTTTTGGCGGAACATGCATTGGAAAGCCTGGCTCGTGGTTTAGCATTACACCGTAGTCTAGCAAAACTTGTGTTTTTTCTGTTTTGACGGATATGGCTGCTCTGCCCACCTCATGAGTCGCACCTAGAAACTTTATTTGAAGTGGACTCATCTTTTTCAACCATTAACGCACTTAACATTGGCACAGCTGTTTTAAAAATGTATTGACTTTTCGGCATAAGCCACTCTAACAAGTCCACGTTTAATAGCCTTTAAAATCGCGTCCAAATCCATTGAAGCTTGAATTTCGTTGTAAACAGTCCAAAGCTCGTCTACCCTATGGGCATCGCTTCCAGCCACGCCAGGCAAAGCCATTGTTTTAGCTAATTCTTCGGCTAGCATGTTCAGTTGCCGAGAACAGCCACCATTCAAAACCTCAACGGCGTCAATCGCGTACTTTTTGGCCGAATCGCCCAAACCGAAGGCTCTATAAGGATGTGCCGCAACTACCAAACCGCCCCTTTCATGAGCAAAATCTATAACATTTTCAACAGTCCATGGTCGGGGCGGAACTTCAGCAACTCCTAAAAGAATGAGGTCGCCGCCAACGGTGCTAACTTCTAGGCCTGGGAGGATAAGTATGTCTGGGTAAGCTCTTGCCAGCTCTAACACTTTGCAGCATCCTCTAATGGTGTTGTGGTCTGTTATTGCCGCCACTTTTATATGAGAATGGATGAAAAGCTTCTCCACTATAGTTTTTGGGCTTATTGAAGCGTCAGGTGAAAACATCGTATGGATATGCAGATCTGCGTGAATCAATCTTATTCGCCTAGTCTGTTTGCATTCTTTTTAAAAAGTTTGACATGGATTTAACCCATCTCTTGTTCGTGTTAAAATATTTTAAAGTAACACCTTTAACCACGCATGCTTTTTTACATGCCTTAAGAACAGTTTCGCCCCAGTCTTCAACATTGTGAAGTAACAGCACTGTTCTGTAATTGTTTCTTCTTATGTAGTCCGCCACCTGTGAAGCTACGTATTCTATAGTCTCTTTGTCCAGCGGCGTGGCTGTTTCATGTTGAGAAAGCGGATAAACCTCATCAAGCTCTAATGGGATTACTCCAAAAGGCGCTTCATAGAAACAAATGTGAAGCTTATGCAAATGCTCCTTTGGAAAATCTCGAAGAGCCTTTATAAGCCTCTTGCATTCCTCAGATTTGTGGTAGGGCTTGGCTCTGGTCTGGGGCATTAATATAAGAATTTCCGCTCCTCTCAAAGGAGTATATCTTTCAGACAGTCTTATTCTGTAGCGTACAACTTCTGGACGGGCTAAACCAGTAGAATCAAAGTAAAAGATTCCGCTACGTTTTATGGTTGGGCTGTGCTTTTCAATAAATTTCTCGTATTTTTTCAATTTTTTTAATGCTTGCAAAAGTGCTGGGTGTCCGCGAGCTCTAAACTCCAAGTGCTCCCAAAGTTTCCCTTCTTTTATCGCTTGTTTTATCCGCTTGATTTCAGCAGAGCAAACATGAAGGTTGTGTTCCGCAATGAAAATTAGCCTCTCTTTGCTGGGAAGTTCCGCCACATCCTTTGGGCTTTTACTTGAACATTTTGGACATGCACACGGGAAAAACTCAAGCTCTTCAAGCCTCACAGTTCTCGTTTCTGTCATGTAACGGTTTTCTCTGGCGTAGATAGCGTAGGCTGCAGAGTCGAAAAAGTCACATCCTAGGGCGACGGCCAAAGAAAAAATGAAGGGGTGTCCAGCACCAAAAAGGTGAAAGGGACGTTCAATGGGCAAGTTCATTTTAGCCGTTAAAATCATATCTACTAGAACGTCAAAACGATAGTTTTCCATAACCTCTGTTGGACTTCCCAATGCGTGAATATCGAATGGAAGCTTAGCCATCTCTGAAGCTGACATCGCTACTAAATCCAGATAGCGCCCACCTTGAACAGGACCAACCCAGAGAATATCACCTCTCTTTTTAACCTTAAAGAGCTCAGTCGCCCTTTTCAGCGTCTCGTTCACTGTTTGCTCTGCATGCTTCCTTGAAACCCTCCAACCGGTTGGCCAATCAAGTATTGTGGCTATGTCAGTGTTTATCTGCTCTTGGTAATTCACAATTTCTTCTGGAGTGATTTCAACATTGCCATAGATTAGAATTTGGTAGGCACCGGAATCTGTCATTATTACGCCCTGAAAATCTAGAAAGCTATGCAAGCCTTTTTCGGCTGGCTGGTTTTTGAACCGCCTTTTTAGGATGTAAGCGTTGGTTATTAGGGCTTCAAAGCCGAAGTCTTCGCGGATTCTTCTAGGCGGGATTGGTTGTATAGCTGGATTTATGACCGGGAGAAGAAGTGGAGTCTCTATAGTGCCGCTTTTTGTTCGCAGCCTCCCAATTCTGGCAAGTAAGTCCCTTTCTCTTACTTCGAAACTCATTATAGGAATCTAAAATAAAATCAGTTGAAACGTACTTATAAAATGTGGAGCAAACTTATATTGGCAAGGTCCATTTCTAATACCTCAGCAAAGAGGAGTTATACTGATGGCTTTAACTATCCAAATTGAAGAAAAGCCAAAACTTGAAAATCCTGTTCTAATCGAGGGTTTGCCGGGCATAGGCTTTGTAGCCAACATAGTGGCATTACACCTAATCCATGAGCTCGAAGCAAAACGCTTCGCAAGAATTTTCTCTGCATCGTTTCAAGACCTAGCAGTGACAACGGAGACTGGTAGCGCCCGCTCCCCAATAAACGAGCTATACTACTACAAGAGTAAGGGAGAAGGCCGAGACCTTATTATTTGGTATGGCAACACTCAAGCCTTAACAACTTTTGGACAATATGAGCTTTGCGGGAGAGTTCTTGACATTGCCGGAGAGTTGGGATGCCGCTTTCTCATAACCATTGGAGGATTCAAACAGGAGGAAGTCAAGGAGACGCCGGAGATTTACTGTGCAGCTTCCGATCCAGAAACCCTAAAAGAAGCCCTAAACTTAGGTGCAAAAATGATGGTTGGAAACATTTTCGGAGTGGCTGGCATACTTATAGGGCTTGGAAGCATAAGAGGCTTTAGGGGTTTCTCGCTCCTAGTGGAAACTTTAGGAACCTATCCAGACGCTAATGCAGCTCGTTATGCGCTCTCTGCCCTAAACAAGTATTTGAACTTAAAAATTGACTTGTCGAGGCTTGATGCTGCTGCCGAGAAGACAACAAAAATATTGGAGTCTTTCGGCTGGGTTAGAACTGTTAAGGAAGAAAAGAAAAGGGAAGAACAAATCCGCTGGTTTGTCTAGCCCCTAGTTTCACTAATAAATTGTTCATAGACTTTTTGCACCCTTTCGGCAGCCGGACCTGAACCTTCAACAACACCTTTCTCTGTTACTTTAACCTTGTCCATAACCCAGATGAAACCCTTATCCTCATAAAGCTTAACCATTGTTGGGAAAACCCTTTCAAGACGTTCAGCCAAAGCCTTTAAGTCAAAGGGTTTTTCAACACTCAAAATTTGGGCGACAACATTACCGTTCAAAAAAACCCTATGGAGCTTTTTGCCTTCCTCGTCTTTTGCATCTGCCAAGCATAGGCTCAAATTGTCCGGGTTAATTCCTATCAGTGTTCCATTATATGTTTTGCCAGCCGTGGTTGTGACAATCACTGTTTTATCTATGAGAGATGAGACCTCCATGAAGAACTTTCTCTGAGCCACCGACAATGCTTATCCTCCTCTACGTACACGTTATAAGAACACATATTTTAGGGTTTAACTACACAAGCATTATTAGAATTATCCAGCAAAATAGTTTCGGCGAGTAGGATGACGCAAGCTGATAGGGAAAGGGAAGCCCTATACTCGAGGCTTAGGTCCATAGAGTCCGACCTCTCAAATGCGTTGGCAGCGATAAGCGATGTGGAAAGTAAATTTGCCAGCATCGACGGGGCTATGGCTTCTCTTCCAAATAGGCTTACAAATGTTCGTGGGCGTGGCTACGCTGCCATGGCGCATCTTGAAAAAAGCATAGAGCTTCTGACTAAAAAATGGATGGAGGTTTCCCCAACAATTAAGCAAGGCTTCTACAGCAACGTTCAACCATTAACAGGTCAAATTCGCGCGCTCCAATCTGAAGTTCAGAGGCTAAAGGCTGGAACAAGTTTCGGCGGTGCAGTTTTCGGTTGGGCCTCGGTGGGGCGTCTTTCAGCGGAAGCCTCAACTTTAAGGGCGCGGGTTGCCGCTGAAACAGCCAAGATTAACGCTTCCCTCGGCGAGTTTTTAGGAAGCATAGACGCCATAGACAGAGACCTAAAAATAGCTGAGAAAACTATGGAGCTTTTCTCTTTCGCATCTTTTCCGCTAAAGCCTGAAGAAAGCCCTGTACTGGCCATTGAAGGGAAGATTATGACGAAGGACAAGTGCGATGGAACATTGTACTTTACAAATCATAGGTTCATTTTCGAAGGAAGGAAGGAGGTTGTCCTTGAAAAGAAGCTTTTCATCGCCACTAAAAAGAAGACGGAACGTACAGTGCTAATAGAACAGCCCATAGGAGCACTTCGTGAAATCTCCAAAGGAAGAGTTGGGTTAATGGCGTGGACGGGCGTTTACATACGCTTTAAACCAGAACGCGGATTGGAGGAAACGCCCTTCGACGTTAAGGATTGGGAGGCCGACGTAATAACAAGGTTCTTCCAATACATTATAGGCGGCGAGGCAGACAGAGACATAGCGGCTATAAGGGGCATAACGCCAAAAGAAGCGCCAACAATAAGGGTTATTCGATGTCCCCACTGCGGGGCGCCTTACACAAAGGAAATTTACAAGGGGCAAACATCTGTGCAGTGCGAATACTGCGGAAGCGCAATAATGGTCAGCTAAAGCTTTTCAAATCAGCCTGTCTTTCTCTCTTCTAGGCTTTGCTTCAGAAATATGACGGTGTTCGGCGGCAAGTCGCGGTAAACTGTGACGTTTGGTCCGATCCAACAGTTGTTTCCAACTTTTACGCCGGGCATTAGGAGCGCATTTATACCCGTTTTAACGTTGTCTCCTAAAACTGCGCCCAACTTTGTTCTTCCAGTGTCCACAAGTTTGTCCTTAATCATCATTTTTATTGTTCCAGCGTCAAGGCGATAGTTAGCCGTTATTGTTCCAGCACCCAGGTTGCAGTTTTCACCAATTATGCTGTCGCCAACATAGGATAAATGCCCAACATGAACTCTGTCCATAATTATGCTGTTCTTTATTTCACAAGCATTTCCTATCCGCACATTTTTGCCGATGCTTGTGCATGGACGTATGTAACAGTTGGGACCCACATCGCTGTATTCACCTATGTAGGCCGGTCCTTCAATGTAGGCTCCGGAACGTATACGAGCAGTTTCGGCAACCGTCACTGGCCCAATTATGTGGGCACACTCCTCAACATTTCCAAATACACCGTGTTCCATCCGTGTAAGCGCCCAGCGGTTAGCCTCCAGCAAATCCCAAGGTCTACCTATATCAAACCACTCACCCCTGGGGATTTCAACGGCGAAAACGGACTTTCCCTCTCTTATGAGAAGTTCAATGGCGTCTATTATTTCTAATTCACCCCTCAAAGAAGCCGAAATCCTCCTCAATTTTTCAAAAATTTCGGAAGTGAAAACGTATAGCCCGGCGTTAGCCAAGTTTGTGGGCGCCTCTTTTCGAGGGGGCTTTTCGATTATACGCTTTACAACCCCATCGTCTTTAAGCTCGATTATGCCATAATCCTCTGGACGCTCAACAGGCACAACGGAAAGCGTTGCCGAAGGCTTCTTTAGGCTGTGCATTTCCAAGACTTTTTTGAGAGCCTCCGCGGTGAAAAGCAAATCACCGTAGACTAGTACAAAGTCTCCATCAACAAATGGTTCAACAACACTTGCAGCATTTCCAGTCCCGAGAACGCCTTTTTGATAGGCATACTCAATTTTTAATCCCAATTTTTCTCCAGAACCAAAATATCTGCGTATAGCTTCAGCCATATAATGTACAACTATTACTATTTCGCTTATTCCACAAGCCTTAACAGCATTTAAACAATGCTCAAGAACAGGCTTTCCTCCTACGCTGATCAGATGTTTTGGGCGAGTCAAAGTAATAGGTTGGAGCCTTGTGCCCTCACCCGCCGCAAGGACAACAGCCTTCAATTTTCCGAATCCTCCAAAGCCCTTTCAACGGCGGCTAAAGCCCTATCCATTATTGCTTCAGCAGTCTTTAAAGATTCACCCTCCACCGTCAGCCGTATAAGGGGCTCTGTGCCAGAAGCCCTAACCAAAACCCAACCATCCTCAAGGGATAAGCGAACACCATCAACCTTTGAAATCTGCCTATAATCCGGAAAAGCCTTTTCCAGAAACCCTTCAGTCCTTTTGACAACTGCATGCTTCACCTCGTTTCTACAACCAACGTTCTTTCTAATAACAGGATATGCTGGGACGTCGGCAACAAATTCTGAAAGGCTTTTGCCCTCATCTTTCAAAGCCTTCAAAAGAAGCGCTGATGAAAGAATCCCATCAGGACAGAAGTGGTATTTTGGGTGTATCCAAGCGCCACACGGCTCGCCACCAAAAACTGCCCCAAACCTCTTTATGGCTTCTGCAACATAAATATCTCCAACCTTTGTTCTGATAACTTTACCGCCCATAGGCTCAGCTATCTTTTCAAAACACATAGAAGCCTCAACATTTGTAACAACAGCTCCACCTCCATGCCTTTTCAAGGTGTAAGCCGCATACGCCGCCAAAACCCTATCAAAATCCGCAAAATTGCCCTTCTCATCTATGAAGGCGACCCTGTCTCCGTCACCATCATATGCTATCCCAACGTCGGCTTTAAGCTCTTTAACAATCTTTGATAGAGGCTTTAAGGATTCAGCGTTCGGCTCAGGGCTCCTACATGGAAAGAAACCGTCAGGCTGAGCATTTACAGCCCTGACCTCGCATCCCAGCTCCTTAAAAATTTTTGGCGCAATATGACTGGTGGCTCCACAACCAAGATCTATCACGACACGCCACTTTCTGCTGAGCCTTAGGTTTTTCAAAACCATATCCACATACAATTGGCTTTCATCGCTATACTCAACTTTCCCGAAATCCCGCCACTCCGCTAGTCTAAAATCTCCGCTTTCAATAATTTTTTCAAGCATCTCTTGACGCTTTTCATCGTACGCCATGCCATCCTTGTCAAAAATTTTTATCCCATTGTATTGTGGTGGATTATGAGAAGCCGTAACCATTAAGCCATCATCAGCTCCTAATTTCCCGGTTAAATAAGCCAAAGCTGGAGTTGGCAAAACACCCAAGCAACAAACCTCTACCCCACAAGCTGCCAAACCCGAAACTAAAGCATTCTCGATCATCAAGCCGGAAGTTCTCGTATCCCTCGCCACGAGAACCTTACCAGCCACGAGTGTTCCTAAAGCCATCCCAACTCTAACAGCTAAAAGCGGGGTCAAGTCGGCATTGACTAAACCCCTTAAGCCAGAAGTGCCAAATAACCTCAATAAAACGCTCCTCCCAACATAACTTTGCTTTTCAACCGTTAATTGGCTAACACTAGCTATAAAAGTTTAAACAAAACCTCTATAAGAATAAGCCGAACGTATGCCAATCATTCATCATAATAGCTAAAAGAAGAAAGCTTGTAAGAATTCTAAATCAAAACTTAAGGCAGAATTTTCAGAGGCTTCTTTTTCTATATCCATCTATACAGCCACTTTTTATTTCATGTGCAAGTTTGGCTATTTCTGGCAGTTTTTGGAAGGGGTTTTCCAAGTTTTCCGCATATATTCTTGCGTACGCGCTTCCAACCACAATCCCGTCGGCTCCACTAGAAACCAAGGTTTCGGCGTGCTCCCTTTTCGAAACTCCAAAGCCAACTAGCAAGGGTTTATCGGTTGTTTCTTTGACTGTTTCTATAAGCTTTAGTGTAGCCTTCAATCTCCTAATCCTTGAACCTGTGACGCCCTCAAGGCCTATAAGATATACAAAGCATGAGGTTTCGGCCAATATTTTTTTAATTCTTTCCGAAGATGTTGTTGGCGCAACTTGGAGTATTAGGTGCATTTTTCGCTTTTTAAGAATATTCATGAAAGGCCTTGCCTCTTCAACTGGTAGGTCTGGAATTAATATCGCCTGGGCTCCAGCGGCATATATCTTGTCTATGAAGTTCTCAAAGCCCATGGTGTAGGGAATGTTAAAGTAGGTCGTCACAACTATAGGCGTCTCAAGCCCTTCTGATCTGAGCCTTTCAATGCCCTTGATGCATCTTTCAGGGGTTATGCCGGCGTTTAAGGCTCTTTCACAAGCAGCCTGAAATATTGCTCCATCGGCTGTTGGATCAGAGAAGGGGATGCCAAACTCTATTATGTCTGCACCGTTTTGAGCTAAAGTTTTTATTAAGTTGATGGAGAAATCCTCGTTTGGATCGCCATAGTAAACATGGGCCATGTGAACGCCTTCTCTGCGTTCTCTTAATGTTTGGATTTTATCTTTAAGCTCCATAGAAATGCCTCAGAATGATTTCTATGTCCTTGTCTCCTCTTCCCGAGAAGTTTATAATTACGATATCGTCGGAGCTAAATTCTTCGGGATGGTTTAAGACGTAAGCTATAGCGTGGGCTGTTTCAAGCGCTGGTATAAGGCCCTCAGTCCTACATATGACTTTAACAGCTTCAAACACTTCTTTGTCGAGGGCATAGCAGGGCTTAACTCTTCCAATTTCGCATAAATAGGATAGTTCAGGCCCCCTTCCAGGATAGTTGAGCCCTGCAGCCCTCGTCTTAGAGGGTCTAATTTGGCCATGCTCATCCTGCAAAACCTGCATAAGGCTTCCATGCAGAACGCCGGGTCTGCCAAGCTGGAAAGCTGCGGCGCTGTTTTCCGCGTTTAGGTATTCCCCTCCGCCTTCAACAAAATAAAGCCTAACTTCAGCATCATCGATAAAGGGTTTGAAGGCTCCTATGGCGTTGCTTCCTCCGCTTCCACAGGCAACTATGGCATCTGGAAGGAGGCCCTCCTTCTCGAGAATCTGCTGTTTAATCTCCCGGCCTATCACGCTTTGGAATGTAGCTACGATTGTTGGAAATGGGTGAGGCCCAACTGTGGATCCCATTAAGTAGTGGGCTGTTCTGGAACATGAAGCCCACTCTCTGAGGGTTTCTGAAACTGCATCTTTTAAGACGCCTGAACCAGTTTTTATAGGCCTTATTTTTGCGCCTAAAAGCTTCATCTTTTGAACATTGGAGGCTTGCCGTTGAATGTCCTTGACCCCCATGAAAATTTCTGTTTTTAAGCCGCAAATGTTGCCGGCCATCGCCGTTGCCAAGCCATGCTGGCCAGCAGCCGTCTCCGTAATCAAACGTTTCTTACCCATTTTCTTGGCAAGCAATGCTTGCCCCAAAGCGTTGTTAAGCTTGTGTGAACCCCCGCAAAGCAAGTCTTCCCGTTTCAAATAGACCTTAAACCCGACGACCTTGCTGAAGTTTTTAGCGTAGTAAAGTGGGGTTGGCCTTCCACCGTAATCCCTCAAAAGTTCCATGAATTCCCGCTGAAACTCCTGAGTTGGATAGATTTTTTCAAAGGCTTCCTCTAGCTCTATTAAAGCCTGCATTAAGATTTCACTTACATATTGCCCGCCGTATTTGCCAAATCTTCCCTTAGACACTTTGAAACCTCCTTAAGCACACCTTAAAAGCGCTTGTTTCGCATTTTTTATGAAAGCCTCAACCTTCGCAGGGTCTTTCATCCCTGGCTTCGCCTCAACCCCCGTGCAGACGTCCACTGCGTAGGGCTTAACGGTTTCAACAGCCTCTTTAACGTTTTCAGCATTTAACCCCCCGGCCAGTATTAACGGTTTAGGATGGATAGCCTCTCTAATGCGTCTGCTAACACCCCAGTCGTGGGTTAAGCCTGTCCCGCCGTATTTCTCAGCCATCCAAGAATCTACATGAACAGCGTCGAAAAAGTTTGCAGCTTCAACCGCTTTCTGAACAACCCATTCAGATTTAACACTTACGCTTCTAACTAAAACAGTGTCTGGAAGTTTTTCCTTCAATGTCGTTGTCTCAGAGATTGATTCCCCATGAATTTGAATTACGTCAGGCTTTAAGTTCTCATAAAGCTTTAAAAGGTCCCCCAAACTTTGAGGAACAACTACCAAAACTCTCTTGACAAAAATTGGAACACGCCTAAACAGTTCTTTAGCCTTTTCAAGAGGCAAGTTCCTAGGCGAGTTTGGAACTCCGACAACGAAACCAACGGCGTCAGCGCCCAAACTGCAAACCATTTCAAGATCTTTTTCGTTTGTAATTCCGCAAATCTTAACCTTAATTGTCTTCATAAAGCGTACACAAGCTCCCTAACCTTTACCTCAACATCTTCTGCAAGCATGAATGCTGAACCGACGAGAAAGGCATCAGCACCGCAAGCTCTTAGAAACCTAACATCCAAAGGGCTATGGATACCGCTCTCGCTTACAACTATCTTTTCACAAGTTTTCATGCCCGCTAAAACCTGCTCGGTCACTTTTAAGTCGACTTTTAAAGTTTTCAAATCCCTGTTGTTCACGCCTAGCATATCGGCGTCTGTTTTAAGCGCCGCAGTAAACTCATCTTTAGTGTGGGTTTCCAAAATCACTTCAAGGCTGAACTGATGGGCAAGCTGGATTGCTTCTTCGAGGGAACATTTAGCGTAGCCCCTTTTGAAAATCGCGTATATGAGTATCACGGCGTCTACTCCAAGCTTTGAAGCTGCCACTATCTGGGCAGGATCAACAACAACATCCTTCATTAATACTGGAAGAGTTGTATGGCTTCGTGCTTCTTTAAGTGCTTTGAGGGATCCCCCAAAATGTTTAGGCTCCGTCAGCACCGACAGCCCAACAGCACCTCCACGCTCCATGGCCTTAACGATGTCTCTGATGCTGCCGATTTCCCTTAAAACGCCACGGGAGGGAGAGCGAGGCTTGACTTCAGCAATTATAGGTGCGTGTTTACACATCTTTATAGAGTTTTTTAAGCTTACGCAGCGTTTTGAAAACTTCTCTTCATTTACGTCATAGTATCCTGAAATCACGGTTCTAAGGGCGTCTAATGCTAAAGTGTCGAGAAAATCAGCCATATTTGGCTTCCAACTCCTCAACTCTAGAAAGGCTACTTCCCTTATAGCAGCGTAGCAAATCCTTCAGCTTTCTGTATGCAGCCCCGCTTTCAATAGATTCACGTGCAAGTTCCATGGCGTACCCGTAGTCTTCTGCTTTTCCGCCCACAATAATCGCCGCTGCGGCGTTCACAAGCACTACATCCCTTTTGGGGTTTCCCTCTTCCAAAACTCCGTAAAGGATTTTGAAGGTGAGTTCTGCGCTTTCCTCTGGACTGGTTCCAGCTATTTCCTCAGGCTTAGCTTTTCTTACCCCAAAATTTTCAGGGGCAACATCCAAAGTTTTAATTTCGCCGTCTCTTAGCCATGCAACCAATGTTTTTCCTATGGTGGATATCTCGTCAAGTCCATCTAACCCATGACAAACCATTGCTTCTTTTACGCCGAGATGCTTTAGCACCATAACGACCTTATCTACGAGGCTTGCCTCGTAAACGCCTATCACACGAGCGTTTGCGCACGCCGGGTTTGCCAATGGCCCAAGAATGTTGAAGACAGTCCTTACGCCTAACTCTCTTCGAACGCTAGCGACATTCTTCATTGCAGGATGAAACGCTGGGGCAAACATAAAACCTGCACCGACATTCTCTATTGCCGTTTTAACGGTTTCAGGCTTCACATTTAGGTTAAGCCCCAACTTTTCAAGGACATCGGCGCTTCCGCATCTACTTGTAACTGAACGGTTCCCATGTTTAGCCACGGCCACACCAGCCCCGGCTGCGACGAAAGCGGAGGTGGTGCTTATGTTGAAGGTTTTAAGGGCGTCTCCGCCTGTTCCACAAGTGTCAACGAGGCGGCCGTTCACCTCCGGTTTGATTTTGAGGCAAAACTCCATCATTGCGGAAACGAAGGCGCTTATCTCTTCCGCAGTTTCACCTTTCATCCGCAAAGCCGTTAGAAAAGAGGCCATTTGGGACTGTGTAGCCTCTCCAAGCATAATTGCTCGCATGGCTTCGTAAGCCTCAGCATATGTAAGGTCTCTTTTTTCCACAAGCTTTTGAATGGTCTTCTGAATCATTTGTTCACCAGCCGTAAATGAAGTTTTCCAAAATTTTTTTGCCACATTCCGTCAGAATTGATTCAGGATGGAATTGGACCCCTTCAATAGGGTAAGTTAGATGGCGAACTCCCATTATTTCTCCATCATCCAAAGCCTCAGCGGTTACTTTGAGGCACTTAGGAAGCGAACTTTTATCCACAACCAATGAATGGTAACGCATGACCTCAATCGGATTTTTCACGTTTTTGAAAATCCCCTCCCCGTCATGTTTCACGAGACTTGTTTTCCCATGCATAACCTTCTTGGCCTTTACAATTCTACCGCCGAAAACCGAAACTATCCCTTGATGCCCTAGGCAAACACCTAATGTTGGAATTTTTGGGCTTATATCCCGCAAAATATCGCCGCAGACTCCGAAATAGCGGCTTTCCTTAGGTGTACCTGGCCCCGGAGAAATAACTATTTTGTCAGGATTAATTTCTAAGACTTTTTCAATGTTTATTTGATTGTTTCTAAAAACTATGGGTTTTGCCCCCAGTTCCCCTAGATATTGGACGAGATTATAAACAAAAGAATCGTAATTGTCTATAACCAAAACCCTCATCGAGCTTCACCATTCTCGGCTAGTTGGAGGGCTTTAAGTAAAGCTTTAGCTTTATGTTCTGTTTCAAACCATTCTTTTTCAGGATCAGAATCAGCAACCACACCTGCCCCAGCTTGAATGTAGGCGTAGTCACCACTTGCAACCAGTGTTCTTATGGTTATAGCGAAATCAGCATTCCCGTTGAATGAAAAATAGCCTACACCCCCAGCATATGGGCCCCTCCTTTCAGGTTCACATTCCTCAATGATTTCCATGGCCCTAACCTTAGGTGCTCCCGAAACCGTGCCAGCTGGAAAAACAGCCTTTAAAGCGTTGTAGCAGTCGCATTCATTTCTAAGCTTCCCTGTAACCCTTGAAACAATATGTTGGACGTGGCTATACTGGTAGACTTTCATAAATTCAGGTACGGAAACCGTGCCAAACTCTGAAACTTTACCCACATCGTTTCTGGCCAGATCCACAAGCATCACGTGTTCCGCACGCTCCTTTGGATCTAAAAGAAGTTCTTTTCTTAAGGTCCTGTTTTTAGCCTTATCACTAACGCGAGGACGTGTACCCGCTATAGGGAAAGTTTCAACCCAGCCGTTTTCAACCCTAACAAGCATTTCCGGGCTTGATCCCACGATTTGATGTTCTCCCATCTTTAAGAAGTACATGTATGGAGAAGGGTTAATCTTCCGCAAAACCTTGTAGAACGGGACTAAGCTTCCATGAAACTTAAACTCATAACGTTTAGAGAGGACTACTTGGAAAATATCACCTGATGCTATATATCCTTTAGCCTTGACAACAATTTTTTCAAAATCTTCTTTAGTCATGCTAGCCCTAGGCTCAGAATATTGGAGGGGTTCAACTCCACATTCCCCATCAATCATGTTTGATAATTCCGCTAATCGGTTCTCATCCATGTAGTAATAGAAAGTTTCCCCTGTTTTGTGATCGAAAATTATGCCATCAAGGAAAACCGCCATTTCAATGTCTGGAAAACTTAAATCATCAGAAGCTAAGCTTGGAAGCTTCTCCCAGTAACGAACAGCGTCATATGAGATATAACCAACCGCACCACCAAGAAAACGAAAACCGTCAAAGGCGACGGCCAATTTTCCAACAATACTCCTTATAATGGGCAAGGGATCTTCAACTTCAAGAACTGTTTTTCCTCCGCGAATTCTGTCGTGAACTTCAGCCTTTCCATCCTTGACCTTCAAAACTGCGCACGGGTCAAAACCAATAAACGAGTATCTCGCTAGTTTTCTAGGGCCTTCCGCAGACTCTAGGATATACACATAATCACAATGCTCAAAAACTTTGGTAAACAAATTAAAAGGCGAAATCTTCTCCTTAAACTTTACAAATATTGGATTTTCAGAAAACTTCAAGAAGCCAAACGCCATTCCCCATATATATCCCTACAACCTAATTAGTACACATAAGCATATATTTAAACTTTAACGTACATTAAAGTACATAAAGCGTAAAAAGTGTCCGCTTGTGTGAACAGAGCGGGTATTGTTTGTGTTTGATTGTCTGTTTGTCCCTCTATCCCCTCCTTGAAAGGGTGTTTGGGTTTGGGGCTTAAAATTTTAAGTGGGCCGGGCCGGATTTGAACCGGCGACCTTCGCCGCGTGAGGGCGACGTCCTAGCCAGCTAGACTACCGGCCCTTTCTAAAGTTACTTGCTT
>JAWBXA010000003.1:0-1423 GCA_038868115.1 Bathyarchaeia archaeon
CAGGGTTCAAAGAGAATCTACTTGGATCCAGCACAGAATATTTTCTACTCCAACGTAACAAGTGTTGGCACACTGTTTAATGTTACTGTTTGGTGTGAGGTTGAAGAGGGTGTTGATCTTGGCGGCGCTCAGGTTTACCTGGAATTTGACGACAGCATCATAAACGTTACCCGCTGGATCTGTCCCCACGGCGACCCAGACTTCTTCCTGCCAGAACCACCACAAGCAACAGAACTACCAGCATCTCCAGATCCAGGCTACGTCCACCTAGCCCCAAACAAAGGCTACATAAAAATTGCAGTGTGTAAGGGCGGACTACCACCAACAGCACCATGGGGACACTCAGGAAAAATAGCCATAATAGAATTCATTATTACTAGCACCCCTCCACCAGCGCTAAGTTGCATATTAAAAATAAATGCCTCAGACACATACCTTCTCAACCCAGAAAACGAAGAAATTCCAGATGTTGTCAAAGAAGATGGTTCATACACCATTATACCTGAATTTTCAGCGCTTATTGCAACGCTCGTGCTCATATCTTCAATAGCCATTGTAATGCTCATAAGAAAGAAAGTCTTATCATTCACCTAAAGTAATCCCCTCTTTTATTTTATTTTGTTTCTTTATAAGTTCCGCGAGAGTTTTAAGATTTTAGTATTTACCGAAATTTAGAAGCGTGCACAATGACTTTCGATAACCGCAAAATTCAAATAGTAATAGGGAAAAAGAGGTCTAAGGTGTTTACGAAATGGGAAAAAGAATTTCTTGGACTTTAATGGCAATTTTGCTATCAGGGCTTATATGTCCTCTCCTAGTAAACACCATAAACACACGCGCACAGGGTTCAAAGAGAATCTACTTGGATCCAGCACAGAATATTTTCTACTCCAACGTAACAAGTGTTGGCACACTGTTTAATGTTACTGTTTGGTGTGAGGTTGAAGAGGGTGTTGATCTTGGCGGCGCTCAGGTTTACCTGGAATTTGACGACAGCATCATAAACGTTACCCGCTGGATCTGTCCCCACGGCGACCCAGACTTCTTCCTGCCAGAACCACCACAAGCAACAGAACTACCAGCATCTCCAGATCCAGGCTACGTCCACCTAGCCCCAAACAAAGGCTACATAAAAATAAGTGTATCAAAAGGCGGACTACCACCAACAGCACCATGGGGACACTCAGGAAAAATAGCCATAATAGAATTCAAAATAACAGCTGCACCACCTGAAGATGGACAGTTGGCTTGTCCTCTCCACATAAATACTGCAGATACATACCTCCTCGATCCAGATGGATACGAAATTCCAGACGTTGTTAAAGAGGATGGTTCATACACGTTCATTTACGTAGCTGCTCCAGTGACGCCGCACATATGGCTGGAGGTTTCTCCAACCAGATATGAAGCAATAAAAATGCGC
>JAWBXA010000003.1:1522-7618 GCA_038868115.1 Bathyarchaeia archaeon
ATGGATACGAAATTCCAGACGTTGTTAAAGAGGATGGTTCATACACGTTCATTTACGTAGCTGCTCCAGTGACGCCGCACATATGGCTGGAGGTTTCTCCAACCAGATATGAAGCAATAAAAATGCGCCCCTTTAATGTAAGTATAATTATTCAGAACGTATCTCAACTTGACGGTCTAATAGGTGTTCAACTCATACTAACCTACAACTCCACATATCTAGAAGTGGCAGACGTTATAGAAGGCGATTTCTTAAAGAACTATGCCCCATATGGCACGCTCGTAACCCATTATGTTAACCATCGAGGGCTAGTATATGGTCAGATGATCTTGCCAAATAGTACTGGGCATTGGAACCCTCCATACCCTGAAGGAAACGGCACAGTAGCCATAGTAACCTTTATGCCTCTTAAACATGAAGCCATAAGCTTTAACATAACAATAGAGCCGCTATTTGAAGAGTTTTTCCTTGACAAAGACGGCGAGTATATGCCTTATCTACCTGCTAAATACTGCCACTATTCCTATAGCCCGTTATCTATACCGACGATTGTTGTATCACCAGACAAATATATATCCTCTTACATAGGCGAAACTTTCGACATTAATGTGACAATTCTCGGTCTAGACGAGAAATGGAACTTAACCTATACTGAATTCGCATTAACATACAATAGTAATTACCTGCAAATAATAGGCGTGTCTGAGGGACCTTTCTTGCAACAATTCGGAAGCACGGTTTTCAATAGCAACACAAGCGATGGATGCGTGGTTGTAAATATCGCTCTTACACCGACATTAGGATATCCATCTGGAGATGGAACTTTAGCCACGATAAGGTTTAACGTGACATCGCGACCACCGGCAGTCTCTTCATTAACCATTGGTAATGTGTCGTTATTAGACTTAGAAGGATTTGAAGTCTTATACAATCTGAGCCACGGATATTACGAAATGCATGAATACCTGGTTCATGAAATTGTCGCATACGACGTGGTCTATTACGTCACTACACTAAGTAATGGTTCAATATCACCTGTCGAACTTAGCATATCCCATCGCCTTCTAAAGTTTGACATAATAGGAATAGATGGAACTGTTAGCTTCGTCGACATCACAATTCCCAAAGCCCTCATGTGGGTTGAAGATGGATGGCTCATCATCGCTGGTGGCGAAGAAGTCATACCCATCGTCACTGAAAATGCTACTCACACTACGCTATCCTTTACAGTACCTCATAGCTCTAAAAGAGTCTATATCATCGCCACAAACGTTGTTCCAGAATTTACCCCGCTCCCGCTCTTAATGATATTATTTGTAACAATACTATCATCAGCAGCTGCCAATATACATCTAAAGCGTAAGAACGCCAATCTCTAAATAATGCCCCCAATTTTTTATGAATAAAAGCGTGCATTACATTTACTTAAAGGCTAGAGGATAATTCTAGCAAGGCTTATATACGTTTAAAACGCAGTATTTCCTGCCGAAGGGGAGAGGGCACTTGCATTCAAAATTTAAGCATTTATTAGTCTTAATGTTTTTATTAAATCTAATGGTTTGCACGTTTCTGTTTCTAAAAGTTGAAGGCTATGATCCGGCTAACGCTTTGTTTGCCCATGCAGAAACAACCGTTATAGGCAACTCCCTTTACTATGCGTTTAAGCCGTTTTCAGCTGACGGTCCTGCAGTCAATTTGTCTAATTCTGCAGCCACAACAGGTAGGAAGCTTATGGGTAGATTGGTTTACTCCTTGTTTAATGTAAAGTCTATTTCTGTTTCTACATGGACAGTTACTTATAGAGTAATGAAAAGTGCATCCGCGTTATACGTGGTGGCGCATTGCGACGTTGATATATTAATCAGAAAAAGTGACGGCGCTATTAGAACAGTTATCGCTATGGATGTTGCAAACTCGCCTAACATAAACCCTAGTAACACTTGGGTGACGTTGACAGGAACGTATGAATTTCCAGGCTATACTGTTGTTGACCAAACTGACTATTTGGAAGTTGATTTCTACATTGAAGTTACAACTCCGCAAAACTCCAAATCCGTCAAACTGCTTGTGGACGATCCTACGTTACCTTTAGCTGACCAAACCAAAATTGAGGGTGCAGTGTTTGTTCTTTCAAATCAGCCGCCAGTAGCCTCATTCACATATCACCCAACAGACCCGCTCATTTACGAAATTGTAACATTTGATGCCTCTGCGTCGTATGACCTTGACGGCAGTATTGTTAGTTATACGTGGGATTTTGGAGATGGAAATGTAACAACAGTAACCGATCCCATCATAACACATGTTTACACCACAGCTGCCTCAACAGTCAACTATACAGTAACGCTAACCGTAACAGATAATGAAGGTTTAACAGGCTCTACTTCACAAATAGTGCCCGTGACAAACCCGACCATATTACGGGTTTCATTGCCAGCTGGCAAGTATGTAGGGCCAAATCCAAATCAGTGGTTGAGTCAATGTTGGCTACTGGACATTACTGGAGTTTCCGGATCTTTCACCGTAAGAGTATCAAATATGTACTCAAGTATCGAATCATTTGACACCCACCTCATAATTGCCATTAACAACTTAGCCTACGAAAATCTTCAATCGTTAACTGTAAATGATGTCTCAATACCAAAAAGCTCCTTCATATATGGCACTCCTGAACCGTATGGTTTTCAGATAGAATGGGAAGAGGATGTATACCCAACATGGTTTAGCACGGCCCTAGTAGGCAACATAAGTGCATCCAGCTATGTAGAAGCGTCAATTTCCATAGCGTTCACCGATCCAACAGGAGTTAAAGTCCATTTCGATGCTTTTGGTATTGCTAAATACCCGACACCACCAAAAAATAAGGGTCACGTAACTCATAATCCCCACAATGGAGATTCTACAGTCCAATTTTCTCCAGCGCCAATAACAAAATACTACTTAGATGTGGAAATAGATCCTGAAGGTGTAACAACAATCTATGGCGAAGGCTGGTACGACGAAGGCACCAAAGTCACACTTGCAGCCCCAGACATCGTTCAGGTTTCGCTGGGCATGCGCTATAAATTCAGTTATTGGGACGTTGACGGGAAGACCCAAGGAACAGGCATCAACACAATAACAGTTATAATGAATGCCAACCACGTAGCCACTGCTCACTACATCATGGAATATTATTTAACGGTAATCTCCCCCTTCGGCAGAGTAGGTGGAGAAGGCTGGTACCAGAGCGGAGCAACAGCCTACGCAACACTAAACACAGGCCTAGTTGACCATGGAAACGGAACCCGCAGAGTTTTTGTAAGCTGGAGCGGCGACGCCTCAGGAACAAACTACGCCCTAAGCGGCCCAATAACGATGAACGCTCCAAAAATAGCTATAGCGAACTGGAAGACCCAATACCTTTTGACAGTTGTTACAGACCCGGTGGGCATAAGCCCGCAACCAACGAGGAACCCGGCTGGTGAAGCAGAGCGGCTTAACAGCTGGTGGTATGACGCCGATACTCCAGTTACACTGACAGCTCAAACAGTGGCTGGCTACAACTTTAACTATTGGGATGTTAACGGTGCATCCCTAGGAGGTGGAATAAACCCAATAACTGTTGTTGTAAATGCTCCGAAAACAGCTACTGCCCATTATGCCGCGGCTCCACCATCACTAACAGTTTCAATAAGTCCTATGTCCGCTATAATATTAATTGGCCAGCAAGTAACCTTTACATCGACCGTTAGCGGAGGAACAGCGCCATATACATATCAATGGTATGTAAACAACCAGCTGATTCCAGGAGCAACATCCAGCAGCTTCTTATTTTCCCCCACGGCAACCGGTATATATTACGTTATGCTGAAAGTTACTGATGCAGCAGACAACACAGCCCAATCAGACTCAGCTCGAGTAACAGTCTTATCTGTTCCTGTTGGCGGATATTCAGCACCCCTAACCAAAAATACTCCAATAACGCCGACAATCGTATACGCGATGCTGATTGCATTGTTCAGCGCGCTTCTAAGTCTAAAACGCAAGGTAAAATGACACTCAACTTCTCATATTTTACAAAATGAAACCCAATTAGAAGGATACGCTAACACATGCCAGAAAAAACTTGGAAAATTAAAAAAGAGGCAAATAAACCCTTACTAAACCGGAAATTGCTGGCAACTTCAATAACACTGGCAGTCATCATAATTTTAGGCGCAGTAATATACCAATTTTTCTTCCAAACTTCAGAAAGCAAGGTTAAGTTCCAACTTAAAGCCGTAATAATCGACCAACTCAGCGAAGATTTTTATAACCAAACTTTTATCAACATCATGACCAACATTTTGGAAGAATATAATTTTACGGTTGTATATTACAATCACACCCAAACAAAAGTTGAATTTTTTAAAGGACTGGCTAAAGGCAATTATGGAGTAATAATTTTGAGAACCCATGCCGCGCTGCGAGCTGGTGTTTCAGCTGTAGACTTCTTCACATCTGAGCGATATGATGACACGAAATATGAAGAAATGCAAAATAAGGGACTTCTGGTTAAAGGTGAGCTGAATATTTCAGGAAAAATTAAGGAGTATTTCGCTTTTACATCGGATTTCGTAAAGAGGTTGGAAGGTGCTTTTCCAAAAAGTATAGTTATTGCAATGGGTTGCCAAACTCTAAACCTAACAGCAGGTCAGCCCATGGCAAAAGCATTCTGTGATAAAGGCACAGAAGTTTATATTGGCTGGTCAAGTTGGGTTTCAATAAAGCACTCAGATGAAGAGACATTAAAACTGATGAAAAGACTCTTACATGAGAATAAAACAGTCAGTGAAGCTGTTAGGGATGCAGGCACGGATCCAAATTTTAGGGCTTCCCTTAAGTTTTATCCAGAAACTGCTAGAAACCTAAGGATATCAGATTTGGTTAAAGAGGCAGAAGCATCAAGCTCTTCCATAAAATCAACAATATTGAGTGGATCTTACATGGATGAAATTTTTTCTGCTAAACGTTTTAGTTCTCTGGCTACCGTTATGTATAGTTGGTTTCGAAGGTTTTCTCCAGTCAAGTTTGCCATTTTCAATTTTTTTAACTCTTCAGCTAGCACTGTGTCCTCTAGGACTTCGTTTACCCATTTTTCAAAGTCTCCGCGGTATAGATGAAACTCTAGAGATTTTACGTTAACCTTGTTTATTTTTTCCATAAATTCCTTTAGGGATGAGGCGTTTTCGCCAGTATAATTTCCTATAGATGTGAAGAAGTAGAAGGCTTTCTCTCTCGGAACTGTTTTTAGGGCTTTTATTTCCGTTTCGCTTTTCACTTTTTTTCCTCCTTTCTATTACCTATTTTGTTCTTCATTGGTGTTAACTTCCTTGGGTCATTTACTATTAAAGGTTGAGTTTCCTTAAATTTTTTTGTAACTATTGATGTGCGAACTCTGAGAACTCCTGGAAGAGGTGCTATTGTGCTTGCAATGAACTCGTGGAGGCTTTCTTGGTTTTCGGCTATGACCTTTGCTATTATTTGGAGCTCTTCTGATAGAGATGTGTAGACTTCTATGACTTGAGGAACCGTGCAAAGTTTTTCGGCGACTTTCTCACTTTCTTTTGGGTCTGGGATTATTGTCATTATGGCTGTTATGTTTTTTGCTCCGGTCTTTTCGGCGTCTATAAGCGCTGTGTACTTCTTTATTATGCCGTGTTGCTCCATTCGCTTTATTCTGTCGTAAACCGTGGAGTGAGCTATTCCTAAGCGTTTGCCGATGGTTGTGTAGGTTTGCCTCGCGTCTTCCTGAAGCATTTCCAATATTTTAAGGTCCGTTGAGTCAAGGATCAACATGTTATTTTTGGCGCGCAAACTTCAGCCCTGCTAGTGCTTTTAATTAGAAAGCATCTGAGATATATCGTTTGTTGCCGAAATAATGTAGAAAATTCTGTTATAAATTCGGAAAATATTCGATAAAGTAATAACGGAAAAGCAGCAAAAGCGTGCTAATGATTCTCGTTATTCTCCACTGTTCTTGGAAAAATACATACTTCATATATTCTTCATTAACTTTTCGGAAAGTTGTCTAAAAAAATAATTTTTGCCTACAAACTTTCAATTTTAGATTTT
>JAWBXA010000003.1:7717-21887 GCA_038868115.1 Bathyarchaeia archaeon
ATTTTAAAAGCTACATCTTTGCGGATAAACTGGCAAATAAGTTTAAATCTGTGGAATAGAAATATTTTTCATAGAAAATCTAAAATAGAGAGGTTTGTGTCAGAAGATGAAAACATTAAGGATTTGGGAAATTCTGAAAAAGTTTAAAGAGACTTGTAGGTCCTATGGTTGGAAAACCTCTGAAAGCGAAGACTGGGTTGAAGCTGACCACAAATATCATAATTTCCTCTTAACTCGAAACATTCATCCATCTTCTTTTAGGAGCATCGCCCAAAATAGAAGGTGTGTTATTCGTGAAGGTTTATCCTACCGTGTTGTTGAAGCCTCATATATGGCTTGGGTTTTCTCTGAAACACCGCCCGAAGACCTCTTAAACTTTTTCCTTGAAAACCCAGAATTTTCCAAAAGAGTTGCCCTCTACGATTTGAGCCCCCTTGCGGAGGGGCGGAACATTTGTATTAAACTGAATTTTACAGACAGCTCAGTTTTCCAAGAGTTTGAAAGTTTCCTTAAAAGGGAGTTTGGAATAAAAATTGAAAAGTACGCCAACTCAAAGGCAAGCCTTGAAGATTGCACGCTGGCGAGAATTTTCTAAACTTTAGTTTTACCTAATCAAAGATTTGATAAGCAAACAGTTGCATATTTTCTAGCTGTGAGCGGCATGTCCGAAGAGGCTGAAGAGGTTAAGAGGCTTCTAGCCTTCAAAAAGAGGCTTGAAAATAGGGTTGAAAAGCTTGAATCTGAGCTTAAAGAACTAAAATCAATTCTGGAAGCCGTGAATTCTGTTCTCTTGGCTAAAGGGTTTAAGCGAGCTGAAATCGCTAAAGCTCTAGCGCCTACGCCACCAGTAGTGGCTATGCCAACAGAAGATGAGATGGTGATTCAGCCACCATTGCAGATGCCAGAGTTTAAGGAAGTTGTTCCCTTGAAAACCGCCACTGGCGAAATGCTTGCAACACTGTATGTTGGTGAGGGCTTTCTAAAAGTTGTTTTGGCTGAAGACAAAAAGTTCAGTGTTAACGTTCCACCTTTTAACCAGTTTCTTGTGGAGAGGGTTTTAGCGAAAATGCAGCAAAAGGACGGCGAACTGGCCAAGGCTGGAAAGCTAAAACCAGAAGAAATTTTTTCCTACAACATCATTAAGGACGGCGACATAATCCGTGAAATTTACATAAAAAATTTTGACGCTGAGCGCCTAAAAGAGCTTAAGTCAAGTGTCAAGTGGACTTTGGAAAAAATGTATGAAAAAATGAAAAACCAAAGTTGAAGCGAACTTTATGGCCATCTTCTGTCGAAGTATATGTTTTTGCCCTTCGCTGAAAGCGGTATGCCTATGGCGACTGTTGCCTCAGGCATTAAATCCAGTTTTAATGCTGCCGTACCTATGCGGTACATTATGCGGTTATCGATGTTTAAAAAACTTGCAATTTTAACGGATGAACCTAAGGCTATTCCAAGGTCTAAAGCCTTAAAAAGACATATTGGACCAGTAAAATCTTGTCCTGCCTGTTTTTGGGCTTCTTCAAATTCTTTACAGTTTTTGTAGCCACAGGCTCCACAGTTAAACCCTAGGCTTTTGTTTCCTCTAACTCCTATCAAAACAACAGCTTCAGAGTCTCTGACATTTTTTGCGTCTCGTTTGAAAACATCAATTTTTCTTTGCTCGGCTATTTCTTCCATTTTTTCAGCTATGGCATCTTTTTCTTTGCCGTAAACGATCAATGTTAAGATGTCATCTATCCCAGCAGTTTTTGGCGCGGTTCTTGCAGCGGTTAGCATAAGTTTTGCAACTTCAAGTATGGCTTCTTTCTCGCCATCTTCACTTTTGATACTTGGACTCATACACGCGCCCCGTGTAAATAAACTGAACTAGGTTGGTGCTATGTAAAATTAATTGTTTGAATATTTTTGCTAAAAGGCTGTGAAAGACTTTTTCAGAAGTTCAATTATGGCTTTTAGCTGTCCAATGTATAAACCTATTACGAATAAGGATACGCCTAGAAGTAATAGGAGGGCACCTATAACCCTGCGTTCGTGTAAATCCATTTTTTCACTCCAGATATTTTTTGAGGCGGGCTTCAATTTGGCTTTTTGAGACGAATCCCACTATCCTGTCAACTTCTTTTCCAGCTTCAATGATTACAAGGGTTGGTATGCTGAAAACTTGAAAGCGGTCAGCTATTGCCGGATTTTCATCCACATTAAGTTTTCCTACAAGAACTTTGCCAGCATATTCTCTTGCCAACTCCTCTATAACTGGCGCCATCATCCTGCATGGCATGCACCAATCCGCGAAAAAGTCAATTAACACAAGTGGGTTTTTGCTTACAACTTCTTCGAAATTTGAGTTGGTTATATGTATTACTTGCCCACTCAAACCTTTAGTCTCCTCATTCCCCTATTAACTCGCGCAGTTTTCTTTCTCTAATGTGTTTCATTTCAAGATCTTTCTGATATAAAATTCGTGCTCCTATTTAACGTTTCTAAGCATTAAATGAATGGTTCTATTAGGCAAAAACTTTATGGTTTAAGGTGGAAATTAAAATGGGGTTCATATGGTGGGAACCGATAAAATAGTGCGGGTAAGCGTGACTTTTCCACCGGAACTTTTAAGGAATTTTGACGAGATTATCCAAAAAATGGGTTATGAAAACCGTTCTAAGGCTGTTCAAGATGCTGTTAGGCTTTTTGTTTCAGAGCGTAAGTGGCTTCAGGAGGAGAAGGGTCTTCAAGCCGGGGTTTTAATGCTTCTTTATGACCATGAGGTTAGGGGTTTAGAAGACGCCTTAACGGATGTTCAGCACCGTTACGCTGGCATAATCTCATCAACAATGCATATTCACTTAACAGAACGGGATTGCTTAGAAGCTATAGCGGTTAAGGGTGATGCGGCTGAAATTCGACGGTTAAGCGATGAGCTTTCTTCAAAACGTGGTGTTAGGCTTCTCAAAACAATGATTGTCTCGCTTTAAAGAAGGCTTTTAAACGTGTTATTTCAAACATTCCTTCAAGGGCTTTTCTAGCTTTGCTTGCTATTGGCTCTGGAACCCTAACCACATGCTTCTCCTCTTTAAGGGATAGGTAAATCCTTTCAAGAGTGTTAAGCTTCATATTGGGGCAGATGGCCCCCTCATAAGCCAAAACAAAACGTTTACTCGGATTCTCCTTCCTTAAACGGTGCAGAAGTCCTTCCTCGGTCGCCACAATAAATGTTTTAGCGTTGCTCTCTTTTGCATATCGGCACATCTGGGAGGTGCTGCCAATAAAGTCAGCTATCTTCCGCATTTCAGCCGTGCACTCCGGGTGAACCATGACAACAGCATCCGGAAAATCAGCCTTTAAAGCTTGCACTTCCTCCGGTTGAAAGAGAAGATGGGTTGGGCAGAAGCCACGCTCAGGGATTGGAATGATTGTTTTCCCAGTTCTTTCTTGCACGTATTCAGCAAGATTATGATCCGGCCCAAAAAGTACTGTTTCAGCATCTAAAGCGTTTATCACCTCAACAGCGTTGGCTGATGTGCAACACACATCGCAATAAGCCTTTGCGGAAGCCAAAGTGTTAACGTACAAAACCAGTGGTACAAGCGGGTAAAGCACACGCCACCTCTTTATTTCATCAACCGTCAGCATGTGAGCCATAGGGCAGCGAGCGCCGGAAGAAGGCAGCAGAACCTTCTTTTCCGGATTGAGAATGGCCGCCGACTCAGCCATAAAATCCACAGCTGCAAAAACAATTATTTTCGCTTCCTTCTCTTCCATAGCTTTTCTGCTGAGTTCTATACTGTCCCCCACATAGTCAGCGATGTCCTGAACCTCTGGCCTCTGGTAATTGTGGGCCAAAATAATGGCTTTCTTCTCCTTCTTCAGTCTCAATATTTTTTCAGCCAGAGCCATTTTTGGACTTCGCCCTTTAAACATTTTCAAAAGCACGCCACGAATATATACCTTTATGCTCCACAGCACAGTTTGTAACAAACCATAGCAATTGTTAAAACACCGCGGCCTTCATTTATCCTAGAGATGAACAGGCTTAGACTTTTCGCAACAACTGTCATAGGGCTGGAGGATATATCCTCAAAAGAAGTTGAAAACCTAATAGGAGCCAAAGCTGAACAGGATGTGGGTAGAATATCTTTCCAAGCAAGTTTGAAAGACGTTTACCTCATAAACTTGAAGGCTTCAACCATCAACAAAGTCTTAATTGAACTTTGCAGGTCAATCTTCAAAGACCTAAAAGACATTTACAGAATTGCAAAGAGTTTAGATTACACTTGGATACTAGATTCTCAGCAGACCTTCGCAATAAGAAGCGAAAGAATAGGTGTGCACAACTTCACAAGTATGGATGTTTCCCGCGTTGTGGGACAAGCAGTAATAGATTCTTTTGCCAATGCAACGGGCAAAAGGCTAAAGGTGAACTTGGATAAGCCGGACGTTGAAATATGCTGCCTGGTGAGAGACAACGACTTTGTAATGGGGATAAACACCACAGGGGCCTCATTGCACAGGCGTGGCTACCGCGTATATAGCCATCCAGCAGCTTTAAAGCCGACAATAGCCTCGGCCATGCTTCGGATAGGCTGTTGGATGCCAACAAAAACCCTCATAGATCCTATGTGTGGAGGCGCCACTATTCCAATCGAGGCTGCATTAGAAGCTAAAAATATTCCGCCAAACTATCTGCGAAAAGACTTCGCCTTCCTCAAACTCAAAATTTTCAACCAAGAAACCTTTGAAAAAATAAGGGCTAAAACACTAGCTCAACAAAAATTAGAAGGCGCATGCACAATTTACGCCATGGAAAAATCCGCCACGCACATGCGAGGCGGAATTGAAAACGCCAAAAAAGCCGGAGTCCACGAAGCGATAAACTTCAAAATTGGAGACGCTACAAAACCCCAAGACTATCCAGAGGCGCAATTCGACTTCATAGTTGTAAACCCGCCCTACGGGTTAAGAACGAACCCGAGGGAGGGAGTTCGCAAACTCTACGAAAGCTTACTAAGAGCATTAAAAACAAAATCTCCAGAAGCAACCTTAATTATAATCACAGCAGCCTCAAAAAGGTTTAGGGAAGCAGCGGAAAACACAGGAATCACCATAATTGAAGACCGCAAAATCTGGCACGGTAAACTCCTAACAGACATATTTACATGCAAATTCTAAGAATAAAAAGGTGATAGGTGCGGCGGGCCGGATTTGAACCGGCGAACCCCTACGGGAGAGGATGGCTCATAGGGGTTTAGCTTTTTTAAACGCCGATCTTGAGTCCTCCGCCTTTGACCTGGCTTGGCTACCGCCGCCTATTTTTCAAAGAATAAATAACGAGATTTAAGCTTACCGACGTGCTCTGAAAACGTAAGAGTAGAAGACGGTTTTTACCGATTTGGAAAATGCCATAAGCGTTAGTTTTCTTTGCTGATGGGACCTGAAAATGGATTTTCCCACAAAAAAGTTTATTAGTGAGCTATGCAGCTTTACGTGTTTAGCTTTCAATAATATTGGAGACTTTTTAGTCCGGATGATCCAAAAGAGGGGGAAATTAAAAGTTTGAGGGGAAATCCGCACTATATTTATCCTTCCGTCGTCAAGTTAAAGTGGAGATTGCAGGAGTTGAATCTTTATGGTTAAACTTTCAAAGGAAGATGTTAATACGCTTTTGAAAGCTTTCTTTAAAGAGAAGGGGCTGGTCCGCCAGCATCTAGACTCCTATAACGAGTTCATAGACCACGGCTTGCAAGAGGTTATAGACGAGGTTGGAGAAATCCCAATAGAGGTTCCAGAGCGTCCCTACACCGTTAAGCTCGGACAAGTTTGGATAATAGACCCACAGACGAGGATAAGCGGTCCATATGTGACGGAGGTTGACGGCACAAAACATGAAATCTACCCAATAGAGGCTAGGCTTCGAAACTTGACTTATGCTGCGCCCATAGCTCTTGAGATGACGCCTGTCGTGGACGGTAGGGAACAAGACACAGAACTCGTTTTTATCGGCAACATTCCCGTAATGCTTAAGTCTAAACTCTGCTTTTTGTCTCAGCTTTCCCGTGAAGAACTGATAGCTGTTGGCGAAGACCCCGACGACCCCGGCGGCTACTTCATTGTTAACGGTTCTGAACGTGTAATAGTGGCTATGGAGGATTTGGCTCCAAACCGCATAATCGTTGACGTAGATGAAAAGGGTGCAACGCCAGTTTACCAAGCCAAGCTCTTCTCAACAACCGTTGGCTTCAGGGCGAGAATAGAGCTTAAAATGAAGTCTGATGGCGCATTGTATGTCATGATGCCGGGGGTGCCAACAGAAGTCCCCTTTGTTATTGTCATGCGCGCCTTAGGGCTTGGGTCTGACAAGGAGATTGCCGAAGCTGTTTCAGTTGATGAGGAAATACAAAGCGAGCTAGAGCCATCCTTCGAGAAGGCCGTTGGCGTCGACACCGTTAGGGATGCAATACTATACATTGGAAATCGTGTAGCCCACGGGCAAGTTGAAGAATATCGTATTCAGAAGGCTGAGGCGGTCATAGACAAAAACTTTTTGCCGCATCTTGGAAGAACAAGCCAGAGCCGCCGCGACAAAGCCATATTTTTGGGCGAGATGGCATGCAGAGTGATAGAGCTTAAACTTGGAAGGCGAAAACCAGACGACAAAGACCACCTTAAGAATAAGCGTTTAAGGCTTGCTGGTCCATTGCTGGCAGATTTGTTCCGTGTAGCTTTCAGAAACCTTGTAAGAGACATAAAATACCAGCTTGAAAGGATAGGTGTTAAAGGACCAATAATTACGGTTTCCGCGGCTGTTCGTCCCGGAATAATAACCGAGAGGCTCCAGCATGCGCTTGCCACTGGAAACTGGGGAAGGGGACGCGTCGGCGTCACACAGCTTCTTGATAGGACAAATTACCTTTCCACCCTAAGCCACCTGAGGCGGTTACAGTCTCCGCTCAGCAGAAGCCAGCCAAACTTCGAGGCTAGGGACTTACACTCAACCCATTGGGGACGCCTATGCCCGAATGAAACGCCGGAAGGCTCAAACTGCGGCTTGGTTAAGAACCTTGCATTGTCCGCTTCCATATCTGTTGGTGTTAATTCGGAGAAAATTAAGCAGACACTCTTCAGCATTGGCGTTACACCAGTCTATGAGGCGAATGAGACGCTGAAGCGTTACGGCGCAAAAGTCTTTGTGGACGGGGCAATAATCGGTTATTGTACCACTCCAGAAAAAGTGGTTCAAGAGTTTAGGCGACGCCGTCGCATGGGAGAAATTTCAACAGAAGTCAACATCGCCTACTTCTCAAAACATTATGGCGAAAGGGAGGAAATATACGTTAACTGCGACGAGGGAAGAGTCAGAAGACCACTAATAATAGTCGAAAATGGTGTTCCAAAGCTTCAACTAGAACACATAGAAAAGATTGCTCGCGGCGAGTGGTCTTGGGAAGACCTCGTTAAAAACGGCATAGTCGAGTATTTAGATGCTGAAGAAGAGGAAAATGCTTATGTTGCCATAAATGCCGAAGAACTAACCCCGGAACACACACATCTTGAAATTGCAACTCACACGATTCTCGGAATTTGTGCCTCGACAATACCTTATGCGGAGCATAACCAGTCGCCCCGCAACTCTTACCAGGCAGCTATGGCTAAGCAGGCGCTCGGCGTTTTCGCCACAAACTTCCCGTTACGTGTTGATTCAAGATCCCACATACTGCATTATCCGCAGACGCCATTGGTTGAAACAGCCCCGATGGATATTATGGGCTATAAGCTTCGTCCATCCGGACAGAACTGTATCGTGGCGGTTTTATCTTATGAAGGCTATAACATGGAGGATGCTCTAATCTTCAACAAAGCCTCAATTGAAAGGGGTTTGGGGCGCTCCACGTTCTACCGCATTTATGAGGCTGAATGTCGCCAATACATGGGTGGGTTGAAAGACAAATTCGTCATACCAGAACCAGGAATAAGGGGCTTCAGAGGCGAACAATATTACAGGCTGTTGGAGCCCGACGGCATAATAAGCCTAGAAGCCCAAGTCTCCGGCGGAGACGTCCTCATAGGAAGAACAAGTCCGCCAAGATTCCTCGAAGAATACAAAGAGTTCGAGGTTAAAGGTCCATCAATGCGGGACACATCTGTTGACATGCGACCATCAGAAATAGGGATCGTAGACGCCGTCTTCATAACAGAGTCTGGCGAGGGAAGCAAACTCGTCAAAGTTAGGGTTAGAGACCAGAGAATCCCAGAACTTGGCGACAAGTTTGCATCCCGTCACGGACAGAAGGGCGTCATCGGTCTTATTGTGCCTCAAGAGGATATGCCTTTTACAGAGGACGGAATAGTTCCAGACGTTATAATTAACCCCCATGCCATCCCTTCAAGAATGACCATTGGACAGTTCATTGAATCCATAGCTGGCAAAGTTGCGGCCATGCGAGGCAAACCAGTCGACGGAACACCCTTCTCAAATGAGAAAGCGGAGGATCTAAGAAAAGCCCTAATGAAGCTTGGCTTCAGCCACAGCGGAAGAGAAGTATTCTACAATGGTGTGACAGGCGAAAAGTTTGTGGCGGATGTTTTCGTTGGCATAGTCTACTATCAGAAGCTCCATCACATGGTTGCAGACAAAATCCATGCAAGAGCCAGAGGACAAGTGCAAATGTTAACGAGGCAGCCAACGGAGGGAAGAGCTCGTGGAGGAGGATTGCGATTCGGCGAGATGGAGAGAGACTGCCTTATCGGTCATGGAGCCGCCATGCTTTTACGTGATAGGCTTCTGGAGGAGTCGGATAAGTATACGCTTTATGTTTGTGAGAACTGCGGTTACATAGCCTACCACGACCTAAAACAGAGGAAGTATGTCTGTAGATTATGCGAGGACAAAGCGAAAATTTCGCCAGTAATAGTTTCCTATGCCTTTAAGCTTCTTCTCCAAGAGTTGATGAGCCTTTGTGTAGCGCCAAGACTAAAGCTTAAGGAGAGGGCTTAAAATGGCGGTTGAGGAAGTCGCCCATAAAGTTGTTGACGAAATCCGCTTCGGCGTCCTATCTCCACAAGAAATACGCAAACTTTCAGTTGTTGAAATCCAGACGCCTGATACTTATGACGAGGATGGCGCCCCGATAACTGCTGGGCTTATGGATGGAAGACTTGGCACCCTTGAGCCTAGACAGAGATGCAAAACCTGCGGCAATACGGCTATACGCTGTCCGGGGCACTTTGGACACATAGAACTTGCCGTTCCAATAATTCACATTGAATTTGCAAAAATAATCTATGACCTCCTTAGGGTTACCTGCCGAAACTGCGGACGGATTCTGCTTCCAGAAGACGCCATTAAAAAGTTGAGGGCAAGAATTGATAGAACCCGCCAGCTACTGGGAACCGTTCCAGATGAAATGTTTAAGCGGATAATTCAGGAGATAAGGGCAAAAACCTGTCCCCATTGTAATGCTCCTCAATACAAGATAACCTTTGAAAAACCCACAAAGTTTAGCGAGGAAATTCCCGGCGGCTCCCAACCCTTAACCCCTAGCATGGTTAGGGAGAGACTTGAACGCATACCAAATGACGATTTGGAGCTTTTGGGTTTTGACCCAAAAACAGCCCGTCCGGAATGGATGGTTATCCAAGTTCTACCGGTTCCGCCGGTTTATGTACGGCCTTCCATCACTTTGGAGTCTGGTATACGCTCTGAGGATGACTTAACCCATAAGCTTGTGGATATAATTCGCATAAACCAGCGCTTGAAGGAGAACATGGAGGCCGGCGCTCCCACCCTTATAATTCAGGATTTGTCAGAGCTTCTCCAATATCATGTTACTACATACTTTAACAATGAGGCATCTGGCATTCCGCCAGCAAGACACCGCTCAGGTAGAGCCCTTAAAACGCTTTCCCAGAGGCTTAGGGGCAAAGAGGGACGGTTCAGAAGCAACCTCTCTGGGAAACGTGTGGACTTCTCAGCGCGGACTGTGATTTCTCCAGACCCGAACCTTGACATAAACGAGGTTGGCGTTCCGTTAGAGGTTGCTATGAGGCTTTCAGTTCCAGAAAAAGTAACCTCTTGGAACATTGAGGAGATTCGGAAACTTGTTATAAACGGTCCATTTAAATATCCAGGCGCTCTCTATATTATTCGTCCAGACGGCAAAAGGATTAGGCTTGAATTTGTCACCGATAGGGAAAAGATCGCTGAATCGTTGGAGCCAGGCTACATTGTTGAGCGCCACTTAAGAAACGGTGACATAGCCATTTTCAACCGCCAACCATCCCTCCACAGAATGTCTATTATGGCGCATTATGTGCGGGTCTTACCCTACAAGACTTTTCGCTTACACTTATGTGTCTGCCCACCCTACAACGCGGACTTCGATGGAGACGAGATGAACTTACACATACCCCAAAGCGAGGAAGCCCAAACAGAAGCTCGTCTCCTAATGCAAGTTCAAGACCAAATTCTTTCGCCGCGCTTCGGCGGTCCAATAATTGGGGCTATTAGAGACTTTATAACGGCTACTTATCTCTTCACAAGGAAATCGAACTACCTAACAAAAGACGAGGTAAGCCGACTTCTAATCGCGGCTGGCTATGATGGCCCCCTTCCAGAGCCCCAAATAAAAGAGCCTCAGCCCCTGTGGAGTGGCAAACAGATTTTCAGCCTATTCCTTCCGAAGGATTTAAACTACGTTTTGAAGGCGAACACCTGCCGTGGATGCACCAAATGCCTCAAGGAGGAGTGCCCTTACGACGCCTACGTGGTTGTCAAGAATGGGCAGCTCATATGCGGCGTTATTGACAGAAAAGCTATAGGCGCCGAGCAATCTGAAAGTCTCCTCCACAGAATAATAAAGGATTACGGAACCGCTGCTGGGCGCGAATTCATTAACAAGATTACAAGGGTTTTGAAGCTTTTTATAACAATGCGGGGGTTCTCCTACTCCTATGATGAGTTGGTGCTTTCGCCGCAGGCAGAAGCAAAAATTAAGAGAATAATGGAGAAGGTTGAAAAGAGAATCGAGGAGCTTATAAAGAGTTACCGCGATGGTACTCTGCCTAGGCTTCCGGGGCAAACCCTCGAAGACTCTTTTGAAATCTACGTTATGAACGAGCTTGCCAAAGCAAGGGACGAGTCTGGAAAAATCGCCGACGAAGATTTCAACCTTGAAAATTCTGGCATAATCATGACGAGGACAGGCGCTAGGGGTTCAAGCCTAAACATTGGGCAGATGAGCGCCTGTGTTGGACAGCAAGCTGTGCGTGGAAAACGCATTATGCGCGGCTATTTAGGCAGAACCTTGCCCCACTTTAAATTTGGTGATCCATCTCCAAAGGCAAGGGGTTTTGTTTACTCTTCATACCAGAAGGGCTTAGATGCCATAGAATTCTTCTTCCACGCCATGGGTGGGCGTGAGGGGCTTGTGGACACCGCTGTTCGGACGCAGCAAAGCGGTTACATGCAGAGGCGCCTAATCAACGCTTTGGAGCATTTACGCCTAGAATACGACGGCACTGTTAGAAGCTCAATTGGCGACATAATCCAGTTCAAGTATGGCGAAGACGGTGTTGACCCAGCTAAAAGCGATCACGGAAAGGCTGTGAACGTCAGCCGCCTTGTTGAACAGATAAAAATTGGCATGGAAAAAGGCAAGCCGGCGCCTCCAGAATACATTAAAGAAAAACTAAAAGCCGTTGAAGATCAGCTGACGCCTCTGCTGATAACTGAGCTAAAGCAAAGCCTGATGGAGGCGAAGCTTAGCAAGGAGGGTGTTGACAAAGCTGTAGAGTTAACAGTTGAACACTACAAACGCGCCTTAATGGAGCCGGGAGAAGCTGTAGGCATAGTTTCAGCCCAGTCTATAGGTGAGCCAGGAACACAGATGACCCTTAGGACATTCCACTACGCTGGTGTCAGAGAGCAAAACGTAACGTTGGGCTTGCCGCGGCTTATAGAAATTGTCGACGCAAGAAGGGTTCCATCCACGCCCATAATGGTCATTTATTTGGACGAGAAGCATCGCAAGAGCAGGGAGGCAGCCGTCAAAATAGCCAGAAATATTCTCTACACCACTTTAGAAAACATTGCACAAGCAATATACCAAGACCCGGTGCGCGGGGAAATAGTTGTCGAGTTGAATAAAGCTATGATGGAAGACAGAGGTGTAACAATACAGGAGCTCAAGGATAAGGTGAAGATTGCCAACTGCGTCGTGAAGATAACTGGAAATCGAATTCACATAAAACCCAAGAAGCCAGAAGCCCTCAAAAGGCTTCTCGACAAGATTTCAACACTCTACATTAGGGGTGTTCCTGGAATAAAACGTGTTCTGGTTACAGAAGAGCATGGCGAATGGGTTATACGAACAGATGGCTCAAACCTTCCCAAAGTCCTAGAAGTTTACGGAGTTGATACCACAAGGACAACAACCAACAACGTTCATGAAATAGCCAAAACCTTGGGCATCGAAGCCGCCAGAAGCGTCCTAATACAGGAGGCCAAAAGCGTTTTGGAGGAGCAGGGCTTGGATGTTGACATCCGCCATGTCATGCTTGTAGCTGACATGATGACCGCAACTGGAGAGGTACAGCAAATAGGCAGACACGGTGTCAGCGGCAAAAAGGCAAGTGTCCTGGCGAGGGCAGCTTTCGAGATTACTGTTCCAAACATTGTTGAGGCTGCCATAAGAGGGGAAAGCGACCCGTTAGAAGGAGTAACTGAAAACGTTATTGTAGGACAGTCCATACCCGTCGGTACCGGGCTTGTGGAGCTGTTTATGTCCACTTCTGAGCTTAAGAGGGAAAACAAATGATAGACATAGACAAGGCTATTTCAACAGCTGTTAAAACTGGCAAGGTTTCCTTTGGCTCTAATTCGGCAATACAAAGCGCTAAAACTGGTAAAGCCAAGATGATCATTGTGGCTTCAAACTGCCCAGCTGAAATCCGCAGCGACTTAGAGTATTACTGCAAACTTTCAAATATTCCGTTGATTGTTTATAGGGGTTCTTCAACGGATTTGGCTGCCACTTGTGGAAAACCCTTCCTTGTTTCAGCGTTAACTATAAGAGAGCCCGGTGATTCAGAAATTCTCAGATTGGTAGAGAAGCCCATCGAGGAAGCGGAGGAGCCTCAAGGAGGAAGCGAATGAGTAGCGGAATAAAATTCACTAGCACTGAAATGAAGTATATAGCTCTCTTTGAAAGCATAAGCGGTGCCAACGTAAAAGACTGCATAGTTGACGAGGAGCAAGGACGCGTAATCATGGTTGTCAAGGAAGGCGACATCGGCGCAGCCATAGGCAAAGGCGGAAGAAACATTAGGCTTCTGGAGAGGATGACGGGCAAAAAGCACGAGATAATAGAGTATTCCGAAGACCCAGTCCAGTTCATTAAAAACGCCTTGAAACCAGCCAATGTTCAAGAGGTTAGGATAACCGAGAGATCCGACGGCAAAACCATAGCCGTTGTAACAGTTCATCCAAAAGACAAGGGTGTAGCTATAGGGAAAAATGGAAGGAATGCTGAACGCCTCCGCATGCTGGTGAAACGCTACTTCCAAATACAAAACGTCAGCATAGTCTAAAACACGCTAAAAACGGGAAAAAAGGTGAAACAAACATGAAGAAAAATTTAGCCACAATTATTCTCATTCACATGTTACTGTTGGTATCCATTTTCATAAACCACGTTTACGCGGCAGAAGAATCCTTTCCAAGCAGGTTTTTAGGCAGTCCTCTTCTGGTCTTAAAGGCGATAATTGTCATCGACATGATAGCCTATTTTTACAGAAAAATCAGAAAATAAAAGCTTGTGCAGTAATAACTAACTTTCTTCTTGTTGTTACGCTTTGCTGTAGGGGCATTCCAATGCTGCTATGGGAATCTCCTTGCCGGCCTTAATTGCGGTTGAAGTCAGCCCTTTTACTTTGATAGGATTAGGTCTATGAGGGCTTTTTGGTCTACTTCTGCTCGCGTGCGCCAGCCCAAATACAATTGTTCGTTTTCGTCTTGGGTTAAATAGCCATAGCGAATGTAAAGGTCTATATTTAAGCCAACCTTCCAGCTGGGCAACTTCTCGCGTAAAAGCTCTTCCACTTCTTTGCGGGGTGCTTTTCCCTTTTTTGATATTATGTAGGCTATTGTTATGGCTAGTCCAGCCAAGTCGTCTATGCG
>JAWBXA010000003.1:21985-65765 GCA_038868115.1 Bathyarchaeia archaeon
GCCAACCAACCATCTTGGCTTCTTTAGCCGTTAAATCACCCCTTAGGGTTATATAGAACCTTGCCCTGTCCAGTTCTTCCAGTGTTGGCTTTTCGGCGGCTGGCTTCTCCTCCTCAAAAACCATTTTAACCTGCAAATCCAACGGCTTTAAGTACTCATCCAATATGTTAAGAACTTTTGGATAGTCTGAGCCCAAAGCCTTTCTAAGCTCCCATCCCTTCACTCCGGGCTTTTTGTGTCGGCGATAAAAGAGCATGTGGACGGCACGTTTCATTTTGCTGGCGTAGATGGCTTTCCTCTTACTCACTTTTGTGCTTCTCTCCATTTTTCCCACTCTTCAACAGTTATAGCTATCGGAATTGAAACCAGCTGTTTTTTTGCCATGCGCCTCTGCTGCCTCTCAAAAGGCTTGATGAAGATTTCCTCCTCTAACGGACGAACTTCAAGGGTTGCATAACCATAAGTCACAAGAAAGCTTGTCATGAAGGCTCTATGAATTGTCTCTTCATAGGTTTCTGCGCCAACAAAATCCCAGTATCGGATTCTACCATTCTCTCCCTTTTCGCTAACCAGCCTTTTCAATTCGTTCCAAAAGTTTTCCAGCTCTTCTGTGAAGGCTTTATCCTGTAGAATCCTAAGCCTTATAAGCTCCTCTCGTGTGGCGGTTCCGCCAGCCTCTTCTGGCACTGGGAACTCTTTCCATCTGTCTTTCAGTGGCGGGAGGCTTTCCCAGTAGCGCAGTGCCTCTTTTAGGCTGTGGAGCGAAATCTGTTCAAACTCAACTATTGGGTGCCAAGAGCCCAAAAAAGCCTCCACAATGGTTTCTTTCTCCATGCGTTTTATCTTCTCTTCTAGGAGGAAGGGATCTGTGTAAAGCGAAGTTGAGCGGTGCTTAACCCATTCGCTTTGAAGCCTAACAACAGACGCGAGACGGTTTATTGCTTCTGCGTCTAGGCATAGGTCTTCTGGCTGCTCCCATTCTGGGAAAAACTCCCTAACAACCCTTATTATCTCGTTCACATCCACCAGAAAGGGGTCTAGGGAACGTTCCTCAACAGCCTTGCACATCTCAATAACACGCTGAAGTTTTTCCCGTCCAATTTTGACGCGTTCCCGCTTCGACTGCATTAGGCAACCTCTTTAATTATGGATTTGCCCTCAACATTCTGAACCGTAATAATGTGCACATTATCCTTCGCAAAGGTAACATGGCTTGGGGTAATCACCACATACTGCGCATCGGCATCCTTAACCGTTGAAATAAGCATTTGAGCTATTAGTTCACGGTTTTTCGGGTCCATGTGCACATCGTACTCGTCTACCGCGCGGAAGGGCGAGCGCACATGCTGTTGTAGTGCCAAAAGGAAGCTCATAGTAGCCGTGGTCCTCTCACCACCGCTCTGTGTGTAAGCGTTAAGCGGCACCGGTTTTCCGCCTCTAAAGCCCACGAGGATTTCAAGTCCAGCCGCCTCGATGTCATGCTCGTTCACAAGCCTAACCTCGCCAACAGCTTGAGAATTCGCCAAAATCTTCTGGTATTCGAGATTAACACGGTCTAGGAGGCTTTGGATTACTGCCCGCCAAGTCTGCATCCGCGCTTTAACTTCCTCCAAGGCTTTTTCACGGTTTTCAGCCACAAGCCGCGCCTTCTCTTTAAGCTCCAAATAAAGCTGCGAATAAGACTCATACATGCGCTCCGCGTCTTCAGAAACACCAGCCAGAGCCGCCAAATACCCATCCGTAACGCGGATTTCATCCAAAATTTCGCCAACACTCTTTATGACGGCAATTCTTGGACCAATCTCCTCAGCCCTTTTAACCGCCGCGCCCAGCTGGGCTTTTGCATCCTTAAGGGCTTTCTCCAAATCCTCAATGTTCGCCTTAGCATTTTCCATCCGATGATTCAGAAGTGCAAGCCTAACCCTCGCGTCAAGGATTTGGCTTCCAACTTTTTCCATCTGCCCCTCAAGGATCCTCGTTTCTGAAAGTTTTCTGCTCAGTTCTTCCTCAAGCTTCGAAACTTTCAAACGCGAGCTTTCTATCAGCTCTTTTAGGCTTTCAGTTTTCAAAAGCTTCAAGTGGTGCCTGCTGCCTTGGGCTTCGTTTTCTATGAGGGATGCCTCCGCCATTAACTGTTCGCAAAGCGAAATTGTGACTTGGCTTCCAGCTTTCTCCCGCTCAAGACTTATAGTTTCGTTGAGGCTTCTCTTCCATTCGTCCCTAAGCCTTTCAAGTTGGCTTTGGTGGGTTTGAAGTTGTTCTTGGGCTGTTTTGGCTTCGCCCTCAATCTGCCTCAGTAGGGATAGTTCCTTCTCAAGTTTTGCTTCCAAATCTTTGACGATGTCTTCTCTTCGGTTTACCTCAGCCCATGCAAGCTCCCGTTCTAAGAAGCGCCTTTTCGCCATCAGCTGCTTTTTCTCTTGAAACCTTTCGTACTGTTCTCTCCAGTAGTTGAGGGTTTGTTCCGCCGACTCCAGAAGCTTGCTTATGGATTCTTCCTGGCTTAGTATACGCGTAAGCTTTTTCTGGGCTTCCAAAACGTTTTCGCGGTAAGCCTCAAGCCCAACAGCCGCCTCCACCATTCGAAGCTTATCTTGCGGAGAAAGAACCGTAAATTGTTCCACCATGTTCTGATGCATAATGATGAGCATGTTGTCCGGGTTAACGCCCAATTTGGCTAGAAGTCTCTCCACGTCCTGCTTTGAGGCGGCACGGTTCTCCAGCTCAAACCAGTACTTGCCATCTCGTCTCAAAACCCTAGTCAAGAAAATTTGGTCCTTATTAAACTTCGAAATCGGACGCTTACCGCTCCGCTTAGAATTATCCAGTATAAGCGTTACACGGGCTTGATCCTTACCCCAACGGATTAGGTCGCTAAGCCTCTTAGAACGCTCAGTGTAAGACTGTCCAAGAGCCACAGAAATGGCCAGCAAAAGCGAGGATTTGCCAGCGCCATTTGGCCCGCAAACAACGTTTACGCCAGGTTTAAGGGGTACTCTAGCATACTCATAACTCATGAAGTTTTCAAGGATCACCTCGCTGATCAGCATTAAACTTCTTTTCCTCTAACGCCTTTCCTATTGCAGTATAAAATAGAGGATAAAAACTCTTATTAAAATAATTAGGGCAACCAGAAACAACGGCGAACTAAATTTTAGCAAATTCTTGGGTTAACGAGGTTTGTCCGTTTTCGACTTTTCGCGCTTTAATCTCCAAAGTCTATTCCTTTGTCAATTTCTCCCTGGAAAATCGTCAAACATCCTCTTTAAGGCCGCCACTGTTCGTCAAATGTTATAATTGGTTTTTTATAAAGCGTTTAAGCGTAAGGCTTTAGTCTCAAATGCGCTGTTATATGCTTTAGGCGATGTTAATGGTTGTTGCCGGAAAAGTTTTTAGGCTTTTGGAACCGCTTCCCTTGGAAGAAATTGCTTCTAGGCTTAATGGTTACCGTGTTGAGGAGTCCTATGAGGAGGGCGACTACAAGTTTACACTTGTAACAGAAGTTGTAGGGCTTCTCCTAAAACCAGACGAGAACATGCTTAAAGGTGTTTACTCCCACGACTACATAATCCACGTTTTCCACAGGGGCAAAGTTGCACCCCTACCCCGCACAGCTGAAACCCTCTTCAGCTTTTCCAAACTGGAAGACACCACATTCCTAACGGTTGTTGAGAAGAAACGCCAAGCAAACTTCATAGCCAACAAGCTCAGCGAAATTCTTTTCGGTCGAGTTGGCGGTATAGTGAAAGCCCGCATACCACCCGAAACCCTCCGAGAGTTCCACCTAAAAAATCCAGAAGACACAAAAATCACATTTTTCGACAACGTGGACATTCCAAACGTGAACAAGCTTTCGCTTTACGGACCGGATTTGGTGAACACATCCCTTTTTGAGGATTATTGCAAGCACGGCGACCTATGGTACATCGTGGCTAGAGCAAGGGAATATGGCTATGTTGTTGGCATAACCAGAGACGCCTCAGTAACCATATTCAACCTAACGGATAAGGAAAAATACCTTGAATATGTTGCTAAAGAGGTATACCCACTAATCTTAAGGTAAAACCGCTAGAACACGCTTCTGCGCGTTAAACTTCCACAGAGTCATCTCTGTGAAACTTTAATAGGGCGATATTGGAAAATATCATTGCAAGATTGGAGGAAAAATGTTGAAATCTGAAGGAAAAGCGTCCTCGTTCGGCTATGGCGCTGGCGCCCTTGCAGTTCTTGTCGCCTCTTTAGGCTTTGCAGCGGTTATCTACAGCGTTAACATAATTCCTTTCGATTATCTCAACCTTCCAGCATGGATTTTCGGTCCCATAGGAATTTATACGCTGTTCTATTCGTTTTTCAGCCGTAAAGACCCAATTTATTATCTTGTCTGGGGAATTATTATGACGTGTGTTGGCGTTGTTTCGGCAACCTATGCAGTCGTGCCTCCGCCTCTAATCCTAGGGATACTTTTAATTATGATGGCTGTTATAGGTATAGCAGCCTACAAGAAGGGTAAGTGATGAGTGGAAAAGAATATTTGGGAAAGGTTCAAGGGGAAAGAAGCCTCCTGGAGAGGATTATGAGTTATATTCCTGGGTATAGGGGCTATAAGGAAAAGGAGCTACGGAGGGAAAGCGACCGCCTCGTCCGGATGGAGGTTGTAAATAGGCTTAGAGATGCAAAAACGATTTTTAGGAGAAGTTTCGCAAACCCGTCTGTTGTCCAAAAGCTTTCCGGAGAGGACACGTATAGGTATGAGGCGTTTCTATCGCGTCTTGACAGGGTAACCCAAAGGATAGATCGGGCTGTTGCTGGGTATGCTGGAATGTTTGATGCGGTTAAAGTGCGGGAGGATAAGCTTGACCAGGTTCTCCAATATGATGTAAGCCTCATTGAGAAGGCTGAGTCCATAAGGCTGGATGTTGAAAAAATAGTTAAGATGGATGTTGGTGGGGGAGAGTGGAGGCAAGCTATGGACAGTTTAACATTAAAGGTTGAGGAGCTGGACAAGCTGATTGACCATAGATCCGAAATCCTTAGGGGACTTCAAGGTTAGGAGATGAACCTGTATGCCGAAGGTTATCGAGTGGACGGGTGCAAGGGAAGAAGACATAGTTTGGAGATATCCTAATGAGGAGATAGCTTGGGGCGACAACTTAATAGTCCACGAGTATGAGGCTGCAGTCTTCTTTAGGGATGGAAAAGCCTATGACGTTTTTAGGGCTGGACGCCACGTTTTAACGACGGCAAATCTTCCACTCCTCACGAAGGTGTTGTCCAAAATTGCTGGCTTCGACAAGGTTCCCTTCAGATGTACTGTAATTTTCATTTCGCTTAAACAATTTCAGGGAAGGTTTGGCGCCCAAAGCCAGACAAAGGAGCTTGCCCCAATAAAGTTTTTTGGAAGCTTCTGGTTTAGGGTTGAAGAGCCGAACCTCTTCGTTAGCGAAGTCGTTGGCGGACAAGGAGCCTTCACAACTGATAAACTTCAAAGCTTTTTGAGGGGATATTTCAACGAGAGGCTAATCGACACCTTAAGCCAGTACTCACTTGCAGAAATTTATGGCAAACTGGATGAAACAAGTTTGGTGGCTAAAAATGCTCTTTTCGAAGCCTTTTCAAGGATAGGCCTTGAGCTGATTGATGTGAAGTTTGAGGGAATTGACACAACTCCGGAGTGGAGAGACAGATTGTTCTACATTAGAACAGGAGTCGACGCAACAGAAGTTTTGAGAATGGAAACTGTCCAAAAATCAGCCGAAAGTTTATCTAAGAGTCCGGGAGCGGCGGTGGGAGCTGGAGCGGTGATTCTTCCACAAGTGCTTCAACCAGCACCGGCGCCGGCACCAGCAGCGCCTATGGTGTTGTGTCCAAAATGTAACTTCCAAAATCCACAGACGGCGAAGTTCTGCAGCAACTGTGGCGCGCCATTGCAAGCGGCTGGGGGAGTCAACTGTCCAAAATGTGGAACGTTAAACCCTGCTGGAGCCAAGTTCTGCCTAAACTGTGGAAGCCCGATGCAATCAACAGTTAAATGTCCAAAGTGCGGAAGCGAGGTTCAAGCTGGAGCTAAGTTCTGTCCAAACTGTGGAGAAAAACTCGCTTAAGTTCTCTCTTCTTTACTCCTATTCTAAAGGCATTTTATTTTTGAAGTTTAAGCCTTAATTAGCTGTAACCTTAAAAAGGGTTGAATATGGGTGAAAGCCTCAAAGGTTTATGGCTAATCGTTTTAAGCGGTTATCCATGCTCCGGCAAAACAATGCTTGCTAAGAGGCTTGTCGCTGACTATCCATATTTAGCCAGAATAGGCGTTGACGAGTTGAGGCAGATGCTTTTTTACGAGGGTTTTCCGTGCCGCGACGAATTTCTTGTTTATTCGCTTATTGCTGAAATACGAGATGTGCTTCTCAAAAAGGGCTATAGCGTCGTGATAGATTCCACAGCTCCGGACAATGTGACTCGCGATTTCCTTTTAACATCTAAGGTTTCACCAGTCAACAGCCTACTCGTGGTTCTCAACGTTGAGCGGGAGGTTTTGATTGAAAGAAGCCTTGAACGGTTTGGCACCGCCGGTCCGATAAACGCTTATGATAAGCGATGGGAAAACCCGAAGGGCGGAATAGCTATCTTCAAGTTTAAGAGCAACACACCTGAAGAGTTTGAAGCCTATTACGCACGCCTAAAAGAACTTTTGGAAAGCGAAACCCACCCCTTCAAACCTGAATTCCAGCAAAGAATCCTAACATTGAAGGAGATAAGAAAAGCCCTCAAAAACTTTCTTGGGCGCGTTCAACAGAGGCAGTCCTAGATTTTGCCAAATTTTTTTATACCCATCAGCCTTAACTGTCATATGAAAGGGTGGAAAGTTTGGAAGCCTATATTTTGATAAACGCTGAGCCTGGCATGATATGGGATATTGCAGAGGCAACCCTAAAAATCGACGGTGTTAAAATGGCGCATGCCGTGACCGGACAGTTTGACGCTGTTGTATATGTGGAGTTTGCAAAGGTTGAGGATCTTGGAAAAATAATTGAGAGAGTTCAGCAGATTAGGGGTGTCCGTCGCACACAGACCCTTATTACTGTTCCACCGCCCATAAGAACATAGCAACTTGTCACTTTCACTAAGTGCTTACACCTAAATTGTTTCAATCAGCTCAAAAATATACAGAGGATTGCGAAGGATTGCGAAAAACTATTAGCTTAGGCGTAAAACTTGGTTTCTACGAGACTTGAAACCCTTGCATTTTAGAATGGAGAGACGCAACCTAAACGGGATGCAAATAGTCCGATTCCTTGAATAACGCCTAAAGGTCCCGAAACTAGCATAATGGACTGGCTGATCCGCGTTGCTTAAGAATATAAAACCAAAAGACATAATTGCAGACCTAAAACAAGCCTAAACAAATCTAAGTTTGTGGAAGATTTATGGAGCAAAGCCTTATATCAATCATATTTGCCACATTAAACGAAGAAAAATACATTGGCAGAACGCTGAGCATCCTTAAGAAAGTCTTGGATTCCTGCGGGGTTAGCGCCGAAATTATCGTTGTGGATAGCAGCGATAACGACTTAACCTCCCAAATTGCAAGCTGTTTCACCGACAAAGTTTTTAGGTTTAGTGAAAAGGGACTTGCGAAGGCAAGGAATTATGGAGCGTCAAAAGCCCATGGGGATATTCTAGTCTATATGGACGCCGACTCTATTCCTCAAGTATGCATCTTCAAAGATTTGTTGGAAGCTCTCAAGGAAAAAGGCGTTGTTGCAGCCGTAACATATGTTCAGACCTACGATAAAAAGCTTACGCTTGCACAGAAAATCTTCTACGCCATCGACATAACCTTCATAAAGGCTTGCAAAACTATTCCATTTTTACTAAAATTCTACAACAGGGGCGATTTCTTGGCCGTAAAAAGAGACGTGTTTGATAAAGCTGGAAGATTCGACGAAAAACTCAGCTTAATGGAAATAACAAATTTTATAGTTCGAGTTCAACGTATTGGCAAAGTTGCAGTGCTAAACAAGCCTGTTTACGAATCTAGTAGAAGGCTAAAAAGCTGGGGTTCCCTTAAAAGCCATCTATATTGGTGGAAAAACTACGCATCTTACTACCTGCTCAAAAAACCGTTGAAAAAAGTATATCCAATAATACGATAACCATTTTTGCGCTAAAAGATAAGGTATCCGTCATTTATTTTAAGGAAAAAGAGAAGTTAGAAGGTATTCAGCTGATTGAAGTAGGCTTATCTGTAGATGCTTTCCTCCTGCTGGATGGCTTAAAAACAGCTTCGATCATAATTTCCTTTTTCTCCATTTAGGGGGCTTTAGTTTAAGCCAGTGCTCACGTAAAACTTTCGTGAGAAATAAACGGAAGCTTTGAAGAAACTTAAATACTTGTTCGCAACTATGGATTTTCTCGCAAGGCCGACTCTCGGAGAAGTTTAAATTTGAAGGGAAAACCTCTTGCCTCCATAGTTTCTGCAGGGCTTTCAAGGTTCGGGAGGCTTGAGGGCCTATACACTCGCGAGATTTTTGCCCAAGCGGCAAAAGAGGCTTATGAGCGTTGTCCAAAATTAGATCCAAAACGAGACATAAAAGCCCTATTCATTGGGCATATGGGAGAATCTTATGAACATCAGGGGCACACTGGTGCCGCAGCAGCAGATTGGGCTGGCTTACTACACATTCCAGCTACAAGAACAGAGGCGGCTTGCAGCTCTTCTGGTACAGCCTTACGGGCGGCTATTTACGCAATAGCTTCAGGCTTATATGATGTCGTTGCGGCTGGCGGCGTTGAAAAAATGACCCATCGAAGTACGCCAGAGGTCACAGAGTTTTTGGCTATGGCTTCGGACTTCCCATTCGAACAGTGGCATGGTATAACCTTCCCTGGGCTTTTTGCGTTGATGGCGACAGCCCACATGTACAAGTATGGCACAACAGAGGTGCAGTTAGCGCATGTTGCCGTAAAAAACCATTATAATGGTAGCCTAAACCCCAAGGCGCACATGCAGAAGGAGATAACTTTAGAACAAGTCTTAACCTCGCGGGTTATTGCTTGGCCCCTAAAACTCTTCGATTGTTCGCTAATATCTGATGGGGCAAGTTGCCTCATACTGACAAGACCTGAAATAGCCAAAAAATTCACAGACGCGCCGGTCCACATAATTGGAAGCGGACAAGCAAGCGACACTATTGGCATTTATGAAAGGGACGATTTCACTTCGCTCAGAGCCGCAAAACTAGCTGCAAAACAAGCATACGAAATGGCTGGTGTAACGCCAGAAGACATCGACGTAGCTGAAGTGCATGACTGCTTTACAATAGCCGAAATAATAGCCTACGAGGATTTAGGCTTCTGTAAACCCGGAGAAGGCGGAAAACTAGCTGAAAAAGGCGAAACAACCTTGAAGGGCAGAATACCTGTCAACACAAGCGGTGGCCTAAAGGCAAAAGGCCATCCAGTAGGCGCAACAGGAACAGCCCAAGCCTACGAAATATACCTGCAGCTTACAGGACAAGCTGAAAAGCGACAAGTAGCAGACGCAGAAATAGGCTTAACACACAATGTAGGCGGCTCGGGCGCCACGGCCACAGTTCATATCTACAAGAGAGGGTGAAAAAGGCGTATGACAGAACCGCCACAAGCCTTCACAATCGAACAATTCTACAAAAACATAAGCCAAAAAAAGCTACTAGGCGGGAAATGCCGAAAATGCGGAAAAATCTACTTACCACCAAGACCATTATGCAGCAAATGCCTATCAACAGAATTCGAATGGATTGAACTTCCCCAAAATGGCAAACTCCTAACATACACAATAATCCATGTGGCGCCAACTCAATTCCAAAACATGGCGCCATATGCAGTAGGCATAATTCAACTAGAAAACGGCGTAAAAATCCCAGGAATGATAAAAAATGTGGAACTAAACAGGATAAGGGTTGGAATGCCCCTGAAAATGGAGTTCGAAGAACCCCAGCAAGCTCAACAATGGCCTCAATGGCCAAGATATTATTTTGAGCCGCTTTAACCGTTTTATGCCTTACGAACTAAGGTTTTCCCTTTTCAAAGGCTTCTTGGTCGACTATGCTTTTGGAAGTGTTAATTTGTTCTATAAGGGTTGGGATGTCTGTTATCGCTGTTATTATGTAGTTGGCTCCCGCGTCCGCTAGCTCTTTCGGTGCTGATATGCCTGTTGGTAAGGCTACGGCTATTGTGCCAAGCTCTTTTGCGCATTTCATATCTGCTGGGCTATCCCCAACGACTAAGGCTTCCTTCGGGTTTATGTTTAATGCCTCAAAGGTGGCTGCTAGGTGTTCCGTGTTGGGTTTAACATTTTTAACAGCATCTCGCGGGGTTACAACATCGAAATACTCGCCTATCCCAAATTTTTTGAGGATATGTTCTACTGATCTTTGGCTGTTAACTGTACATACGCCAATTTTTAAGCCCATATCCTTCAAGGCTTTTAGAATTTCCTTTACGCCTGGCTGGAGGCTTGTTGTTTTCGCGGCCTCTAACTCGTATTTTTCTGCTATTGCCAAGGCCTTTCTCATGACCTCTTCTATCCTGTCGGCCGGTTTTCCGTTGTTTTTCATGAAAATTTCCATTTTCTTTAACATTTCAAATATGCTCTCGTTTATGGATAGAACTGAAGCTGGCACACCCTCCTTTATTAGGAGGCTTCTAACTTCGGCTCTCACGGCTCTGAAATCAATGTTGAATTTAACTATTGTTCCGTCTAGGTCGAAGACAACAGCCCTAATCATCGCTTAAGCCCTTTTTTGAATTTGTAGCCTAACAGAATCGTTAAAGATAAACTTTACCGAAAACCTTAAGCGGCTATTCGTCACGGCAAAACCTCATTCATACGGCATGACATACCAAAATTTTGTGGTGTTTACAGGATGGATACGTTTGAGGCTGTTCAAGCAAGGCGTTCAGTTAGGGCTTATCAGCCGACGCCAGTGCCGAAAGAAAAACTTTTGCGGGTTTTAGAGGCTGGTAGGCTTGCCCCTTCAGCTAGCAACATTCAGCCATGGCACTTTATAATCGTTACGGATGCTGAAAAGCGGGAAAGGCTTGCCAAAGCACCCTTCGCCAGGTTCCTTAAAGAGGCACCCGTCGTTATTGTCGGCTGCGGTGATCAGAAGGCTTCGCCTAAATGGTTTATAGTGGATGTTGCCATAGCCATGCAGAACATGGTTTTAACAGCCACAAGCATGGGATTTGGAACATGCTGGGTTGGAAGCTTTGAAGAAAACAATGTACGCCAACTGCTTAAAATTCCGGAAAACTACCGTGTTGTTGCATTATTGGCGCTAGGCTATCCTAGGAGGAAATTTGACCTGACGGGAAAAGTGCTTCATTTAATTAGGCGTCGGAAACCCTTAGAAAAAATTGTAAGCTTTGAAGAGTTTGGGAGGAAGCTGCAAAACCTCAGCGGTTCTGGCGGCTTTAAAGAGTAAACTGAATAATCAACTTTCGTGAATGTTCTCATGATGAGTTATGAGCCTTGAAGAATACACCAAAGAGAAGCTCTGGCCAATACTTGTTGAGACAGTTCACGCCATTGTGATGTATCCCCATCATAAGGCCTATACAAGGGATGTTTTACTCCATGAAAACCCGGATATTGCGCCTTCTGAGCTTGCATCTAGACTTGGCATACCCCTTGGCGAAGCACTAGTTATCCTATATGAATTAATGGAGGAAAGGAGAAAGTCTAAGGTTTAGTTATCATACGCACCGTTGCTAAAACGAGAATTATGCCCAGGAGAACTTTTAGGTCATCCTCCCTAACAGTAGCAGCATAAGATGCTCCTACGAAGGCACCGATGATTGAGCTTACACCCATGGCGGCCGCTATAATAGCGGCCTTCTTATCTATGTGTCCCATATCGTGGTGTTTTAGGAAACCAGAAGCCACCGTGGGTATTGAAACGAGGAGGCTCGTTGTTCCAGCTGCGCGGGTGCCTAAACCAAAAATGTATATGAGGGCCGGTATTCTGAATTCTCCGCCTGCCACGCCAAGTGTTCCGGAAATAACTCCTATGGCTAAACCAACTAAAGCCGCCAAAAAAGCTTCTTCCCACACTCCCAACTTGAGGGCGAAGGTGAATGGCTGCTCAATGAAAGGTTCAAACCCTATTTTTAAACCAACGGCTATTAGGAAGATTGTCAACACCTTCTTTAACGGTTTTTCTGGGATTTTCCCAGTTAAGAGCGCCCCAAGGTAAGCCCCAACAATGGATGTGGCTGACATATTTAAGGCTAAGTTTATGCTGTGTCCGTTCAGCAAGCCAAGCTGAAAACGTGTCAAAAAAGAGACAATCACTGTTAATAAGCCTACGAGAAGATTTACAGCTATGGCTGTTATTGTTGGGAGTCCAATAACGTATAGGAGGATGGGCATTCTGAATTCTCCGCCTCCAACGCCTATTAGGCCGGCTGCTACTCCAAGTAGTAAGCCAAAGAAAAGCGCCGTTAAGACTTTGATGGCTGAAGGCTGGAACTCTTTTATGGGCAGACACCTCGATGTGCTTTTGTGTTCATATCGAAATAAGCTTATAAACCTAACGTGGCAAATACCAGAAACAAGATGAAAAACCAGACAAAACACAAGCTCTCCTTTAAAGTATGGCTTGAGCATCATGGAAAACCCTTGATTGGGAAGGGTGGAGCCCAAATCTTAGAGCAAATAGAGAAGGAGCGCTCCATATCGAAAGCTGCGAAAAAGCTTGGCATGTCCTATCGCTATGTTTGGAGCTACATAAAGAGGGTTGAGAAGACGCTAAACAAGCCTATAGTGAAAACTTATAGGGGAGGAAGGAGGGGTGGTGGCGGAGCAGAACTAACAAGTTTTGGTAAGGCACTTCTAAAAGAGTATAAGCACGTGGAAAACCTATTAAATAAGGCATTCGCTGAAGCCAAATAATGAGGGCTTATTGGCTTATTCTACCACGTATCTGTAGGCTATGTGTTCCCCAGCTGTTGGACTTTTCCGAATTATACGCAGGATGTCGCCGGGCTTTGCGCCTATTGCTTTTGCCGCCGGGTCTGAAGCCTTTATTTGTGGCAGCTGGTAGGGTTTTACCCTGTATTGGGCTAGGACTTTTTCGCGTTCTTCCGGAGTAAGGATTTCATGTTTTGGCACGAGTTTGTGTTCAAATATGTCGAAGACTGGAAAGGTTTTTGGTAAAAGTTCAATATGCTTTTTCTTTGCTGTTTGCTTTGCAGCATTTGTGCAGCGCCCGCTTGCTATGAGTATTCCATATTCTATTTCAGCTTCTTTCATGGCTTTTGCCATGCGGTTTATGGTTAATATGCCAACAGTTTCGTCTGGAACGCACCAAATTAGGATTTTCTTTTTCTCCTCTTTTGGGGCTTCAACAAAGTAGCTTGCTACTTCCTTAACCTTTTCCTTCTTAATGAGCTTATAGCCCCTAAGCTTGATTAGAATTTCTGCTTTACGTTCTTCTATGGTTTCCTCCTCAATACTCAAACCATTAAACCTCTCATGTCTGAACTGAGTATTCGAATCCTTAACATGAGTGAGCCTTTAAACTTTGCGCTTTGCCAAAGCTTAAAACCAAGCCTTGTATATTTAACTGTTCTGGCTGGATGGAGAGCGCTGGAAATGGCTGTTGATTTTGGAAAACTAGCCCTTGAAGAAGCTGCAAAAAGAGGTGCATCCTACACTGACATTAGAATCAGCGAAATCCTAAACGAAAACTTGACGGTTAAGGATGGCGAACCAGAAACCATATCGTATTCGCAGATGAGAGGCTTCGGCGTAAGAGTAATTGTTTGCGGTGCCTGGGGTTTTGCCGGCTCTGTGGACATAACCAAAGATGAGATTAGGCGCTGTATTGAAAAGGCTATTAGCATAGCAAAAGCCAGTGCCATGCTTAAAAAGAAGGACGTAACCCTCGTAAAAGAGAAGGTTTACCGCGAAAAATATGCCACACGCTTCAAGAAGGACCCCTTCAAAGTGCCATTAGAAGAAAAGCTGAGGGTTCTTGTTGAGGTCAGCCGCTTTTTGAAGGAGTTTTCGCCTCTGGTGAATGTTTCCTACGCCCATTATCGAGGTTACCGCGAGAATAAGCTTTTCATGAGCAGTGAAGGCGCGGAAATAAACCAGCAGATTACATGGTGTGGCGGCGGAATTTCAGCCATAGCCATTAAAGGTTCAGAAGTCCAAATAAGGTCTTACCCATCGGCTTTTCGTGGTGACTTTGCCACCGGCGGCTACGAGTTCTTTGAGGCTTTGGCTTTGACGGAACATGCAAAAACTGTTGGGGAGGAGCTTATCCAACTTTTTGAGGCTGAGAAATGTCCATCTGGCGAGATGGACTTAATTTTGTGCGGTGACCAGTTGGCTTTGCAAATCCATGAAAGTTGTGGCCATCCGACAGAGCTTGACCGTGTGCTAGGAACAGAAGCCGACTACGCTGGGACAAGTTTCCTAACGCCTGAAAAGCTTGGAAGATTCCGCTATGGCTCTGAGAAGGTGAATCTTGTGGCCGATGCCACAGTGCCGCTGGGGCTTGGAACTTTCGGCTTCGACGATGAGGGAACAAAAGCAAAAAAGGTTTACCTTGTAAGAAGGGGAATTTTCGTCGGCTATCAGAGTTCACGGGAGACCGCTGCCCAGCTAGGGCTTAAGGAAAGCAGCGGAGGCATGAGAGCTGACTCGCCTTTAGCTTTGCCCCTAATACGGATGACCAACATTAACTTGCTTCCGGGCGACTACAAGGCTGAAGAAATAATTGAGGATACCAGCAAGGGAGTTTTGATGATGACCAACCGCTCGTGGAGCATAGATGACAAGCGCATAAACTTCCAGTTCGGCGCGGAAATAGGCTGGCTAATAAAGAATGGGAGCCGCGAGAAGATGATTAAGAACCCGACCTATATGGGGGTGACGCCCCAGTTCTGGGGTTCCTGCGACGCCATAAGCAAGGATGACTGGAAGATGTGGGGCACTCCAAATTGTGGGAAAGGCGTGCCGGGACAAGTCATGTATGTTGGACATGGATGCGGCACCGCCCGCTTCAGAAAAGTCCATGTTGGATTAATGGGTAAGGGAGGAGATAGAGGATGGATGTTGAAAGGTTGAGGGAAATAGCCGAAAAAACCGTTGGGTACGCCATGAAACAGAAGGTTAGCCAAGCTCAGGCCGTCGCGTTCATGGTTGACAACTCTTTAACACGTTTTGCCAACTCGCAGATCCACCAGAACTTATCCCAAAAAATGGGCGGAGTATCCATCAAGGTTGTCTTAGATCAGCGGATAAGCACTGTTCAGGCTAATACGTTTGAGGAGAAGGGTGTAAGAGAGGCTGTGGAGCAGGCCGCCAAAATTGCAAAGGCTTCATCGCCCAACAAAGAGTTTAAGAGCCTTCCAGAACCAGAAGCTTGGAAACCGGTTGAGGGCGCCTTTGACAAGGCTACGGCTGAATGCACGCCAAAATATAGGGCTGAAAAGGTTAGGGAGGCCATAAACACAGCCCACGCCAAGTCGCCTAAAGTGGCTGCCGTTGCTGGCTACTTGGCAACTGGTTCAATGGACTACGCTGTTGCCAACTCGCTAGGGGTTTCGGCATGGGCTCAGCTTTCCTTGGCTTATATGAAAACAACAGTAATATCACGAGACGGGGAATCTGAAGGCTTCGGCACAGCCCAACAGTATTCTAGGCGTGTTAAAGGTATCGAGCCTTCAGCTTTGGCTGATGACGCTGCAGACAAGTCTGTGCGAAGTTTACACCCTGTGAAGGTTGAGCCGGGTGAGTATGAGGTTGTTTTGTCACCCTTGGCTATGGCTGTTATTGTTGAGTATATGGGTTATGTGGGCTTTTCAGCCAAACCCTACCAAGACGGGGAATCCTTTGTCAAATACGTGGCAAACCAGCAGGTCTTCGACAGAAAGCTGAACGTTGTTGACGATGCTAGAAACCCGAAAACATTGTATGCTGTGCCAGTTGACGGCGAAGGAGTTCCAAAGAAACCCTTACAACTAATAACCAATGGCATGGTTTCTGAGAAAAGCATATGCCACAACTCTTTCACAGCGGGCAGGGAAGGCAAAAAGAGCACCGGGCATGCGCTTCCACCATTGAGCGACTATTTTGGCGAGATGCCCCTACCCTACAACATGATAATGAAGCCTGGAGACGCCACGTTGGAGGAGGCTGTTGCCGAAACAAAGCATGGCATATTCATCACAACATTCCACTACGTTAACCCAGTTGAGCCCACAAAACTCGTATTAACTGGCTTAACACGGGACGGAACCTTCTTAATAGAGAATGGCGAGATAACAAAGCCCATTGTTAACTTGCGTTTCACAGACAGCATGCTCTCAGCCTTAAAAGAAATTCCAATGATCGGAAAAGAGCTTGTAACCCTTGAAACCTCAACAGTGCCAATGGTTAAACTGAAAAAGTTACGTTTTGTAGGCGTATCAGCCTACTAGCCTGCTCTCCCATTTTTCTAAATACGAAGGACAACATTCTCCACATATTTCCTTAGGGTTTCGGCAAATCCAGCAATGACGTCTAGCGAGTATGATTTTAGGTTTTTGTATTCTTCGCTTAGGGTGTCGCCTGGTATAAACTGTTGGAGTGCATAGTTTTTTGCGCCTTTCGTGAGTTCGCCCATGTGGATTATGTCCGCTTCCTCAACAATTTTCGGCACAACGGTGGTTCTGAACTCGTATTCTATTTTACCGCTTTTCAACATATCAACAGTTTTTAGAAGCGCTGCCGTGTCCTTTACCCCTAGAAGTTGGTATTTTTCGGGCGATGTTTTAATGTCTAAAGCCACATAATCCACGTATTGGAGGCACTGCTCCAAAACTTTTGGGTTTAAGCCGTTAGTGTCAAGTTTCACTGCGAAGCCTCGCTCCTTAAGCTTTTTTAGAAAGCGGGGCAGCTCATTGTGGATGGTTGGTTCTCCTCCGGTGACTACAACGGCGTCCACGTATTTTCTGCGTTCATCTAGTATCTGTAGGGCTGTTTCCTCATTTATAAATGGAGGTTTTGGGTCGACAACAATTCGCCAGTTATAACAGTAGGGACAGCGCATGTTACAGCCGGGCGTAAAAAGCACAGAAGCTATCTTTTCAGGATAATCTATTAGGCTTGTTTTTTGTATTCCGCTGAACTTCATGGCTAGGTCACTCGCCGCTGCTTGCTGGCACCGTCGCTGGTGGCAAGACAGCGGCTTTCTCAAAGGTTTTTCGGATAGTGAATTCCGCCTGTTTCCCATAGTTCCACTGGTCTACCGGGCGCAAATAGCCAACAACCCTTGAGTAGACTTCGCAGTTGGCTCCACATTTTGGACACTGCCTATGTTCGCCGCTTAGGTAGCCGTGAGTTGGGCATATGCTGAAGGTTGGCGTTAATGTGAAGTATGGTAGGCGGAAGTTCCATGCCACTTTGCGGACTAGCTCGGCTGCAGCTTTCCATGAGTAGAGCCTCTCGCCAAGATAGATGTGGAAGACTGTTCCGCCAGTATAGAGCGGCTGAAGCCTATCCTGATGCTCTAAAGCCTCGAAAAGGTCTGTTTCGTGGTCTACTGGAAGTTGGGATGAGTTCGTGTAGAAGGGTTCCGCGCCCTTAGCCAAATACCTTTCATTAGCCACCTTAATATCTGGGTATTTGCGCTTATCTATGCGTGCCAAGCGGTAGCTAGCGCCTTCAGCCGGGGTTGCCTCCAAATTGTAGATGTTGCCCGTTTCCTCTTGGAAGTCTGCGAGTTTCTCCCTCATGAAGTTTAGCACTTTAACGGCGAAATCCAGTCCGTCCGGTGTTGCGATGCCATAGCCAAACAAGTTCAATATTGCCTCGTTCATGCCCACTAAGCCTATGGTTGAGAAGTGGTTCTTCCAGTACTTTCCAAAGGTTTCCTTGACGCCCCTGAGATAGCGTCTAGAATATGGGTACAAGCCCTTCTCGGTGAACTGTTCCAAGACTTTGCGTTTTATCTCTAGGCTGTCTTTGGCTAGATCCATAAGCGCCTCTAAACGCTCAAAGAATTCGTCTTCGTTTTTGGCTAAGTAGCCAATCCTGGGTAGGTTTAGGGTCACGACGCCTATGCTGCCAGTCAGCGGATTAGCCCCGAAAAAACCTCCACCCCGTTTTCGAAGTTCGCGGTTATCTATTCTTAGGCGGCAGCACATGCTTCTGACATCTTCCGGCTTCATGTCGCTGTTGACAAAGTTTGAGAAGTATGGTGCACCATATTTTGCTGCAACCTCAAAGATTTTCTGGGAGACCGGTGAGTCCCAGTCAAAATCTTTTGTTATGCAGTAAGTTGGTATTGGAAAAGTGAAGACTCTTCCTTTGGCGTCGCCTTCGCTGAGAACCTTTGCGAAGGCTATGTTAAACATATCCATCTCCTTCTCCATGTCGCCATAGGTGGCGTCCATGACTCTACCGCCAATTATGACAGGCTCGTCCTTCATGAATTCTGGAATTTTTAAGTCTAGTGTTACGTTTGTGAAGGGTGTCTGGAAGCCCACCCGTGTCGGCACGTTCATGTTGAAGAAGAACTCCTGAAGCGACTGTTCCACCTCTTTTTGGCTAAGCCCATCATAGCGTATAAAAGGCGCTAAATAAGTGTCAAAGTTTGAGAAGGCTTGGGCTCCGGCTGCCTCACCCTGCAATGTGTAGAAGAAGTTCACAACTTGTCCAAGGGCTGTTCTAAAGTGTTTAGCTGGAACGCTCTCAATTTTTCCAGAAACGCCGCCGAAACCTGTTAAAAGCAGGTCTTTGATGTCCCAGCCCACACAGTAGGGTCCAAGAACGCCTAGGTCGTGGATGTGGAAATCTCCTGAAAAGTGGGCGTCTGCAACATTTGGCGGATAAATCCGCGTAATCCAGTATTTGGCGATGACTGTGGACGATAAATAGTTGTTTAAGCCCTGCAGCGAATAGCTCATGTTGGAGTTTTCCTTAACTCTCCAATCTTCCATGTCAAGATATTGATCTACAAGGTCTGCTTGGCTTAGGAGCCCTGCCAACTCCCTTATGTCTTGGTGCTGCTTGCGGTATAGGATGTAAGCCTTAGCTGTTCTTGCATGTCCATTCTCTATGAGGATTTTTTCTACAACGTCTTGAATTTCCTCAACTGTTGGGACACCGTCTTCTCCGAAGCGCCTTTTAAGCTCAGCTACCACTTGGTCGCTTAGCCGTTTCGCAAGTTCGCGATCTTTTCCGCCTACGGCTTTAGCTGCCTTCCAAATGGCATTTGTTATCCGCTCCTGGTCGAAGGGTTCTAACCTACCATCCCGCTTCCTAACAAACTTCATTTAGGTTCACCTAACCTCTTGAAGCACGCGACGGAAGTCCTCCGGTTCCTCAAATCTGCGGTAAACGGATGCAAAACGCACGTAAGCTACTCGGTCAAGGCTTTTCAAATGTTTCATTACTAAGTCGCCGATTTCTTGCGATGTAACTTCTTCCTTGCCCATAGCCATCAACTCCTGCCTAACTTTTTCTGCTAGTTCGTGGATTTGCTCCATTGTCACAGGTCTTTTTTCACAGGCCTTCTGCAAGCCTCTAACAATTTTGTTTAGGTCGAAGCGTTCAAGCCTGTCATCACGTTTCCGCACCATCAATTCAATGGTTTCTATGTATTCGTAGGTTGTGAAGCGTTTTCCGCAGTTGGCACATTCCTTTCTCCTTCTTATAGTGTTGTCTGACGAGTCGCGGGTTTCAAGGGTTTTTATGTTCTCCGAGCCGCAGTAGGGGCACTTCATGGCTTCACGTCACGTGCTTCAAATAATAGTGTTTAAACGTTATTTTCAAGCACTAAATATAGTGTAGCTTTTTAAACTTTATGTAACAAAAATGTAAACACAAGCCAGAACCAAAGCCGTCGATAAACAAAATTCAGTGCTAATCAGATAGTGAATAACCGAGATTTCCAAACATTTTAGAAGCGTTGACAACCGAAAAAAACCACAATTTTAAAAGGCTTTCGTTTAAAGAAGTTCCATCCTTAAAGGAGGAGAAATTTTCCCGTTAAAAAGCGTAAAAACTGAAAAATTTTAAATATGAGAATTTTACTGCCAAGTTGGTAACGCTTATTTCCGACTTTGCTCTTGTCAAGAAATGTTCTGGACTTAAGGATCGCGGCTTTTACATGTGAAGACGCCCTATCCTAGTTAGGCTGCTTAATGAGAAGTATGCTTATTCCTATGAGTTTATTCCATACATCGTTGAAAAGCTTCTAAAAGAGATTAAGAAGCGAAACCTTGGGCTGTATAGCCCTCCATGCGGGACATCATGGAAAACCCTTGTCGCCAGTTCCAGAAGGCACCGTTATCAGAAGCCTAAAACCAAACGAGGGAAAAACCATCATCGAAACTGTAAACACAGGTGTGGTTGGAAAGGCTTAGGAAAGGCAAAATAGTCTCAGCCGTGACATCAAGACCAGACACGGAATACAACTATTTTAAAGCCAGCATGGGCTATCTCGAACCAGCCGCGACACTACCAGAATACAGAGGACGGAATTCGGCTTTAACCTACCGCGCCATGAACTTGGCGCTCCACATAGCTAAGAAGAACACGCCTTCAGTCACTCTTCTGAAAATTTAGGCTTCGTGGTTCAGCACGTTTGGAAGTTTATGCAAAAAATTTAGTTAAATAAACACGTTTTGAAAGGGGTAAGAATGAGAAATTTGGAAAATTCTGGAAATTTTATGGACGCTTCTGGACTGTCTTCTCAGCCTCCAACTCCTTCACTCTAGTTTCAATAAATTCAGCGACTTTTTCTTGGCTGTAGCGTTTCTCCTCCTCGTACTTTCGCAGTTGTTCCTTGATGGTGGCCAGAACCTTGTCTATGTCAAAGGGCTTAAGTATGTAGGCGTCTGCACCGCGGTTAACGGCTTCTATGGCGTTCTGCAGCGTCGGATAACCTGTTATAATTATTTTCCGCATCTTCGGCACAGTGTCCTTAATCTTTGTTAGGAGTTCTATGCCCTCCATGTCTGGTAAACGGATATCTATTAGAGCTAAGTTGTAGACATTTCGCTTGGTCTTATCTATGGCTTTCTTTGCGTTTTCAGCTTCGTCGACTGTGTAGCCCTCCTCTTCCAGTATGGTTGTTAAGACTTTTCTTATGTTTTCGTCGTCGTCAACAATGAGGATTCTTGCATTTTCAGCCATATTTTCTCACCTCCTTCTTCTTTTATTTCGGGTTCCAATGGAAGGGTTACCGTGAAGGTTGAACCCTTACCTAAAGCGCTTTCAGCTGTTATGGTGCCCCCGTGGGCTTCAACAAAACGTTTACAAATGGATAAGCCGAAACCCATACCTTTAGCCTTGGTCGTAAAAAGTGGTGTCCAAATCTTCTTCATGGTTTCCTTTGACATGCCAACCCCAGTGTCTGAAACAGCAAACTCAACTTTCCCACCCTTTCTTCCACAACTTATTGTTAAAGTTCCACCCCTGGGCATGGCGTCCACAGCATTCCTAATCAAATTTGCAAGAATCCGCTTAACCTTCTCAAAGTCAGCCCTTAGCTTCGGCGAATCGCGGACAATTTTTACCACGTGAATATTGCTTGGAATCTCAACAGAAGCAAGTGCTTCTTCTACTAAAGCCCTCGGGCTTACTTCAGTTATGTCAAGCTTTACTTCCCCTGAATAATCCAAAAGGTCATTTATTATCTTGTTGGAATAGCTAATGTTCCTCTCTATAAGGTTAAGCATCTCCATAACCTTCCTATCCTCAGTCTGGCTTAGCCTCCTCTTGAGATAGTATGCAGCACCGGCCATGCTTGCCAACGGATTGCGAAGGTCGTGTCCCACCATTCCAGCTAACTCGCCTACAACGGCTAACCTCTGAGCCCTAAGCAGTCTATCTTGTATCTTCCGCAGCTCTCTTGTTCGCTCCTCCACCTTTTGCTCAAGCTTGTCAGCATAAACTCGAAGCTCCTTTTTAGCCTTTTTATAACCCTCAATGAGCTCAGCGTTCTCGATGGTTATTGCCGCCTGATGTAAGAAGAGCTCTAGTGGCATTAATGACTCCTTTGTTGGTTTTTTTCCATCAATAGGGTCGTCCATGCTCAAAATGCCAACTATTTTGCCTTCCGGTGTACGCAGCGGAGCATAAAGCAAGTCTTGCGGATGCCAGGCCACCATGTCCTCCTCAGACAAGCGGCCTGGAACAGCAATCGTCATGTACTGTTTTTCTGCAGCATCTAATGGAATTTCTGGCGAAATGTGGAAGAAGTTTTCCCTAATCCACGGATCCCTCCAAGGTATGTAGTAGAACCCGCCAATCTTGTACTTCTCAAACTTTGGACCTAGACGCTCTTTCCAAACGTGTCCCGGAACCCTTATTTCTTTTAGGAGTTTACTCTCCCCTTCTATCAAGCCTACTGCTATGACCTCTTTTGGTTCAAGGTTTTCGTCTACACGCCCAATAACCACCCTTCCCCAGCCGAAACGCTGTATCGCCTTTGCTATCTCTTTAAGTCTTTTACGGGCATCCTTAATCGTCATTATTTTTGTAGAGTTCCGCATCAAGTTTTCAAGTTTTTCCGAGAGTTCTTCAAGGTTTTCTCTCTTCTCTATGTTGCTTAATGCTATTGCAACGTGGGAAGCCAGTATTTCAAGAAGCCTTTTATCATCCTCGTCGAAGGCTGCCAGCTTTTCGCTTTCAACATTTAACACGCCCAAAACTTTTTTTCCTATGGTCATTGGTGTTACAAGTTCTGAAAGGGCTCCTATGCGACCTTCTACATAGGCTTTCTCTTTTCTAACATCTGAAACAATTATTGACTTCTTAGTAGTAGCCGCTTTAACGGTTATGCCTTTCCCGCCGTCAAGCGGAAGCTTAAAGGAGGAAAACTTTGGAGATCCTCGGTGAGCCACTCTTTCCAAGAAGTTATCTTTTACCAAGAGAATTGAGGCGTAATCAAAACCGAGAGTTTTCTCCATGGCGTCTAAAGCCAGTCGGTAAATTTCCTTAACGGATTTAGCATTATTGAGCCTCTTTGCGTAAATGTTTAGCTCCAAAAGCCTCTTCTCGAAGAGTTTTCTCTCTTCCTCAAGCCTAACACGTTCTGTTATATCTAGCACTTGCGCTATGGTGCGCATCTGGCCTTTGACGTCTCTTAATATTACGGCTTTAACTTCAATTTCTCTTTCAGCGCCGTTCTTCCTAACTATCTTTAGCTTGCATTCTGAAAGAATCTTCTCCTGATCTTCATGTTGTCCTACCTGTATGCAAAACTTCTTGTTCGTAAAAAGTGCCTTATATTCTTCTGTTAGGAATCTTCTGAAGTCCTCCCCCACTATCTCCTCTTTCGGATATCCTAAAATTTTAGAAAGCTCATCATTAGCATAAGTAATTTTGTAGTTGTCATCTATCATTGCTATGCCGACATGGGAATTTTCAACGATTAAGCGGAAGAGTTCCTCCCTTTCTATTAACTTCTCTTCAATAAGTTTATGTTCTGTTATGTCTCTGCTTACTCCAATTAGACCGGCTACGTTTCCGTTTTTGTCGCGGATTGGAACTTTAATCGTGTCAAAAAATCTTTTGTTGCCTTTTTCGTCAATTGTGTGTTCCTCAACACGGACTGCGACGCCCTTGCTGAGCACTTCTTCGTCGCTTTTACGGCATTGAGCAGCTAAATCCGGTGGGAGAAGCTCCTCATCCCGCTTTCCGATAATCTCCTCTTTTTTTAAGCCTACAAACTTTTCGAAAGCGCTGTTTACTATTAGGTTTCGCCTTCCAGAATCCTTGAAATATACAATGTCTGGAATTGCCTGAATCAAAGTGTGAAGGGTTGTTGTAATTCTTTGAAGGTTATCCTCGTAGGCTTTGCGGCTTGTCACGTCGCGGGCTATTCCAAGCTCGCCAACAATCTTTCCATCTTCGATCAAAGGCACACTTGTGAATTCGCCGATCAAATATTCGCCTGACTTCGAGCGGATACGGAGCTCAACTACTTCAGGCTTGCCGGCAAGGGTTTTCTGGAAGGAATCTATAGCTTTTTCAAGGTCTTCCGGATGTATAAGCTCGGTGAAGGGTCTTCCAACCCAATCCTCACATTTCCAGCCAGTAATTTTCTCAAAGGCTGGATTAAGTGAAATAATCCTCCCATCAGATGAGATGCTATAGATTACGTCTGGAGCGGCCTCCACAAGGTTGCGGTACTGCTTTTCACTTTCAGTCAAAGCCTTCTCCATTTTCTTATTGGCAGTTACATCTATGGCGATTTCTAATCGGACATACTTGTTTCCAGGCCAAATTATAGCTTTGTCTATACACTTGTACCATTGATTTCTTTCTTTGTAGTGGCGCTCCCATACGTGGTTTTTTCCAAGGTTTTCTCCGAAAATGTATTTGTTAGTACATAACTCGCATGGACTTTTGACGCCATGAATAACCTCGTAACATTTTCTTCCGACAACTTCCTCACCGAAAACCTCTTTAAACTTGTCATTTGCGAAAAGTATCTCGTAGGTTTCAGGGTCCGTCACATAAACTAGACAATCTAAACCGTCAAATAATTTATGAAGCCCTTCCAAAACATGGGCTACGTTTTCGTCCCTTTCCATGTTTTAGGTATCACCCAAAAAACGCGCTTTTTTTAAGCTTTCCACGCTGTTTATTAAGTTTAGATGTTTTTCTGACTCTTCAAACTTCAGTTGAAACTTGTCGTAAAGCTTTTTCAGTATGAGCGTTTCTAGGTATGGCGCTCCAGGTCCGAAGATTTTTTCTAGGGCTTTTTGGAATTCTGTTAGGTTTTGGGGGATTTCTTCTCGTTTTATTTTAAAGGTGTTTTCCAAGTGATATAGGATGGCTTGTTTTGGCGTGTCACCAAGGGTTAATAATCCCTCTTCTATGGCTTCTAGGAATTTTTTTTGGATGTCTTTTGGAGGCAACGCCCTTCGCCACAAGTATATTGAATCTTAAGACGCATTAAATCTTTTCGAAAACAGAATTAAAATCCTTATGAATTCAAAATCAATAAAACACTTAACGCTTAGCCTTACCCTTCATAAAGCTCTCCCTAGCAGCCTCTACATAATTCACAAAGATGAACTCTTTTCGCTCATTCCATTCAAAGGGCTTACCAATGCGGTTATAAAGCCCCTTCATTACTAGGATTTCAAGGAAATGTGCGCCAATGCCAAAAATTTTCTCTAAACCTTCAGCAAAATCCTTTATGCGGTTTGGGATTTCCTCTCTTGGTATTTTAAACTTTTTTTCTAGGTGATAATAAATCGACCGTTTCGCCGATTCGCCAAGCGAAGCTAAAGCCTCGTCAACAGCCTCAAGCAATATTTCATCAAAGCTTTTATCTGTCAACTCTAGCTCCTCTTTCCTCCTAAATTGCCCATCCAGCGTAGAGTAACGTTTTATCCTCTTTTATTATAAAAATTTATGCAGCCCCTCAATTTTAGATTATTGATTAGATATGATCGAATTTAAGGTTTTGGGGGTTTGCTTGCAGACATGTTCCTTCTTTTAGGCTTAGCTCCTTCGCCGGTGCCAAGTCTTCTTGGCAACTCTTCTAGAATTTCCTTTTGCTCAGCGATTAGACTACTTTGAGCTTCAGTGTATTCTGTTATGTTCCGTGCAATGGGCTTGGGCGCAAAACTTGTTAAGGAAAACACTACAATTGGTGGAACACCATATGTGGAAAATATGAAAGCTAAACAATGAGGAATTGCAAAAACGATGAGTATGCTAAGTTTCCTAATACAAATGAAAGCATACCTGTTCTGAGCTAGAAACTCTGCCAAAGCTTAATCAGTTTCGCTTCTTAACTTTTTATGCCGATTTCATCCTTTAAGCTTTAAAGTCATTTCAAAACCATCTAACTATCGGTTCTATTTAGATTTCTGATTCATAAAACCTTTTTGAAACCCGGCCCATTTTAGCCATGAAAAGCGACATGGTGCATTACGGTTGAAGGTTGAGTCAGCAATAGTTGTAACCGTTGCAATATGTGTCTTCCTAACCTTCTACTTCTCATATTTGTCTCTCCAAGCCTTTGAAGATGCAATAAAAAAGCAGTTTATCGTGCTTGCCTTGGCATCTCTCCTCACTGGTGCGATAATATTTGGTGTCTCGTTATTTACCTCGGAATAGGAAAGATTTTCATAAAAGTTAGCCAAACGGGATCCAAGGAAGCGAAGAAAGCAAAAACTAATCACATTTTTGGAAAGTTAAAGCGTAAGACTTTTTGTCAGTTTTAGAGTTATTTTCTGAGGTAAAGAAGTTCTAAAATGATAGGAGCCAAGGTGCAAAAGTCTTCGCCAAAACCAGTATTAGAAAGGAGGAAAGCGGCACAGTAATATTATCATTTACTGGATTTGACTCAAAATGTTCGATGAAAGAGGCAATAGCCCCAGCAATAATTCCAGCTCCGCCTAAAACAGCGCCTACAGGTATGGAGAAGGAAGCCATAGCTAAGTTTCCCCACCAAGATTTAGTCCTCCTTTTATAAAGAATATTCCGAACAATTCCAGTTATAGCATCACCAATAGACATGAAAATCACGGGCAATGCCCCAAACCAGAAGTTCCCATCGCCTGAAATAAGCCAGCCAAGGGCTATTACAACACCCCACATAATACAGAAAGAAACCTCGTAGGTGTTCTCCCTGGTCTGGAACCAGTACATAAGTTTCCCACGCCTATGAGGCACATATAGGAAAACAGCCAAAAGCGTAGCCATAGCAAGCGGCAAAATTGGTGTCTTAAAAACGAAAGGCACAAGAAAAGCCGCTGCTCCGCCGGTCAATATGTGAATGATCTTTCTGTTATAATAAACTGCAATGTAATGATCAAAGCCCCGCCCGGTCAAAAGATCATAGAGCCTCTTAGCCAAAACTTTAGCAGCAAAAATAACCCAAACAAAAAGCACAACGGCGGCAGCACTTTCTTCAACAGATATCATGATATAATTATATGTTCTTACATCAGTATAAAAAATTGCCGCCTAAAAACATTAAAATGAGCCAAGCCGTATGCTATTAAACATTTTTCACAGTTTTCTTATTCTTCATAGTCTAGGTATTAGTTCGCCTAAAGAGCATTTGAAAAGAGTTCAGAAGGGCTTATGTTGACGCTTTAGAGTTTTTTAGGCAAATCTTTCTCAGCCCTCTTTATTAGGCTGTAAAGTTCTTTTTGGATATCCTTGTCAAGGGGTGGCACCGAATGATCTTTCAATATTTTCCTAACCTTCTCCCTCGCTCTTTCAACAAGACTTTTTCCTTCAGCCTTCTTCTACTCTTCATAGCTGCGTCTGTCAATCAGCTTAGGAATGAACTGCTCCTTTAAGGTGATCCAAAGTGTGTTTTTGGCTCAGATAGTGGCCTCCAGGACCCACCTTACGAATAACATCAATAGCCAAGGTTTCATCGCTGATCTCTACTCCACGAAGGGGCGTTAACATGGCTCTGATAAGCTCATCGTCAATTACTAACTCTTCAAGAGAAGCAGTCATGGAACAGCCAAGGCCTCCCGCCCCTTCCACCACATCCGCGCCGGCAAGAATCGGTAAAATAGTACTCATCACCTTCTCGTAACAAGCTTGAGGGCCAGGTACTTTAGCCGAAGTAACGAGACCCATAACACTTGCGGTGAGGCCATAATACCTCGCAATTTCAACTGAAGCAGCGTTTAAAAGCGCTTCCTCTGGTGTACCTGCTGCCCATCGGCCATACTTCATGTCAAAGGCGGCTGGGAAATAGCTGGCACTCATCTGAGCGCCCGGGGACATAAGCTGAATTATTGAAATTCCACCTAGAATTTCGGCGTTTGTGACGACAAGTGCCCCCGCCTAAGTCACCGGTGCCGTTGCCCCAGCAAGAGTCTGACTTCCCACAGAACATGGGAAGCCTAGCTTAGCGAGTTTCAATGCGCGTTCAATATACATGCCGTGAAATTGAAGCGGTGACATCGCATAAAAATCTCCGACTAACAGAGGTCTTTTCCTCAAGGCTTCCTCACCCCCGCGATCACGTTGGCTATTTCAAGGGTATAATCAAATAACGCCCAGAATAGTTCTCGCGACGCGACGTCACCGCCACAGACATCAATATTAGTAGGTTTTTCAGTGTTGTTCAACCTCGTTATAACATCATAGAAGCCACGGATGTAATCTGGTTTCTCAAAGGACGCGGTCATTCTGCCAACTGAAGCATAAGAATCCAGAGCGTCGGCGACTCTAGTTAGCATAGCGACATCGTCGTTTGTTGAGGATTTCCACTCTCCTGTCTCCATATCAGTTGTGTACACACATAAGCCATCAGTAGCAAAGTAAATGTGTCTCCCGTCGATCTTATAATCATATTTTGACAATAAGGTAGCTGACAGTAATAATCCGCTGTAAATTTTACATCTTCAGCCGTCACAGGCGTTCCATCGTGGAAAGTTGCGTTGCTTGGAATATGCACAGTCCACACCTTTCCATCTTCCGACACTTCCCAATCTATGAAAAACTGGGGCACAGGCGGATTCGCTATGGCTGTGGAATCCTCCACCTCAAAGTATGTCCAACCTATATCGTAAATTAATTGATAAAGGATGCAACCTATTTCCGTGTACTGCCAATCCTCATGCGCTGTACATTTTGATCGGACATTTGCCAAAAAGCATGCCACTAACCTTCCTCCATACAGCTTTGTTTCAGCAGCAACCACAGAGCCAAGGTTAACCCCTGAAAACAAGAAAGCTGCAGCAAGCATTAAAACCAAAGTAGAAATAGCCGTTTTTTTTGGCAAACATTCAAACACCCGAAAATAATTTAACTTTTTCGTTAATAAGTTTTTCCGAAAGGCGACTTCGACGTAAAATCTAAGGTTTACCAGGACACTAAGTTGACACTATCATAAGCTTTCTTCTATTGAAGTCTTAGTTTAGCGGGTTTTTCAATAAGACAAGGCAAAATTATGGGTTTTATTTAGCTGTAAAAGTTAGGTTATGAATTTCCTTAAAGCTTTTAAGATGCTTTATTGCTTCTTGGATGCTGTTGAAGCCATATTTTATTGTGTTAAACTGTTTTCTTGAGGCGATAACTTCTTGACGGGCTTCATCGCTTTCCATCAGTAACAAGCCAAAAACTAATGGGCCGGGCCGGATTTGAACCGGCGACCTTTCGGTTATCAGCCGAACGCTCCAACCAAGCTGAGCTACCGGCCCATCGCAACACTAAACAGTAATGTCAAACCAACATTTTTAAGGTTTTCAGAACCTTTTTAACCATTTAAAACATTATCTTCGCAAGGAAAAAAGGGCCCGTGGCCAAGTACGGATCAAGGCGCCGGCCTTCGGAGCCGGAGAACGTGGGTTCAAATCCCACCGGGCCCGCCTTTAAACAGCCGCTTTTTATCTCATAAAATTCTCTATTTACTGCAACTAACAGAAATGTTTACCAATTTTAAGCGTTTAGACCATGGACCAGGGTTATCATTACCAATTTCAATTTTGAGGTCTGAATTTAGTAGTCTGCTATTAGTCGTCCATCCTTGAGGGTGTAGATCTTATCCGCTGCTTCAACGATCTTTTCATCATGTGTAGCCACAATAACCGTCGTCTTCCATTTTTCCCTCGTATCTAACATAAGGTTCATTATTTCTTTGGCCGTGTTAGAATCAAGCTCTCCGGTGGGTTCGTCTGCAATTATCACTTCAGGATCGTTGGCTAGGGCTCTGGCTATGGCTACACGTTGCATTTCACCCATGCTTAGTTCTTTTGGCCTATGATAGATTCTATTTTCTAAGCCCACAGCTTCTAGGAGTTTTATGGCTTTTTCCCTTTGTTCCCTCTGACTTTTCCCAGCTAAGGCCATTGGAAGCTCAACGTTTTCCAGGGCTGTGAGGGTTGGCAACAAGTTAAATGTCTGAAATATGAAGCCCATTCTCAACAACCTGATTCTTCTACGTTTTGCATTAGTCCAGTTTGAGGTGTCCTCACCGTTTATGAAGATTTTTCCATAAGTAGGCTTGTCGTTTAACCCTATGAGGTTTAGGAGGGTTGATTTTCCAGATCCTGAGGGTCCTGTAATTGCTATAAACTTGGTCTCATCGATTTCAAAGTTGACATTGTTGACGGCGATCACCTTTGAACTACCAACCTGGAAAATTCTTGTTAGATTTACTGTTTTTATTTTCATTAGTATTCCGCCTTGAGGGCTTCAGCTATGCGCATTCTTGCAGCATTTACTGCTGGAAGTAATCCGCCGAGGCAGCAGACTATCACAACGATTGCAAAAATTTGAACCATGTAAGTGGGCGTGACTATGTCAAAAAGTCCCGGAAGGAAAAGGTGTAAAGGTATGTTGGTGTATAGGCTTGCTAATATAACGGCCGCTAAGGAGCCAAGCATTATCCCGAAGATCCCGCCTAAAACGCCTATTAGGGCGGCTTCAAAAATGACTACTCGAAAAACATAGCTAACTGGTGCGCCCAAAGCGTCTAAAGTTGCAAAGTCCCGTCGTCTTTCTGAAACACTCATTAGGTTCACGGTCATGACGAGTATAAGGCTCGTGCTGAAAACAACCGATTGTATGCCTATGTTCCAGTTTTCAATCTGGGCAAAGATTGGTTGAACTATATCGTTTCTCTCCTCCTCTGTTAAGGCTTTAACAGAATCCTTATAATTCACATGATTTTCAATGGTTGCCGCGAGGTCTTGCGGCTCACAGCCCTTAATGGGTTTTATTAAAATTATGTTGGCTTTTCCCTGATAATCGTAGATTTTTTGAGCAAGTTTTAGAGACATAACCAAAAAGCGATCTAAAACAGCTGATTTTGTATCTAAAACTCCAACAACTGTTAGGTTTTGTCCGCCAATCCGCAGCATGTCCCCAACAGCAAAATTATGCTGTTTTGCTAAGGAACCGCCTATAACAACCTCATTGCAGGTATCGTTTGCTGGAAGGCGCCCACCACTTTTCAAGATTATGGGTCCAAGAACATTATGCCACTTGTCAACCGGTATACCAAGACTAAAGTTTTCAGGCACTGGAAGAAGGGTGTTTCCAAAATAAATTGAAGGCGTAACTAGTAAAGCTGGAACCGCATCTTCAACCTCTGGAAAGGTTTCCTTTAATTCTGCGGCTAAACCTTCAGGAAACATGGCCCTGGTTATCGGTATTGCTTGAATCACTATTGCTCCTTTGGTTACAACCATGATTTGTCCATTAAAGAGCACGTTCATACTCTTAATTACTGTGATATAACGAGTTGTGGTGGCGCCAACCGCGATAACAAAGGCTGTTGCCAAGGCCACGCCTAAAATGCAAAGGCTCGTCCTAAGCTTTCTTCGAAACAAGTTGCGGAAACAAAACGTTAGTAGCCTCATTTCAAAACTACATAGGTTGTTAAAGTATTTATAAAACGTTTACACAACATAATAACGTTTCAATGGAGATATTAAAATGAAAAAGGCATGTGTTTCAATAGCCGCAATTTTTCTACTTTTGTCGGCAACAATCTCGTCGTTATGGATTACTAAAACAACAAAAGCGGTTAACGGCGCCAAATTGACTGGAAATGTTTATGATTATGGCTTAGACGCGGATGGAGACGGATTATTCGATTATCTTGTTGCAGAAGTGGAAGTAGATGTAGCTACCGCCGGAATCTACAATCTCGCAGTGCATGTACTTGAAGGTGATTATGGACGTTTATGGCTTTATACTTACAACAGAACTTATCTTGGCTCAGGATTACAAAACGTAAACATAAGATTCTTCGGCGCAACTATACGACAAGCGCAAATCAACGTGACAAAACTTCTTTACGTATATCTTTACGACGAATATTATTGTCCGCTGGACTACTATCCAGAGCTAAATTTGTCAAAAACCTACAGTTACACGCAGTTTGATGAGCCGGGAGCAAAATTCACAGATGCAATCCATGACGAGGGTGTGGACACGGATGGCGATGGACTTTTTAATTACCTCAACATAAGCGTCGAGGTCGATGTTACAGAAGCTGGACTATACGAGGTCTATATTGGTGGATTATATAACTCCTCCTACAATTATGTCAACGTATACGGTAGTATAAAGGCGTCTTTAACTACAGGGAAATGTTGGTTGAACTTTCTTCTCAGCGGGTTCAGCATTTATGCTTCTCGCGTTATAAATGTGATGGTAATTGACTACGTAAGTCTCTCGTGGGTGGATACACAAACCAATATTTCATATCAAATTGACTCAAGATCTTGGGTTCAACTAAGTAAATCGTACAATTACACAGACTTTGATTATCTTGCACGGTTAACTGGAAAAGTGTCAGATGAAGGTGTAGATGCTGACGGCAATGGATTATATAACTACCTGGAGGCTGGTGTTGAAATTGAAGTTGCAGAGGCAGGTTACTACGGAATAAGTATTTCCGGATTATCTGAAGACGGCGGAGGCTTTTATACATACAAAGAGGTTGTTGACTACTTTAACATAGGTTATCACACCGTTTATTTTGAATATGATGGCGTTATGCTCGCTTACCATCAGTTCAGCCCACAAAGTCTCATTGAGATATATATAAGGGATGTGAACACTTGGATGCCGTTAGATTACGCCCCTTCCATGCCTCTCTCCAGAAAATATAATTACACGCTTTTCGACGCCCCCTTACAAGACATGCAAATAAACTTCACAGTTCACCCAAACGGCACAATGGGCCTTGACGGTTTGTTCAATTTTACACACATGTATCCTCCAAACACCGGTCCATTAATGAATGCATCATTAAGCCTTTCAACCGCCGGAAGCACGACAACGGGCTCCTTCTCCGGAGTCTTGCTTTTACCAACAAATGGCATGTTTCAGTGGCCCTTTAACTCTACAACTGCGCTTTTAAAATCAAAAATTCAGAACGGCCTATCAAACACAACACTAGCCCTTACAGTATTGATGCCGCAAGCGGCAATTTACACATATCCCTTCAACTCAAGCAATTTCGAGTTAACAGGACGCTACAGCAACGGCATGCTCAACTTCAACATATTCGGAGAAACAAAACTGCCGCCCTCATTAGGTTTGATGTTTCCATTTAACGCCACAGACATAACAGTGAAAGTGTACTTTGAAAACGGCGAATTCACAGGAGACGTAAAATTCTACCTTATACCCTTTATTCCAGGCTTTTTAGACATCGTAATAAACTTCGATGGAAATAAGACGGAGTTACGCCTAACAGACCACTTAAACATAACTTACGGCAACTATCCGCCACCAATAGGCACGATAGACTCAACAACTCTTGAAAACCTTCTCGTCCATTTAAACAGCGCCCTCCCAGGGCCCAACGGCTTAATTGCCAACATAACCAACGGTCTAATCATATGCACACAATTAGACACAACCAAGACCGAATGGTCAGATGGCAACGGTGCAGAAATCAGGTACAACGCCACCTTGCAAGGAAACTTCACAATGCTTTTTGCAAAACTTTTAAACCAAATAATGTTTGGCGGCAGCTCTCAATCAGAGCAGTTTGCCTACGCAACGTTAGATTCTGTTTTCTCTTCTGTTGAAAAAGCCTCTTTAACAATGGACTACTACCACAAGTTGAGGCTGGCCACAGTAGAGATGAAAGTATTGTGCAACGTTGCTGAACTATGGGAAAACGCGTTAGAAAAAATGCCCCCAACAGTTCCACCGGATTATGCTGCGCAGATCACTGCGTACCTTAAAATCCTAAACGCCACAGCCTATGCCATCAAAGACTTCAGTTTAGACACCAGATACTCCAGCGACACATATAAACTGACATTAAACGCTTTAATACTGGTGAACTGCACTCAACTGGAAGGGGAAATAAACCCGCTACTGCCAGAAATAGCGCCCAATGAACAATTACGCAAGATATTAGTGGATTATCTGAGCGTTAGATATTGCAATCTAACACTTTACGATGCAACAATAAACTACACCCACGGAAGGGCTGACTTCACCGCCACATGGATACTTAAAGGTAACTTCAAAGCAGAGTTAAACCACATAAAAAGCTTTTACATAGACTACTGGAACGCTACTAATCCATGGTATATGCCATGGCAACTGCGCATGTTAAATGAAACAATAATCGATGCCAACAACTTTTCAGCCGAAATCAAATTGGGTAGAGACTGGATGCTGCTAAGATTTAACGGCTTAATCCTTCGACCACCAATAGATGCTGTTGACAATGTAAGGTTCAAATTTTACAATTTCTTTAATGTTACAAGCTACGATCCATACGAGCCGCCGAGAAAGTTTCAAAAGCTGAAAATAAACATTATGGGCGCCTTCAACGGAACCCACACAATTCTGCTATATGCGGCGGATTCAGCTCCTCCGCCAGATTTTGTTTCAACGGATTTAAAGATTATGTCTTGGGAGAACGTTTCTATAGGCAGCTTGAAGAATTTGGAGTTCCGCATGGCCTACCAACAAGTAGTGAACTATTTCGGAACTCACAACGTCATAATCTACACAAACTCCACAATGAGCGGCTTCAATTTCAACCCAAATCTTCCAGGCATAAGCTTCAATGTCACAGGCGCTGGGACAGGCTTCTGCCAAGTAGCAATCCCAAGAACACTACTCTATGCTGAACCATCAGCATGGATAGTGAAAATTGACGATCAAATGCTTAACTACCCAAGTAATTACACCGTAATGGAAAACGATGACTATGTCTTTATAGCCTTAAGTTATGCTCACTCGACTCACAGAATAGAGATCGCTGGAACATGGGTAGTTTCAGAATTTAACATGAACACTAGTCTAATAATACTCACAGCACTAGTGTTAATAATGGCCATTGCAATCCAACAGAGGAAAAACATTGCCAAAATGAAAACAAAATGCAAAAACATTACGAGCGCTCTTATACTAAAAATCACAAATAGGTGAACCTTCTAAATTCCCTAATTCTCCCTCTTTTTTGCAAGCAATAGCGCAAGGTTATGTATGAAAGGCAAACTTTTTGTTTACATCGTGGAGATTACACTTGGGAACGCGGTTGTCGGGACAAGCTGTTCCAGCAATCCGTGAGCCTTCACCACATGAAAAGATAGTTCAGAGATGTGAAGAGACGAAGGCAAAATTTGGTCCCTTTACGCCGAAAATAACGAAAAACGTCGATTTAAACGAAATCCTCCCTGAAGGCATTCATCTAAAAGAAAACTTTAAAACAATCGACGCTTTCGCATTTTTGGAAATTGGTGGGCTTCCGATGTATACATCAGCATTAGAGGTTCAACATAAGGGCGTTAGAGAGGACACCGTCGTGCGACTCTCTCTCATTCTTCCATTTGTCAATCGTGTAGATATTGTAGCCGACATCGAAGAACTCACCAAAATGAAAAAGCTTCTTGAAAGATTAGTCAACCCAAACATCGTTAAAGCTCGCGTATCCTTACACATTTACGGAATACTTAAAACTAAAATAGGTGAGCATAAACCTTGTTCAATGCCTAACAGTTGAAAAGAGGGAAATGAGGGTGTGAAATAATTGTCTGCGTTTCCTTTCCAGCTTCCTTCCATCTATGAATTACTGTTGCTTTTGTTGCTGCTTGTTATAGGAATTGCCATTATTACCTTAATTGTCAAAATTTTGCTATTTATCCTACCGGCAGCCATAATTGCAGTTGCGGTTTGGTTTCTCACAAGCAGCCTTTTTTTGGCTGGCGTGGCTTTCATAGCGGTAGCTTTTATATCGCTACTAAAACGCTAATAAAAGCTGCTTTACGCCTCCCATATTACCACGTTTTCTTTGAATGTTATTCCTTTTGTTTCGTTGCAGTAAGCCTCGACTGGGCATAATGGCAGTTATACTGGCGGCCATAGCTTCCCAAATGGTACATTCCGCCCTACTGGAATGGGGTATAGCAAAAACGTAATAACAATCACATATACAGCGGCAGTTTTACTAACTTGGCATTGGATAGGCAAAAGAAAACAAGCCATGTTAGGTGCAATTAAATTTCAACGCTAGCAAAATACATGTTGGGTTCATCCACAAAGACAAAGAATAAACATTGAAGATAAGGAAGATGGCTCCGAGTTTACCGTCGCCAATCTAGAAGGTTTTGAAAAGATAAGAAAAGATGGCTGGAATTTCTAGACGAGAAAAATAACACATCATTCCATAAAAGTAATGAAACATTACTTTCTTTGAATGCTCACGTTATAAAAACATTGGCAAACCATTGTTTTTCGCTACAGACCATGATTTGAAAATACACGTTGCAAAACTTAATATATCCTTTATTCTTACACAGATCCACTTAATTATCTAATTACATGTGATCGGCCAGCTAAAACAAAAATCCCGGAAGTGTCAATCGAATTGGCTTAAAGTATTATTTGTCAGGTTTTTACCCTCTTATCAAATATCCGCTGAATCCTATTGCCCATAAGAGAATTGGGTAAACTATCATGCGCTCCACTCCACCCACACCTAAGCCAAGATCAATCTTAAGTCCAAATAGTATCAGCGCCGATAAAGAGATAATGCCCAAAATAACTGCGAAGTAGGATAATGGAGCTTTTTGAAACTTGTAGGAGGTTATTGCTGACAGAGCTCCAAAAAGAAACGCTGTTAACGAGGCTGCAAGGTGTATTGGGCCAAAGTCTTCTGGGAATATTCCGACACTCATGGCGCCAACTCCGCATAAGACTAGAAGACATAAAAAGACTTTATTCGCGATTATTTGCTTCAGAAAGCAGGCGCCTGCTGCCACGGTCAAGCCAAGAACAAAAACGGAGGCATTGAAAATGGGAGCTGACGGCGCATTTAGCTTTCCAAGGTCGCTTATGTAGTTGTTGGAAACGTTGTAGCCAGGATAAAGGCATTCAGCGATTAGCATGCACAAGATGAATTGAGTTACTCCGACAAATATAATAGTACCAGCTAGTTTATTATCTACTTGCTTCATGAAACTAATGAAGTCTTTTTGGTTCATAAACCTTTAGTATTAAAGGCTTGTTATTCTAAGTTTTTGAGGAGGGCGTCTATGGCTTTTCCAACGTTTTCGCCCTTGTACCCACCTTCAAGGACAAAGAAGATGGGCTTTTGTAAGGTCGCAAGCATTTTGCCAATCTCATAATAGGTCCTTTCAGTCAATCCTAGAGAAGCCAAATCGCTAGCATAAGCGTCAAAACCGGCTGAAACAGCTATCACCTCAACTTTTTGCATGTCAACTGTTTTTAAAGCCTTTTGAAGGGTTTTTAAGTAGACTTCCTCGCCGCAGTCTGCAGGTAGTGGATAGTTTAAGCAGTTAGCCTCAGAATAATAGCCTGTACCTGGATAATGGGGATGCCTGTGCAGCGAAACATAAACTACTTTTGGGTCTCCTTGGAAAATTTCTTGTGTTCCGTTTCCGTGGTGCCCATCAATGTCTAAGATAAGTGTTGGCTTGTCTAAGTGTTTAACGGCTACTGCAATGTTGTTTATATAGCAAAAGCCCTTCGTATAAGCGCCTAGCGCGATGCCGCACTTGCCGGCATGATGTCCTGGAGGCCTCATGAGCGAGAAACCTTGGATTTTCGCTGCTAGGATTGCGGCCCCAGCTGAAAGTCTCGCGTACTCGTAAATATTCTCGTAGGCTGGGGTGTCTGGGTCCTCTATAGCTCCTCTTTTAAGCAGTTCAATATAGTCTGGGTCGTGGACTTTTAGTAGGTCTTTTTCTTCAGCTGGCTCTGGTGTTATAAACTCGTAGCCCCGCTCTTTTAGGATTTCATAGGCTTTTCTTACTCTTTGGGGGTTTTCAATGTGCCATGACCCGTATTCCAAACATTTCTCCGAAAAAATTATTTTTGTCCTCATCTGTGCGCCGTCCGGTTCATGCTTTCAGCTTAAATTGGCTAGTTTCATATATTAGTGTTCACATCTACTGTTGACGCGTGATAGGTGAAATTTCATGGTTTCAGAGAACCCTATTGTAGAGTTAAGAAAGGAATGCGAGTTCACATTAAGCGACGCCATTAAAAAGCTTTCACTTGAAATGCCACCTAAACTTGTTTTTGAAAAACCGCCGATTTGGGAGTTTGGTCAGCTGGCCTCCTCTATCTGTTTTGAGTTTGCCAAGCAGACTGGCGAAAAGCCGCTGGTTCTTGCTGAACGCCTCATAAATGCTATTGACAAGTCAAAGTTTTCATTGATAAGCGATGTCACCGCAGCTGGCGGAGGTTACATAAACTTTCATGCAAATTTTGCAAAATTTTCAGAACTAACTATAGAGTCTGTTAAACGTTTAGATGAGGCTTACGGGTTTGTAAAGGTTGAAAGGCCTTTGAAGATCATTGTTGAACATACGAGTGTTAATCCGCTTCATCCAATACATATTGGACAAGCAAGAAATCCGGTGCTCGGCGACGCCATTGCCCGTTTGCTTTCGGCCAGGGGGCATATAGTTTCACGTCATTACTATGTGGATGATGTTGGGAGGCAGACTGCTGTAATCGCTTATGGATATGAAAAACTTGGAAGACCAAAACCACAAGAGAAGCCTGACCATTTTATTGGCAAGATTTACACTATAACATGCTGCCTTGTGGAGATTAACCGTCTAAAAAGAGAGCTTGAGAGGGCCAAGGCTGTTTCAGCTGAGGACGATATCGTGAAGATTAATAGGGAATTGGATGATTGGATGTCTGTTGCCTTCGAGTTAAAGAGCAAGTATCCTGAGCTTTTTGAAAAGCTGCTACAGAAAATAGGTGAGGATGTAGACCCTGAAAAAATTATTGGCGAGTTAAATAGAGCCTATGAGGCTGGAGACATGAGGGCCAGGCGGCTTATTCGGGAGGTTAGTCAACTCTGCTTGGAAGGTTTTAAGGAAACGCTTAGACGTGCTGGAGTCTTTTATGATTCTTGGGATTGGGAGAGCGACCTCGTTTGGAGCGGGTTGGTGGCGGAGGTTCTCCAAAGGTTAAAGCAGACGCCTTACGTTTCCGTTTTTGGTGGTGTTTTGGAGTTTGAGGCTGGAAAGGTTGTTGAAGATCTTAATCTAAGGGATAAACTGGGTTTAAGAAAAGATTACGTAGTTCCGTCCTTGACGCTCGTCAGAGCTGATGGCACAACACTTTACACGACTAGGGATATAGCCTACACCTTATGGAAGTTTGAAAGAGCAGAAAAGTGCATTAACGTTATTGGGATGGAGCAGTCTCTGGCGCAGATGCAACTTAAAATAGCTTTATACGCTTTGGGCTATGCCAAACAAGCCGAGAACTTGACACACTTCGCCTATAACCTCGTGAATCTGCCTGGTTACAAAATGTCCAGCCGTAGGGGGCGCTACATAACATTAGACGAGGTTATGGACGAAGCGGTTAATAGAGCTTATGAGGAAGTTGCAAAGCGTTCGCCTCAGTTGCCGGAAAACGAGAAGCGTAAAGTTGCAGAGTTTGTAGGGATAGGTGCCGTTCGCTACGCACTGGTGGAGGTTGATTCTTCAAAGCCTGTTGAGTTTAACTGGGAACGCATAATAAACTTTGAAAGGAACAGCGCCCCATACATTCAGTATACACATGCTAGGGCTTGCAGCATACTGCGGAAAGCCTCGAGAAAGCCGGAAAACCCGGATTATGGTTTATTAAGGGAGAAGCTTGAAAATGAGTTAGTCTTTGCTTTGGCTGAGTTTCCAGAAGTTTTCATCGAAGCGGCAGATCTGCTTAAGCCTAATATGATAGCTGATTACGCCAACGCTTTAGCCGATAAGTTTAACACTTTTTATAATGCTTTTCCGGTTATAAGGGCTGAGCCACCGGGACTCAGCGACGCGAGGCTTGCTTTGGTTGATGCTGTCAGAATTGCTTTGAGGAATGCCCTCAACCTTATTGGTATACATGCGCCGGAGAGGATGTAGCCTTTTAGGGTCCTTGGATTATAGCTTTTGCTGTGCTTGTTCCTATGCGGTTGGCGCCAGCCTCTATCATGGCAACAGCATCGGCATAAGTCCTGATGCCACCCGCAGCCTTCACGCCCATGTCTTTCCCAACCACTTGACGCATAAGCTTAACATCTTCAACTGTGGCGCCTTTGCCAAACAACCCAGTTGAAGTCTTGACGAAGTCTGCCCCGATCTCCTTGGCTATCTTGCAAGCAGTTATCTTTTCCTCAGTGGTTAACAACGGCGTTTCAATAATCACTTTAACAATTACATCTTGAAACAAACGTTTAACGTCGACAACAGCCCTTATGTCCCGCCTAACAAACTCATAGTCTCCAGATTTTAATGCACCCAAATTAACAACCATGTCTAGTTCGCGTGCTCCGTCTTCGACGGCTTTTATAGCTTCTAACGCTTTAACTTCTGGGAGGGCGACACCAAAAGGGAAGCCTACGGTGGAGCAAACCTTAATATTTGTACCTTTAAGAAGCGACGCAGCCAATTTTACGTATGTAGGGTTTACAACAACGCAACAAAACCCATATTGAGCCGCATCGCGACACAAATTTTCAACTTCGCTCTTTGTTGCCGCAGCCTTAACAAGCGTTGAATCAACAATTTTTGCGAGCTGTTTCCGCGAAATACTCAACCGTTCCACCTTAACCTTCAAAGAACCATTCGCGCATTTATTGATTTCTAAAAGCGGGCCCGCCGGGAATTGAACCCGGGACCTACGGGTTAAGAGCCTCAACCCATCCCGTGCAGCGGTTGGTCCGCCGCTCTACCTTACTGAGCTACGGGCCCTTTCATTTATGCCAATTTAATATCGCTTTTAATAAATTTAGCTTTCCGAAGGGTTTATTATGTCAAAAATAATATTCATGCTTCTTCATCAGGTTTATGAGATAGATTAGACAGACATGTCGATTAAGCCGATAAATGGAGATTGTTGGAAATGGTTTTAAGCTTTTGATGCTTGTTATGTAGAAGGGGTGTTTTTGGGCGAACTTGTGTTTGTAGGTTTAGGGCTGCACGATGATGCAGGCATAAGCCTTAACGGTTTAGCAGAAGTTAAAAGCGCTGACAGCATTTTCATCGAGCTTTACACCAGCTTGATGCCCAACTTTTCTTTAGAGCGTTTTGCAAGTTTAGCTGGCAAAAGTTTGCGGGTTGTTTCCCGTAGGGAATTGGAGGAGGAGAACGGCGAAGTTGTTTTGAAGGTTGCAGAGCGTGGAAAAGCCGTTTTACTAGTCCCCGGCGACCCTTTTATCGCGACCACTCATGTGGCCCTAAGGGTTGCGGCTGAGAAGCGTGGAATAAGGACACGTGTTGTTCATGGTGCATCTATAATTTCTGCCGCTATTGGGCTGTCTGGCTTACACAATTACAAGTTTGGTAAGAGTGTGACCATCCCTTTTCCAGAAAACTTTTCGGAAGCTCCCTACATGGTGGTTGCCCAAAACAAAGGGCTTGGACTTCACACGCTCTGCTTGCTGGACATAGATGTGGAAAAAAATCGTTACTTAAATGTTAGGGAAGCTCTTGAAACTCTTCTGAAGATTGAGGAAAAGTGGAAAATGGACGTTGTAACTAGCAAAACACTTGTTGTTGTGGTGGCTAGGGCTGGAAGCCCGAATCCCATAGTTATGGCCGACTTTGTCAATGAACTTTTAAACCGTAATTTTGGTGGTCCGCCCTACAGCCTCATTTTTCCCGGAAAACTTCATTTTATGGAAGCCGAAGCCTTAATCGTGCTTGCTGGTGCTCCGTCAAGCGTTTTGGAGCTGGTGGAATGAGCCTAACCAAGCTTGTTGAAAAATACATTATTTCTGCCGACCGCGTTTTTGACGAAATAACAGTTGTAAATGGTTATGCTGGTTTTTTCAATGCTAAGGTTAAGCAAGTTTTGGAGCTTGCAAAAGCCTATTTGCAAGATGCAAAGTATTATAGGGATTGTGGAAAACTAGAAGTGAGCCTCGCTTCTGTAGCTTACTGTGAGGGGCTGCTTGACGCCCTAAAAATGTTGGGAATGGTGAAGTTTGAATGGCCGAAGAAAAAAGTAGAGGAGAACGAAGGAGAAAGCGGAAGGTAGTTTTGGCCTCGGGGGTTTTTGACCTCCTTCATCTTGGACATGTGCGTTATTTGGAGGAAGCTAAAAAGGCTGGCGGGGAAAACGCTGAGTTAATTGTTATTGTGGCTAGAGACAGCACTGTTGAAAGGCGTAAGGGCTCAAAGCCGGTCATACCGGAAAACCAGCGGCGGGCGCTTGTGGAATCTTTGAAGGTTGTGGATGAGGCCATTTTAGGTTATGAGGAATTTAACATAGGCAAAGTTATTGAAAAGATTAAGCCAGATGTTATTGCCGTCGGTCATGACCAGGATGGGATGGAGAAGGCTGTTAGGGATTATGTAGGGGAGAAGGGACTCAAAATTAAGGTTGTTAAGATTGGCAAGTTTGGCGAAGATGAGCTGGACAGCTCTTCGAAGATTAAGCAGAAAATTATAGAGCATTATAGAAGGTGAAGCGAATAACGCAAAATTATGGAAGGGTTAAAACTTCCACCTTCACCTTGTAGCCGTCTTTTAGGGCTAAATGCTTTCTTAGGCATATGGGTGCTATAAGCTCTATGACTGATGCGTCATAGTGACTTCTTAGGGCTGAGACAATAGCGCCCTTAATCTTATTCTCTATTATCGCCGGATAGCACTTCACAGGTCCAAAAGTACGGTTCTCGTTTCTGAATCCCTCAATCTCTATTGCCGGATAAGCCTCAAGCTCTGAACGGGTTTTAACGTCGTAATCCGTCACAAGTTTCAGGTTCAGCGTTCCCGGGTATGGGTCGAAACCCAGTTTTTCAATGAACTGCCTTCGGTATGGATCCCTTGTCACGTAGTAGGCGCCTTCGCCTAGTCCCGTGAAGACAACGCCTTCAAGAGTTATTGACGGCGGATATGTAGCTTCCATTAGTAAGCGTAGGCTTGAGTAGAGCCTCTTAAGCTCCGATAAGCCAGACTCCGTCATTTTTATTAGACATCCTTCTGACGTCATTGTCCTCTTAATCCAGCCTTTATGTTCGAGTTCTATTAAGTGGCGGGACGCCGACTGTTGGGAAATGCCGAGCTTTCGTGCCAAATATTCTGTTGAAATTTTTGCTGTTCTTCTGTGGGCTCCTAGCTCCGCTAATTTTAAAAGCGTGAAAATGCGACGCCAAGCCTTTGCTTCGCTCATCTCAGCACAAGCCTTCTGTTCACTTTCAATTTAGAGGTAACACAATCCATATTTAAGGAACACGAAAACTTAGGCAAAACAGATTTAGGCTTGGTTACATGTCAAGTTTGCCTTAACAAATATGTTTCGCAAATCATAGACATGCACTGAAATACGCACAACATCGGAGTCTGTGTTGACTGCGAAGGTTATAACGTATGTTCCGTTACCATAAGATGTTATGACGAGGTTGTTTAACGAGTTGGCTGGAACCCAAATTCCGCCAAGCTCATAGTAGACCGTTATGCGTTTGGCTGGTGCTGGCTTCTCCCCATTGGAAACTTGGCATGTTAAGTTGACGACTTTTTGAGAACCATTTAACATGTAATAGCCTTCCAGCTTTACTATTGTTGTTATGTTTATGGCGTAGCTCAGTGTGACTTTTTCCGTCAAGCCATAAAACTTTAGCGTAAAGTTTGCGTAGGCGCTTGAAATGCCCAAACCGCTTGTTTCTTCCCATGAAAGCCAAAAGCCGTTCACATAACGCGAATCATTTAAACTCGTATGTGATAGGTAATAAAGCCCATAAGCGTTTAGGCTCCTGTAGGCTTGAGATAAGCTGTTAAGGTTTGAAGCCAAAACTGTTTTTTCTCCTCCGTTTGTGACGTTGGCTAATGCGCTTATCATGGCGTTTTTTGA
>JAWBXA010000003.1:65862-74368 GCA_038868115.1 Bathyarchaeia archaeon
ATAGGTAATAAAGCCCATAAGCGTTTAGGCTCCTGTAGGCTTGAGATAAGCTGTTAAGGTTTGAAGCCAAAACTGTTTTTTCTCCTCCGTTTGTGACGTTGGCTAATGCGCTTATCATGGCGTTTTTTGAGCCTTGCTTTATGGCTAAAACGAAACCAGCCAATGGAAAGCCTTGGGAAGCGGATGGCTTTTGTCTGCTGACCTCGTAGACATAGGCTGTTGTTGTGGATATGAGTATGGCTATAGCTAGAGCCGCCACTATCAAAAGCTGACCGGAACTTTTTGCTTTCATAAGTCTTTTCATTTAACCACAGCCAGCTGCAAGTAAATCACATAATACCTGAAGGTGGGATTTTGGCTTGCGCAGACATATTTTATCAAGGCTTCTTCTTGGCCGTTGATCTTTCCGTTTGTTATTGCTTCCGTGTTTATCTGTTGCATTCTCCCGTTGTAGACGGTTAAGTTGAAGGACACGTCCTCTGGAAGGAGAAGGCTTAACGCTTCGCGCAGTCCGGGCCAGTCTCCAGAATCTATGTAGGCGCCTAAGCTTCCATCAGAATCAAGCTTCATTAAAACTTGTATTCCAATGGATGTCAAGTCTGCGGATTCTGCGATTTTATGCTCTGTGGTTAGGCTTGCAGAAATAGCCAACGAAGAGAAGACTATTAAGACGGCTAAAAAAGCCTCAATCATCCTAATTTGCCCCCTTTGGTTTTTCACTGTTTTAGGCCTCCAAGCCAAACTGTACACTTATACAATGCGGAGTTTATAGTGACCACGTAGGTGTAGGCGTAAACATCGGCTAGGTTCATGGATTCTGCTGGGCTTATGCCAATCGCCACTGGTATCTGTGGGTAAACAGTCCATCCTATAAAGAATTGCGTGGAATTCCATCCTGTGGCAACAAGCACTATCGGGCTTGCGTCCAAAAATTTCGGGATGTTGAATATGACAGACTGGTTTTTGCTTGTCGTTTTCTCTAAAGTTGAGGAGTAATTGAAGGTTAAGGCGTAAACGACTATGTCTAGATTATTAGGCGCAACGGTTAGCGTGTGGTTTAGTGGGGAAAGCCTCAAAAAACTGCCCTTTGACACCAGATTTTGTGAGTTGTGGGCAAAGGCGCGAACAGCGAAGGAAACAATTTTTGCGTTGTGCCTGGATTTTGCCAAAACAACAAGCAGTGCTGGTTCACTGAGGTTGTTTGGAATTGTTACATTTAAGCGGATTTCGCCGTCAGAGCTGTAAACGCCCAAGTTTTGCAGAGAGTTTTCAGCAACGGCATAAAGCCTTAACTCTGCTGGCACTTTGACGCCGCCTCTTCTAACGTTTTTAACTTCAAACTCGTAGGTTGTTTTGTTTTCGCCTTTCCCTTCATAAGTCGCGATGAGATTTACAAAGGTTTCAAATAATGGCTTTATTTCGATTCTGAAGGCTATGTCTGGAATTTTTAGGCTTGTGTATACTTGGGCATAACTTAAAGCGTGGAAGTTTTCGCCGTTCAGCCTAGAAACCTTATCCATGTCAAGCGTGTAAGAATCAGTTGCCTCCGCATATGCCAAGCCAAACTCCTCTGGAACTGTTTGGCTGTTTTTCCCCCAATCTGCTGGCTTTCCAGTGTTCAGCAGTATGTATTTGGTGATTTCCCCATATCTCGTGGGGACTTCGTTTCCAAAGGAGTCGCTTATCGGCTGGTAAAGGAGGCTGGCAGTAGCAGCCATAGCCGATAGCACGAGCAAAACCATTAGAGAACACGCGAAAAAGGTGTCGATGGATATTGCCGGCAACTCTTTTCACCTTTTAGATGCTTTGCTAAACGAGCCCAAACATTCCGCCCAACAAACTCTGCGAGAGCGCCAGCGAAATGTGCGCCGTCAAGACAAGCATGGCTGAATACTTAAAACCAGCAGCGAAAGTTCCTTCACTAACCTTGCCCACAAAGAAGCCTGAAAGCCAACACTGCACTAATATGCCCAAAGAAAAGAGGTTCATCTGCTCCTGCATAACAATAAAGGACACTGGCGTGGCACCGGGAAGCGAAAGCCTCGTCAAAGTGTAAACCGTTAAAGCAACCATAGTCGTTGTCAAGGCTATGAGAACACTCCATATGAAAGCCAAAATAACATAAGGCCTAAGCAAGGACTTCTTGTTGATTTCCACGTCCCTCTGTTTTTCACTGTACTCCGTCAAAATTTCTAGGGCCACACTTGAACCACCGCCCATTTTAATAGTTTCGACAAGGATGAGAAAGTTCACCAAAACAGGCCACGTTTGAAGCTTCCTCTTTATGCTTGCAAATATCTTTCTTAGGGGTACGCCCCAATCTATTTGGCTTCTTATAAGTTTTAAGACTTCGGAGAATTTTCCATAGCCTGGGCGTTTTGTAGCGTGAACTATGCTTTTCTCCGGTGAAAGTCCTGTTTTTCTGGCTTCTGTGACATCTCTTAGGAAGCTTGGCATGGCATTTTCAGCAGCATTGTTTATTCTGGCAATCTCCATGTAGATTATTGCCGGAGGAATCGAAACCGTCAGCAGGCAGACGGTCAAGACAAGGGGCAGAATTTGCGGGTTTTTGAGGAATTGAATATGGGGAAACATGAAGATGGACGTTATGAAGATGCTGGCGGCGACTGTGGCGATGGCTGCAACTTTGTATGGAGTCCTAAGCCCAATAAGGTTGCTTTTCCTTTCTAAGTGGGCGATTATCATGAAGACAAGCGAAATCAAAGGCGTTAAGAGAAATATTAGCAGACAGACAACATCCGTGGATATGCTTGGGGTTCCAGTAATCCTTGTCGGCTCAAAGATTGATGTTGTTGAAAAAACTATGAAGAGTATATAGGAGCATAAGGTTACGATCAGCATGACGGCGTAGGCTTCCACAAGAGTGCCAAGCCTTTCGATTGAGCGGATGGCGGCAGCGCTTTGGACATCAAATATTGAGCGAAGCTTACTTTTCAGAAAGTTTACAACATTTCCGCCGCTTTTAATGGCTGAAACATAGCTCAATAGGAACTCACGGTAGTTTTTAGACCTCGTTTTTTCAGCCTGCCTCTGCATGGCTGTTAACGGGTCGTATCCCAAAACCTCCACTTGTCTAATGACTTCCCTCGCTTCTTTTCTAAATTGAGGAAGCTGCTCTATTGTGCTGAGTTTTTTCCAACTCTCGTATAAGGTTACCTCGCTAGCAGCTAATATTGTGAAAAGCAAGGCGGCAAAGGGAAGCTCCCGGTTTATTTCGTTTGTGTCCTCTTCTGTGAAGCGGCTTAGCATTCGGCCAAAAATTTTAGGCTTTCCGATCTGCACCTGCAATCTTTACCACTCACCTTTTCCCAGAAACTCCCTTTGGAAAAGCTCCGGATTGTTGTAGTATTTACTCAGGACTTTGTTTACGCTTCTATAGTCGCGGATGCCGTGCTCCGCCATGTGGGCTAGAACCCGCTTACGGTATTCCAACTCGTCAATAATCCTTTCAACTGGAATGTCTAGGCTTAAAGCCATTTTTTTAAGTAAGTAGCTTTCAGCAAAATTCTCCCTAAAAGTATCTGAGGACGGGTTCCAGCTGAAAACCTCCTGATAACTATTATAGTCCTTTATCTCTGTGATGCTGATGAACTTTCGACTTGAAAGCCTCCTTCCAGACTCTAGGAAGACCGGGGTTCTGACATGCTTAACCGTGATTACACAGTTCATGAGCGGAATTATTGATGTTGGGATGTTCATGGGCGGCTGCGTAAGCCTCTTTACGGCGGTGTCAACATCCTCAGCGTGAAGCGTACACAAGCCGCCATGACCAGTGGCTAATGCTTGGAAAAGGACGTAGGCTTCTTCTCCGCGGATTTCGCCTACGATTATTAGGTCTGGGCGGTGGCGCACTGCAGACTTGATTAGGTCGTAGAGGGTTATTTCGCCCTCGCTTTCTGCGCCGAAGCCGGATCTCGCAATCGTAGAAGTCCAGTTCTCGTGGGGTAGGTTTATTTCTGCAACTTCTTCAACGGAGATTATTTTGTAGTTGGGTTTTATGAGGCAAGCGATGGCGTTTAGGGCTGTTGTTTTTCCAGCGCCAGTAGCCCCGATAATCATAACTGACATTTTGTTCTCCATTAAAAGCCATAGGTAGGCAGCTATGCTCTCGTTTATAGTCTCGTTTTCAATCAAGTCTATTATTGTGAAGGGATCTCTGCGGAACTTTCGAATAGTAAAGGCTGTTCCATATGGCGTTGTTTCTCTACCGAATGAGACGGCTAAACGGTGTTTTTCCGGTAGTGTCACGTCCACTATTGGGAAGGCTATGCTAACGTGTTTTCCAGACTTGTGAACCATCCGCATGACAAAATCTTCAAGTTCCTGCTCGTCTCTAAAGACAATGTTTGTTTTAATGTTCTCATATTTTCTGTGCCAAAGGTATATGGGCTTGTTGACGCCGCTGCATCCAATATCCTCAACATAATCGTCATGCATCAGCGGGTCTATTTTGCCATATCCAACGATGTCCCTTTCAAGGTAGTAGAGAATTTTTCTCACACCTATGGGAGATATCCCCTCAAGGACTTTGCGGTGTTTTGCGAGGATTTCTGGCATCTGCCGCCTAAAAGACTCTGCTAGGGTTTCCTCGCCTTCCGGAGCTTGAAGTTCAAATTCCAGGATGTTTCTAAGCCTATGATAGCCTTCCCTTTCTTCCTTTGTTAGGGGCAGTTCGTCCAGAACATATAGGTATTCCAGTGTTTCCTCGTTTTGGATTATGGCCGCATAGGAGAAGGGAGGCTTTAACGGATAATATTCCACTTCCGCGTAGCCTTCAGGAACACTCCACTTCTGAACTTCCATGAAACCGGTTAGCTCGACTTCTTCCTTCATTAAATCCTTAAATTCCGCCTCCGCCCCGCCTTTCTTAAGTTTCAATGTAAACTTCAAACCTTTTTCACTCTCCGTTTTGGCTTGAGCTTGAAAGCTGAACTTTTGGGATTCCAGCTTCTTGGTTCATGGAGCATTTTAGGAGAATTGCTCCATAACCACTAACGTAATGGCCATAAGCCAAAGCTGTGCTTAGAAGATAAACGCGTATTCCAGCCTTTTCTATTGGCGTGCTACCAAATCCACCTTCAGCCCAAACCCTTGAGGAGTCATTTCCAAGCACGAGCCAGTACTGCCTATTGCCTATGGCTAATGGTGCATGAATGAATGTCTCGGCTGTTGTGTTTGCCGCCTTTGCAAGGTTTATGAGTTCTGTGGATTTGGCTGCCACCAAGTCAACTAAGTCCTTCAGTTTACCCATCTCCGATGAGAGGCGTATGGCACTAACGTAGCCCGTAAAGGAGACTAGAAGGATGCTGATTACGGCGATTATGGCGAAGAAAGTGTATAGGTAGCCGGGGGCTATGGCTGGCATTAGATGTTAACCCTCCTAACTTGTATGCGGCATACGACAACTTCTAGGCTGACAACAGCGCCTTCGCTAGTGCTTTCTATCGGGAGCCAAATAGTTGTTTTAGTGCCTTCTGAGAGGGCTTCAAGGGCAAGAGAGGATACTGAACTGTTGAACATAATTTCAACAGTTGAGCTCTCAATGTTCAACATTGAAACTTTTAAGTGAAAGCTTCCATAAAGCGTAAGCATTTGGGATGAGGCTAGGCTAGTTATGTAAACACGTATAATGTTGAGCGGTTTTCCATTGCTTGTGCCGATAGTCAAAATAGTCGCCATCGGTCTATAGCATAAGACGAGCTGTTGCGCACTTTCACCTCTTTCAAAGTAAAGCTGTGTAATTGTGAAGGCACTATGATCTATTATTGCTCGGCTGTCACCCCTAACATATGCGCCTTCTTGGCTTTTAGCCAAATCATCAAGCATGTAAAAGGCTTTGCCCAGAGAATCATTAAACACCACCTGGGAAAACGTCTGCCCATCAGTCAGGTTTATGATTAGGCTTTTGGCTTTTGGGTGCATTTGAAAAACTCCTCCACAATCCTTCATGTAGACAGTTTTAGAGCTTCCGGAAGACCAAGCTACAGAACGCACAACATCATCCAAAGTCTGCATGTTCTGCTTTGCAACTAAAACTCTTAACTGGGCGCCTTTTACGCTTATGCGGGTTACTGCAAAGGCGTAGGCGGCAGATATTATGACAATTAGCGAGGCAAAGAGTATAAGATAAGTGACTGGAATAGCCAAGGCCCTCCTCGAACATGCAAGCCCTCTAAAGCCCTTTACACACAACCTTTAACAGTCTCCTCTCTGTAGACCGGCAGCCAAAAACCTTTGAGGGCTGTTATAAAATAAGATAATATGTGTGTAGAACAAAACTACACATAAGTTATTGAAAATTGGGCTTTGAAGGTTTTATTCAAATAAAATTGGGGGGAGATAAAAGAAAGGGGGTGTGGTGTCTAGCTTGCTGCCTCTACGTTGGTTTCTTTGTAATACTGGGCGTTTGATGTAAAGACTGTTACGCCGATAGTCACACCGATGTCGTTTACGGATATATGATCTGGATTAACGATATAAACTATCATTGTGACGCCGGACTTCAAGAGCAAATCACTTTCGGCTTGAGTAAGTGAATATCCATTCCACTCGGCGCCGTTGAGCGTGCCATCATCATTTGGCTCAATGTAGTCTAAATCGACGCTTATTGTATCGGTTGTTTTATTATAATAGACGTTTTCCCATGGGACCTCTTGGCCCCTGACCGTAATTTTATCTATGACCACGTCTCGTCCGCCAGTATTAACTATTAAGAATGCAGCTTCGGAGAAGCTTGTGCCGTTGTGCCATATGTGTAACTTTGTTACTAACAGGCTTTCTTCCTGCACCCTTGTTGTCGTTACGTTTATGGCGTAGAACGTCACCACAGTCGCCAGAAGCACCGAAACCACTAGAATAATCAATGTGGTCACTACTGTGCTCAATGCCCTTTTATTCTTTAACATCTTCATTTTCCTTTCGCTCCGTAGCAAAAATTCAGCCTTGTTTAAATATGATGGTTTGTGCGTAGAACAGAGCTACACATAATAGTACAACAGTTCAACAAAACAGCCTTTAAAAAGTTTAAACATGTCTAAACAAAATATACGAAATCTTTATTTAAAAACAAAGCTTTAGCCACCATAGGCGATAAACTTGAAGTCTTTAGAGATTGCTGAGAGTGCTGTTTGTGGAGCATTATATGCCGTGACGGGCTACATAATCTACCTGTTCCTTCCAATAGTAACTCCAGGCATAGGCATAGTAAGATTTTGGCCGAACGTTGTTGTGCCAGCGGTTTTCGCCGTACTTTTCGGTCCACTTGTCGGGGGACTAGGTGCAGCTATAGGCATATTCATAAGCGACATGCTAATCCACGGAGACCCCTTACTAAGCTTAAGCGCCGGAGTCACAGCCAACTTTTTAGGTTTCTATCTACTGGGCTATATAAGTAGAAAAAACATAGACTGGACAAAGCTTATTGCCGTTTCGGGTGTTGTGTGCCTAATAATTTCCTTCAGCTCGCTCACAACTGTTTCATATATCGATTTACCACAGACATTTGTCAACGCTTTAAATCTGTTCACCGCGATAATGACCGCGTCTTTTATAATCGCTATAGCTATCGGATATTTTTGGCCTAATTGGCGAAACTACGAGTTAGGTTCAATAGTTGGCCTTGTTGTTGGAAGTACGATTATAGGCTTAGTTGTTTGGGCATATAGCCAAATATTTTTCCTCCCAGCGGCTGTTGGCGGGGGGTTCCAGCTACCATTTTATGCCGCTGTTATTTGGCTCACATGGACGTTTGCCACAGAGATTCCATTCCTGATACTGCTTGGGCCTCCATTAATAGAGGCTTGCCAACGTGCCTTCCCTTCATTAACCCCGCCAAAAACGGAGAGTAGGTAGAATTGAAGACAGCGAAAGCCTTCAGCCCAGCTGGAATTTCGAGCTTTTTTGAGATATGTGACACAATACCTGACGGAAGCCCAACAAAAGACCTTGAAAAGGTTGGCGCTAGAGGCGGAGGCTTCGGAATCAAGAAGGGTGTCACAACAGAGGTGCACGTTTCAGAAACCACGCAAAACAATGTGAAAATTTTCATTAATGGTCGGTACGCTTCAGAAGCCGAAACCACACGGACCGTTGTTAAGATGTTTCTTGAAAGGGCTGATGGCTGTTATGATGTCAAGGTTAGCCATTGGGTTGATGTTCCCATAGGAGCCGGCTTTGGCACAAGTGCTGGCGGAGCTATAACCGCTGCCTTGGCTTTATCTAAGGCTTTAGGCTTGAGACTTACCCTTAATCAGCTTGGCAAAATAGCCCACATAGCAGAAATAAAATGCAAAACGGGACTTGGTACCGTTGCGCCACTGACGCTTGGCGGAGGCTGTGTGATAACCGTCGAGCCCGGCGCGCCTGGAACAGCCATAATTGATCGCATCCCAATATCTGAGGACTATGTGATTGTTGCTGGAGTTTTCGGTCCGATGCTGACTAGGGAAATTTTGTCCTCGCCTGAAAAACGCTTAGTCGTTAACAA
>JAWBXA010000003.1:74467-85920 GCA_038868115.1 Bathyarchaeia archaeon
TTGGGGTAGGATTACCCTTAAAAAGATTTTGGCTGAGCCATCCCTTGAAAATTTTTTGGCTTGTTGTCGTGATTTCGCTGAAAAAACGGGCTTTGTTACCGAGCGAGTTCGCAAGTTGTTTAAGGCTGCAGATGAGGCTGGCGCTATTGGTGCTGCTCAAAACATGGTTGGAGAAGCAGTCCACGCACTGGCAACATCAGAAAACGCCGAAAAAGTTGCTCAAGCTTTTAAACGTGTTCTACCAGAAGAGAGGGTTATCGTAGCAAATGTTGAGCTTTATGGGGCAAGGTTGCTGGGATAACAGAATTTACAACAAAAAATTTAAAGTTGTGGCTGTTGGCGGAACCTTCGACGAACTTCATAAGGGACATAAAACGCTATTGTTGAAGGCTTTTGAGATTGGTGAACAGGTCTTGATAGGCCTATGCACAGATGAGTTTGTAGCCAAAATGAATAAACCCCATATCGTAGCTTCCTACAAGGAACGCCTAAAAGAGTTGAAGGTTTTTCTGCAAGAGTATGGCTTAATGGAAAGGGCGAAAATAATCCCGCTAAACGATGTTTACGGCGTTACGCTGCAGAGAGGTTGTTTAGAAGCTCTAATAGTTAGCCGTGAAACAGAGCCAACAGCCAAGAAAATAAACGAGGAGAGAGCCAAACTTGGACTTGAGCCCCTAAACATAATTGTCATAGAAATGGTTCCCTCAGAGAATCATGCGCCAATATCCACGACAAGAATCCGAAGGGGAGAAATAGATAGAGAAGGACGCTTGATAAAAAGGTCAGCACAATCCAAGGGCAAAAGCGTTCGGGAGTAATGTAGTTAATATTGTTTAACCGTGTTAAGATAAGGGCTAGAGACTTAGAAAAGGACCAGGCTTCAGAAATCTTTTTGGCCGGAAAATAAGTGGCGGTCGAAGGTGAAATTCTATGGCAGCCTGTGACAGACTTTATGGAAACTTATTTGAACTTACCAATATGGCAAGAAAAGTAAAAAATGATTTGTGCTACTTTACAGAATGCTTCTAACGCGAAAACTCTCATATTTGTATTGCCGTCGCTACGGCAGCTAGCATTGACTTTACATCGATTCTTTTACAGATTCGCTTCACGAGCAAAGTATCTAGCGGCTTAAGAGAGACCAGAGCTAACTTTACGGCGTTGTGGCTAGAACTATGACTTGAGCTTTTCTAATGGACCATCAGGCTTGAATATGCCTGATCCTAAAATGCTGTTGCATCCTAAATTCATCATTAAATGCGGCATCTCATGGCGTTGCTATACATCCAGCCGCAAAATTTGCAACAGGCAGTATTTCTAAACGGCCAGTTTCTAAAACAACCTCGTAACGGATAGAAAAAGTGAGTCGAAACCGTGCATTTTCCGAGCCACAAAATAAATCTTCTGGCATAGAAAAAATTAGAACCAAAATTGTGATGGACTTGCATTACGAAATAAAAATTGTTCACGGCACTTTTTAAAGCCATCAATTTCATGCTGAGGCAGACGCCATACTTGAAGTGATGGAAAATTATTTATCTATCATCATGAGAAAACCATGGTTATCGAGGACGCTTGGAGGAAAATAAATGGCTAAATGTCCGAAATGCGGAACCCAGGTTGCAACGCCCAAAAAGAAGTGGACGATGGCTGGACGCCCTGACAAGTCAGGTAAAAGGATGCAGCTAGAAATAGGACTGTTTGACTGTCCAAAGTGCAAAAAGGCCTTCCGAGAAGTTCTGAGCAAGAAAAAAGTTTAAACTCCCTTCCTCAAAGGCGTAACCAAACTGGCGACCAAATATGCCAAAGGCTAAACAGAACGCGTGTCCCGAATGCGGAACAGAAGTTAAAGACCCCTATAAGACATGGGAGCTTATCGCTCCTTTCCCGGATAAGATGATGAGGATAACCATGACCGTCTTCGGTATGTATGAATGCCCAAAATGTGGAAAAAAGTTTAAGGGGATAGTAAGCAAGCTCAAACTGGGCGCGGAAGGCATAGAAATCTAAACAAACCTCAATCTCCCCTCATTTTTATCTTCCCTAAACCAAGCGTTAAGTTTTAAAACGTGGAAAGCTAATTCAACAAGACAACACTAAACTATAAAAGAAGGCCAAAAATTGACAAAACAAGCACTAAATAGGCTATGGAAAAACGAATACTTCCAAACAGCAATAACTATAATCCTACTCCTAATAATAGTTTTCGGTCTTTATTACGGCGCACAAGCAGCCCTAGGAACAGAATATCCAGCGCTTGCAGTGGCATCGGGAAGCATGCTTCCAACCCTAAACATAGGAGACCTTATAATAGTGCAAAAAATAGCCCCGGCCCAAATCCACGCCGACCCCATCAATGGAGACATTCTAGTTTATTGGCGTGGAGACGAACTTATCGTCCACAGAGCTGTCGATGTAAGGTGCGACGAAAATGGTGTTTATTGGATTACAACACGCGGGGACAACACCAATGTAAACGATATCCCGTGGCCGTCCACAATGCTTATCGGGAAAGTGATAGTAAGAATCCCCGCCATTGGCAACCTGCCTCTTCTCCTTCACTCAGAAAGAAACATGTATGTTCTATTTCTGGCGCTTATAGTGGTCTTAATAATCCTGATAATGTTTCCTTTCAGCACTTCCGGGGAAGAAAAATCTCTTAAAGAGGAACAACGAACTGAAGAGAAAATGCTCTTTTCAAAAATAAGCTTCCGCCAAATTTTTTATATAATCATAAACATAATTCTGCTAGGGCTTATAATCTTTAGTTTATGGGGATCCCTAACCATTCCGCAACCCGGAGCCACTCCACAAAAAGCAACCATTTATGGCATGTTTCCAGATGTGTGTTTTCATGAAAGTTTTCCAAGCATAAGCAAAGTTTACCTTTCTCAAAGCTTCCTAACCTACCAAATAAACTACGAGGTAAGCTGTAGTCTACGCTTTGGCGTTTCAACATTTTCATGGTTCCAGTTCTTCCTTATAATACTGGCAGCCTACAATTTATGGAAGCTCTACAATTTCTTAAAAGCTTGGAAGGGAAAAAGGCAAAAGGTTGGAGGTTAATGTTTAAAGAAGCCGTCAAAACGTTTGAATGCGTTGAGTGTGGCGCAGAGCTAAAACTTTATGAAATGGACTACGAGAAAAACCGACGAATCATGCAGTGTCCCAGATGCGGCTTGTACCACTTTTACAAGAGGAACTTTTTTGGTAAATGGAAACTTGTAAAGGTTGGACGCGTTTCAGACTTATGGCGAAAACCATAAAAGTGTAAATCTGTCTCTACCACAAAGCACGCCTAATCATGGAGGCATACAATTGTTCATTTTTTCGGTATATCGGAAGCTCAATCCTTCCCAAACTATTGAACATTAAGTCAGCAATACTCCCGCCTAAGGCAAATCTAGCCTTGACAATTTTATCTTTGTTGTATGCCGCTATGGAGGCCAAAGTTGCATAAACAATTCCGCCCACCACGTCAATCACGTAATGTTCCCCTAGGTAAACAGCACTAAACCAGACCATCACTGGAAAGGTTAAGATTGGTATGGCTTTTTTCTTCCACGCTTTAAAGGCGGAAAGAGCTATTAACCATGGAATTGCTGAATGGAGGCTTGGGAACGCGGCAAACGGGTTTGCTCCAATATAACTATATATTGTCTTATACATGGGAACACCTAAGTTATGGTCGACTTGGAAAAGTATCCTGGTGGCTCCAACCCCATACCACGGAGGCGCTACTGGAAAAACAAGAAAGGTTATTAGGGCACTGTAAGTGCATATCATAAAGGATAGAACATATTTCTGATATTGTTCTGGCTTATACTTCCACAATATGAAGGCAAAGATCGTTGGCGCTATCAAGTGTAAGGAGTAAAAGGCGGCTCCAATGTAGTCTAAAATCGGCGTTCTAATGGACTTTTGAAGCGTAAGGGTTGGGATGGCATTAAAAACCCATAAGTCAGCGGCTATCGGCTCATAGACGTAAATATATCTTGGCACGCTGCCTATAAGCCCATTTAACGCCTCATAGGATAGAAAGGATATAATGAATGGCGTGAAGGTCCTCACAAAGCGGTTATCACTTTTGGTGTAAGAGACATATACAAACAAACAAAGAAATATGAATTCTGGCCCGGGAAGAATTTTGAAGGTCAAGTAGAAGGCTAGAAGGAATAATGCAAAAACTGCTGGTGGTATAAACGTGTATCTTAACCTAAATGTTTTCTCCAAATTCTCACCTTTTAATAGATTTGTAGGTTGCAATTGAGTAATTTAAGTTTTTGCTAAATTAGATCTCAAATCTTTTAGGAGAGTTTAAACCTAAGGCTTTATAAGGGATATTTAAAAAACTTGATGTAGAAGTGGTGTTTATGCCTAAAGTTAAGGCTATGATAAGCATAGAAAACGTCGTAGCTTCAGCAACTTTGAACCAAAAGGTGGATCTGAACGCCGTTGTTAAGGGATATCCAGGGGTGGAGTACCGTCCAGAACAGTTCCCAGGGCTCGTTTTTAGACTTAAAAGACCGAAAACAGCTACTTTGATCTTCAATTCTGGTAAAATGGTTTGTACTGGTGCCAAATCTGAGAAGGAGGCTCGAAGAGCCGTTATAAAGGTTATTAAGGAGTTAAAGCGGGGCGGAATAATAATCATAAGCAAGCCTGAGCTGAAAATTCAGAATATTGTGGCTTCTGCTAGTCTCGGTGGTATGATAGACTTAGAGAAAGCAGCTTACACCCTTGGAAAAACCATGTATGAGCCTGAACAGTTTCCAGGATTAATCTATAGAATGGATAATCCTAAGGTTGTCATACTGCTTTTTGCAAGCGGCAAGCTTGTTTGCACAGGAGCCAAAAGAGAACAAGACGTCTACGATGCTGTCCATAAGCTTCATGAGATGCTGGAGGAAAAGGAACTCATATTTTATGGGTGAATTGCCCAGCTTTCTAACGTTTTCTTTTTATTCTTTCCTAACTTGCTTTAAAATAGTCTTTAACTGTTCCTCGTTTATCGCGCCTGTTTCGTACAACATTTTTGCCACTTGGCTTATGTTGAGGAGGGCGTGAAGCCTAATGCCGCTTTTTTTCAGTTTTTCTTCGCCGCCTTCCTCTCTGTTTACGAGGACCACTACATCGTTTACTATTCCGCCTTCGGCTGCTATGGCTTTTGCTGCCCTTCTAAGCGATAATCCAGTGGTGATCAGGTCGTCCACTAGTAGAACTCTGTCTCCGGGTGTGAGGATTCCCTCAACCCTTCTTTGTCTCCCATGTAGGCGCACACCCTTGCGTATGTATAGAAACGGCTTTCTGAGATTGTAGGCTACCAGCGAGGCGAAGGGTATGCCCGCCACTGGAATTCCGGCTACCCTTTCGAAGTTTTCCACACCTATCTTCTCCTTAACGAAGTTTGTGTAAAGGTTGCAAATTCTCTGAAAAGCGTCTGGAAAGCTTGGAACTATGCGTAGGTCTATATAGTATGGGCTTATTTTTCCGCTTGTGAGCTTGAAAGTTCCAAATTGCAAAGCGCCAATTCTGTTCAGAATTTTACAAACTTCAGCCTTAACCTCATCGCCGACCTTTTTCTTCGACATTCACTTACACCTTTTTTGAAACTTGGTAAATCTTTCCAACCTCCGGAATTAAGCACATGACCTTTGGCATTTCCATCTTCAAAAGTTCGCCAAACTTTTTCAAGTCTGCAGAAGAACCATGATAAGGAACAGCTACCTTAGGCCTTGTAAGTTTGGCAATTTCAACGCCTGTTTCTGGCGAAGTTCCAGGCGCAATGCCGACGGTGCAGAAAACTAGGTCGAATTTTTCTCTTTCACCTATACTTGCCATTTCTTGAAAGGGAAGACTGTCCGCCGTGTGGAAGATTTTAACTCCGTCTTCGTTTGTTATTATAAAGGATACTGGTGTGGCTGCTGGTGGATGATTACATTTTTCGGCTTTTATGGAGACTTCACCAACCTTAACCTCAGAGCCTGGTTGAACCTCATGCAGTTTTTCGGCTGGGATGTTGCGAAGTCTCTTCGCGGATGTTGGATCTGCTATTACTGTGCAACCAGTCAGTTTATGAACTTCTGAGACAAGCGATGCATCTAAATGGTCGTAGTGCTCATGGCTTATGAGGACGGCGTCAACCTTCTGGAAAACTTTGGGCTTAACGTCAACAGGGTCTATCACAAGGGTTTTTGATGGAGTTTTTATGGTTACCCCGGCATAGCGGTTAAACCAAACAAACAGGACTTCATTTTTTCCAGGTGTTTTCTCAATTGCCATGCATATTCCCGCTTTCTATTTAACATTTATGTTTCGTATGTCTTAAAGAACTTGTGCTTTTTAAGTGGTTATGGGTTAAAGCCTATAAAAGCTTAAAGTTTTGTCCAAGCTAAAACTTTCAAAAGAGTGTGAAATGAGCGCTGATGAAGTGTTTGAAAAGTTTACAAAGGAGTTTCTGGCAGTTTCCAAGCTAAAGCATACAAAACGCGCTTGTCTACATCACCATCGAAAACGCTTTATTTAAAATGTCGATGATGAATTCCACATGCGCACAGCCAAAACTGTTGAAGAAGCCTGCCGCCTAGTCGAGGTAGGCTTCAAATACGTGACAGAAATAGAGGAATCAAAATATTCCGGAAACGCGCAAATAGAATGAATGGTTGACGGTGAAAACGCTTTGGTTGATGTTTGGCTTCCTTATGGTAAGACTGAGGTTTGCCTCCGCGTTCCAGCTCGGAACCTTTTGGGCTCCATAGAGCCAAAAGAGAAGCCTGGCGCTTTAGATGCGCGAGTAGAAATTGAAAGAGCTCTAAAAGAGCCCATCGGCTCAAGGCGGTTAAATGAAATCGCTAATCCAAAGCATAAGGTGGCTATTGTTGTTGATGATGCCACTAGGCCGGTGCCAAGTCATGTTATGGTGCCTCCGCTTCTAGATGAGTTGAACAGTGCCGGCGTCAAGGACGAGAATATAACCGTTATCTTTGGTTGCGGCGCGCATAGGGCCGTCACTAGCGAGGAAGCTGTTAGGTTTTTAGGCGAAGGTGTCCTAAAACGTGTGAAAGCCATAAATCACAACTGCAAAGCCCCAGACCTTGTTTATGTGGGCACTACACCAAAATATGGAACAAAAGTCTATTTGAACCGCATTTTCGCTGAGGCTGACATGAAGATTCTGACTGGTGGTGTGTTTTTTCACTATTATGCTGGTTACGACGGCGGTAGAAAAAGCGTCTTGCCAGGTGTTGCTGGCGAGGAGACTATTAAGGCTAATCACGCCATGCTTCTGCATCCAAACGCTAGAACTGGCGTCTTGGATGGAAATCCGGTTCATGAGGATATGGTTGAAGCCGCAAGAATGGCGAATGTTGACTTCATTTTAAATGTTGTGGTTAACAGCAAAGGCGAAGTTGTGAGGGCTTTTGCTGGTGACTTGGAGCAAGCCTTCTACGAGGGCGTCAAGTTTGTGGACGAAATATATCGCATACCAGTGGATCGAAGAGCCGACATAGTTGTTGTAAGCCCCGGCGGGCATCCGTTTGACGTGAACCTTTTCCAAGCCTATAAGGGCATTGACAGTGCGTTAGAGGTTGTAAAGCGGGACGGCGTTATAATTTTGGCAGCTGAATGTCCAGAAGGGTATGGAAATCAAGCGTTTTACGATTGGATGGTTAAGTTTAAGGATGTAAAAGCCGTGGAGAGGGAGATTAAACGTAACTTTGTTGTAGGTGGGCATAAAGCTTACTATTTGATGAAAGCTCTGCAAAAAGCCCAAATAATCCTCGTGTCAGCCATGCCAGACTATTATGCGGCAAACGTTTTTAGGCTTAAGACAGCCCGCACAGTAAACGAAGCCCTGAACGAGGCTTTTAGAATTGTTGGAGAAAACGCAAAAGTTTGGGTTATGCCTTACGGCAACTTAACGCTTCCAGAGGTTAGGGCAAAAGGATAAAATGCTCAAGTTGTTTCGGAAAACTTTAAAGTAGGGATGCAAATCTAACCATAAACCTTGCAATAAGGTATCAAAACCATGGAGAAAAAGGGCTTGCAGCAGACATACACTCTGCGAAAGTTTACACCAAAAGACCTCGAACGCGTGATGTATATCAACCGTGTCTGTTTACCGGAAAATTATGGAGATTATTTCTTCATGGACTTGTACAACCGTTTTCCAGGGACCTTTATAGTAGCTGAAGAAAACGGCGAAATTGTAGGCTATGTCATGTGCCGCATCGAGCTTGGCTTGTCGAACTTTGGCTTCAGCGGCCTCATTAAAAAGGGACATATAGTCTCCGTTGCGGTCATGCCGGAATACAGACGAAAAGGCATAGGTGAAGCCCTAGTAACAAAAGCCTTGGAGGGAATGCGCCTTTACAACGCAAAACAAGCCTTTCTAGAAGTTAGGGTTTCTAACACGCCAGCCATAAGCCTATACAAAAAATTGGGCTTTAAGATTAGGAGGACGATCTGCGGCTACTATTCTGACGGTGAAGACGCCTACGTAATGAGCAGAGAACTATAAAGATTTTATGCACATTGCTTTTTTAGACAGTAAGCTCGATTAAGCCTGTTTATTCAAAATATTTGTGCTCCCAGGAATTATATATCCTACGCAAAGATCTTCTCCGCAGATAGGACATTTTCAGATATGCTCTAGATTAGAAGGCTTGTCTCGCTCGTGCTATCCCCCTCTTAGACTAATTGATTTAGAAAATATTAGAAAAAGGTGGAAAATTAGAGTTGCAAGCCTAGTTTTTCGTAAATTCTTTTCCTGTTTTCCTCGACGGTTTTTGCCACATCCATAAATAGATTGTTTCCATGAGCGTCTATAGCCACTGTTAAAGGTCCAAAGTCTTCAACTTCAAAAATCCATAAGGCTTCCGGCGTGCCGAGATCAAGCCACTCAACGCCTCTAACATTTTTTATGGCTTTAGCCGCCAGTATCGCAGCTCCGCCGGTGAAAGCTCCATACACGGCTCCATACTTTGCCATGGCATCCGTTGTCCTTTTTCCCATTCCACCCTTGCCGATTACGACTCGAACTTTGAAGTTTTTGATAAACTCGTCTTCGAATATATCCATTCTTGTGCTTGTTGTGGGACCGGCTGCAACGGCAACCCATTTGTCGCCTTCCTTACTGACCACTGGTCCACAGTGGAAAACCGCCAATCCTTCAAGGTTTATGGGTAAGGGTTTTCCCTGTTTAAAGTATTCCAGAGCTCGTCTGTGGGCTTGGTCTCTGGCTGTTACTATGGTTCCAGTTATGTATGTGACGTCGTTAACCTTCAGTTTGCGGATTTCCCCTTCTGAAATGGGTGTTTTAAGGTGATAAACCGCCATCCTTTTCACCTCACACTAAACTTTTATGGGTTAAATACTCAACCGTTCCATCCGCGTAAATTCTCGCTGAAGCTCTTCTAGCAGCCCAACAGTTAAAGGCAACCGCCGCTGGGAAGGAAGCTGGATGCCTAAAAGCATACTCAACATGCACGCCAAGAACCGTTGTCTTGCCGCCTAAACCCATCGGACCTATTCCAGTCATGTTAGCGGCTTCATAAAGCTCTTTTTCAAGTTTCGCTATCTCCGGATTAGGGTTAGGCTGGTCTAAAGGTCGCAAAAGAGCCTTTTTTGCGAGTTTCATGGCTATGTCTGCGCCTCCGCCCGCGGCAACCCCCAAAATTGTTGGCGGACAAGGTTGGGCTCCAGCCTTTATGACAGCTTCTATAACAAACTTCTTCAGCCCATTTATACCCTCGCCCGGCACAAGCATTCCGGTTAGGCAGACGTTTTCTGAACCTCCGCCCTTTGTCATAACCGTTAATTCAAGGTTGTCTCCGGGCACTATTTCCCAGTTTATGTATGGTATGAATCTTCCAGTGTTGTCCCCGCTGTTCTTTTGGGTAAATGGATCAACAGCATTAGGCCTTAAAGGAATTTCTTTTGTAGCTCTTCTCGTTGCCTTGATAAGGGCTTCCTCAATTTTGTCGAGATTTTTGACATTAGCCCCCGCTTGGGCATAAAATATTATTGTGCCAGTGTCTTGGCACACTGGCGCCTTATATTTTTCCGCAAGCTCTATATTGTCCAATATAGCCTTCAACTGGGTTTTTCCAGTTTCACTTGTTTCTTCCTCGTAAGCCTTTTTCAAGGCTTTTTTTACGTCTTCGGGAAGATATATGACAGCTTGCCTAAGGAGGTTAAAAGCTACATCTTCAACAATTTTGGCTATTTCCAAGCTTTCTCCCTCAAATATGATGCCCTCAGCGAGTTCTTCTCTTATTCGCAGTTTATAAAAAAGTTTCCAAAGGTTTTGGAGTTTCCAAACGTGGAGCCTCTTCACTTTAACTTATCTCTCCACGTGCAGAAGCGCAACATTTCTCGTTTGCTTTAAATACTGCCACAAATAAAACTCACACGGGAAAATTTATGTCAGAGGAAGAAGGCGAAGGCGCAGAAAAACCACGCTACGAAACCCTTGAAGACCTTCCGGGAATTGGTCCTTCAACAGCCCAGAAGTTGAGGGAATTGGGCTTTCACACGGTTGAGTCTCTTGCTATGGCGACTGTTCGAGAGCTTGAGCCAGCCGGCATAAGCGAGAAAAAGGCTTTAGCCATAATAAGTGCCGCCCGCTCATCAATTGGCATAGCCTTCATCCGAGCCGACGAACTTTTGAAAATGCGTCAAAACGTTTTGAGGCTCACCACTGGAAGCAAAGCCTTGGATAAGCTTTTGGACGGCGGCTTGGAAACGCAGACCATAACGGAGTTTTACGGCGAATATGGAAGTGGAAAAAGCCAAATCTGCCACCAGCTATGCGTGAACGTGCAGCTTCCGCCGGAGCGGGGCGGACTTAACGGCGCAGCATTATACATAGACACTGAAAACACCTTCAGAACAGAGCGTATAGTGCAGATGGCTCGCCACTTGGGACTCGACCCCCAAAATGTTGTTAAGAACATTATCTATGCGGAAGCTTACACTTCTGACCATCAAATGTTCCTCTTGGAAAACGCTGACGAAGTTATAAAGGAAAACAACGTTAAACTCATCATAGTCGACTCTTTAACGGCGCATTTCAGAAGCGAATACCTTGGAAGAGAAATGCTCGCCGCAAGACAGCAGAAACTCAACAAGCACATGCATAAACTCATTCGGTTGGCGAGAGCCTTCAACGCCGTAGCCGTAGTGACAAACCAGGTTATGGCTAAGCCAGACATGTTCTTCGGAGACGCCATCCACCCCGTTGGCGGACACATTGTGGGGCACACAAGCCACACACGCATATACCTTAGAAGGGCTTCCCATGGTCCTGTTCGCATAGCCCGTCTAGTTTCAAGTCCATATCTGCCCGAAGGGGAGGAAATCTTTAAAATAACAGAGAACGGTATAGAGGACGTTTCCGAAGAAGAGAAAACTAAACCCAGTGGGCGCTGAGATGCCTCTGCCACAAGCCC
>JAWBXA010000004.1:0-72158 GCA_038868115.1 Bathyarchaeia archaeon
GATGGCAAGAGCAGATGTATAGAGTTGAGCGGTTCTGGAAGAGCCTTGTATAGTGCTATGCTTCATGTTGCTAAGCATCCTCCTAAGCTAGGTTTGTGCGTTGCCATGCAAGTGAAGCTCCATACTATTTAGACTATGATGAGGAGTGGGATGAGCATCCCGCTGTGGTTAGCTGATGGCTGTAATCGTGGGAATCAGCGACAAACACACGGTTATGGCTGATTTAGACAACATGAATTTTAAACGTGTTAAGAACTTGGCTCTTTTAACCATGAAAAAGTTTAGGCTTGAAGGCTTTATCATTTTGAAGTCTAGCCCTAAGCATTATCATGTAGTTTTCGATAAACCTATGCGTTATTGGAGTGACGTGTTAAAGGTTATTGCATGGATGGGAATCGTTGGAAACAACCGAAATTTATGGAAGTGGATGTGCATGCAAGCCATTAAAGGCTACTGCACTTTGAGGGTTAGCCCTAAACCCTTGAATCCAGATGGGTTTAAACCTTCGCCGAGGGTTGTTTACCGTTATGGAAGCCAGGAAAACGAGGTTAAAGAATATTTGGCTTTTAGGAAGTGCGTTTTAAGGATAGTTAAGCGATTATGTTAAGACGAATTGGGAATACAGAAAAGCATTACTTGGGAGTAGTTGAAATTTTAGGTTTGACTGTTTTCAAAATTATTCCAGTTGCAATTAACAGCACTCCCAGATAAAGGTAGAGGTTAGTGTTGTATTCTTCATTAACATATTCCGTGCGATATGCTACTTCATCTCTATATTTAGTTACAGTTTCCTCCCATACAAGTTTGGCTTGCGCTTGGTAAACCTTAACTGTTGATGTAAGAATGTCTCTTGATAATGTTGCGTAATATATGTCATTAAAGCGTATTCTTGCTGAAATCGTTCCTTCCCTTGCATATAAAGTGGCTTCATAATTTGTGGCGATACCGTCAAACTTGAAATCTTGAAATTGTGTTTGGGTTAAAATGTAAGCACGCACATTTCCGTCCGCAACCCATGATAAAATTAAAGTTTTGCCTGCAGTTATGTAAACACCTTCTGGTGGTAGAGCATAATAGTGTCCTCCACTAATGTATACATCATTTAATACATACAAAATCTCTTCCCTAGTTTCCTTAGCTTCATATGGAACTTGTATGGTATATGGAACTTGAACAGCTTTTTGTCTCACGGCGACATATGGACTAAGAAAGTTTATCAAACATGATACAAAACCGCCCAAAATCAATAAAATGCAAATTAATGAATGCTTCATTATCCTTATCCTTCAAAAATAATATTATTTCGAGAAATTTTAAGACTTGCTGTTCAACTTTATTCTAATAATGTTTAATGAATCATTAAAATAAGGAATGTAAGATTTTAGTTGCTCTTTTCTGTGATTGTGGCTGTTTGTTTGTCTGTGTGTCTGTCTCTGTCTGTCCGTCTGTCCCTCTCTCCCCCCTTTGAGAGGGTGTTTGGGTTTGGGTTTGGGGTTTAAAATCTTATTAACCGTTGAAAGCCTTGGATCAATCGTTTCCTGCTTGATTTTCGCAATATGCGCCTGTGAAACCCCCCAACAAGTTCCGCTAGCTTTTTCTGAGTTAGTTTGGCATCTATCCGCATTTTTCTAAGCAAAGAGCCCGTTATTATCAATAATAACCACCAGTATTCTAAATGCAAATTTAATACAGTAAAAAATATATTTCAAACCGAAACCTTAACGGGCAGTGAGGATTAACTTGCGAAACATAATAGTTGAGAGGTTAAGGCAGACCCCAATTGAGAAGCAAAGACTAGAGATAGTGGAAAGGAAGGGTTTGGGACACCCGGACTATATTTGCGATGCGGTAATGGAGCAAATATCCCTACGCCTTAGCAAGGAATACTTGGAAAAAACTGGCACAATACTCCACCACAATGTGGATAAATCCCTTCTTGTGGCCGGGCAGTCTGAACTCAGATTTGGAGGGGGCACTGTAAAGCAGCCTATGCTCTTCGTTTTCGGCGACAGAGCAACCACAGAATTCGACGGCATAAAAATAGACGTTGAGGAAATAGCCATAAACGTCGCAAAAGAATGGTTTAAGAAAAACATGCGCTTCGTAGACCCGGATAAACATGTAAAATACCAAGTGGAACTTAAACCGGGTTCGGCTGGACTTGTAGACATTTTTAAGCGAAAAGGAAAAGTTTTAGGGGCTAACGACACATCCGCCGCCGTTGGATATGCACCAATGACAAGAACAGAGAAGATAGTACTGAAAACAGAGCAATTTCTTAACTCAAAGGAGTTTAAGCAACGCCATCCAGAGTCGGGCGAGGACGTAAAAGTCATGGGTTCACGAAACAACAATAACCTAAACCTGACGATATCGATGGCTTTTGTAGACCGCTTCATAAGCAGTGAAGATGATTACTTTGAGAAAAAGGCAAAAATCCTCGAGGAAATCAACAAATTTATTAGAGCAAACACAGATTTCGAAAATATAAGTGTCCAATTGAATACGTTAGATATACGTAGCAGAGGAATCAATGGTGTATATTTAACTGTCTTAGGAACCAGCGCGGACAGTGGAGACTCTGGACAAGTGGGCAGGGGAAACCGCGTAAACGGTTTAATATCCCTAAACAGACCCTTCTGTTCAGAAGCCGCTGCCGGCAAAAACCCAGTAAGCCACGTTGGAAAAATATATAACGTTCTCACATTCAGAGTTGCACAACATGTCTACGAGCAAGTGCCGGAACTCGCGGAAGTTTACATATGGCTTTTAAGTGAAATTGGACGCCCAATAGATCAGCCAGCAATTGCAGCAGCCCAAGTTGTTATGGCGGAAAACAGTTCGCTTGACAGAGTTAAGAGCAAAATAGAGGCTGTACTGGAATACGAACTTGAAAACATCGACAAGTTCTGCATGGAGCTAGCTCAAGGTAAAATTCCAATTTGCTAATTGTAGTCAAATTTCACACTTACATTTTCTTGTTTAAGATGCTTAAATTAAGCCATCTCAAATACCTAGAGAACAAAAGAAGTAAATAGTAAATATCATGGCAGAATCCGGCGAAAAGTTACCTGTTCCCGAATTTTACAAAATAATAGATTACATCACAATTTTTAAGAATAAACGTGATAGGAAGCCACAGTAATCTTCAAAACTTTTGAAAGTCGCTCCATCGGATTGTATCTTTGGCAAAAGAGGAATGGAATAGGTTTAAGGTCGCAATAAAAAACTCGCTCCAAAATCGTTGCAAAAATGAACTCCAATCCTAATCTGGAATCCTTATTCAAAATACATTTGCATACAAGAAACTTAAAGGCAATGAAGTTAGACATAATAGTGGAGAAATGAGGGAGAATGGAGAAGTTAAGTTTTTCCATAAATCCAAAGCACTTCATACTTCCAAAAAATAATCGCTGGCGAAGGAGAATAATTCTCATATTCGCATCGTCCTCTTTGACTGCCTTTCAACGATGCTTTTCTACCGTGCGCCGTCAGAGGAGGCGAATGTTTATGCACGGGCCTTTATGGAAGTTTTCGGCATCCCAGCTGGAATAGTATTGTTTGTTTCGGCAGCCAACCTTCCAATTTACATGATGTTAAGCCTAGACTCTCATATTGTCAAATTTCCTGCGAATATGGCTATGTTTGTAGAGTTGTTTACCGATTTTGTCTTCGCATGGTTTATAGCTGGCTTACACTTTAATGGAGGGACAAGCTGGTTTTGGCGCATCTCAGACATTGAGCGCCAGTTTATTGGCATGATACTTTATCTCTGCGCAACCCTCATTTTTGTAAAGCCACATGAACCTCAACATAATTAAAGAGCCTAGTGCGTAACAGCTCGCCACATACTTAAATCTATTATCCTGCGCTTCCTTTGAGTTAACGTACCATTTAAGATGCGGTGTTGTTATGGAAAAAAAGGATGTAAAAGCAAACGAGAACGATAAGTCTATAGAGGTTAAGACAGCAGAAAGCCAGGAAGAGGTTGTGGAAGAAGCCTACTTTTTCCATCCCCTCCAGTTTTCAAAGAGTGAAGAAGTTCTAAAGGCAGAAGAGATTGAAAAGCATAAGGTAGAACTGGAGCAGAAACTGCAAGAGCTATTGAAAAGCATAAGCGAGGAAACACTCCAGCTAAGCGAGTTTTTAATGGAAGAAGATAAACTGATTAAAGATCTCTGCATGTCCATGAAGCAAATTCTGAAAAAATTAAATGTTTCTTTCAACATCCCACCGCGGGAAATACCAATAAAGGCTAAGGTGAAAAAAGTCATTTTAAACGAAGAATGTAACCTTATACTTGTCTACGAAAAGGGTGAGGTGCATTCTGCATTTTTGGCTGAGTACCCGCCCGAAATTGTTATGGCCACGTTGATGGTCATAATGCCTGAACTAGCTGAAGTTATAATGCTATACAGAAAGAAAATAAGTACACGTGTAAGCCTCTTTGCCAGAATAAAGAAGGAGCTTAAAAGTGTTGTGAAAGCTATAGTTGGAAGTAAGGAAGTGGAAACGTCAGAAAAAGAATCGATGGACGTCGTCGAGGACTCGTTGCAAAACGAAAACCAAGAAAGTTGAAGGTGGTAAATATTGGATGGTGCAACAACTGAAATCAGAACTTTCTACTCGGTAAGAGAAATACGAGAAGCTGTTGAAGCTGAGATAAACCAATATAAAGCTTTACTGGATGATTACAGCCAGTGGCTTGGAACACTTTTGAGAAACCCGGAAGCTTCCAAAAATCAAGAATGGATAAAAAAAGCAGCTGATCTACAGAAAATCTTTAGAGGCGGTGGCGGAAGAGGCGAAAGAAAGGAGAAATCCACCTCAGCAGAGTGGGTTAAGTTTAGAGATTTGATGCTTTGCGTTGATGACTTCGGGGAAGTGGAGATAATTTTTGAAGCAGTTGAAGAGCTTAAAGATAAACTTGAAAGGCTTGAAAAAGTTGAAACTTCCCTCATGGAACTTGAACGCTACGGTTTAGGGAAGAACATGGTCTATGTCACATTCATACATGATGGAATCCCAGAAAAAATAGCTGTGAAGCCAAAAAAGGGGTTAGAGAAAGAAAAGTTCAAGTTTATTGCCGATTTTTCAACAATAAAACAGCTGTAAAACAATGCTAAATTAGCTTGCGCTATATTCTATAAATGCTTTAGTGAACTTTTTCATTAAATCGAAGGGACTTTCAACAACGCAATGCGTTCTAATGTAACGTTTAACTGAGGCGCTGCTGATACCTATGCCTATTAAGCCGACGCCCATTCGCTCAACTTTTTTAATGTTCTCCCTTAACTTTTCTTCCATGTCATCATACCCTGTTGGATAAAAGTCTGAAACCACAACTAAGACTCGTGCCTCTTCTAGACGGCGTGTCAAAGCTCGAGCTGCCAGCAAGATGGCGTCTGGCAAAAACGTGAAACCACCATGGGTTAAGCCTCCAATTCTTGCTCTAACGCGGGAGTCATACTTTTCCGTAAAGTCTTTTATTACGTAGAATTTATTGTTGAAGGCGTACATCCCCCAAGAGTTCTGGTTGAGGATTAGCATTCTAGCAACTTCAGCTAAGCAGAGGGCTATGCCCCTAACTTCACCCTTAAACATGTTTAGGCTGTGGCTCGCGTCAATGAGTATGGACCACGCATCCTCTCTTGTTTGAAGTTCCTCGCGAACAAAAATATCTGTTCGCCGGCTTTTGCTTGCAATAACTTGTATGGCCTCCTGTAGGTCAACAAACCCGCTTTCTTGCTTAAAGTCTTCACCGCTAATATTCTTCAAAAGTCGTAGTTGATGGAGAACTCGGCTAATAGAACTTCTTAAGATTTCCCTTTGACGATGAAATTCAGCATAGTCTTCAACTGGAAAGGAGAAATCCTCGAACTCTGTGTCTTTGCCGCATTCTTTGTAACCATTCAAGATTTTGATTTGCGCTTTTTCGCGTTCTAACCAGGCTGCTAAAGCGCGGTCTGCATCGTTGCCGTTTAAGGATTGTAGGGCTGAGTTGAGTTTTTGTTCGTCTATAAATTCTGGGTCAATTCTTTGCAATGTCTCGACTAAGAGGCTATGTATTTCGTTTTCTTTTGGCAGTTTCTCTTTATAGAAGAGATCATTTGTTCCATGGCTTTCAGCGTATAAGAGTGATGGCGATTCAAAAGCCTGACCAAAAAGTGACAGGGCATCGTAAATTTTGTTCGCACAATCTATCTTTTCGTTCATACTTGGGTTTTCTTGAATATTCCGCAGAATTGATGTTATGGCTTCAACCTCTGTTAGGGTTTCGTTTTTAAGAACTCCTTTAACTTTCCCAAGATTATAGTTTAGGAGAGTTAAAGTCATCACTCGTGAAATGTCATTTGAAAGCTCTTCAGCGCTTTTCATTCGGAGGTAGGAGATAACGTTTGCGTAGGCAATTTCTGGAAGCATCCACCTAAAAGCCCGCTTCAAGTTTTTGTTAATTACTGCGTCTTCAACAAGGCTAACGGCGAAAGTGGATAGGCTTGGTTGTTTTCCCCTTGCCCAACGTGAGTAAATAGAAAAATCTGAAAGGAGAGCATGCAAGCTTAGATGATAAACAGACGCCTTAAACAAATACCAAATAATCTTTCTATGAGTTGGCTCCTGGAGGTTAAACTTTAACCCTTGGAAGGCAACATGGTTATCATCTAACCTTAACGGCTTTATTAGATGAAGGACGTATCCCTTTGTATCCTTTCCAAGATAGGGATATCTCAAATCATCGTGAAGAAGAATTTTAAGCTCGTTATAGGATTTCCTCGTGACTTGAAGAGCTATTGACCAGGCAAAATCAAAAAAGTTCAAGGCATAACCCGTTCTAGGATGAGCCGAATATAGATTCGATTATTCGCTTTACTGCAGCTTGAACTTCTAAGTCGTCACTTGTTGTTCCCACGATTGTTTCAACCGCCGCCTCAATAGGCGAGCTTCCATCAACTATTAGGGTTGCCCAGTTTATGAGGTCGCCGGGAGAAGGCCCATAAGGCAGGTCGCCATTCTTATACTGTCTCCGAAGCTCGGCACCCACGCGAACTATTTTCTCTGCGGTTTTTGCGTCAATACCTGTTCTCTTTACAATAAGCTCTACCTCCTCTTGGGCTATTTTGTCTCCGACACTTAGATAGTCGAAGTTTATCCAGACAGACATCCGCCTCCTCAAAGCGGCGTTTAATGGTTTTGTTCCAACAAACTCCGCTGAAAAAGGATTCATTGAAATTATCAGATAGCCATAAGGATGCCTCTTCACAATTTCATTATCCTTTTCCGTTAGAACAATGTGGCCTCGGGTGTCTAGAACCGGGTTAAGCCTAGATGCTATGTCTTGTTTCATCATGTTTGCCTCATCAAGGTATAAGATGCCTCCATTTCTACACCACATAACAATCTGCCCGTCGATCCAGTTTTCCTTCCCAAGGCCGATGTACCGTCCAAATAAGTCATAGGCAGAAGTTTGCAAACCACAGTTTATTTCCCAAATAGGAAGCCCGCATAACTCAGCAATTAAATAAACTACATGTGTTTTTCCAGTTCCGCTGGGACCAACAAGGGCGCACTGCTTAAAATAGTACAGAGCACGAACTATCCTTTCAACATAGTTGAAGCCTCTATCCACGTATTCTGGAGTATTTTTCGGTATGAGGATACGCACCGACTCTGGAAAAACATATCCGGGATGAAGGTCATACTTATCTATGCGATACTTCTTCCTCAGCTCAGCAACGGTGTAATCTTCAACCTCGGCTGTTTTCATTATTGAAACTGATATTCTTGTATCCTTTACCTCCGTTTTTGTCTGCTCTTCAGTCACATACACAGCGTTGCCTTGCTTCCTTCTTCCGCCCTGGTAACCGAAACTAACAACCGCCACCGGTTCTTTATCTAATCTTTGTTTGTTTTGTGACAATGCGTTCCCTCTGGCTTCAAGTTAAAAATATGTCTGCTTTTGATTTAAATATTACTTCTCACGATTCAATACACTTGATTTGCGAAACTGCGCACGCTTAGTTACTCAAAATCGCCAAAAATTTGCTGGTAACTTTAAAGGAAAACCCATACAGCTCCACTCGTTAATGGTTGGCTTTCAGCCGCGTTCTCAAGCAACCACAAGGTTAACCGTTATAACAGAGCTTTTGAATAAATCACGCAACACCAGAACAACAAAAGGCCTATATAATATCAGAAGCAGAGAAAGCTGAAGACGAACTTATATATAGAACAAGCAGAACCACAGCTAACACCACCACGATGCAGAACAGCATCTAGCAACGACTAACCAAATACGACCACTTAACTGAAAAATCGTCGCGTAGAGTTTTTATAGTGGTAATACTTTTTTGTTAAAAGGTATTACCATGATTCCAGTCATAGCAAAATACATGCTTTCCAGAAGCTTTTCAAAGATTAATTTCACGTTTAGACCATTGGACTGGCAAGAGCTAGATTTTAATGGACCAAAATTCGGCGTGTATCTTCATGTGCCTTTCTGCAGAATGTTCTGCTCTTTTTGCCCCTTTTACAAAGTCCTCTACGATGAGAAGCTGAAAAAGAAGTACATTGAAGGCGTTAAAAGTGAAGCCAAATTGCGTGGCTTGAAGGGAAGTGCAGACTGGCTCTACATTGGAGGTGGAACGCCAAACCTGTTAAAGGCTGACGAAGTATGTGAACTTTTGGCATACGTCATGGAGTTTATGGAGCTTAAAGACGTGGGGATGGAAGGAAACCCATTTGAATTCACGCCGGAATATCTTGAAAAAGTTGGAAATGCAGGTGTTACAAAAATAAGCATGGGAGTTGAAACTTTTCAGTTCGATGCTCTTAAGGCTGTAAGAAGGGCGAAAGCCAATGAACGTTTAGTTGACAGAATTGTAGACGTGGCTCAGAAAATTGGAATTTCGGTTAACATTGATTTGATGGTAGGGTTGCCTAAGCAAAGCCTTGAAGGGTGCCTGAAAGATATAGAAACCATTGCAGACATAGGACCGGATCAGGTGACCATTTATCCATATCTTTTGATTCCAGGGGTCATGGCTGAACCGGGTGCAGACTCTTTAAGCATGTTTAGAACCATTGAGAGTGCATGGGATATCCTAAAGGAAAACGGGTATAAAAGAGATAGTGTATGGGTGTTTGCCAAAAGTCACCGCATATATGATTCAGCAAAAGACGAGCTTGTATGCGATTATTTTGGTTTAGGCCCAGCGGCTTTTAGCACAATCGGAAACGTCCAAACGGTCAACCCACCAATCGAACTATACCTTCACATGCTTAAGAACAGCAAAAGGCTAGCATTTTACTCAGAGCTTGATAAAAACGCTAAAGCATGGCGTGCATTTGCTCACGAACTTTATAAACTAAAATTAAATCAAGAAGTGTGCAACAAATTGCCTTTAAACGTAAAAACAGTGCTTCAGATTTTGAGGGCAACAGGATATGTCAAAGGCTTCGATGTAACAAACAAAGGCAGATACCTTGTTCACGAAATTACAAAAACTGTTGTTGAAACGCTTCCATTCCCGCTGAATAACCCAAATCGCATCAAAAACATTTCTGAATATGAAAGCCTTAGACAAAATTTCTGTTAGCGATGACCAACAGCATGGAGGAGAAATAATGTATTTAATTTCATTCTTTGCTCGAAAGTGTTATGATGTAATCCGCTGTGTCTGCGGACATGTCTGATGCTTGTTCTATAAATTCTATTAAGTCATCAAATATTATGATGGCACCGGTGTTCATTTGCTCTCCATGTTTGATGAGCAATCTTTTCATGTTTATGTATTCTTTGTCAATTTTGTTTTTGATTTCTTCGACTTTTGCTATGCTTTTTACAGCTTCGATTGGAGCTGAAAAAATTTTCTATGCTTATGCGTAATGCATAAGCACACTCAACTAGGGCTAAGGTCATGTCAAGTGCATTCTTGGTTAACTCTTGCGGTATTTGGGTGCCTCGAAGTATTTCTAGGCGGTTTTTCTGCATTTTTTAAACCGTGAATAGTTTCCTTCACCTCAAGATCACCTTCCGCCCTGTTGCAATATAAATTATTGATTCACAGATGTAGGTTGCGTGGTCGGCTATTCTTTCAAGATACCTTACTATTAAAACGCTGGAGATTATGCACTTCGTTGTAGTGTCTGCTTTTTCGATTAGTTTGTCAAGGAAGCCAAAATACATTTTATCTATCTCTCTTTCCGTCTCCGCTACTCTTTTAGCAAGTTTAGCGTCATGACTTCTAAGGGAGGTTATGCTTAAATTAACCATTTCTAATGCTTTTTCACTCATCTCTTTGATATGCGAAATAATCCATGTCTCGCAGTTTCTTATTCCGCCTAATTTTTGATTTGTGTAGGACATGTCGAGGGCGTATCTTCCAAAGCGGGCGAAGTCGTAGGCGATTTTCATGTAAGACTTGATGGCCCTTAAATCTGAAGCCACGGGCTGAAATCTTGCAATAAGCTCAAAGGCTTTGTCTTCAGCATTGTCTGACATCAACATTAAAGCATTCGACATTTCACGAATCTCATTGTAGGCTTGCCTGTTCTGTTGCAATAATTATGCTCTGTCAGGAAACGTTAACAGAAAAACTGCAATATTAAAACTGCCATAAAACTCAACATAATAAACATTGAGCAAGCGATGTTCCAAGTAACAAATGACGAATACCATGTCAAAGTCGCCCACGACCTAAAAGAGGCGTGCACCCTACTGGAGGCAGGCTTTGAATACGTCACCTACATGAAAGGCGTTAAAATTTCAGAAAACGCAAGTAGGGGGCTGGTGTGTTATTTATAGGGCTGGCGTGTTGGCTGTAACCCGCCTTCTGTTTTATGTGGCATCCGGCTAATCGGGCTACCTGCGCTTCTGGTAGAAGCTTCATCAGCGCTTGTTTGCCCTTTCCACGTGCAGGACGGCCGTTTCACCGTTTCCACCCAGCATTCTCGACAACTTAGCATGCCTCATTGGCACCTGTCTGGGTGGACGTTTCGTTTCTGCTCCGTTGCCAAGGCTCTCGCCTTACGCCTTGCGGCGTTGCACTTCTACATATGGGCGGAGTTTCCTCAAGCTTCATGATGTTCAGCTCGAAAGCCACGCGCCAACTCGCCAGCCCTAAGATTTCATGCATCAAGCTGTGCAATAAAAGTTTTGGAAGATTTATTTCGTTGTAAAGTGTTTATGCTAATGATGACAGGTGTCTGCTTTGGGTAAGTTTGTCATACTAATCACCGGGACCCCTTGTGTTGGGAAAACCTCCGTGGCACGTTTGCTTGCTGTAAGGCTTGGCGCTGTTTATGTGAACTTAACGGAACTTGCTACGAAAAATAACCTTGTTATAGGTGTAGATGAAAAGAGAGGCGGCTCCTTAATAGTTGATGAAAACCGCTTAAAAAAAGTTGTAATCAAGCTGATAGAAAAGGCGGGCGAACAAAGCGTTGTCATAGATGGGCATTACGCTGCAGATGTAGTTCCAAGAAAGCTGGTAACACGCGCTTTTGTTTTGCGACGCGACCCAGTTGAGCTACGAGGTTTTATGGAAAAAGCCGGGTTTTCCGGCAATAAGTTATGGGAGAATCTGGCTTCTGAGATCTTAGATGTCTGCTTGGTCAATGCATTAGACACGTATGGGAAAGAAAAGGTCTGTGAAATCGATGTTACCGATAAAAGCGTCGAGGACGCTGTTGAAGATATTCTGTCGATTTTAAACGGTTTTAAAAAGTGCCGTGTAGGCATAGTTGATTGGCTTGGAAAACTGGAAAGCGAAGGGCTATTAAATGAGTATTTGAGGATTTAAGGAAAGCTCAATGCCTTGTCTTTATGCTTTTAAACTCTGTAAAATTTGCCTTGTCGTTAAAATCATTATTTTTCGCCTGTTTGCGTAGGCTTTTGCATGGTCACTGAATTTTTCTCCAATTATGACAGGGTTGGGCAATCCCACCTCTTCTGAGGCTTTGTCAAGGTTTATTATGACGTTTATGCCTATCGTTCTTTTCCAGTCTTTTATCCAAACGCCTTGTGTTAGGTGCCCTTTCTGAATTATAAGGTCAAAGTTTCGGGGTATACCCCTATAACCCTCAAGGCTGACATTTTCCTCTACTTTGTAGCCTTTCTTTCTGAAGTATTGTATTACCGATTGTTTTAAGTCAGATGGTTCTTCCAGCTTTGTTTCTTCGCTGCTCATCGGAATCCTCTTGCATTAAGCGTTATTTACTAGTTTAGTGAAAAGGTTTTCGGAGCGAGCAGGCATTGACAAACTACATCATTGTTACCTGTAGTAAATGCAGAGGCTACCTTCTTGCTAAAGCAAGTCAAAAGTCAAGAACTTGCCCTTACTGCGGTTCAAGAGTTTTGCTGGAGAAGGCTCGAAGAGTTGCCTCCGCCGAAAAAGCTGATGCAGCATTAATGATGCTGCGCAAGTTAAAGGAGAGAACTGCAAAACATGGAAAGGCTAGGCTTCAAAGACCATTTTAAGGAGAGCCATCAATCCTATTCCAAGAAGAATAACAAAAAGTTGAATAATCGACTCTACAGCATGCGGCTTTTTATGAAGTTCTGGCATAAGGTCTGTGGCCGCTATGTAAATGAAGCCACCAGCAGCGAAAGGGACTAGCAGAGTTTCTATGCTTCTAAGGCAAGCCAGAAAGTATGTTGCCAGCGCCCCAAGAATAGCCGTCACTGCTGAAACGAAATTATAGGTTAATGCTTTTCTCCTGCTTAATCCTCCGTAGACCAGAACGCCGAAGTCGCCTATTTCCTGGGGAACTTCATGGAAAATCACAGCTAAAGTGGTGGCAAAGCCCAGCTCAAAGCTAATCATAAAGGTTGCGGCTATAACCATTCCATCGATAAAGTTGTGAATTCCGTCTCCAAGAAGATTTAGGTAAACGAAAGTATGAGTTGGACACCTCTTTTCGTGGCAGTGACGCCAGTAAAGGAACTTTTCTAACGCAAAAAATGAGATTATCCCAACTATAACGCACCATAAGGCGGTTATTGTATCATTTTCAGGCGTCATGGATTCTGGAAGTAAATGAAGAAATGCCCCGCCGATGAGGGTGCCGGAGGCAAAGCCCACCAAAACCATTGTTAGATGTTTTAGTTTATCCTCTTTTAATCCGATGAAGATTATTCCTACAAAGGCAATGAGGCTTACGGCTGTTACTGATGCCAAAATTGCAACTAAATCGTTCATCGATCCTCAATGGTTAAAGCCTAAACTTATTAGAGTATCGGTTTTAACCCCTAACTTTCTGGAGCATTTCACAAGCCTTGCACAATATTTGCGTTGTTGGCTCCCCGCATGCACTGCATTCCCCCAAAATTCCCGTCTTTCCAATCTTTTCTATAGCTGGTCTAAGTTTTCCTGCCGCCTTAAAAATTGTGTATTTTATGCCGGCGTGTTTTTCCTCCATTCTATTCAGAAAGTTTCGCACATCGTTCCGCAGTGCTTCTTGGGCATACGGGCATGGAATGCTTTGAAACTTTACCTTTTTAATATAGGCGTAGAGTGCTGTTTCCTTTTCCGGAATTTCGCAGAAGGGCTTTACCCGCACCACAAGTTTTGGATGGGTTTCATCTGTCACCGGTTTTTCTCTAGCCATCCGAAAGGGATCGCCGTGAAGCATGTTAAGCAGAACCGTTTGGACCTCATCATCTAACGTGTGGGCTGTTGCAAGCTTATCCGCATCAACCTTTCTCGCAATTATGTTTAATGCTTTCCTTCTCAAAACACCACAGTAAGCACACGGCGATAATTCGCCTTCATTTTTACCTTTCAACCTTTCAAATATCTCGTCAAGTGTAAAACCATAAAGTTCTTTGAAGGAAATTATGTAATGCGCCACACCAAGTTTTCTACAGTTTTCCTCAGCAATTTTTAGCGCTTCGTCCCTGTACCCAGCAATTCCTTCATCCACAGAGACCGCAACAAGCGAAGCCTTCGGATAGTCTCGCTCTATTTTGAACAAAATGTGCAGGAGGCTCACACTGTCCTTTCCGCCTGAAACAGCCACAGCTATTTTATCGTCAAACTTAAACATGCCATATTTGGTTATGGTGGCTCTAACTTTGTTCTCAATTGATTTGACAAAGCAACTGTTACACAGTTTCTCACCAGAATATGGCCTAAAGAAAAAGGCTTCCTTTCGTTTACAAATGCCGCAGAGCGCTTCGCCTCTAGCATTCTTCACTTTAATCAGTCTTCCAAGCACTGTGAAGTTTCTAAGGAAATACTTTTCAAAAGCAAAATTTTAACAATTCTTAAACACAGAATAGCTTCCAAGGATAAATATCCAATGGTTAAATGCAATGGCTAAGAAACCTTCAAAGCTTTCAGAGGTTCTAGAGGTCGTTTACAGCACTGAACATTGGGCGTTGCTTGAGAAGCTTAGGGTAAAGGCTTTACGGTTGATGGAGGCGCTTGCAAAGTTTAACATAGAAGCTATAACCCACGGCAGCATTGCAAGAGGAGATGTGACAGAGAAAAGCGATGTTGACGTTTTCATACCGCATCCGCCATCATCTTTTTTAATCGAAACAGCCCTTGAACGGGCGGGAATAACGATAAACAGGCGACTCGTTGTGCAAGCAACGCCTACATATGCAATGAAAGGTTACATAGAAATTGATGAGAGAACCAGCGTCTCATTTCCATTGATGAATATGCGCAAGATTGAAAGGGAATTTTACAAGTTCGGCGGCGAAGCAACACTTGAAGCTTTGAAGGCTGGAGTGCGGGTTGCCGGTGTGGATAAACGTCTAATGCTTATTGAGCCCACTGAGAAAGGACACAAAGAAAGTGGGATCATCGGCCGAGAAGAGCATGTTGCCAAAGCTTTGAAAATTTCTGTGGAAACTGTTCTTGATAGAGTTCATGCCCTTCTGAGAAGGGACGAAGTAGGCAGAACTGGTGTTTTCCTAGAAAAGGAGTTAGCTGAGGGCGAAACCTTCGAGTTAGCTTTAAAAAAATTGGCAGAAGAAAATCCAGCCATCAGAAGGAGACTAAAAATAGTTTAAGCTGACTGCGTTGGCGGCGCAAACCTTAGAAGAGCGGCCACCCCTCCTAAGGCGATAAGTTTTGCTCCAGCCTCGTGTTCTGTGCTTACAACCATAACTTTCCCTCCTTTCAGCTCTACGGCCTTCATTAAACGCTCCAAAGAAAGGCGCTCCTCATCCTCCGCTTCACGCAATGCTGTGTCAGCCAAAACAAGTACATCAACAGCTCCATACTCTGAGGCCTTACGGACTGCATCTAAACCGTAAACCACTGTTCGCTCGTCTTTGCCAAGCCTTTTCAAAATTTCCTCAACAACTTCGGTTTCCTCAGCAATTCTCAAATTTTTTATGGTCTTTATTAGGACTCCTGAGCGAATAGCCTCATAAATGCCTGCAACGCCACTATTGTTTACGCTTTTTATGTCGGCAACCGATCTTGCCATTTCTGGGTCTTCTTTCTCCAAAAACTTTGCGAAGTCGTTTTTTATGAAGCCTACACCTATTATGGCGATTGGGCTGCGGGTTTCGCTCCATATTTGGCGCAGATTGTTGAACGCGCTTTGGAAGAACTCTTTGATCGCCATGTTTCTTTTTTCAGCCTCAAGTTTTCCCGGAAGCCTTGTCCGTTCCTCAACTTTTACTTCAACACCGTACTGGGTTGTTGTGGCTATTACAAAGCCCTCATCATCTATCGCCACAATTATTATTGACTTTCCAGAAGTTTTTCTAGCTGTTTCTAATCTTTCAAGTTGGTGGTTCACCCACTTCTCCTTCACAATAGTTACTGGCGAATTCAATTTAATATTTAACGTGTGATGTGCGCCTGTCGGAATTATTTCCGGTGCGTGGCATATTATCCCATGAATCCTAAGCCTTCTAAGGAGCCTGTCCCAAGCAACCTTTTCCACTTTCACGCCCAGAAAAACTGAAACTCTTTCGCCATGCTTCCCCCTAGAGTATCTCTCTTCCTGTTTTATCTCTCGCGATGTGTAGGCGTAAACCTCGTCGCCCTTATAGATGATGTTATAGAGATGCCACAAGTCATCAAAAGTTTCTGGAATAACCTTTACAAAGCCCTTTTTTAGGTTTATCTCTAGAACCCTCAACAGATTTTCCTCTTCCACTGATTGGGCTTAACGCTAATATTTGCGACTGTGAGGTCTTACAAGTTCCTCCAATATGCTGAGCATGTCTGGAACCTTTGTCACAATGTCGGTGAAAGTGATAATGCCCACAAGCTCGTCGTTATTTCTTGTAACAAGGAGCCGCTTAATGCCTTTCTTCGCCATTAGCTTAGCAGCCTCATTTATGCTCGCATTCTCATCAATTGTTACCACAGGGCTTGTCATAATCTGCCTAGCTGACAAAGTTTCCGGCGCCAAACAAGGCTCAACAATCCTCTTTAAAATATCCCGCTCAGTAATTATCCCAACTGGTCTCCCGCCTTGAACAACCACAACAGAACCTATATCAAACTTGTTCATCGTAGCAACAACTTCTTTGGCACTTGAGTCTGGACGCACAACACGAACGTTCTTCGACATGATATCCCTAACAAGAACAATTCCAGCCAAACTCAGCGACCTCCAGACAATGGATACAGTCTAAAGTATTAAACTATTCCGACAGCAAAATCCTTAATAAACGTCTCGCAACGTTTACATCTTGGGCCGGTAGATCAGCCTGGAATGATCGCAGCGTTGGCATCGCTGAGGTCGCGGGTTCGAATCCCGCCCGGTCCATCACTTCTCCTCTAATATTGAAAGAGGGTTTTTGACACACAAATTTTATATTCTTGGATGGATAATCCATCCAGTGTGAAACGCAACAAAACGCTAACAATAGCCCTCATAAGCGTCTTGGCAGTTCTTTGTCTAGCTATACAAATCTCTCCGAGACCACCAAACGTGGAATTTACTTCACTCTTTACATTTCTCACAGGCTTCATTTTTGGCTCTATTATTGGAGGGTTATTTGGAGCTTTTGTGATGCTTATTAATGGCTTTCTTTCCCCGTGGGGTTTTGCTGGTTTGAATATGCCCTTTCAAATGGCGGGTATGGCCTTAATAGGTTTAGCTGGAGGGTTTTATAGAAGATTCGCTTATGAACGCTTTTCGGCAGAATTCTGTGTTGAGTTAGCCGTTCTGGGAGCTTTTTTAACAGTGCTCTATGACTTGATAACAAATTTGGGATACGCAATTTTCCAAACGATTACGGGCGTGCCCTTTAATGTGGCCCTACTGATTGCGCTGGCATATGGCACACCATTTTCTATAATTCACGTTGTATCAAACGCGGCAGTATTTGGAGTTACGTTCTTCCCTATAATTAAGGCCGCAAACAAAATGTTGATGGTGAGCAAATATGGTTGAAAAAAGAACACTAATCTTGATAGTTTTAGCGACGCTTGTTTGGGCATTGATCACGTCAGGTCTTGCAGCATATCAGTATTTAGAAGTGGATAGATATCAAAAAGAGGCTAGTGAAAAAGGGCGGTTACTGCTGGAAATTGCTGAGGGTTATAAGGGAGCACTAGAAAGGCAGGACCTCCTCATGAGAGATTACAATGCTCTGCTTGGGGAATATTACATGTTTATGGGAGAGAATTATTCTGTATTTGTCGAAAAATATGCTCGACTACTTTCTAATCTTGGCAATAACTATACAGCAATCATTAACGGTTCTCCAGAATTAAAAGAGGCATATAAAAGTCTAATGAACGCAATTCAAGAACTCAAGGAAAAAGAGACTGTTACAAAGGCGGAATTTGAGCCTTTGCTCATGGAGTTCAATGGACTTTTGAGAAGCATAGTGGCAAAAGAGCTTGAGAACTTAATAGGTGAAAACACCACAATAAAGGTAAACCTTTGCATCGACTATGGAAATGGCACCACAACATGGTATAATATTTCTGTGAGTCCCGGCATGTCTCTTTTCGACCTAACACAGCAAGTAGCCCAAATAGAGTATGACTATTATCCAGCAATGGAGCCTGGACATGTTTTGATGAAAACAATTAATGGTGTAGCGTCATCGCCTTCCGAATGGAAGTATTGGTTCTGGTATTATTGGGATGAGGACGCCAACCAGTGGGTATATGGGCAGGTAGGATGTGACGCATGGACGCTGCGAGATAATGGAACATACAAATGGATATACAAGGTTTGGGGAGACCCCTAAGGTCTATGTTGCTTATAGCGAATTATTCTTGCAGTCTAAAGCGTAGGATAGCGGCAATTCCTCCAAAAGATTTTTTCAGCATCTGTCCCTCTTCGGTTTCCTCCGAGATTATTTCGACGTCAGTGTTTATGCATTCGGCTAATTGAGCAAAGTTTTCTATCAACTCCTGTTTTTCAACAACGCTTAATGATGGGGCTTTACATTTTGGACATGGTTTTCCAATAAGGCTTTGTTCAAAATTTGTTAGCATGGGGCCCTTAACAGTTTGCTGCTCCTCGTGGCCACATGTGCTGCATTTGACTTTAACTCGGGCAATGTCAAGACCTTCCGAAAGTAGTAGGGTTTTAACGGCACCTGCTTCTAGAGCTTTCCTAACAGCTTCTTCTCCATAAGTGGCGAAACCCGTGTCGTGACCAATTTCGTATAGGAACTGCTGGATTATTTGCCGCTCTTCTATGTAGCGAATTTTCCTCATAATCTCCGGCGCCTTATCTACAATTTCTTTTACCCCTTGCTCGTCAATATAAGCCGTGTCAACAGTGTCAATGATTTTCTCTTTCAGCTGGTAGTGTAGGTAATCGCCCTTTTCAAAGTCGTATTTAGTGGGCCCGGGACCGCCAATTATTATGCCCTTCAAATTCTCTATTGAAAGAAAAACCTCGTTTGCGTGCTCGCCTACACGCCTAAAATACTCCTGTAGGCGCATTTCCCTAAGCCTTTCAAACCTTCTGGCAGATTGTCCCCCAGCACGAGTTTTCCCTGGAACACCGGATGTCACCTCCTTAACTATTTCGAGTCTTCGACCTTGCAGTGTTGCAAGGGTTGCGGCTGTCGCGTCTATCAGAAGAATGCCATAAGTTTCTTTTTCTCGCAAAAGCTCTTGTAAATGTTCTGTATGGAAGCGGGAGTTGCATCTGTAAAGGTATATGTTTATGGGTTCCGGTGGTATAATCACGTATGTCTCAATTTTTTCGCTTCCGGCACCATTTTGGGGGACTGCCCCACAAAATATTACAAGCCCGTTTTCCGGGGTTTCTTTGAAAAGTTTTAGGCGCTGCTGAACTTTGACAATGGCGTCCTGAACGTTTTTCCGGGTTGTTGTGGATTTTATGTTTGACGCGGTGCCGTACTCCTCTCTGAGCATATTCATAACTTCGCTTATCTGCTTCCCAGGCGGAATGTAAAGCGAAATAAGTTCTGTTCCTCGTCCCTCTTTATTGGCTAGCATGTTCAGTATCTTTTTTAACCTGAAGATTTCGAGGGACGTCCTTCTTTTAGGAGCGCTCAAATTTTTCACTCAAAGTTTAATGCTATAAGGCTACATAGCAACAGCCAGATAAAAATGTTGGACAAATAAAGGTTAGGACAAGCCTAGAACTTCTTTCAGAAAAATCTTATATGGTCCAAGTTTCCCGCCGTAGTTGCCAGCCGAAATTCGCAAGACGCCTGGAACGTTTACAGCCGCTTTTATGCCTTCGCCCATAGCCTTCTTAACAGCTTCAAGTGTCAAGCCGTTAATGACTATCTCATAGACAGCGTTGACGTCTTCTGGCAGCTGAGAATCTTCCACAACTTTTTTCAGCGTTGGACAGAAGGTATGGTTTGTCGAAGCCTTAAGCTTATATTTTAAGGAGCCGGCCTTAGAGCCGGATCGGCAAACTCCGCCTGGAAAAGGCATTATAACCCCACTTGCGGCGTTCTTTATCGCTTTTACAGCTTCTTCCGCAGCATGCAGTCCCAAATTTTTGTCCTTTGCCAGTATAAGAAAGTTTCCCCCAGCTACAGCCTCTACAACGCCGAAAGAGTCTTCCACTATGAACTCACCTTCCATAACCGGGATTCTCCAAACTTTTCTGCCACCAATAATGCCTTTCTTCTGGAAGCCATCACCAAAATAGCGGATGCTTCGCCCAACTTTCACCCTTCTTTTCGCTTCTGGCAAACCGTCAAAAGCCGCCGTTGTCGGGCAAGTCATTATGCATTGTCCAACGCGTAAAACCAGTTGATTCTTAAGATCAAAACGATTCCGATTATAGATTTGAATTAAGGCGCCCACCCTTCCATCAGGAGTTTTTTCTCCTGAAACTAGCCCTTCAACTCCAGCCTCGGCGGGAGCCATAATGACGCTTGTTGCAAAGCCTGTTGCCACCTCAGCCGCAGTTAAAGCCCATTTTTCGCTGTCCGCCGTGACAAGCACTCTTCCAGCCCATAAAGGAAACACCTCGGCAAAGGTATCAGCGATTTTTACAGCGTGCCCGGTTGAAGATTTCACCACAAAGCATGGCCCAAACTTATCTTTCTCGTCGTAACCAGTCATCTCGATTTTTGTCATACATTGCATTGTTTCAGCCCAGCCTTGTGATATTTTTAGATTTAATTTAAGGCTTTTTTACCTTAATGAACAGTTTAAACATCATGTTAACATGACTCCCTTAGGGAAGCCAATGTGGCTCTGATGAAGTTTTGCCTTTTACGCTTTCCAGCTTTTTAGTAACAACTTCTTTGGCTATTTGATAGGCGATTTTGTAGTCAAAGATTCCTTTCGGCTCTTCTGCAACCATCTTAATCATTTTGGCTTCTATCGCGCTTTTTAGGGCACCTATAGCAAGGGCGCCTATGCCAAAAACGTTTGGAATTATTTCCTTTATGTCCCATGTAGGCTTTAAACCTTCAACGCCCAAAGGTGGAATAGCGTTAATGTCGGCCACGATTTTGCAGTTCCTTCCATACTCCTTAAGCGTATTCAATGATAGAAGCTGAATGCCGGCGGCTCCAGTTGCAAGAACTATTTCAGCACCTTTTATAGCTGCCCCAACTTCCTCCGGAGTTTTGGCTTCGACACCCTTCGCTCTTTCCTCTTTAAATTCTTCATTTATTTTTTCAGCCACCACTGTAGATCTCTTAAGGTCTCTTGACGTGATAATAACTTTCGCCTTTTCAGAAGCATAAATCCTTGCCGCTGTTTGCCCCACTGGTCCAGTTCCAGCTAAGACTGTGACTGTTTTCCCTTCAAGATTTCCGAAGCCCTTAACCATAGAAGCTTCGAGGGTTTTTGCAACAGCGGCCGAAGCAGTTGTATAGGCGCCTCTTGGATCTATCATTACGCTTAACTCAAAAGGCGGAAACATGCACTTTTTTATCCTCTCTAAAATCTCGTTTGTCAGTTCAAAGTTGCGCCCATTAATGAAAATCTTAGTATGCTTTGCGCCCTCAGGACCACGAGGGAACATGGCGTCATAGACGAGCTTTTCAGCATCTTCTACGGTGACGTTTTCATATTTTAAAACGACGGCTTCAGGCAGAACATCTATTGTTGCCAAAATATCAAAGGGGCTTGCATGTTTGTCGGCGTCTAGAAAAATAAAAACTGTTTTAAACCGTCTTGCCAAGTTTTCCAACCTCTCTCCTTTTGTTCTAAATACACCTTAAGCGTTTAAAAATTGCTGCATAACACCCTCTCAACATTTGAATAACAGCTGGACCGCTTTAAAATATATAAACTAGGAAGCGATTACAAAAGTTTTCTAGAGGTGGGAAAATGACAGAAGTTATTGAGAAAAGTTTAAAGAAGATAGGGATAACAGTTTCTAAGCCGGTTTTAGCCATTCTATGTATAATCTTCGGCATAATAGTGCTGGCATGGGAAAAATCTCTTAACATAATAGTTGGCATATTTCTGATAGTTGAAGGCGTTTTGATGATAACAGAATATCTAGAACTCAAAAAACAGCAACCACCTCCGCCGCCAGCATAAGTTTATTTCGCCACGTCTGAAAAATGGATCTGCCATCGACGACCGCAAGCACACCGAGCTTATTAGTTATTGGTATAGACACAACTTTTATTGCTGCTTCTGCAAAAAGCGCGGGTTATAACGTCTATGCCGTTGACTATTTTGATGACATCGATTTAAAATGGTTTTGCGACGATTACGAGTCCACGTTAAAAAATTACAAAGATAAAAAACTAAAGAACGTCTCATTTAATCCGCAAGCTCTCTTTAATCTGGCAAAAAATTTTGTGAAGAAGCATCACGTGGATGCAATTTTACTTTCTTCAGGTTTCGACGACCAGATCGACATCCTTTACGAGCTGAATAACATAGTGCCAATATTGGGGAACTCGCCTAAAAATATTAAAAATGTTCGCGAAAAGCAGAGATTCTTTAAAGAACTCAAAGCGCTAGGAATCCCTCACCCTGAAACAGCTGTCATTAAAAGCTTTTGGGAGGCAAAAGAAGCCGCCGCTAAGATTGGGTATCCGGTTATCCTCAAACCGGCCGGTGGCTTTGGAGGAATAGGAATAAGAGTTGCGTTGAATCCTTCACAATTGGCGGAAGCTTTCTCATCAGCGTTTAAAACGGCTGGCAGAGTTGTTGTTCAAAAACTAGTTAGGGGCGTTCATGCAAGCATATCCCTTTTGGCCAATAAAAAGGAGGTTAAGATTTTGTCCATTAATGAGCAACTGTTAGGACTGCCGTCAGTTTTTCAAGAGGAACCTTTTGGCTTTTGTGGCAATATTGTGCCTCTCCAAACGACTGAATCACTTCTCGAGAAATGTCAATTTATAGCCGAAAAAATTGCCTTGCACTTTGGTCTTATAGGTTCGAATGGCATTGACATTGTCGTTTCAGAAGATGGAACACCATATGTAATAGAGGTGAATCCGCGGTTTCAGGGAACTTTAGGCTGTGTCGAGAAGGTTTTAGGAATAAACCTTGTTGATGCCCATGTCAAAGCTTGCCTACATAATGAACTACCAACAATAAAGCCACCCTCAAATTTTTGCACACGTCTCATCTTATATGCTCCTAGGCGCGCCGTGGTTCCAGACCTTACAAATTTAGAAGGAGTGCGGAACATTCCCCCTCCTCAAAGCATAATTGAAAAGAGCGAACCTTTATGCTCAGTTTTAGCTGAAGGGAAAAGCCGAGAAACATCCATACAAAAGGCCAGCGACCTAGCCAAGGCGATTTACAGTAAGCTACAACCACTCTAAAACGGGCAATTTTAATTTACGCACGGCATCAATTATTGGTGGACCTAGTATGGATGTTATAACAGCGGACAAGCCCACTTTTATTGGAGTTTCAACAGCCCCTAGCGCCCATATGGCTTGAAGCCCGCTGACTTCGATGCCGTAAAATAAATTGTAGGTTTGGCACGGCACAAAAATGAAAACGCGAAAGAGAACATCCGCCTCTAAGCCTATAAACACGCTTAAGGTGAGAATATAGATCAAACGCTTTTTGGAGTCGATATTCCACAAACTTTTCCACCTTGACGTAATAACCGCCAAGAAAAGTAAAGTGGCAAAAGCTAAGTAGACATCCCACATCCCCCAAAATGGAAGCTTCCAAGAAACTGGCGCCGTGAAAAAACCTCCTAAAAGGGCTAGGTAATATATTAAAACTATGCTCCATCTTTTTCTGAAAGCGAGTGCTGAAATCATAGCTCCGAGAGGAGCGCCAAGGGTGAAAAGAAACTCGTATACATCAATGTAATTTATGAGGTGCCCAATCATAACCCCGATGAAGGTTGAAAGAAAACCAGCCCATGGTCCAAGCAGTATCCCAGTTATCGATTCAGATATGAAAATCCAGCTTAACCAAACTCCGGAATAGGGTAAAATTGGCGGAACAACTAGAGAGTCGCAAATCACATTGAAGACAGCGCAGACAGAAATCAACATGATAAAAGTAGACTTCTCGAGTTTTGTCAACCAAATCCCTTCGCTTTGTTACTTTTCAAACTGAAAAATACCGATACCGATAATTAACCGTTTTGACATTAGCCTAAAAGAGCTGATAAGGAGTGTGATTAGCGCCGTTAATGCGCCTACAGAACTATCCAACTGTTGACTTTTCATCCTTTTAAGGGCGGATAGTTAAAATCCATGTTTCAAACGCGGTTTTAATACCACAACTGTTTAATATAAAGCTTTTAGAACTCTCACACAACTCTTTAAAAGGAGGAAAAATGTGACTCTTGCAGAAACTTTGGAAGAACTCTCAAACGCTTGTGGAGTGGCTGGAAGAGAGGAAGAAGTCAGAAAACTCATGAAGAACATGCTAAAGCCCTATGTAGACGAGGTTAAGGAAGACAAGCTTGGAAATGTTATAGGCGTTAAAAAGGGTAAAAGAGACACGCCGAAGGTTATGCTAGCAGCTCACATGGACGAAATCGGACTATTTGTCAAAACAATCTCAAAAGAGGGATTCCTCCAATTCACAAAAATTGGGGGCATAGACGATCGAATACTGCTCGCCCAAAAAGTGATAGTGCACACGGAAAAAGGCCCCCTGCATGGAATAATTGGCTCCAAGCCTCCCCACATACAAAAGGAGGAGGAACGAAAAAAGGTCATAACCTACGACGAGCTTTTCATAGACATAGGGGCGGAAAACCAAGAAGAAGCCAAAAAGATGGGCGTAAAAATCGGAGACCCGATAAGTTTTGACATAAAGTTTGCCAAAATAAGCGACGACATAGTCATAGGAAAAGCCTTCGACGACCGGGTCGGCTGTGCAGTCATGATTGAAACAATGAAACAGCTCAAAGAGACGGAATGCACAGTTTACGCTGTCGGAACAGTACAGGAAGAAGTAGGCTTAAGAGGGGCGACAACAGCGGCGTTTGGCATATACCCAGACGTGGGTATAGCCCTAGACGTTACCATAGCCGGCGACGTTCCAAGCGTAAAAGAGGTGGAAGCCCCCCTAAAGCTTCGGAAAGGCCCGTCAATAACCGTTGCCGACTACGGGCTTATAACCCATCCAAAAGTTTTGCGGTTGCTGGTTGATGTAGCGGAGGAAAACAAGATTCCATACCAGCTTGAAACTGGTTTGCAAGGCTCAACGGATGCTGCCCGCATATCCCTAACAAGGGAAGGCGTCCCAAGCGGCGTCATATCAGTGCCAACACGTTACATTCACAGTCCAACATCCTTACTAAGCTTAAAAGACGCTGAAAACGCCGTCAAGCTAACAGCAGCAGCCATTCAAAAGATTCCAAAATACTTCTGAGACTTACTTCTTCTAGAAAATCATCAAGCCCTTCATTTGTTGAACATAAAACAATTTAAAATTATGAGGCTTTACTAATATCGACAGACCATGTCAAGGAAAAGAAACTTTGAGTTTCTTGAACATATGGCAGACGCATATATTGCTGCCCACGGAGGAAACCTAGCTGAAGCTTTTGAAAACGCCGCTGCCGCCATGTTTGAAGTGATGACAGACATTGAGAAGGTCAACCCTGAAGTTGAGGATTATGTTGAAGTTGAAGCGGTAGATGAATATGCCTTGCTTTATAACTGGCTCGAAGAACTCCTCGTTAAATCAGAGATTAACGAAACGCTATATTCAAAATTCAAAATACTTGAATTAAGCAAAACGGCAGATGGCTTTAGGCTTAAAGCCAAAATATGGGGTGAGAAGTTTAACCCAGAAAAGCATCCTCAGAAAGTCGGCGTCAAAGCCATAACATACCATCAAATGGAAATAATTAAGGAGCCAGATAAGACAACTGTGAAGTTTATACTTGACATTTAAGCTAAACCAAGCTTTTTCAACCCTTTTAAAATCTCTTGGACTATAATTTCTGGTGGCGCTTCAAGTTTTTCGCACTTAACTTCTACAAACGGAACCTTTTTCTCTCTATAATATTCTAGTAATGGTTGTGTTTGCTTTTCGTAAACCTCTATACGCTGTTTAATCACTTCGGGTTTATCGTCTGAACGTTGATATAATGGTCCGCCACAGTGGTCGCAAACCATGTCGTTTTTTGGCTTTAAGAAGAGTAGGTTGTAGATGGCTCCACAGTTTTTGCATATCCTTCTGGAGGACAAGCGTTCGATAATTATCCAGTCAGGCACTATGAGATGGATTATTGCGTCTATTTTTGCTATCTCGTCAAGAGCCTTGGCCTGCTCAGTTGTTCTAGGATAGCCATCCAAAATCAGGCCTTTGCCCTTTGGAATTTTAGCTAAGTTCTCCTTTAAAACTTCAAAGGTTATGTCATCTGGAACAAGTAAGCCCTTCTCTACATAAGCTTTCACTTTTCTTCCTAACGGTGTAGCCTCTTTTATCATTTCTCGGAAAAGGTCTCCTGTGGCGATGACTGCAACGTTAAGTATTTCCTTTAGTCTTGACGCGTACGTTCCTTTTCCTGAACCCGGCGCGCCGAAAATTATAAGATTAACCATCGCTTTTCAACTTCCGCTTTAATTTGTCTTGTAAAATTTTAGAAGTGAGATTAAAATGTTTGCTGTGATATCCTGTTATATTCAATAGATTACTGTTTTACTCTCTTTTTTGTTCAGCTTAACTAAACCCATTTTCTGAGCCCCCTGCAAGTCCTATAGACATTTTCCGCGTTGCGCCTAAATTTTAGCCAAATCGTTTATTGGTTCCACCCTTAAAGTTGCCAGCTGACATAACAACTCGACCCCCCTTTTGGTGTGAGAGCCGCCACCGGTCTAGTTTAAACTCTTTCACTTCCTCAACAATATAGTTTTAAGGTTCCTTCTTTCAAGTATCCTTTATAGCTGTCTCTGAATTCAGCCGCTTAAAGGGCTCTGACAAATTTTGCAAACTCCTTTGAGGAATAATTCTTCAAACTTTCAAACTCATTCTAAATTCAAGCTCAAAATTCTTAGTCCTTTCACAACCTCTTCTGATATTAGGTTTCGAACAATTCTGATAAGCATAAATCATGATAAATTAGGATTGGCTTTTAAAAATTATTTTATACAAAAACGTTTAAGGCGCACAGCAAAGCTTTAAACTTCACTTAATAAAAGGAATTAGGAAAAGCGTGAGTATATCAAAGATAGACGAACATATCTTCATGATTGACGTTGAAGTAGTTGGGATACGCCATTTTATTGCAAGCTATGTTTTGATGGGTGAGAAAACAGCCATAGTTGAAACTGGGCCCATATCTTCTGTCCAAAATCTTGTTCGTGGCTTAACAAGTTTAGGCATAAAACCCGATGACGTTTCTTACATTGCCATTTCACACGTTCACTTAGACCATGGTGGAGGCGTCGGCACTCTGGTGAAGCATTTTCCAAAAGCAAAAGTCATAGTCCATGAAAAAGGGGCACCACATCTCGCAAATCCTGAAAAGCTTTGGCAACGTTCACAGATGGTCCTTGGAGAGTTAGCTGGAAAGGGCATAGCACTGCAAGTTGTGGAAACTCTTGGGCATGCTTCTCATCACCTGAGCTATCATGAGACGCGAAGCAAAGGCGCATTCGTGGGAGATGCCGCCGGAATTTATCTAAACGATATAGACGTTATAGTTCCAACAACACCTCCACCCTTCAGATTGGACATGGCTTTGACATCCCTGAAAAAGTTGGCGGATCTTAAACCTTCAGTTTTATACTACACACATTTTGGTAAAGCGAAAGACGCCACGGGAAAACTTCACATGTATGCTGGTCAGCTTAGGCTTTGGGCCAACATTGCAAAACAATTATTGGATAAAGGTGAAGATTTAGAGAAAATTAGCCATCAAATCACAGAAAATGACGAAGCCGTCAAAAAGGCCCTAGAATATATTCAAGTTCACAGAGTTTTGAGCGAAACAGTGCTTAAAACCAGCGTTTTAGGCGTAGTGGAGTTCGTGAAGAATTTCGGGCTTCCATTTTAGTTACTGGGTTTATACGCCAAAATACTTTATATTTAGCGCTTGCTTGAGAGAGGCTTAAGGTGAAAAGTTATGGGTGAAGAAGGAGAGGGAAGACCTCCCTCTGAAAAAGTTCCTCTTGAAAAAGTGAATGATTACACTTGGCGTATTCCAAAATATAAACCCGGAATGCGGGTTCCAGGAATAATTTTTGCAGATAAAACATTACTTGAGAAAATGCAGACAGATAGAACCCTTGAGCAATGTGCTAACGTTGCTTACCTACCAGGCATATACAAGTATTCTATAACTTTGCCGGATGGGCATGAGGGTTACGGCTTTCCAATAGGTGGTGTGGCGGCAACAGACTATAACGAGGGCGTAATCAGTCCAGGCGGAGTTGGCTACGACATAAACTGTGGCGTACGCCTTTTAACAACAAACCTTCCAGAACAGGAGATTAAACCCAAACTTGTTCAGTTGACAAACACCATTTTTGAAAACGTGCCCTGCGGCCTTGGGAGCCGCAGAAAAGACTTCAAGGTAACAATTCATGACTTGGATAGGCTTGCGATGGAAGGTGTCCGGTGGGTTATAGACCAGGGTTTGGGTTGGGATGAGGATGCAGAACACTGCGAAGAGCGAGGATGCATGAAAAACGCCAACCCTGATAAAGTTTCTACAACTGCCAAGAACAGAGGGCTAACACAAATAGGCACGCTGGGCTCTGGAAACCACTTCTTAGAAATTCAAAAAGTTGACAAAATATATGATGAGCGAACAGCCAAAGCCTTTGGAATAGAGTATGAAGGACAAGTAACTGTCATGATTCACTGCGGTTCAAGAGGCTTCGGACACCAAATATGCTCTGACTATTTGCGAGTTATGGAGAGAGCTGTCCACAAATATAAAATAATTTTGCCAGACCGAGAACTTGCATGTGCGCCCGGAAATAGTAATGAAGCTGAAGACTATTATGAGGCTATGGCATGCGCAGTAAACTATGCTTTTGCAAATAGGCAAGCAATAATGCACTGGGTCCGCCAAAGCTTCCAGCAAGTTTTCAAAGAAGACCCCGAAAAGCTCGGCTTAAAACTTGTTTATGACGTGGCGCATAACATCGCAAAAATAGAAACTCATAAAGTTAATGGTGAACAACGAAAAGTTTGGGTTCACAGAAAAGGCGCCACAAGAGCCTTTCCGCCTGGACATCTGGAAATTCCAGCAGACTACAGAAGCGTTGGGCAGCCAGTAATAATACCTGGAAGCATGGGAACAAGCTCATGGGTTTTGGTCGGCACTGAAAAAGCTATGGAAATAAGCTTCGGATCAACAGCCCACGGAGCGGGCAGAATGTTAAGCCGAGCAGCCGCAAAACGAAGATTTTATGGCGGAGACATAAAAAGAAGTCTTGAACAGCGGGGGATAGCCGTAAGAGCCGCAAGCGCAGTTGTATTAGCAGAAGAGGCAGACCCCGCGTACAAAAACGTGGATATAGTCGCTGACGTAAGTCACAAAGTTGGCATAGCCACAAAAGTCGCAAGACTTGTACCACTAGCAGTTGTAAAGGGCTAAACTCAAAATTATTGTGGCGGGCGGGGTGGGATTTGAACCCACGATCACAAGCTTTCTTCGTATGTTAGGAGGCTTGCGCCCTATCCTTGCTAGGCTACCCGCCCATTCAAATAAAAAATAACAACAATCTCAACTTAAATGTATCTTGACACGGAAAACTTAAACTTTGGAAAGCCTTTTTGAATACTTGCCAGAGGCGGGGGTACCCGAGCCAGGTCTAAATAGGCTGTTTAGGGGCGAAGACCAGCCTAAGATAAGGGGGAGGACTTAAGATCCTCTGGCGTAGGCCTCCGTGGGTTCGAATCCCACCCCCCGCACTAACCAGAATGGTCATAGTTTACCAGCTCTACAGCGGAAGGCAATAGTGTTGGTTAAAAATGGATGAGGCGACAAGGCGCATAGCAAAACAGCGAATTCAAACCCTTTTCCGTTTGGCCAAAGAAACCTATCATGATGATCCGCTTTTGGCTCAGCGTTACGTGGATATAGCCCGCCGCGTGGCTATGGCAGCCAAAATTCGCCTTCCAACAGAGTATAGGCGCATGGTTTGCCGCCACTGCAAAAGCTTTATCTTGCCCGGTGATAGCTGTCGTGTCCGCATAAAGCAGCGGCGCGAACCTCACGTGGTTATCACGTGCTTAAAGTGTGGAAAACATATGCGCATGCCCTTAAAAGGAAAGAAGAAGGAATGAGCAGACTTACCAGTAGGATGAAACACCGCATTAAAAGCGAGTTCGGCGAAGAGAAACCCACCATCTGGATTGGTAAAAAGCAAATCTCTAACAAGTTGATTAAAGAGATTAAGAAGCAGCTTGATAAAAGAAAAATTGTCAAAGTCAAAATTTTAAAAAGTGCCCTACAAGAGGCAAAAGCTAGTCAAATAGCCTCAGCAATTTCCAAGCAGACAGATGCCGACTTAGTGGAGGTTAGAGGACATACCTTCATCCTTTACAAATGTAGAAGAAAAGTTCCTAAAGAGTGAAAGCCTTTATATCGGGCTTGGTGAATTACTGAAGGAAAACGCCGGAGAAAGTGGAATTGCCAACTCCAAACGATGTGCCAGCACCAGAATTCATCCAAAAACTAGCCAGCTATTTAAAGGAAAACGTTGATGAGGTAACACCTCCAGCATGGGCGAGCATAGTTAAAACCGGCGCCCACACGCAGAGACCACCCGACAATCCGGATTGGTGGTATGTACGATGCGCCTCGCTATTACGGAAAATATATATTCATGGACCGCTAGGAATAGAGAGGCTCCGCGCAGAATACGGCGGCAGAAAAGACTTCGGCGTTAGACCAGAACACGCCGTCAAGGCGGGCGGAGCAATAATAAGGAAGGCTTTGCAACAGCTTGAGAACGCTGGGCTTGTTGAAAAGTTTCAGAAAAAGGGAAGACGAATAACTAAGGAAGGGAGAAAACTTCTGGAAGAGATTGCTGAGGAAGTGAAAAAGGACTTGCTGAAGGAAACACCAGAGCTAGAGAAATACCAAAAGAGTGAGTAGAAATGTCAGAGGAAGAGCTTGAAGAACTCCGCCAGAAAAAACTTTTGGCACTACAGCGAAGGATAGCCGAAGAACAACGAAGAGCCCAAATGGAACAGCAACTCGAAATGCAAAAACAAGCTATATTAAAAAGCATACTGACGCCTGAAGCGAGACAGAGGTTGGCAAACCTGAAACTTGTCAAGCCAGAGTTTACAGCGCAACTGGAGCTTCAGCTAATCCAGCTAGCTCAAATGGGGAAATTGCCAGTACCCCTAACTGACGAGCAGCTCAAACAAATATTAATTCAGCTGCAAGGTCAAAGGCGTGAAATAAAGATAAGAAGGGTTTAGCATGGCCAGATTCAAACCTCCAGCAAAAAAGAGGCGACTGGCGAAGGCTGGAAAACAGAAAAGGGCTGTTCCAACATGGGTTATAGCGAAAACTGCCGGAAAATTTAGGACGCATCCAAAAAGGAGGCACTGGAGAACCCGAAAAATAAAGGCTTAAGAGATGAAAAGGCATGAGGACAGAAGAAGCCAAAGAAAAGACAAGCGAAGAAGAAAAAATAAGCGAAGAGGCAAAAGGAGGAGAAGCTTTAAAGGAAGAATCAGAGGAGGCTGAAGCTGAAAAACCGCTAGAAGAAGAGGTTAAAGAAGAAGTTAAGCCTCCGAAAGAGGAAATTGAAGAAGAAATCGTGGAGGAAAGATTTTATACTATACCGCTTGGTAAGGCTTGGCTTGTGCCTCCAAACAAGAGGGCGCCAAAAGCCATTAGAATAATACGGGATTTCATCAAGAGGCATATGAGGCTGGAGGCAAAAAGAGAGGGCGAAGAGGAGGAGGAAGCCGAACCTAAGAAGCTCATAATAAGTAATGAGGTAAATGAAAGAGTTTGGAGGAGGGGCATAGAGAAACCTCCGCGGAAAATACGTGTGAGGGCCGCCAGAGATAGAGATGGAAAAGTTACTGTTTATTTGGCTGAAGGAGACTGAGCTTGGCAATTTATCTGGCAAGCCTCTTTGGAAGTGCAAGCATAGGAGTATATTCGCTAGCCACCGAGAGGATGCTCATAATTCCAAAGTTTGTCCCCGTTAAGAAAGCTGAAAGGATTGGAAACTGGCTTAAAGTCAAGCTTGTACATACAACCATAGGCGGCTCAATACTAGTTGGCGCTTTGGCATGTGCTAACTCAAATGGTATTCTTCTGCCCCACTTTGTAAGAGAAGATGAAATTGAAGCATTAAAAGCTGCATTCGACGGAAACATAACAGTGATGGAAACTAGAAAGACGGCTTACGGAAACATGGTTCTCGCAAACGATTACGGTGCAATTGTAGACCCAAGGCTAAAGACATCTGAAATTAGGAAAATTGCTGACACTTTGGGCGTTGAGGCTGTTCCAGGGGAGATAGCTCAACTTCCGTATGTAGGTTCTTTGGCGGTAGCAACCAACAAGGGTGTGTTAGCGCATCCTCTGCTTAAGGAAGAGGAGCGTAAGCTTTTGGAGGACGTTCTTAAAGTGCCAGTAGATGTTGGCACCGTTAATTGCGGCATACCATACGTGGGAACAGGCCTTATAGGAAACAGCCACGCTGTTGTTGCTGGTTCGTTGACAACCGGTCCAGAAATATTTATAATTGGACATGCCTTGGGTGTAGTAAAGGAAGATGGACAAAGTGAAAGTTTTCAGAGTTACGGGTAAAATTAGAAAACCAAATCTGAAAACCTACTTCAGAAAAGAGGTCATAGCAGTCAAACCTGAACACGCCGTAGAAAAAGTCTATACGGAGTTAGGCAGCAAACACCGCGTTAAACGGTTTCACATAAAAATAACCAGCGTTGACGAAATCTCACCGCATGAAATTGAGGATCCGTTGGTAAGGAAAATGGTTGCGGGGGAAGAGGGATTTGGCGGCAAAAGCTGAGGAGGAGCTTAGAAGGCTAAGCGTTGAAATGCGGATTTTAGAGCAGACAGCAGAAGCCTTGCAATCGCGAATAAGTATGATAAACGCTGTAATAACAGACTTAACTTATGCAAATATGACATTGGAAGGCTTGGAGAAACAAAAGGAAAATGCAGAGCTTCTAATCCCGATAGGAGGAAACTCCTACATAAGGGCGAGGCTTGAAACACCAGACAAGGTGACTGTTGGAATCGGTGCGGGCGTTTCTGTTGAGAAAACTTTGCAGGAGGCGAAGGAGATACTTAGGAAAAGGCTTGATGACTTGGAGAAGAGCAGGACTTCCCTCCAGCAGCAGTTTTCACAAGTTGTTGATAGAATCAACGAGGATAGGGAACGCTTTGAAGAGTTAGCAGCCCAGTTAAGGAAGGAGACTCCCTCAAGGAATGTTTGAGAAGCTTAAATCTGGCTTAAGCAGTCTAGTAAACAAGATAACAACAACGGAGCTTAAACCCGAAAATCTCCGCCCAATACTTTCAGAGTTCAAGCTAAACCTAATAGAAAACGATGTTGCGGTGCCAGTGGCAGAGCGCATATGCGAAGAAATTGAAAAACGTTTGAACGGGGTTCAGGTCAAAAGGCTTGAGGACAAAAGGAAGGTGGTGGAGCAGCACCTCCGTGAAGTACTCTTGGGAGTTATGCGCACAAACAGCAAAATAGACTTGTTTAGGGCTGTTGAAGAAAAAAGAAAGATTAAGGAACCCTTTGTCATAGTTTTTGTTGGGATAAACGGCACTGGGAAAACAACGACGATAGCCAAAGTTGCCAAATTCTTGAATAATAGAGGTTACACCGTTGTGCTTGCATGTAGCGACACATATAGAGCTGGCTCAATTGAGCAGCTAGAAACTCATGCTAAGCGTTTAGGCATACGAATGATAAAGCACAAGTACGGCGCAGACCCAGCAGCTGTAGCTTATGATGCAATAAGTCATGCAAAGGCGCACGGAATTCACGTCGTTTTGATAGACACTGCAGGTCGGATGCAGACAAACCGCAACTTGATGAGCGAACTTGCAAAAATTAAACGGGTTGTAAACCCTGACCTAACCATTTTAACGGTTGACTCTTTAACCGGCAATGATGCAGTAATGCAAGCAGAAGAGTTTCACAAAAGTGTTGGAATAGACGCAACAATCCTGACGAAAGTGGATGCCGACATTAAAGGCGGTTCAGCCTTAAGCGTAGCATATGTCACACAAAAACCCATCTTGTTCGTCGGGACTGGACAAAGATATGAGGATTTAGAGGAGTTTCAGCCTGAAAAATTTGTGGACATGATACTGAAATAATCAGCCTACTGCCCATACTTGTCTACCGTGAAACGCAGCCGCTTAAAAATTTCTTCAAAGCCTAACTTCTTGAACAGTTTTAGGGATGGAATGTTGTTAGAGTAGACATCAGCTTCCACGCATCCCACGCCCTTGCCTATAAACCATTCGAGCATAGCTTTTATAAGTGCCTTGCCGATGCCGCGTCTTCTGTAAGATTTTTCAACAAAACAGTCGCATATATAACCTCTTTTACCCTTATAAGCCCAAGGCTGGCTAACCCAGCCAAGGGAGTAGCCAACGATTTTTCCTTCAACTTCGGCGACAAAAACAACGGTGTTCTCGCCTTTTATGTTCTTGAGAAGCCAGCTTGGACTTTGAAACTCGCTGGGCAGTGGAGAAATCATAGAGTCCATAGAACCGCTTGAGGATTTCGCTTTGCTGGGCGACATAAAATCACTTCCAAAATTTTGAGCTATCGCGTCCCGCTGTCGACATTTAATTTCTTGAGAAGTTCACGGCGCAACTTCGGATGAGTCAAATCCTCATCGAAGTCAATAAACTTAATCCTCAATTTTTTATCCGCCTCTGTTGTTGGCAATTTTGCCGCACCAAGCACTTCAAACCTTAGTAAGGCGGATTTATACCAGTTAATTCCTAGGTTCTTGCCCACCTTAAAGCCTAAATCGTAGGCGAATCCTTCATAATCCGCGGTCCCGTAGTTCATTGGATAAACGGAAAAGCCTTGAATTATGTCTGTAATGGCGCAATTCATATTGGCAAGTAGTTTTTGAACAGACAACCACTTCTTCAGTGAAGCCTCGTAATTAGTTAAGCCAAAATACCCAACACCATTCTCTTTAAGGCAAGAAACGCCTCTCACAATGAAAGCCTTTAGGCCGGAAACTGTTTCTAGTGGCTCGGAGGAGAACACGTCGAACTTTCCTCGAAGTTCTTTCGGCAATGGTTCAGCCACATTGTATTGAACAAACTCTATGTTAAAGCCATAATCCTTATTGACGGCTTGCAAGAAACCGCCCAGCCTTGCGTCAATGTCAAGAACTGCTACGCGAGAAGGCAAGCCGGTTAGGGCTAGTGCAACACTCAACAAGTCGTCGTCGCCTATCAGAACAATTTCTTTACCATCCAAATCTCCATAATAATGCATTAGGGCTATCCGTGAAACCACATCTTGTTCAAGCATATAACCTTGGAAAAAATCTGGAGATGGACTTGGTCTTTTTTCAGCAATCCTCTTGAACGTTTCAAGAACTTCTTTAAACTTTGCGTCAGGAATTATCCGCTTACCAAGACATGACTGGCAAATTTTTCCTTCAAAGTCTAGGCTTCTCGGGTTGATTTTTGCTTTGCCCTTGTCGGTTATGTGGAAGCCCTTCTCATCAGCGATTATAAGCCCTTCCATATTAAGCCTTTTGAGCGCAACTATAAGATCTCTTAGCGGACTGTTAATTTTGTCCAGAAGCTCCCAGAAGGTTTTCCCTGAAACTGCAAGTTCACGGAGTATTCTAGCTTCCAACTTCTCCACCAACATCCCTCCTAATAACACGCTTCTCAACACTTTTGGGCTTGAACTCCTCTAACAACAATTCAAAAGCCTTCAGGGCCGGACCATCATCTCCACATGTGAAGATGTCTAAGGCCACATAACCATACTCGGGCCATGTGTGAACGCTCAAGTGCGACTCGCTTAGGAGATAAATTGCAGAAACCCCATGAGGCTCAAATTGGTGAAAACTTGAGGAGATGACATGCAAACCAGATTTAGCAACTACCCTATCCAAAACCACCCGGAGATCTTCCACTTTTGAAATCCTTTTGGGATCCACACCCCGAAATTCGGCGATAATGTGGATGCCCATAGCGAACACCCAACATTATCGTCGAACTTCGGAAGCATGTCCTGCATAGTGTCTTAAGCCAACTATGCATATGTTTTCTATCCTCTAAATTTTCCCGAAAAATTTTCCTTTTATAAATTTTTTGCTGCCTAAAACTCAATGTTAAAGTTGTATAAACGAGCTTCATTTCGAATTTCGGACATAAACTCCCTAAACTTTTGCAAGTCCATTGGAATGAGATCCTCCTTCTTCAATAGCTCGCAAGCTCGCATGACCACTGCTTGCATTCGCCACGATATCTAATTCCTTTTTCGCGGCACAGGCCCTCCTTTTCGACAGCCACTTCTCTTTAGCCTTAAGAAAATTTGAAACGTCTTTTCATTGCCTTGCTTCATGTTACACCAAACGTCTAAAAACCATGCACTTGACTTTAATGTTTCCGCCTTGAAGAAATCGAAGAATTTGCATGGAAACGTTCGCAGTTTAAACATAATTTTAAGGTTTTGCTTTGACACATTTGTAGATTTTGCAGTGTTTTTGACCTTCTTTGCTTAAGCTTTTACTGCTTCTGCAATCCTCACACTCGCCACAGTAAAGACTACAGGGAGTACGTTGAAGTCTTACTCTTTTCAAATCGTCAACTATATGACGCTTAACTTAGAACTTTTCGAGCAGTTTAAGTAGTATGGCTTTCGCTGAGTAGAGGCGATTCTCGCTTTGTTCATAGATAACCGAGTTCGGGCTTTCTATAACGTCTGCACTTATCTCGTAGCCTCTGTGGATCGGCATGTCATGCATTATGTAGGCGTTGCTTCCTCGAAGTAACTCCTTATTTATCTGGTATGGCATCATAAGTTTGATGCGCTTTTCCTTTTCAGCGGCGAACTTTGGATCTGTGAAAAATTCCATGTCAACCCATGTGTCGGTATAAACGAAGTCAGCATCCTTCACTGCTTCCTTAACATCTAATGTGGTCTCGTAAAGTCCGGTTTTCTTAGCCTCCTTTAGAAGATCATCGTCTCTTGAAGGCTCATTAAAAATTGGCGTTACAGTGGTTATCTTCACTCCGGTTTTTGTGCATCCTTCAATAAGGGAGTTGCAGACGTTGTTATGAACCCCTATGTAAACAAGCTTTAAACCCTTCAGCTTGCCTTTCTTTTCCTTCATGGTCATTAAGTCTGCTATTGCTTGGCTTGGGTGGTACTTTTCATCGCAACCATTTATTACCGGCACTCGTGAGGCTTTAGCCATTACTTGTAGGTCGGCGTTTCGCAGAAGCCTTGCCATTATGCAGTTAACGTTCCGGGACAAGTATTGCGTTTCATCATATATGTCAGCTATTGTAAAGTTTGTTGTTCTCCAATCGATGTAAAGCGCATGACCACCAAGCTGCGTCATAGCAACCTCAAAAGAGACTCTGGTTCGTGTAGAGGTTTTCTGAAATATCATGGCCAAGGATTTGCCATCTAAAGCCCTTTGATATTTTTCTGGGTTTTGCTTCACCTCAATGGCCTTATCAATTATCTCCAAAAGTTGCTGCCCAGACAAATTTTTGAAGTTAATTAGATGCATTTTTGATTTCACCAGCTTTAAACCTAAGGCTTCAACAGTTTTAAGCATTATAAGTTTTATGGAAACGTTTATCTCTTAACGGGACATCTTGCGGTTGAGAATAAGATGATTCTAATAGCTGCATCGACAAGAGACTTGGCAAGCGTAAACATCACAAAACAGATTCTAGGAAACTACCCGTTTAGGCTAGTCAAAGAGGGAGTTTACAACGCTGAAGTTCATGGCCGAAAAGTTGAACTTGTAATGTTAGATGAGGAGTTAGTTTATGCACAGAACATTGCAATACACCCTTCAATAGACCTTGTTATTTTTGTTTCAAGGCACAGTAGTTTAAGTGGAACCCCGACGCTGTCGGTGCATACTCCCGGAAACCTTGGAGATGCGGACTTGGGTGGAATCCCAAGAAAAGTGTCCATTGCTCCAGCAGCTGCTATGAAAACAGCGCTGAGCACTATGGCGCAGCTTGTTGAAGAAAAACGTTTAAATTATAAAGTCTCCTACGAGTGCACCCATCATGGTCCATCATTGGATGCGCCGGCAATGTTCGCCGAATTAGGAAGCACTCCGAAAGACTGGGAAGACTCAAAGGCGGCGGAAGTTGTTGCACACGCCACAATGAGGGCAGTAGCAGATTTTGACAAGCAGACCAGCAAGACTGTACTTGGCATCGGAGGACCACATTACAACGAAAAATTTACTAAAATGGCTTTAAAGAATGGTATAGCCTTTGGTCATATCGTGCCAAAATATGCCGCTGCCAAGATTGATGAGGTTATTTTGAGGCACTGTGTTGAAAGAACTTTGGAAAAAGTTGAGTTTGCGGTTTTAGACTGGAAGGGAATAAAGGGCGAAGACAAGCCGAATATTGTTCAGCTGCTTAATAGGATAGGGCTGAAATTCCAAAAAGTTTAACAATCTGCGCTTTTACATTAACGCTTGGATAGAAAAGTTAATAGAAATGCTTGCTTATTTGTATCAAAGCGCAATTTGCTGGTTAGCAAATGGGTTTAAGGTCCTTCCTATCGCAATGTGTAAGAACATTAAAACTCGCAGTCAAGCCCGGAAGAAGCGAGCTGTGGTTATCGATAAAAATATGCTTCTTAGGCATAGGAGCCGTTGGACTAATAGGCTTTATAATTGCCATGCTGACGAGGCTAATACAGTTTTAAACTAAAATGGAGATGGAAACCTTGGAAAAAATACCTACAAAAATTTTCGCCATAAGAACCACAACGGGCCAAGAGAGAAATGTGGCCAAGCTCGTTGCAGCACGAATCGAGATGAACAAAATACCAGTTAAGGCCATTCTTGTTCCAGACACGTTGAAGGGTTATATTTTCATGGAGGCAGAAGGCCCCCACTTTATTGAACAAGCCATAACTGGCATAAAGCATGTTAGATCAAGGGTTCCGGACTTCGTTAGCTTTTCTGAAATTGAAAAGTATGTTGTGAGGAAGCCTATCATAGAAGAGCTAAATGAAAACGACATAGTTGAGGTTACAGATGGCCCTTTCAAGGGGATGCGGGCTAAAATCACTCGCATCGACAGAGCAAAGGAGGAAGTGACGCTGGAGCTTCTTGAAGCTACTTTTACACTCCCAATAACTGTTCATTCAGATTATGTTAAGCTTATTGAAAAAGCGAAGACTGAAGGAGGAACATAAACATGAGCGAGAAAAAGGTTGTGGAACTGCTTGTAAGCGGAGGCCAGGCAACGGCTGGCCCGCCATTAGGTCCTGCTCTCGGCCCTCTCGGCGTTAATGTCATGGCTGTTGTGAACAAGATTAACGAGCTTACAAAGGATTATGCTGGAATGAAGGTTCCAGTAAAGGTCACAGTTGACCCTGAAACAAAAACCTTTGAAGTTAGTGTTGGAACGCCTACAGCCTCAGCCCTCATCGTCAGCGAGTTAAAAATTGAGAAAGGTTCTGGAAACTCTAAGGCGCAGAAGGTTGGAAACTTAACAATGCAGCAGCTTATTCGCATAGCGAAGATAAAGCGTCCAGAATTGCTTTCAAAAACATTGAAGTCTGCAGCCAAAGAAATCCTCGGAACATGTGTGAGCATGGGTGTAACCGTTGAGGGGAAAGACCCGAAAGAGGTTATGCGGGAAATCGACGAAGGGATATACGACAAAATATTTGCTGAGAGTGAGGCGTAAAGGAACATTTTTATAATGGCTTTGTAATCCATCAATGGCACGGAGCCCTCAAAATGCCAATAGAACAGAAAACACTGCTTTCAGCCTTAAAAGAGGCAAAAGAGAAAAGCGGCAAAAGAAACTTCACTCAGTCAGTTGAGCTTATCTTGAACTTACAAGACATTGACATGAAAGCCCCGGAGGGAAGGCTCCAAGAAAACGTAGAGCTGCCTTATCCTCCAGCAGAGAAGACAAACAAGATCTGTGTAATTGCCACAGGCGAACTTGCTCTTAAGGCGAAAAGAGCTAATGCAGACCTAGTGCTGGATAAAGCTGAGCTTGAAGGATTAGCTGGAAAGAAAAAGGACCTGCGTAAACTAGCCAACGAATATGATTTCTTCATTGCAGAAGCACCTTTAATGCCGCTGGTTGGCAAGGTTTTAGGTCCAGCCCTTGGGCCGAGAGGAAAAATGCCTGTACCGGTTCCGCCTACAGCGGACATTGAAAACTTACTAAAAAAGTACCGCAAAACTGTTGTTGTTAGAATGCGCAACCAGCCAGTAATTCAGTGCCGCATCGGAACGGAGAACATGAAAGAGGAAGAGTTAGCGGAAAACATACAGACGGTCTTGAGGGTTATTGAGGGGAAACTAAAGAGAGGAATGAAAAACATTAAATCAATATGCGTAAAAACAACCATGGGCGCGCCAGTGAAAATTAAGCTATAAGAGGGGAAGCGTCTGCCGTCTCAACAAGTTTTGAAAGAAAAAATCGATGAGGTTGAAGAAATAACGAAAATTCTTAGGCAATACAAGGTGGTGGGCATAGCAAGTCTTCAAAAAGTTAGGGCTTCTCAACTTCAAGAATTTAAGAAAAAGCTGGCGGCAGACGTTTACATGCGTGTTGTAAAGAACACGCTAATGAAAAGAGCCATTGAAAACTGCAAAGAAAAACATGGACTAGAAAAGCTGGAGAAATACTTGACAGGGTCAAATGTCTTCCTCTTCACAAACCTTAACCCATTCAAATTGGCACTGCTCCTTGAAAAGGGGAAAGTTCGCCTAACAGCAAAGGCTGGTGACATAGCATCCTTCGACGTCATAGTTCCCGCTGGAAACACTGGACAGCCACCAGGACCAATAATAAGCCAGTTAAACGCTGTGGGTTTGCCGACGCGAATTGAGGCTGGGAGTGTATGTATAACAAAGGACACCTTGGTGGCACGTAAAGGCGAGGTGATTTCTGAAAAGCTTGCCAGTGTTTTGTCGAAGCTTGGAATAAAACCTGTTGAAGCAGGGCTCATAATGAAAGTTGTATATGATGAAGGCTTCATCATAGAGGGAGAGCAGCTCAAAATTGATTTGGAGGGAACCAGGAAACAGTTTGAAGCTGCCCATGCTGAAGCCTTCAAATTGTCAATAGGTGTAGCTTATCCAACAAGAGAAAACATACAAGCCTTAATCCAAATTGCCCATCAAGAGGCATACGCCCTCTCATTGGGAGCAGCCATACCAACCAAGGAAACAATAAATGCCCTTATTAAAAGGGCTCACGCTGAAATGTTAAGCTTAAGTATGAGAATTCCCAATTTGGAAAGTGAAACCAAGTAAAGTTAAAAAATTGTAAGTAGAGGTGAAAAAGTATGGAATACATTTACGCTGCAATGCTCCTCCACAAAGCTGGAAAACAGATAACCGAAGAAAACCTAACACAGGTTCTGACAGCAGCTGGAATAAACGTTGACGCCGTCAGAGTTAAAGCCCTTGTGGCTTCACTGGCAGAGGTCAACATAGACGAAGTAATAAAGTCAGCTCCAACATTTATGGCAGCGCCGGTCACAGCACCAGCAGCTGCAACACCGGCAGCAGAAGCCAAGCCAAAGGAGGAAGAAAAGAAAAAGAAGGAAGAAGAGGAAAAAGCCAGAGAAGAAGCAGCACTAGAGGGGCTTGGAGCACTCTTCGGCTAAACGTGCCTCTTATTTTTGTAGACCACGCAGAAGCTTTCTTTAGAGCCTAAATGAAAATATAAAAATAAACTTTAAATTGCACGACCATCATGAAGCTCTGCAGCGCTTGCTTGTTAGGAATAAAATGCAGATACGACGGGAGAGACGCCCTTAACGAAAAAGTTATCAAACTGTTAAAAACGGAAATCCTTATACCAGTGTGTCCAGAGCAGCTTGGCGGCTTACCAACTCCAAGGGAACCAGCAGAAATTAGAAATGGAATTGTAATCACAAAGTCTGGAAAAGACGTGACAGAAAACTTCAAGCGCGGAGCAGAAGAGGCTTTGAAAATTGCAAAATTGTTCGGAATAAAGGAAGCTGTGCTAAAGCAAGGAAGCCCCTCATGTGGCTGTGGACGCATCTATGATGGCACTTTTTCCGGCAAAACCGTGAAAGGCGATGGAATTACCGCAGCCCTACTTAAAAAGCATGGAATTAAAGTGGCAACCGAGGAAGACTTATAGATTTTGGTTTTGCTGCACCATTTTAATGTTTTAAAGCTTTTAGCAACAAAAGAGGCAGCCACCCGCAAATAATCATTAAAGTCCCGGGAAAAGCCCTTAAATTGAAGGTCAAGATTAATGCCTCAAAAATGAAGAAGGATGCTGCCATTGCAGCTGCTGACAGAACTGCGAGTTGTCGCCCGTATTTCTTGTAGGTTTGTACCGCTATAAGACCAGCAAAGAAGAAGTCACCTAAACCAAGTGATATGTAAAGCACACCCCATTGCGTCGCTATTTCCGGTATTGTCGGCAAAGTGACAAGCACCGGAAGCCTTAGGGCAGTGACATGTGTTGCTGCTGAAATCATCGTGCCCGTTATAAGAACAAGAATAATATCTGCTATTGTCAGAAGCCCAGCGAAGATCAATGTTGTTTTCCACGTGAAGAGTGCTCCTAGATAGAGGATTACAAGAATGGCGAAAACTATGCCGTACATGTTAAGAAGGAATGGAAACCATACTGGGCTTCGGCTATAAAAAACGTAGAGAATTACGAATAAAGCTGATGGTAGAATGGCCAAATACCACCGCTGCCCAAAGCTTGTTCTTGTTTCCTCATAAATTAGGGCTATGAAAGAAAAGCCCAGCAGGCTGAAAAGTGCCGCAGCCCCGTAAGCGGGTAGCCTCCCTAGCGCGTCCATGCTAAAGAGGCTGATTGTTGCTGCTGTAAAGCTGATTGCAAGAAAGGCTGCACAGAATAATTGAGCCCTAATTTTTCTAAGATCTGAAAAGATGTAAGTGAATATAAATAAAAGAGCTGCGTATGCGAACAGAAATATTGTCATGACGGCCATTTGTGGGACAAAAGCCATGAGCGAGATAGCTACGCTTATTGCGGCTACAAGCGTGACAGCGTCTTTAACGCCGAACTCCCTCTCCTCAAAGGTCATCTTCAGTTTCTTTTCAACTCTATTATTTAGAAATGTGGCTACTGTGGTGACGGCAAAAAGCGTCAGCGGCATGGCAATGTCAAAGTACATGAGCGCAAATAGGTTAAACAGGCATTTAAACCTTAAACCCCAAAAGTGCAATTAAAAACGGCCAAAGAGGCGATAAGCGCCTCTTCGGTTCGCACAGTTTCAGTGGACTGCCATGGGATTGTATTAACGACAAAATCTACAATTTGGTCGAGGTTCAACCCTTCTTGCTTGGTTATCTCGTACAGCCCTCTTGTTGGCGCTCCGAATGCCACTAATATTTTTTCTGCAGTTTTCCATCTCTCAGCAATTCTTTCTTTGACATCTGCAAAGGGGACGCCGTACTTTGATGTGGCTATTTTCAAGTTAAAATGTCTGTGCTCCACCAGTTTCCCAAAGGATTCTTCCAAAACGGTTACCACATACCCCCAATAATAGGGGACTTCATTACGGTTTGTGAGGCTTGCCACAACATGTTTGTTTACGCTAGTTATCCTCACTGTTACTCGTTTCCTAAGGGGCAATCGCAGGTCTGGAATTAGGGCGGGTTTGTCCACCCCTATATCTACAAGCATGCCTTCCCTCGACTTCGCCACCGTGACGCCCTCTCTGTATTCACCAACCTTCAGGTCTGCTGCCTTTTTGCCCAAGGGATGGTGCGGAGTTCTTAGTGGTGGAAGAATGCCAGCATAACGCAATTCAGGCTTTAACTTAAAAAGCTTCTTGCGCAAATACTGCGGAGTTTCCATGTAGCTCAGCAACGTAGCGATTAAGTCCGTGTCAGTTTTTTGGCTGAGCTTTAACTCATCCTTATAGATTATTATTTCTTCCACTCTAAAAATGGCAGCTGCCCTCCCAATCAAGCCTATTTTTGAAGTTTTCTCTCGGAGGTGTGGAGTGTCGGAAACAACAGATGCTGGAATGGCTATTGAGATGCTTTTTCTCTGCAACCCTTTTGCACCATATTCGTGTTATTGTATGATAGTTCTAACTTAAAAGCTAAAAGCAAAAGTTACCAACTGCATATCGATAAAAATGTCAAAAGCATCAATTCTTGACAACCTAAACAAGATCAGAGAAGTAGATAAAAGCGGCATGCTCTCCTTTTGCATCAATGCCGCAAAATACTGTGAAAGTGCCGTTCGAATAGCTGAAAAAGTTGTGATCGATTATCCGAAACCCAAATCGATAATATTGGCTGGCGTGGGCGGCTCGGCAATAGGCGGAGAACTTTTAAAAGACTGGGCAAACGATACGCTCACAATTTCGGTAGAGGTTTGTAGAGAGTACACGCTGCCAGCCCACGCCGACAAAAGTACATTAACGTTCATTGTAAGCTATTCTGGAGAAACGGAAGAAACCCTGAGCGTTTTTCTCGATGCGGTAAAGCGGAACTGCATGATAATCTGCATAAGCTCCGGAGGCGCCCTCCTAAATTTTGCAGAAAAATTGAAGATTCCAAGCATACGCGTTCCAGAGGGAATCCCGCCGAGGGCTGCACTTCCATACCTTTTTACCCCAACGCTGGTAATCCTACAGAAACTTGGCTTAGTTACAGAAGTTAGAGCTGAAATTTCAGAAGCTGTCACGGCGTTAAAGCAAGTTTGTAGCGAAAACGCGCCGGAAAAACCATTGAAAGAAAACCTTTCTAAAAAACTTGCCGCTGACATTGGCGGAACAGTTCCTGTTGTTTACGGCTTTGGATTTTACCGTTCTGTGGCACAACGCTTTAAACAACAATTCAACGAGAACAGTAAGGTTCCATCAAAATGGGAGATGTTCCCAGAGCTAAACCATAACGAGGTTGTCGGTTGGGAAAAAGCAGAGGAACTGGCGAACCATTTTTCAGCGATTGTTATACGGGACAAGGGCGAACCAGAGCCCATTAAATGCAGGATAGAGGCAACTAAGGAGTTGTTAAGCGACAAGGTGAATGGAATCCATGAGGTCTGGAGCAAGGGTGAGGGGAGACTAGCTAAAATGTTGTCTACAACCGTTATAGGAGACTTTACAAGCGTTTATCTTGCCATTCTGCGAGGCGTGGACCCCACACCAGTAAAGACCATCTCTATGTTAAAGGATAAAATCGCCAAAACCGGGCTTAAAGATAAGATAGTTAGCGAATTACAGAAACTTGTCAAGGGAAGAGGTTAGCATTAAAGTCTTTGAGCAACAAACTCTTCAAACATTTTCTCGGCAATATCCAAGGAAAGCAACTGCGGCGGATGTTTGAAAGCATAAGCGCATATTGGGAGAATCACCCCCTTCAATTTTCTGTTTAAAGCGATTTTAACAGCTCTTATAACGTCTAACAGCACTGAACCAGCATTGGGCGCATCTACAGTTGAGAGGCGCATATCTATTTGCATCGGTGTCCCACAAAAGTATAAGCCCCTAATCCAGAAGTAGCTGTCGCGTCTGTTCTGCAAAAAATCAACAAAGTCCGTCGAACCAGCAACCACTTCCACTTCGTATGGCAGTACCGCCTTAACAGTCTCAGTCTTAACAGTCCTTTTCAGTTCGCGTGTTCTGTCCAGCGTGTCAAGCGACTCTGTTCCACCGCCAACGTCAAGCTGGTAGGTCTCAGTTATGCGCACGCCATGCCTTGAAAGAAGTCGCAGCAGCGTTTTGTGCAACGTTGTGGCGCCTATCTGGTCTACGAGGTCGTCGCCAACCAAGGGCAGCCCAGCTTCCTCGAAACGTCTCGCCCAAACTGAATTGCTTGCTATGGAAACTGGTGTGGCGTTTATAAAGGCGCATCCAGCCTCCAAGGATTGGGTGGCATACCATTCAGAAGCCTTCACAGCGCCACTTGGAAGCAAGTTAAGCACGATTTCTGCCTTGCTTTCCCTTAACACATCTGCGACATTAGCTTCTTTTGAGCCGCTTACCTGGATAACCTCTTTTGTATATTCGCCTACACCGTCTAAAACTGGTCCCTTCTGAACAGTTACACCTAGGGGTGGCACAGCAACAAGTTTTGGTGCAACGTTCGGCGGTGCAAATATAGCTTCTGAAAGGTCTCTCCCAATTTTTCTGCCGTCAATGTCAAAAGCCGCGACAATTTGAATATCTCTTGGGTGGAAGCCTCCCAAGAAGAGGTTGCGTAAACCAACACATTCATCATCGCTATTAAAGTTCTTATAATAGTGCAAACCCTGCATAAGGGCTGACGCGCAGTTTCCAACGCCAACAACAGCCACCCTTATTTTCTGCAATCCCAAACTCACCATTTTGTTCCTTTCATATAACATACGGATTTATAAAGTTCTATGCAAATCCATTAGCGGTTAAGCGTGGTAAAAATGATGACCTGGCTGGATGTCTCGGTTCTACGTTGTCCAAACTGCGGACGCCACTACGTTGAAGCCTCATGGTATGTCATTGAAATGGAGGCTGATATTGAATGTAGGGAATGTGGAAAAGAATTTAACAGCAAGAAGAACGCGTTGGACAGAGTACTCCTAGAATTCGAAATTGGCAAGGACGGAAAACTCCAGAAAGTGGATATTAAAAAAACATTTATGATAGAAAAAGGCACGTGAAAATGCTAAATTGCTAATTTCGCTATTGCGGCATATCCCTCAAAACGGTCAGCCTATCCTCTTCCACAATCAGCCATTTTAACAGGGATTTTATCTGCAGCGAGAGTCTTCACATTCTGTATCAAACTTATTATTGAGAAATCCTTTAAAGGCTTCAGCCAGCCTACTTAAAACGGTGACAAAGGAAGGTGAATAGCCAAACACAAGACAAGTTCACAATAATTAACGAGTTAGCCCGCCGCAGAGGTTTCTTCTGGCAATCCTACGAAATATATGGGGGTGTAAGCGGCTTTGTAACTTACGGCTTTTTGGGCACAAGACTAAAGCAAAACATTGAAAACAAGCTTAGAGAAATCTTTGTTAACAAACTCGGAATAATGGAGATAGAAGCCCCCATCATTGCGCCGGGCAAGGTTTTTGAGGCTTCAGGTCACGTTGACCACTTTAAAGAGCCCATGGTTGAATGTTTAAAATGTAAAAGGCGATTCCGAGCGGATCATCTACTTGAAGAAACAGCAAAGCTAAGCGCCTCAGACGTCGAAAAATTAAGCCTAGAAGAACTAAGAGAGGCTATCGAAAAACATGGCATGCGCTGTCCAGAATGCGGGGGCACTCTTAGTGAACCCAAACATTTCCTGACAATGTTCAAAACAACCATTGGTCCCTATTCTGAAGCTGTTGGTTACGGTCGCCCAGAGGCTGCTCAAGGCATATTCGTGGAGTTCAGACGCTTATATGAAATGGCGCGGGAAAAGCTGCCTTTTGGCGTAATGCAGATAGGCCACGCACTGCGAAACGAGATTTCGCCGAGGCAAGGTTTAATAAGGCTCAGGGAATTTACCATCGCTGACATAGAGTTCTTTTTTGACCCGGAAGACCCAAATTGTTTTCCGCTAGAAGAAGTGAGAGATGAGACTTTAAGGCTTGTTTTAGCAGAAAGTAAGCTCCGCGGCTCTGAAGAAATGGTAGAAGTCACGGTTAAAGAGGCGCTCGAGAAAGGCTATATTAAGGTTACTTGGCAAGCGGCTTTCATGGCGTATGCCAAAAAACTGCTTATAGAGTTGGGTGTTCCGGCTGAAAATCAAAGGTTTATCGAGAAACTGCCGTGGGAGAGAGCGCACTATTCAGTACAAAGCTTCGACCAAGAAGTCTATGTTGACCGCTGGGGATGGATCGAAGTTTCTGGACATGCCTATAGAACTGATTATGATTTAAAGCAGCACATGTATTTTAGTGGGATAGACACGAGAGTATTCAAAGAATATGAAAAGCCTGTGATAGTGGAGAAAAAGGTTGTTAAGCCTTTAATGGCGAAACTTGGACCGGCTTTTAAGGCAGAGGCGCAAAAAATTGCTGAAATGCTTTCTAAAACCAGTCCAGAAGAGGTTGAATCTTCGTTTAAGGCAAAAGGCTATTTCGTGCTCGAAGGGCATAAAATTTTGCCAGAACACATAGAAATCACAACGTGTAAGGTGAAAGAGATAGGTAGACGCTTCATACCACATGTCGTAGAGCCTAGTTTCGGGTCTGACAGACTTGTCTATGTAACCCTCGAATACGCATACCGTACAAAAAATAATAGGGTGGTGTTGAGTTTTCCAAGGGATATAGCCCCGATACAAGTTGGAGTTTACCCGCTGATGAGCAAGGACGGATTGCCGGAAAAAGCAATGCAAGTTTACAGAATGCTAGTTAATGAGGGCTTTACAGCAGAATATGATGAGGTAGGTTCCATTGGCAGGCGCTACGCCAGAGCGGATGAGGCAGGCATACCACTGGGAATAACAATTGACTATGAAACCCTTAATGATGACACTGTTACCATTCGAGACCGCGACACTTGGAGGCAAGTTAGGAACCGCATAGATGCTTTACCAGAGCTACTGCACAAATATTTCCGTAAAAAAATCGAGTTTAAAGATCTAGGCACGCTTGTTAAGAAATAGTTTTTCATTATCTTTTTTAATACTTCTGCAATATTAATTTAAAGCTGGAAAGACAACATAGTTCTGCGGCGGGAAGGAACTTGGTGTTTCCAGCAGAGACAGAGGAGCGCGTTAAACGTAGAGCTTTGATCGTATGCCAAGAACACTTAAGGAAAGTGCTGGATCTAACACGGAAAGTTCCCCAAATGATTGAATGCTTCATAAAAAATGATAAGACACGGGCAAAACAAATCTATAACGAAATTAGAATGGGTGAAGAAGACGTTGACAATGCTAGACGCCTAGTTTCCCGCGAGCTTGCAGAGATAGGCGCCATACTCCTAAGCCGAGAAGACTTTTTAAGATTCACAAATTTGGCTGGGGAAATTGCTGACTTCTCTGAAGGAATAGCCTTCCGTATCCTCGAAATAATGGAGCACAATTGGAACGTGCCAGCAGAGATAAAAAAGGGCCTTTTGAAGCTTTCAGAAGCCTCACTGGAAACAGTGCTTAAACTAAGGGAAACAATGATGGTCTTAGCTTATGGTTCCGAGAAAGCTATGGAAAAAGCCAGCGAGGTCGAATCGGCGGAACGCGTCGTCGATGAGCTTTATCGAACTCTTGAGATAAAACTTCTAAACAGCAAGCTAGAAATCCCGGCGCTCATACTTTTGAGAGACGTTCTACAACTTTTGGAGGACTTCGCCGATAAAGCTGAAGACGCTGCAGACGCTGCAAGAGCCTTATCCTTCATAATGTAATGTAATACAAAGCAAAGGGACAAAAACAGTGCCAAGAAAAATACCAGTAGAATTAATCGAAAACTTTCTAGTAGTTTGGAACCCAAGCGACGGGTCTGAACTTTACAAGATAGGTTTTTATGGTAAGCCGCTTGGAATATCAAAACCGAAAATTCCAGAGTTTAATGTTCCATTAATTTTAGATTTAATGGAGGGTTTATACCTCGCCGAGAAAGAAATAATAGCTGTTTACGAGGGCACGGAAAAAACCCGCGTAAGTCTCAAAAAACTTCGGCAAAAAGCCAGAACATTATATGAGGAGTTTGACGAGAAATATGCTGTTTACCGCGACTTGCGAGATAACGGAATGGTTGTCACACCAGGAATAAAGTTTGGATGCGACTTTGCAGTTTACAAGCATGGACCGGGATTGGAACACGCTCCTTACATGGTTTCGGTTAAGAAGATTTCATCCGAATTAACAGCCACAGAAATAGTGAAAGCTGGGAGATTGGCGACAACCGTGCGGAAAAGATTCATAATAGCGGTGCCAGATTTGGAAAAGGGAAAAATAAGGTACCTAATATTTAAGTGGTTTAAGGCATAGCTACATCTTTCTTTCAGCACTTTTCATAATTATTTGGAGAAGCTCTTCTTCTAAAGTTAATCCAGCTTCGGATTTTCAACAATTCTCCCCAGCTCCACGCCTTCTGTGTTAAAAATTAGAATTAAGGGATTTGTCCACGTTAAATGTTTCAACCTCTGGTGTCTTCCGACAACGATACTGAAACTGGGATGTTGGCGCCGCAGTCTTTGCACCATTCAGCGGAAAAGACAACCACTACAACATTGTTTGCGAGCTTTTTAATTTGCTAGCCGCCTCCGAGTTTGGGGTGTATGCCTTCTTCCGTCAAGAAATCTTTGCGAAAGGGTTTGCTAATATTAGCGAAGTATTGATTTACATGAACTGTTCTCTGTTTGACCTGCTTCAAGCCGATTTTCATTTTTAACCCGGCATTATTGTCTGGTTCACAAATTCGCCTTTAATATATTGGTGGGGATAAATTTTTGTCGCCTTTAGAAGACAGCCTTCGGCTATTGTGACGTCGTCTGCTATGACCGAAATTTCGCTTATTTTTGTTGGTTTTCTTGCACTAGAACAAATTGTCACATGTCTCCCTATAATGCTGTCTTTTATTTCGGCTTTCGCCTTTATTATGGCTCTATCCATTATGGCAGAGTTTTCTATGGTCACTCCGTCCTCTATCTTGGTGTAGTTGTCGATGCACGAGTTTGCGATGCGCACTCCTTCGCCTATTTCGCAGTGCCGCCCAATTAAAACTGAGCCTTCGACCTTAATTTTTCCCTCTTTAATCCTCCTTATGATTTCCTTTCGACGCTCAATGGATTCTGGACTTTCGCCTTGAACCCAAACCCTTGTTTTTTCATCTATCCTACCGCCAAAGTCGGTAAGCGAGGAGAAGCGTCCTTCAAGCACGTCTCTCATGGCTTCCAAGTAGCGTTTTGGAGTGCCGACATCATACCAATTTCCCTTTAAAACGTAACCATAAACTGGTCTGCCGGTCTCAATTACGTATGGGATAAAGTCGTAGCCGAAATCCAATCGTTTCCGCTCTTTCATCAACTTTTTAACGTCTTTTTCCTTGAAAATTCGTCTTATTTCAGGAGAAACCATGTATAAGCCGGTGTTAGCAAGATTTGACGGTGCTTCTTTTGGCGTTGGCTTTTCCACAAACTCTCGGATTCTCATGTCTTTGTCTATGTCAGCTATTCCATAACCCTCAACATCTTCAACCTCTCTGAGGGCTATTGTTATAACCGCCTCTTTCTTGCAGTGAAATTCAATAAGTTCTTTCAAATCGACGTCAAATATGTTGTCTCCTTGCACTGCAAACACGGGGTCTCTCACGTTGTAGTATTCTATGTTTATTCTTGCCGAGTCAGCGCTTCCCAAATCGTCTATGTTCGGCTGATATTTGATGTGCACACGAGGTGTTATGCCATATCGAGCTGAAAAGCCATAACCAGACTCGAAGTAGTCGTGTAAATCCCTGTAATTTGTGTAGCCCTTAACACCGAAGATGAAATTTCTTATCCCCTGACGAGCAAGGGACAATAGCGAGAATTCTATCAGAGGTCTGTTTAGTAGACGAATGCATGCCTTGCTGGTTTCTGCTGTTAACGGTAATAGCCTTGTGGCCTTACCTCCTACCGGAATTATCACCCTTAGTCTTTCTGGTTCATAGTTGTAGCGCAAAAGCTTCACCAGCTTTTACAATGCATATTATGGCTGTGCGTATTAAATTTTCTAAAGGAAACGCGAATTTTATAACTAAAGCCAAATTATTCCAGTACGAAAGGTTCGAGCATCATGAACAAAATCGCTGGTTTCATCCATCTGATGCGACCCGTAAACTGTTTAATGATGGGTTTCGCGGTCATAGTTGGGGCTGCAATCGTAAACTCAAAAGTTTTGGCATATTCAGCGGACAGCCTCACATACGGGTTTTTAACTGGTTTTCTGCTAACGGGGGCAGCCATGACTATAAACGACTATTACGATAGGGAAATAGACACCATAAACGAGCCTTCTAGACCTATCCCAAGCGGCGTGATCAAACCAAGTGAGGCTCTTGTCTTTGCCCTTTTGCTCACAGCATCTGGCTTAACCACTACAACCATCACATGTGTTGCTACAAAGTCCATTCACTGTTTTTTGGCAGCCTTAATTTTCTGGCTTATTTCGGTAGCGTACACCACCTTCGGAAAACGAACCGGGCTTTTGGGAAACTTTCTGGTTAGCGCGTGTGTTTCAGCTCCTTTTGTCTATGGAAGCTTAGCTGTAACTAACAAAGTTGTGTTAAATGTGTGGATTTTTGTTTCCATAGTTTTTCTTTCAAACACAGGAAGAGAAATAACGAAAGGTATCGCTGACGTTGAAGGGGATAAAGCGCGAAACGTGCGTACTTTAGCTGTACTTTTTGGCCCCCGCAAAGCTGCGATAGCCGCTTCCATTTTTTACTTGTCGGCCGTGGCTTTGACCCCGCTGCCGCCGGCCCTAAATCTTGTTTCAGCATGGTTTATCCCCATAGTAGTCATAACAGATGCAGGATTGGTGGCATCCTCAGTTTCAATTTTAAGGGATTATACAAGGGAGAACGCCAAAAAAGTGAAAAATCATGTTTTGTTATACTTTTTTGTAGGACTTATCGCCTTCGTGGCAGGAAGTTTGTTGCGTTAAAATTGTCCACGCTTAACGTTCTCGAAGTTGGAATTATAAGTACTCCCAGCTATTACTTTAATTGACGAGTCGAATGCGAAGTGCTATAATTGCATGGCGAAGAAGAAGGCAAACTTGAGTACGCCCTCCGCGGGAAAGCCTGGAAGGTTTACTGGCTTCTCTTGAAAAACGGGCGACCAATGAGCGTACGCGAGATTCAAAAGGCTTTACATCTCAGCAGTCCAAGCGTGGCACAACACCATTTAGAGCAACTGCGGGAAATGGGACTAGTTCAAAAACAAGAGGTAGGCGGCCACTATTACCTTGTAGGCGAAGTTAAAATTGGCGTGCTCCGCCACTTTGTTAGGCTGGGCAAACTTCTCTTTCCAAGATACTTATTTTACGCTGTTTTCTCCACAACCTTCTACGTGACCTACCTTATACTTTCCATGCCTAATTTCACAAGAGAAAGCTTGTTCTTCACAATTTTTGGAGCCATTGTCTCAGCAATATTTTGGTATGAAACTGTACGGGTGTGGTCGTTGAAGCCGTTCTAACCATTAGACAGGTTGTACCAAAAATTAGGATAAAATAAAAGGAAGCAACATTTTGAAACGGTGAAACACGTTGTTAAGCGAGGTTAAAAGGCGGGCGGCAACTTACAGTTTAGCAGCAGTCTTAATCGCCCTAATATTAGGGGCATTATGCCATAACTTTGGAATGCAACCATTAGGAAACCAGAACCAGCCTTCTCCACAACCATCGCCACAACCGTCACCTGAGCAACCTCAGTCTTCAAGGCAGTTTCTGAAAACCTTTTCTTCTTATAAGGAGCTGTTAACCTTTCTATTAGAAAATTCAAACATTAACCGGACCTATCCGTATTTAAGCCCACTCGACATGAACGCCCTAGCGAATTTTATGCGCTCGCAACCAATATACACAGGTCCCAGCGTTGAAATTGAATATTCGACTACAAATGTGCAGGTTATAGGAGTCGACGAAGCTGATATCGTAAAGACTGACGGCACATATGTCTATGCAATAGCTGGTAGCAGCATCTATATCGTAAAGGCCTATCCCCCAGAAAACACCACCTTAATGTCAAAAATAGCATACGAAAACAACACGTATCCAGCCGGCTTATTCATAAGCACAGATGGCAATAAGCTTGCGGTTTTGGGAAGTAAATATCGCTTCGTTCCATTACAAATTTCTCCATGGCGGTATTACTATTTCCACTACAATATTATCGATGTAAAATCGTTCATCCACATCTATGATATTACAAACAAGTCAAGCCCGGTCTTGATAAAAGATTTCATGATGAGCGGGAGCTATTTTAACTCAAGGATGATAGGCGAGTACGTATACGCCATTATAAGCCAGCCAGTATACATAATCTACGACACAGTCATCCTCCCGAAAATTTATTCGAAAGATGGAATTAAAGAGATTGAAGTCACAAAAATATACTATTCAAACGTGTCTGAGGAACGCTACGCTTTCACAACCATCATCGCCTTGAACATAATGAACGAGACTGAAGAGCCGAACACTTTAACTATAATGATTGGAGGAACAAGCAACCTATACGTCTCATTAAACAACATTTACATAACATTCCACAGCTTTAATTGGCGGACAAACATTACCTCACCTTGGCAAACAACCATTTACAGAATAAGGATAGAAAACAGAACCATAAGTTGGGAAGCAACGGGCACTGTGCCAGGACATGAAATTAACCAGTTTGCCATGGACGAATACGATAACTACTTTAGAATAGCAACCATGAAGCTGGTTAATGGGGTAGTTCAAAACGACTTGTACATACTGGACATGAATCTAACAATGGTCGGAAACTTAACAGATATAGCGCCTAACGAAACCTTAGACTCGGCAAGATTCATCGGAAAACGCTGCTACTTAACAACATCAGTTCGGAGAATAGACCCGTTCTTTGTCATAGATGTTAAAAACCCGTGCGCTCCGAAGATTTTAGGCAGTTTGAAAATTCCTGGTTTCACTAGGTACCTGCATCCATATGATGAAACACGTTTGATTGGCGTCGGCATAGACGAAAGAAATAGGGTGCAGATACTACTGTTTGATGTGAGTAATGTTAGTAATCCAATAACGGTCGGTAACTTTACGGTTATAGGGGAACGTTCAGACACGCCAGTTTTGTGGGAACATAAAGCGTTTCTATTTGACAAAGAAAAGGAGTTACTGGTTATACCATTGTCTATTTACGACTATGCGAACGGTTTCTTTTGGCAAGGAGTCTACATATTCAACACAACAGACTATGCACTTACGTTTAAAGGAAATGCCACGCATTTAGAAGGTGGCACCAACTGGTGGTGGGACTATGCTTACCATATTAAAAGATCCTTATACATTGAGGACGTGCTTTACACGGTGTCTGAAATGAAGCTGAAGATAAACTGGTTGAAAGATCTATCGCCAAGAGAGGAAATTGTCTTCTCCTAAACTTCTTCCTTTTTTGGCTCCATGTGAACTGTAACTATGGTTTCCGTGAACCTCTTTTTTATTCCATTTTCAATTTTTGATGCCACTTTGTGGGCTTCCTCTATTGAGATTTGGCTGACGAAACAGCAGTCTATGTTTATGTAGCGTTTCCCGCCAACAACATATGTGGCTATTCTTTTTACGGTGAACATTTGTTGGAAGCTTTCAGCCGTCTTGTAGATTATCTGCTGGATTTCGCCTTCGTTTACAGCGGGTCCCCTCTGTTTAGTGTTGAATGGTTCTATGTGGACTGTCATATTCCCGATGTTGGCTAACTTTTCTGTTAGTTTACCCTCTATTTTTTCCGCGAGCTCGTGAGCCTGATGCACCGACAGGGCGGGGTCGACACGGGCATGCAGCGTTACGTAAAGTTTACCATGAGTGTAAACGACGTTTACCTCGTGGACTTCTTTAATGCCTTCAACCTCTCCAGCCAGCTTTTCTACAAGCCTTGTGGTTGGCATCTCTTTTTCTGGCGGCTCCATGTGAATTAAGACTTCAGCGTTTCCTAAGACAGTTTTTAGTCGCTCTTCCACTTGCGATGCAAGCATGTGAGCTTCTTCTAAGCTCATGTAGTCTGGAACTTGTATGGTGGCATCAACAAAGGTTTTGTCTCCAGCTCTCCTAACTTTCAATACCTTAACGGTTGAAACTCCCAGTGTTGAGACCATCTCTTTTCGTACTTTGTCTGCAACATCCCTTGAAACTGCGTCGCTCAACTCCATCCCGCTTGTTCTCACCAGCCTAATGCTCAGATAACCTATAGCAGCGCTTAAAATGAGAGAGGCAACAGCATCGGATATTGGAAAGCCTAATGTGGCAAGTCCAAAGCCTAAAAGGGCAATGATGGTTGAGCCTAAATCTGCTAAGGCATGGTAAAATCCAGCCCTAGCGGTGACACTTTCCATCTCCACAAAGTGCAGCACTTTAACCCTTAAAATATCTATGCAGAAGGTGTAACCTATTGCAGCGAAACCAGCCAGCTCCCACTCCGGGTTTAAAGACTCCCCATGTAAAAGCCTTTGAACAGCCCTGATAATTAGGAGAACGGCTGTCCCGAAAAGTATAACTCCACCAACAAGTCCACCGAGCGGTTCAATTTTCTCGTGTCCATACATGTGTTCCTCGTCCGGTGGCTTTAAGGAGGCTTTGGCTGCCACTAAAAGAATTAGCATTGAAACTGCATCCAATAGAGCGTGCATGCCGTCGCTTAAGATAGCTAGGCTGCCAACAGCCAAACCCAAAACAACTTCCACGATCACCACGCTGGATATGGCTATGGCTGAAATTTTTAGGCTTCTAAGCCCCGTCTCTCTTAAAGGCATTTATCCATCAAATAGATTGCCCAGCCCTTGGGATTTAAGGATTGTGAAGCAAGGCTTAGCAAAACATTTAAAATAATAGCCTTACATGATTATGTGGGTATCAAATTGCAAGGTGAACGCTTTAACCCAGCAACATAAATCTCAGAAAATTTCCACCAAACCCCCTAGACCCGTTTCTTCTGAACTTTTTGAAGGAGACGCAAGATAATGAGCGCAAGCGATATTCTGGATGGAAAGCTGACCGAACACGAGGTTGAGATAAAAGGATGGCTTGTCAATAAACGCTCTAGCGGCGGAGTCCAATTCCTAATAATACGTGACGGAACAGGCTTCATACAAGCAACCATCCATAAAGACGAGGTTTCAGCAAAAGTTTTCGAATACGCGGAGAGACTAACTCAGGAATCCTCTATAATATTGAGGGGTGTCGTTAAGGAGGATAAACGTGCACCCGGGGGCTACGAGATAAGGGTTAAGGACTTGCAGATTGTACACTTAGCTGAGCGCGAATATCCACTGGCAAAAAAGGAGCACGGCATAGACTTCCTAATGAATTACAGGCAATTGTGGATTAGAAGTCCAAGGCAAACAGCCATCCTAAGGATTAGAGCTGAGGTGATTAAGGCTTGTAGAGACTTTCTCGACAGCAGAGGCTTTGTCTTAACAGACTCGCCAATATTTACGCCGGCAGCCGTTGAGGGAACAACAACCCTTTTTGAAGTCCCATACTTTGGTGAGAAAGCCTACCTGACCCAAAGCGGGCAGCTTTATGTTGAAGCCACAATAGCCGCCTTTGGAAAGGTCTACTGTTTCGGTCCAACATTTAGGGCTGAAAAGTCCAAAACGCCGAGGCATTTAACAGAGTTTTGGATGGTTGAGCCGGAGATAGCCTTCTGCGACTTTGAAGAAAACTTAAAAATTCAAGAGGAAATGGTAACCTACATTGTAAAGCAGGTTTTAGAAAAACGTAGAAGAGAGCTTGAAACTTTAAAGCGAGATATTGCGCCTTTGCAGAAGGTTGAGCCGCCCTTCGAAAGAATAAGTTATACAGAGGCTGTGGATATGCTGCAGAAGGCTGGTTTCCCCATCCAATGGGGCGAAGACCTTGGGGCACCTCACGAAAGACACATTTCGCTGCAGTTTGAAAAGCCAGTGTTTGTCCACAGGTACCCAGCCAAGGCGAAAGCCTTCTACATGCAACCAGACCCAGAAAATCCAGAAGTCGTCTTATGCGCTGATTTGATGGCGCCTGAGGGCTACGGCGAAATAATAGGTGGGAGCCAACGCATCCACGACCTAAAACTACTCGAGAAGCGCATAGAAGAGTTTGGTTTGCCAAAACAAGCCTACGAATGGTATTTAGACTTGCGAAGGTATGGCTCTGTTCCGCACTCTGGCTTTGGATTGGGAATAGAGCGGACGGTCATGTGGATTTGTAAGCTAAAGCACATACGAGAAACAATCCCCTTCCCAAGAACAATAACCCGCATATACCCATAAAGCTAAAAAGTGATTTTGTTTTCTAGGTCCACTTCCAAATCTTTCTGCCATAAAAAATCTCCGGCAAGATAAATAATCCAGATAAGGACGCCGCTATTGCAATTGCCCATTCCATCGGGTCATCAAGCCAAACCGTCCCCATTAAACCAAAGAATGGCACAAGTATTGTTGCAACAGCTGAAACTATGACAGCAATAACTAAGAATTTGTTATTAAAAGCTTCTCTGCCCATTCGCCAAACACAGCGTCTCTCCGAGCGGCAGTTCCAGACGACAAATAACTCTTGTAGTGTGGCTCGTATAAAGGCCATGGTTCGAGCTTGTTCGATAGTTTCATGTAAAACATAATACTGCCAGTAAAAGAGGCCTCCGGTTAAAGTAAATTGCAATATAAACGTCACAATTATTGAGGCTAGTCTTCCATGCAATATTCCTTCTTTTGGATTCCTAGGCGGCCTCTTCATTATATCTTTGTCCGGAGGATCCATCGTTAATGCAAGCGCCGGACCACCATCCGTGACTAGGTTTAACCATAATATCATTGGGGCGGTTAGTGGTAACTCTAAACCTAGGAGAGCGAATGTTCCAATTAGAGCTAGTTCGTCAAAGTTACACCGCATTAAGAAGAAGGAGAATTTGCGGATATTGTCGTAGATTCCTCTTCCGCCTTCCACGGCTGTTACAATTGTTGCGAAATTGTCGTCGGCTAAAACTATGTCGGCTGCCTCACGGGTGACATCGGTGCCCGTTATTCCCATAGCCACTCCTATGTCTGCTTGTTTAAGTGCTGGAGCGTCATTCACGCCATCGCCAGTCATTGCCACTATGTGCCCATTCTTTTTCAGTGCCTTCACAATTCTAAGCTTGTGCTCTGGAGACACCCTTGCGTATACTACGACCTTCTCGGCAATTTTCTCGAATTTCTCATCGCTTAGTACATCAAGCTCGGCGCCGGTGAGCACCGTATCATTGTCGTTGCCTTCGCTGGTTTTTAATATACCTAATTCTTTGGCTACCGCTACAGCGGTTAGCTTGTGGTCTCCCGTTATCATTATAGTTTTAATTCCAGCTTCCTCACATTTTTTAACGGCTTGTTTTGCTTCTTCTCTGGGTGGGTCAATCATGCCTAATAGGCCGATAAAAATCAAGCCGCTTTCTAGTTCCTCGGCATCTAACTTTTCAGGGTTCACATGACCGAGTTCTTTGAAGGCTACACCCAAAACGCGAAGCGCGTCTTTTGCCATTTTTTCGTTGGTTTCAAGAATGCTTTGTCTTTTTTTCTCGGTTAGCACTGCTATTTTTCCATTAGTTAATACGTGTGTGCACCTTTCTAAGACAATTTCTGGGGCGCCTTTTACGTAAGCACGAAGATTGCCATTAGAAGATTTATGAACCGTTGTCATGCGTTTCCTTTCAGAAGTGAACGGTACTTCATGGACACGCGGATATGCTTTTTCTAAATCCTCTTTTAGCATTCCAGCTTTGGCTGCCGCAACAATTAAGGCGCCTTCTGTTGTATCTCCAATGATGCTCTTCCCATTATATTGTGCATTTGTGCAGAGAGCAGCTGCTTCAAGAAGTAAACGCAAATCATCATCATTTTTAGGGTCAATTGACTCTCCGTTTAGCAGAAATTCACCTTTAGCTTCGTATCCTGCTCCTGTAACATCCACAATTTTGCCGTCGACATAGATCTTGCGCACTGTCATTTCTCCTTTCGTTAAAGTGCCAGTTTTGTCAGAACAAATAACAGTGGTAGCACCTAAAGTCTCAGCAGATGAAAGTCTACGGAGAATAGCGTTTCTTTTTGCAAGTTCTCTTGCCCCAAGAGCCAGACATACGGTGACCACAGCTGGCAAGCCTTCAGGAACAGCAGACACCGCCAATGCTACCGCCGTCATAAACATATCCAAAACGTTTTTTAAGTGGTACCCTTCGCGAATGATTTCAAGAATAAAAATTATTGCGCATGCAATTACTATTATTAGGGCAAGTTTCTTTGCAAACCGCTCCAACTTTTGTTTTAATGGCGTTTCCTCCTCCTCTACAGCTTGGACCATTTCGGCTATTTTGCCGAACTCGGTGCTCATACCAGTTGCAACCACAACAGCTTTACCTCTTCCATACGTTGCATGAGTCCCCATGAAAACCATATTCCTTCTATCAGACACTGGTGTTCTTTCGTCAACAACATCAGTAGTTTTGTCTACTGGTGTGGATTCCCCGGTTAACACAGCTTCATCAGTTTTTAGGTCTACAACCTCAAAAAGGCGGGCGTCTGCTGGTATGCGGTCTCCCGCATCAATTAGAATAGCATCACCAGGTACAACTTCCCTTGCAGGGATAATCGCCTCTCTCCCATCACGGAGAACCCTAGCACGAGGTGCCGCAAGCTTTTTCATCGCTTCTATTGCCTTTTCTGAGCGATATTCTTGAACAAAGCCCACAACAGCGTTTAGAGCCACTATTGCGCCAATGGTTATGGCATCAACATATTCTTCAAGTTCTCCGCCCTTATACCATCCGATAATTATGGAAAATACTATGGCTATCAAAAGCATGATTACAAAAATATCCTTAAACTGGTTTAGGAATATTTGAAGTGGAGTTACTCGCTTTTTTTCAACAAGCTCATTGTAACCAAACTTTTGCAACCTTTTAGCGGCGTCTTCGCTAGTTAACCCCTTCGGGCTAGTCTCTAAGGCATCTAGCACTTCTCGGATCTCTAAAGCATGCCAAGGTTTTGGCATCTAAAGACGCCTTCGCAAACTTAAGACTGCAACTTAATGAGACATATAACAGCTTGTTTATAAAATTCTCGCTCAAATACTCTTAAGACCTTTCGAGAACGGTAAAAGCTGCCTCCAATAAATATAGAAGACGCGCCATTACTCCCATTTCCAAACTTTTTCACCAATGAATATTTCTGGGAAGATTAAGAGGCCCCAGCTGGCTACCCCTATAACGTAAGCTAGGTCTGTTAGGCTTAAACTAGTAAGACGGAACAATTTTTGAGTAGTGGGTATGTAGGTTATTCCAATGGTTAAGGCGATGGATGCTAAATCGGCTATAACAAAAAACTTGTTTTCAAAAGCCTTTCTGCCCATTCTCCAAACACTACGCCTTTCTGAACGGCAGTTCCAAACAACAAACAATTCGAACAGCGCTGCTTGCACGAATGCTTTTGTAGCGGCTTTTCGATAAGTAAGCTCTCTCGCCGCAGCATTAATTGTTCCATCAGGGCTAATCCATGGGTGAGACGGCCAGACGTAATATTCTAAGCAGAAAACTAAGAGGGTTCCAGTTGTTTGAAGTATAAAGGAAGCTATTATAAATGCTCCCATACCGTGGAATATGCCTTCGCCAGGTTTACGTGGCGGTCTATCCATGACATCAACGTCTGGAGGATCTGTTGCGAGGGCTACTGCTGGAGCCCCGTCTGTTACAAGGTTTATCCACAGTATCATTGCTGGAAGTAGCGGATGCGGAAACAGTTCTGGTGAGAATACTCCTCCGAGAATAGCGAATGTGCTCATAACTAGCAATTCATCGAAATTGCATGATATAAGAAAACGCACATATTTCTTTATATTGTCATAGATAACTCTTCCTTGCTCTACGGCTTTAACTATTGTTGCGAAGTTGTCATCTGTGAGAACTAGGTCTGAGGCTTCCCGCGTGACGTCTGTTCCGCTGATACCCATTGCTACACCGACATCAGCGGCTTTAACAGCAGGCGCATCATTAACACCATCACCAGCCATCGCCACTACATGACCTTTCTCTTTCAAAGCATTGACAATCTTTAGTTTGTGTTCTGGTGAAACGCGTGCATAAACTGTTACTTTTTCAACTATTTCTTCAAATTCCTCGCTGCTTAGCTGGTCCATTTCTGCGCCAGTTAAGACCATATCGCCTTCCTTATATATTCCAACTTCTTTTGCGACCGCAATAGCGGTTAGCTTGTGGTCACCTGTAATCATAACGGCCTTTATGCCAGCCTTTTGGCATTTCTTGTTAGCTTCTATGACTTCCTCCCTTGGGGGGTCTATCATCCCTTGAAGCCCAACAAACACCATCCCTTTTTCAATAGCCTCAGCATCATACTTCGTTATTGTTTCCGGCAAGCGCCTATACGCCATAGCAAGAACTCTAAGGGCGTTTCCGGCTAATTGCTCATTCACACCTAAGATCTCTTTTTTCCTCTCTTCTGTAAGCCTCCTTTCTTTTCCTTCCTCAAAGATATGGGTGCACCTTTCCAAAACAACTTCAGGTGCACCCTTCATGTAAGCATGAATTTCGCCTTCTGGAGTCTTGTGAATTGTTGTCATGCGTTTTCTTTCAGAGGTGAAGGGTATTTCGCTAATGCGTGGATAACTGTTCTCTAGGGCTTCTTTTCTGAGCCCAGCCTTGGCAGCCGCTACAATGAGCGCACCTTCTGTTGGGTCGCCAAAGATTTCCCAATTATTATTTTGCTCATTTTTCCTAAGGCGAGTATTGTTACAGAGGGCGCCTATCCTTAAAACAAGCTCAAGGCTACCTTCGGATTTTACCGAGTCTTCGCTGATGTGAAACTCGCCACTAGGCTCGTAGCCAATCCCGGTCACTTCAACAAGTTTTCCATCAACATAGATTTGACGAACAGTCATTTCGCCTTTAGTTATCGTCCCAGTTTTGTCAGAACATATGACTGCCACCGCGCTGAGGCTTTCCGCTGCTGAAAGCCTCCTCACTATGGCGTTTCGTTTTGCTAATTCCCTTGCTCCTAAAGCCAATGCTATGGTGACTATGGCTGGGAGACCCTCTGGAACTGCTGATATTGCCAAAGAGATTGAGGATGTAAAAGCTCGAATGAAGCCTTCCGCCTCAAAATGCATCTTCGTTATTACCCCAAATGCTTCCAAAGCAAAAATAAGCACACAAACGGCTACTACAACCTTAGCAATTTTGCTAGCAAATCTACCCAGTTTCCTCTGAAGTGGTGTTTCTTCTTCTTCATCAGTCTGAACCATCTCGGCAATTTTTCTGAATTCTGTGTTCATTCCTGTGGCAGTTACAACAGCTTTGCCCCTGCCGCAAACAATATGAGTAGCAGAGAAAACCATGTTTCTCCTTTCTGAAACAGGAGCATCCTCCTTAAGAACTACCAACTCTTTTTCGGCTGGTGTAGATTCTCCTGTTAGAACAGCTTCATTTGCCTTTAACTCAACAACTTCAATGAGTCTAGCGTCAGCGGGAACATAGTCGCCTTCCTCAAGTGCCAGAATGTCGCCTGGAACAACTTCACTCGCCGGAATAATAATTTCCTTTCCATCTCTTATTACACGGGCTTTTGGAACTGCTAATTTTTTAAGGGCTTCAACAGCTTTTTCAGCCCTATATTCTTGAACAAAACTTGTAATTGCATATAAAAGGACTATAGCGCCTATCGTTACTGAGTCTGCGTAGGCTTCAAGAAACTCTCTACCTTGCAGCATTTTGCAGTATCCAACAATTGCGTAGAATACAGTTGCCACAATCAACAATAAAATGAAGACATCTTTAAACTCGCCTAAAAACATGTTGAGGGCTGTTCGCCGCTTTACCTTCCTAATCTCGTTTGGTCCATATTTCTTAAGTCTTTCAAGCGCTTCAAATGAGGATAAACCATTACGGCTTACCTCCAGCTCCCTTAAGACCTCGTCAACTTCCATGGCGTGCCAAGGCCTTGACATTTAAAGCGCCTCTTCTAAATTTTCAATGGATAGGCGACTCATACGATAGCATATTTATAAAAATTCTCCATCCACAAATCCTCTATAGAAGCATATTCATAAAAAGTGGGAAACTTAAGCAATTAGCAGAAGGATTAGTGGAGCGAAGACCTCGGCTACCAGCGACATAACTGTAATCATAGTGTTAAGCGACGGACCCGCCGTGTCTTTAAAGGGATCTCCAACAGTATCACCAGTCACAGCAGCCTTGTGAGCTTCTGAGCCTTTTCCTCCATGCGCCCCAGCCTCTATACATTTTTTGGCATTGTCCCAAAGTCCGCCAGCATTCGCCATAAACAAGGCGAAAATTATGCCGGTAACAATGCTTCCAGCCAAGAAGCCCGCTAACGCCTCTTTTCCAAGCGCTATCAGTGTTATGATGGGTACGATTATGGCTAGCAGGCATGGTAGCATTAGCTCTTTTATGGCTCCCTTCGTGGCAATATCCACACATTTAGCATAGTCAGGTTTGGCTTTGCCCTCCACAAGCCCTGGGATCTCCTTAAACTGGCGCCTAACCTCCTCAACCATGCGTTCAGCATTTCGTCCAACAGCCAAAATCAGCAACGCTGAAAGCAACGGAGGCATCATACCACCAATGAAGATCCCAGCAACAATTTTTGGGTCCATTAAATTCAAAGTAAGCGTGTAAGGCACGCCCTTAAGATCGGAAAGCACATGTTCAACCAATTCCTTATAAGCGCCAAAAAGGGCCAAGACAGTTAGGGCTGCTGCACCAATGGCAAAACCCTTTGTTATCGCCTTCGTAGTATTGCCAGCAGCATCAAGCCTATCTGCAACCTCAATAACCTCTTCACCCAAACCAGACTGCTCAGCTATACCTTTTGCGTTATCTGATACTGGCCCATAGGCGTCAGCGGATAATGTCATCCCTACAGTTGCGAGCATGCCTACAGCAGCTATGGCAATCCCGTAGACAGCGTCGATCCCAAAGGCTTCAGCCAAGTTCCAAGCGGCAATTGTGGCAGCGCAAATACCAATAATTGGAGGCACTATGCTAACAATGCCGTAAGAAAATCCCGTAAGTATATTTATTGCAGCACCGGTTGTTGACGCCCTTGCCACTTTTTGTGCTGGCATCCTATCTATAGACGTGAAATAGTCGGAGGTAATTCCAATTATCACTCCAGCGACTAACCCAGCGACTGTTGGTAAAAGCACTCCTAACCACTGGTTATCCGGCAGTCCTGAAAAGCGAGCGACAACGAAAAGGAAGACAGCGAAGATCATCCACGTTGCAAAGGATCCCCTGTTAAGCGCTGCTCCAGGATTAGTTTTTACACTTAACGTGACAATAAAGGCACCTATTATTGAGGCGAAAAGTCCAACAGCCGCAATTAATAGAGGTAACGCTACTAAAGTGCTTACACCCATTGTTGCACCAATTATCATGGCGGCCACAATGCTGGCAATATATGAGTCTATCAGGTCAGCACCCATTCCCGCAACATCCCCAACATTATCTCCAACATTATCTGCAATAACTGCTGGATTTCGAGGATCATCCTCTGGAATCCCAAGCTCAACCTTCCCAACAAGATCCGCGCTTATATCCGCAGTTTTTGTGTATATGCCCCCACCAGCCTTTGCAAATAGTGCCAAAGCGCTAGCTCCAAAACTGAAACTCAAAACCATATTTGCAGCTTTAACAAGGCTCCATCCTAGAACAACATGGAAGATATAATACAGTAAGCTTATCCCCAAAAGGGCCAAACCCACAATAAATAAGCCCATAACAGTGCCACCGTAAAAAGCCACAGGAAAAGCCTTTTTCAATCCCTGCTTCGCTGCGTTGGCCGTCCTGACATTAGCCTCAACGGCTGCCATCATACCAACATAGGCAGCAACTGTTGTGCACAGCGAACCAAAAAGATATGTAATAGCCATACCTAAACCAAATGGAAGCCCTTGCGGAAAACCTTCATAAATAGTGTAAAGCACCCCGAGAATCGCTGCCATTATAACAACAAAGATGGCCAATGTCATATTCTGCCTTCTAAGATAGGCTTTTGCCCCCTCTTTTATGGCGTTGGCGATTTCCCTCATCTTCTCAGTGCCGCTGTCTTGACTTGTAACGTATTTGTATAGGTAGCTGGCCAAACCAACAGCCGCCAAGCCAGCTACGGGCGTAATGTAAAACCACTCCATATACTAAGCCCCATCAGTTACATGTTTTACAAACCGTTTGAGATAAAATCACAAGCTTATAAATCTACTGTAAGCAGAAGCCAATAAAGGCTTTTCTACCCTACCCGCTCTCTGAGCTCAAAGGAAGTCAAATCATTAATTAGATTGACATCGCGAAAAGGTACATCAAAAGTGTTAACCACTCAGCTTTAAAGACAAAACCAAAATGGCTGCCATAACAGTAGGCGCAGTAATATTTTGACGGTTGCATAAATGCAACGGAACACCCCTATTTCATACGCCCCCGACTATGTAGAGAAGCCCGGTTCTAATTAACCAGTAAATTGGCGCCGGGGAGGGGATTCGAACCCCTGCGAGCCCGAAGGCCCACTGGCTCCCTTGTCAAAACCCTATGCTGGACGGTTGACGGATCTCGAGGCCAGCGCGTTAACCACTCCGCCACCCCGGCCATCACAAGTTAAAAGGCATTAGATTCTAAAAGGGTTATGCCGGCAGATACCCCGCCAAGCCACCTTTCCTGTAGTATTGTTTGCTGCTTTCCAATGTACGATGAAGCTTTTCCTCTAGCTCTGCAGTTTCTTTGGCATAACTAAGTCTGCAATGTCAACGCTATGCTCGTATATTTGGTGCAAAGTTGAAACTGCAGCTAGAAGGTTAGGCATCACTTCAAGGCTTTGCCCCTTAAAACTTTTCTCGATAGCTACTAAGGCTTTTTCCACTTTTTCCCTCATAGTTCGTACCTCTTCTGCCAAGCCAATATCACCAGTAAAGAAAGCCCTTAGAGCGTTTTCGTGGGCCTTAAAGCAGAGAGTATGAAACTCAACAATAAGCCTCTTCAAATCCTCATTCAACTTAGCCCCCTTCGATTCTGACACTTTAAAGGCTATGTGTACGCATTCATCCCCAATAGTTTCTACAAGACTTGCGGCTAAACGGTAGTCGAGACATTCTATTGGTTGAACTCCAAGTTTTTCACTAAGGCTCGGATTTTGAATAATGGTTCTAAGAATCCGCACAAGAAGGAAGTAAAGCCTGTTGACTTCTTCGTCGCGGGCTATTACACTTTTTGCCATGTGTACATCGCCTTCAACAAAGGCATTTACAACATCCCGATGCATGCCCACAACTATCGAGTAGCCTCTCCGAAGAATCTTTTCAGGTGGAAAACTGGAAGGTTCAAGCAAGCACTGCAAAACAATTTTTGAATAATCCTCCTCAATTATTTCAAGACCAACCAGACGGCTAGCTGTTTTCTTAACGCTTTCCCGAACCTCAATATTTATTGGCTCTTTCCCTTCCACTCGAATGATGTCGTATCCAAGCAAATATTTTCCAACGATTTCACGACTTAAATATGGCCCAGGCTTTAAAACAATAGTGCGAGTAGAGGGAGCAGCTCCATATTCCGGATCTATAAGGAGTTTACCGTCGCTGGTTTCATTTACCGCCACTACAGATCCACGTTTAAGTCCATAACGTTCAGCCCAGTCTTTTGGTATGCAAACGAAGAAGGTGCCGCTTGACGTTCTCTGAATCTTGCGGACAGTTCCCAATTCGCATCACACCATACGGTACATAGGTTAAACAGCGAGTATTAACAAATTTAAACAAAACTTCAATATATAAACTTAAACATAAGTGTTGGAAATTGGAAAACAAAGTTATAATGGGTATAGACTTAGCAGGTAAAGAGGAAAACCCTACAGGGTTAGCAGTCTTGCGAGGCAAAAGTGTGGAAACATGCTTAATTTACACGGATAAGGAAATTTTGGAAAACGTTACACGTACAAACCCAAAAATTGTGGCAATAGACGCGCCTTTGACGCGCCCAAAAAGTGGGATTTTTAGAAAAGCAGACAAAGAGTTAATCAAAAAAGGCTACCGCATTTTCCCACCTGGCCTGCCAGCTATGAAAACGTTAACCCTTCGGGCAATTAGGCTAAATAAGTTAATAACTGAGTTGGGTGCACAAACAATAGAAGTGCACCCAACCTCGACAAGAAAGGCTCTAGGCATGCCAGCAAAAGACTGGAAAACAATACAAAACATTCTAAACCGTATCGGTCTAGCGGGGTCTATAAGCCAGCGCACGTTGGCGCCGCACGAGATAGATGCTGTAACAGCAGCCCTAACGGGTTACTTTTACATGAAAAGCTTAACAGAAAGCGTGGGCGACCATGAGGAAGGCTTCATTGTGGTTCCGATAAAACTGGATTGGAGAGAAATAAGAATATGAACTTTTCTGAAAAGCTTCAAAAGGCTGTCGAGCTTACTATAGCAGCTGGGTACCAGCTTAACAAAGAGGCTTTTGAGTTCCTAAATGAAGCATCCGCAACTGAAGACCCCGTAGAAATTGTGAGCAAGGCATTGGCTAAAATAGAAACATTAAAGGATAAACCCCTTTTCATTGAAAGAAGCCTTCTAGAAGAGCTTGTAAAAAGGCCCGAAAGAGTTGAAACCCCTCCTTTAGCACCGCAGACAGAGGAAGAGCCACCACAAGTGCAGTCGCAACTAGTCCTGGAGGGAAGGAGACTTTTCCGCCCATACGCCAAAGAGGTGGAAGCGGAAATTGAGATTATTGAGGACGCTGGCAGTAAACTAAGCTCAAGCGGAACATTAGAGGATTATCTTGAATATTTCCAAAATAGGTTTAACCGACTTGAAAAGCTGCTAAGGCAAAGGATAGACGCAAGAGGTGCAGTATCAATCGCTGACGCGATAAGGGCCCCGCCAAACACACAACTCAAACTAATCGGCATGATAACAGAGAAAAGAGAAGCCAAGCAAAAAGTTCTCTTAACATTAGAGGATTTCAGTGCCAGCGCCACTGTTTTGGTGCCACAGAACGCTCCTTCTGACCTTATGACCAAAGCAAGGGCGCTATTGTTGGACCAAGTTATTTGTGTTAGCGTAACTAAGACACGGGGAAACTTGCTAATAGCCGAAGACATAATCCTCCCAGATGTCGCCCCCAAAAATCCGAATAGGGCTACGGTACCCGTTTACGCCGTGCTAACTTCAGACTTACACGTTGGCAGCGTAAAATTCCAAGATCACCTTTTTAACATGTTTGTTTTGTGGTTAAGGGGGGAATATGGAAATAGGCAAATGCGGGAAATGGCTAGCCATGTAAAATATATTTTGATAGCTGGCGACATAGTTGACGGCATAGGCGTGTACCCAAATCAGGTCAAGGAACTTGCAATAAGAGATATTTATGGGCAATACAAATTAGCATCGAAACTCATTAAGCAAATCCCGGACCATATTGAAGTAGTAATTATTCCCGGAAACCATGACGCCCCAAGAAAGGCCTTACCTCAACCACCAATACCCGATGCCTTTCTAGAGAAGCTCCATGATTCAAGCAACATCCACCTTGTTGGAAACCCATGCCTTCTTAGCCTCCACGGTGTTGAGGTTCTTATGTACCATGGTCGAAGCCTCGACGATATAATCTCCACAGTTCCGGGAATCAGTTATACTCAGCCGGAAAAAGCCATGACCCTACTTTTGCAGTGCCGCCACTTGGCACCAGTTTATGGAGGAAAAACACCCATCGCACCTGAAAATAAAGACCGCCTCGTCATAGAACGGGTACCTGACATTTTCCACGCCGGACACATCCACACAGTCGGCCATATAAATTACAGAGGCGTCACCATCGTTAACTCTGGATGTTGGCAGGAGCAGACTGAATACATGAAAAGACAGGGGTTTACTCCAATGCCAGGCCTAGTGCCAGTGGTAAACCTCAAAACGTTAGATGTTAAAATCATCTCATTCACTTAAGACAAGCCACTGGCAATTAGTCTAGCAACGCGGAGTGGTTCCGGCACTCGGCCACAAACAACGAAACTTGTTATAAGTTGGCTGGTCCATTCTATATCTGCACCAACAACTTCAAAATATAACGGTGCCTTGTAATCCAATACCTTAACCTCACGAATTGGCCCCAATTTTGTAAAAACTTCCCAGCGTTTATTCCAGTCCTTGAAGTGCCGCATAAGCGCCCTTTTAACAGCCTTATTATCGGGCTTTTTCCTTGCCACAATAACTATTGGTTTTTGAAAAGTATCAAAAAGAGCCAAGGGATCTATAACATTAAAGCCTGCAAAGGACACTCCAGCAAGCATGACCGCCTCAAAATCCCAATGCCTTAGGATTTCAGCAGTTTTTTCTGTTGCATTTAATCCATCAACAGTTATCCACTTGAAAGAAACGTCCTCTATCCTTAAACTCTTAAAAAGGACAGCGACCAAAAGAGCCCTTTTATCAACCCCTTTTACAAAGCTTCCGTCTTCAATTCCTACTACTCGCATTCTTTGAAAGGCATTTGGGTTCATAATCAATCAAGCGTCCAAGCCTAGTGTCATTAGAGAAGGCTTCTTTAATAAGGGTGCGCGTCACCTCCAAGCGGATCTTTTTCGTCCGTCCATAACGTCCCATGCTTACAACTTGAGCATTTAGCAAACCCAAAGCATCAAGCTCATTAACTAAAGTGCTGACACGCCTCTGAGTTAGAGGCGCCACAGCTAATTCGCTGCAAAGCTCATTATATACCTCGTATATTTCGCCCGTAACTGCACGGTAACCATTAGCCCGAACAAGGTGGTAAACGCTTAGCATCACAAGCTTAGAGTGTAAGGTTAAATTTGCCAAGGCGTCAACAACCCTATTATGCTCTATAAGCCTCTCAGCCTCACGGACATGCTCCTCGGTGACTATGCTTGCTCCTTTACGTTCCGCAACTTCACCCGCCACCCTGAGTAAATCCAAAGCCCTCCGAGCATCACCATGCTCAGCAGCTGCCAAAGCCGCACACAAGCTCAAGGCTCCCTCGCTAAGGACCCCCTCTCGGAAAGCCATCTGCGCCCGCTCAGCCAAAATATTCCTTAGTTCAGCCGCATTATATGGTCTAAAGACTATTTCCTCTTCACTTAGGGAGCTCAGAACTCGTGGGTCTAGGAACTCTTTTAGGCGTAAATCGTTGGAAATACCGACTATGGAGACTTTACTGCGCGTTAATGTTTCATTAATCCTTGTAAGTTCGTATAAGAGAATGTCGCTTCGAGCCTTTACTAGAGCGTCTACCTCGTCAAGGGCAATAATTAGTATTCTTTTAGCCGCATCTAGACCTTGCTTAAACCGATCAAAAACCTCACCAAGAGACAGCCCAGTGAACGGAACCACGAGATTAATACTCTGGCATATGCTCGCAAGAACTCTATACTCAGTTCCAGCTAAGCGACAATTCACGTAACAAAAGCTTACAGGCGCGCCAATTTCCTTAGCTTTAATCTCCAGACGAAACAAGACATATTTAGTCACAGCAGTTTTACCAGTGCCCGTTTTTCCGTAAACAAGAATGTTGGAACACCGTGCACCTTTCAAAACTGGCGCGATGGTCTCCCCAAGGCGGCGGATCTGTTCTTCGCGGTGCGGAAGCCTCCCTGGCAGATAATCATGCCGTAGAACCTCCCGATCTTTAAACACGCCTACAGCATTGCAGAACCTTTCAAACACCTCATCAAGTATACCTGCATCGTTCATTAGTCACTCCTTCCTCCTAGATGGAACCCTTACCGCAAGCGTTCGCCCTTTTCTTGCGGCTATTTAAAATAAGGCATACCATACAGAAAAGTGAACAGACAACAGAAAAATCCTAAAATGACAAAGGCTTTATTGATGGGAAAAGAGAAACACCCCACTGTTTCAACTGGAAAAACTCTTTAAACTGTTGATTATGCTTTGGTTTTCCTTTATGGAAAGGAAAATACTCTGAAAGGTAAGGTCATTCTGAAAAGTAAAAGTATTCTCGTAGAAGTTTTTATACCTAAACTAAAAAATGTTTCTTTTCCAATGCTGAACTAAAAATCCAAGGCTTGTCAACCCTCCAGTGGAAATTATGGGGTAGCACCCTTCGGTATTCTTTACAAAAACATACCTCAAAAATGTTTTTAATTTTGCGTGAATTGCAAGAATGCTCGCGTCATATTAAGGTGCAAGTAAACTATTTTCTCTTTTTTCTTGTGAAAACTTGTGAAGTTTATTCATTTTCGACATTTTCATCAGGTATTTTCAGTGGCTTTGCTATTTCTGCGTCTCTTCTCTGTGAAAAAGACACCCCATCATTTCTACTGGAAAACTTCAAGCATAATTTAACAATTCTTCATTTACAAAAGGGATTTGCGTGTAAAGTTTGTTATTCAAAATCTTTGGAAATAAAGCTCTTTATGCTTTTTCGGTTCAAAATTGGCTTTTTTATTTTTTCTCTTTTCACCGCAATAGCTATATTTTGTGAAGTGCAAACTTGTGAAA
>JAWBXA010000005.1:0-46221 GCA_038868115.1 Bathyarchaeia archaeon
AACGAGGCGTTGCTTGGAAATCTTAACGCGGCAAAACTGCAGAATCCAGATAATTACAAAGTCGAATATTGTTTTTAGGGACATAGACCTTCTCAAGCGGGTGCCCTCCATGGTGGCGGTGACAATAACGACTGATGATGAAGAAACAGCCAAAATCCTAGAGCCAAACGCCCCTCTGCCATCGGAGAGGCTGAAAACCGTTGAAAGGCTTGTTGCACGTGGCATAGCAGTGGCTGTCCGCATAGACCCAATAATCCCATACATAAACGAAAACCCGGAAACCCTTGTTAAGGCATTAGCAGAAATAGGCGTTAGACACATAACAGCCTCCACATACAAGGTTAAGGCGGACAACTGGCAAAGACTAAGCCTAACAATGCCAAAAACAGCTGAAAAACTTAAATCCCTCTACTTTGAGAAAGGCGAAAAATTGGGGCGATACACCTACCTGCCAAAAACTTTGAGGCTTAAGCTCATGGAGAATCTGGCAAGCCTAGCGAAAAAGTATGGGGTTAAATTTGCCACATGTCGAGAAGGCTTAAAAGGCTTAAACACGACAACATGCGATGGCACGTGGCTAATAAAGTCTAACGGAAACAGCTCTTAAATGGATGCTGAAGCCGCAACAGCCAAAACAATTAAAACAACACCTGCTAAAACTAGAACAGCAGCTAAACCCATAACGAAAACCGACATGGGATTTATTTCAAAAAGCATATTAGTGCTTTGCAACACGAGCAGTACCCCTACCGTTATAAGGGCTAATGCCGCCAGCAACATCTTCCAAGAAAACTCTAATCTTTTGCCCAATTTACAACACCATTAACAGAAGATTCGCCTTTTCCAGCACTATTGTTTCCCTTTCCCCCTCCCTATCTTTCTCTCGTCCTTTACCCTTTAACTAAGCTTTTACAACCTCTTAACAATTCCAAAGCCTTATGCCCTTACCTACAATTCCCCTGTCTTTTCATTACCGCTCAAAAGTCTTCTCCAACACTTGATTGTATGCAGTATCAGTTAAAACTTTCGAGCCTTTGCTCAAAAGCAAGTGTTAAATTCCCAACCAACAGATAGAAAGCACGAGTGGTGAATATAATAATTTACTTCCGAAGTAAAAAGCGCTAAGGAGAGTTCGCATGGTTTACCCACAATGCGCCAAATGCTTAAGCTTCTACTGTAGCCACATGCCGCTAAGAAAAGTTGACGATGAGCTTTTGTCCAATGAAAAACAACAAAGAAATAATTAATGCGGCAATTGCAATGTACGGTAAAGACGATATTAAGAGAATTTATGTCTCAGCTACAATAACGGAGAAAGAGGCCTACGAGAATGTCAGGGGCGTTGTTATGGCTGTACGCCCAAGGATCAAAGAACTCATAGAATTCGCCAAACTAATCAACGCCAAAAAGCTTGGGGTGGCCTTCTATGCCGGCCTTCAAGATGAGGCTTCCAGAACTGTGGCTTTTCTCGAAAATGCCGGACTCAAAGTGGCATCAGTTAGATGTAAGTGTGGAGCCATCGATAAGACGGAACTCGGTGTAGCCGAAGAATACAAGATTGAAGGTCCATCTAAGTTTGAGGCTGCGTGCAACCCTGCAGTTCAGGCCCAAATCTTAAACGAAGTCGGAACAGACATAAACATCATTGTAGGCTTATGCGTTGGCCATGACATACTCTTCACAATGTATTCGAAGGCTCCGGTAACAACCCTAATAGTTAAGGATAGGCTTTTAGGACATAACTCAGTCATTACCCTTTACAGCAACTACCATAGGGACATAATAAAATCACAAAAGCGACTATGAGAAAGGTGTTGCGAACCATTATTCACATTCGTTTATAATAATGCTCGTATGGATGTGGAATGTCGCGGTTCAATTGAACCATAATGTTACTGTGTTGCTTCTGGATTCTTTAAGACAGCCTCCAAAATTTTTGTGCCTGCAACATAATTTGTCAAGCCACAAGCCTTCGGCATAAACCGGGTTGTGCCTTTTGTCAACTCTAAAGATCTCTTGAAGTCGCTCTGTTTCCTCAGCGGGTCACACGGTCGAACGACATAAACCCTGCTATAAAAGTTAGCAGAACAGTCCTTCCATCAAACTTTAAATCAACCTACACAAAGATGTGTTTGATGGTCGAAGTCCACGTTTTGATGGTTCCAAGCCTAAGATCCTCAATGGCGAAGGCAGCAAGCTTAATTGTTAAGGCTGACTATAACGTTGTCTTTATAAACTTTCCATACAACCTCCAGCCGATAATTTCTAGTTATGCAGCCGGACAGATGACGCTGAGCCATCTCATAAACATAATTAGGTCTAAAAATTTAATTCCTGAACCTGTCAACTCTTGGCTCTATTTCCACGAGCCTCTACTTGAATCTCTACAGGCGCTAAAGAGGACAACCAAGATCATCTGTTATAGAGACGTTGACAACTTTCACCTGTTGATAAATGCTGCCTCCAAAATTGCCAGCCTGACCTTAAGAGTGAACGTCACCGGAAAAGTTGACGTGGAAGAATGGATCAAAACCATCAAACAGCCGCTAAACCAAGACTCAACAGATTTAGAAGCAGAACTCGTCGGAAGCAAGGCTGAAGGAAAATCCGTCTGCATAACAGGACTATTCGGATGGAAACTCGCTAAACACATAAAAAAGTTCGGCCACAAGGTTTCAGTTAGATGTGTTGAAAAACAGTATATAATGAAGCCGCTGGAAACCTTAGAAATCCTACTGGAAAAAGGAAAACTAACACCACAAAACGTAGAACAACTAGTAAAAGAACACGCAACGTTCATAAAAGATTACGTACTTAACGCCAAAAACATAGACGAAGCGTACTTTACATGGATCAAAAGACATAGACTCCTAAACATAAATTCAGAATTTAAGTGTGTTGATCAAAGTAGCCGCCTTGCCATCAGCAACAATTAAGTTACACGCTTACTAATAATCGCAAGTATTATTCCTGATTTAAGCTCAGCCGCTTCAAAATTTCTTCTGTGTGTTCACCTAGCTTCGGAGGTCTTTTTACCTCAAATTCTACCCCAGAAATTTTGACAGGGTTTTTGAATAGTTTAATCCTACCTAAATCAGGATATTCGACTTCAACTATGATTTTTCTATGCATAGTCTGCGCGTGTTCTAATACATCTTTAATTGTGTTTACGGCTCCACACGGCACGCCTGCTTGTAAGAGTATTTTTATCCAATCATCTCTTGATCTCTCTTTAAGCTTACGGACTATTATCTCTTCTAATTCGCTTCTATGCTTCAATCTTTGCTCGTTAGTTTTAAAACGCTCATCTTCCAGCAAACTTTCGAGTCCAACAGCTTTGCAAAAAGCTACCCAGTGCCATTCCGTTGCCACTACAATGTTCAAAAGCTTTCCATCCCCTGTCGGGTATGGCTCGTAAGGTGTTGCAAGGAAGTATTTCATTCCCATTCTCAAATCTTCGTCACTCATTCCTTCAACTATAACCATGTTCATCAGGTTCATCATCATGGTTACAGCGCAGTCGAAAAGGGAAATGTCGATCTCTGCTCCATCTCCTGTTTTTTCCCTTCGTAAAAGTGCGGCCAGGATGGCATAAACACCGTACATTGAAGCTAAAATGTCCGTTATTGGAACATTTATTTTGCATGGAGTGTCCCGCGTTCCAGTATAGCTTATTATTCCAGCCTCACCTTGAATCAGCTGGTCAAAAGCTGGTCTGTCTCGATAAGGTCCATCTTGCCCGAAACCTGAAACGTGACAGTAAATAATGTCCGGGTTTAATTTTTTGACATCCTTGTAACCAACTCCAAGCGAATCCACTACTCCTGGCACGAAGTTTTCTATTATAACGTCCGCTTTAGACGCCAATTTCATGAATATTTCTCGCCCTCTTTCGCTTTTCAAATCTAAAGTTATAGATTTTTTATTCCTATTTATGACCGCGAAATAGAAACTTAGGTCTTTTCTAATTGGTATCCAATGTCTCGCTAAGTCGCCAATTTGCGGTCGTTCAACGTGGATAACTTCGGCGCCTAAGTCTGCAAGCAGGGTTCCAATATATGGACCTGCCACCGCTTGGCCTAACTCCAAAACCACTAAGTCTTCAAAGGGAATCAACCATAATCCTCCTAAATTTCTTATATGCTATGCTATCCCACTTACCTTTATTTCTATCGTATGTGAATCTTGAATGATAATGGGCCGCACAGGATAAGGCGCGCCTTACAAAAGTCGAAAAAGTTAAGGGTTGGAGAATAGCATAATGCTTAGGGATCTATATGAGCTCCATTAGAATTTTCTTCGCAACAGATATACATGGCTCAGAAACATGCTTGAGAAAATTTCTTAATGCACTAAAAATATACAATGTGCACATTGGCATTTTGCTTGGCGACTTAAGCGGCAAAATGATTAACCCAATAATAAAGCAGCCGGATGGTAGTTACAGGTGTAACTTTTTAGGGCAAGACATAATTGCTAGAACAGAAGAAGAGTTGCGAGAGTTACAGAGGAGGATTTCCATAACTGGCAATTACTTTTTCACCGCAACACCTGATGAGGTGGCGCAATTAATGGCTGAAGGTAAAACAATTAGTGGGAGAATAGACGCCCAAGTTAGGAAGATACATTTGGGTGCTGGAAAAACTGAAGAGCTTTTCAAAAGATTAGTAACAGAAAGGCTCATTAGCTGGGACAAGATTATCGGGGAAAAGCTAAGTGGCACAAACATAAAAATGTTCATCGCGCCGGGAAACGACGATATACCAGAAGTAGATGAGGTTTTAAACAACTTTAAAAACGCCGTTAACGTTGACGATAAAAAGGTAACATTTGGCGATTATGAAATGGTAACATTATCATGGTCGAATCCAACTCCTTGGGATACTCCAAGAGAATGCAGTGAGGAAGAGTTGGCTAAAAAAATTGACAAGCTAATTTCACAGATTGACAACATGAAAAACGCGATATTCAATTTTCATGCGCCACCCTACGGTACAAACTTAGATTTAGCCTACAAATTATCTAAGGACCTTGTTCCATCAGTGAGCGAAATGATAAACGTTGGAAGCACCGCCGTACTTAACGCCATAAAGGAGCATCAACCTCTTTTAGGGCTTCATGGGCATATACACGAGTCCCGTGCTGCGCAAAAAATAGGGAGAACCTTATGCGTAAATCCAGGAAGCGAGTATTCTGAGGGAATATTACGAGGAGTGATTGTGACATTAGATAAGGACAAGGTTAAAAACTTCCAGTTTACTTCGGGATAGGTGGGCGAAGCTTGTCAAAAAAATTTAGACTTCCATCAGAAATTCCAGCAGAAGAGTATCCCCCTCCATCAGTTTTTATCAACGAGGCTTTGTCGTGTGTTAGGGACGCGGAAAAGGAAGGGATAATACTACGTATAATGGGCGGCATGGGGATCTACTTACATTCCCAAGAGGGCAAGCAGTTATGGGAGAAACTATCTAGGCTTGGAGAAAAAGTGTTTACTGATATAGATTTTGCAAGCTACGGTAGATATAGGGTAAAAATATTTGATTTCTTTCGAAAAAGAGGCTACGACGTTGATCAGCGACTATTTATGCATTACGGTGTTAAAAGGCATATATATTTTGGAGGAAGAGTTCCTATGATTGAAGTATTTTTTGATAAGTTAGAAATGAGTCATACAATAAATTTTGGTGGACGTTTAGAGGCTGACTCTCCTACAATCCCTTTAGCTGAACTTTTGTTGCAGAAAATGCAGATTGTAAAGATTAATGAGAAGGATATTAAGGATGCTGTTGTGCTATTAATGGCTCACGACGTTGGTGAAACTGACAGGGAAACAATAAACCTCGAAGCATTGACTCGAGCGGGACTAACTTCAGACTGGGGCTTTTACTATACGGTGACAACGAACCTCCAGAAAGTCAAGGAGTTCGTTCTGAATACCACCACATTGGAGGAAAACAATAAAAGCGTTATAAAAGAAAGAATAGACAAAATACTCAATTACATTGAAAGGCAACCAAAAACCTTAAGCTGGAAGTTAAGAGCAAGGATAGGAACTAAGAAACAATGGTATAATGAGGTAGAAGACTGGACATTTTTCCGCGAAGGCCTTGACTCCAAACGGGAAACATAATGCCCAAATCAAAACTAGATAAAAAAGAAAAGCTGGAAAACCTATGTCGATTGATTTTGTATCTCGACGGTGTAAGGGCTTTTAGGCGAGTAGAACCTGAACTTATCAAAGAAAGTTTTCAAAAAATGGGATCAAAAGAGTTTACAGATATGTGGAAGAGCATAAGGCACGATGTAGAAAAAATTGCGTATAACCCGATAACGGAAATTGAAGGATTGCCGACTTTAATGAGGCTGGTTGCATTACTTAAACTACTTACTCCATTAAGTTCAATTTTTATGGTGCTTATATTGGCATGTAATCTTCGACCCCTAGAGAAACTCCCTATGCCGCTTCCACCAATATTCAGAGGGTGGATAACTATGACGATCGCCATTATGTTTTCATTTGCGACTATGATCGCGTTGATAGCGGCAGACTACGCTGTTAGAAGGAAGATAATAAAATATGAAAGGGAACACGAAGGTAAATTCGGGCCGGGAAAAGAGCGACTAAAAATTGTTATAGAGAAACTTGTTGGAAAGCTGGCTGAAGAATTAAAGCTTAATGGCGAAGATCCTCAAAAATATAAAATGATACTTTTCTTCAAATATAAAGGATTGAAAGTGGTTAAAGAGGATCGAGGGAAGATTTTAAGGAGAAAATATCCACTTTACGAAGTTATATGCTGTGTGTGATAATCGATACAGCATAACTTTTCACTTGTTCTTTTCTGCTAATCTTAAAACTTATAAGCTAAAATTAAAGACATAAGAGAGAAAGGAGGAAAGATTCAATGGCTGTTTTTGCTAGGAAGGCTAGTGGACTTACAAGGGAGGCGTCGCTCTTTGATGCGTTTGCCTTCGGTTTTATGAACAATGGACTTGGAACTGGTTTATGGACGATGATGAGTTGGGGGCTATACACCTTTCCGGGAGGTAATCTAATATTAGGTTCAATAATCACTATGTTATTAACGATCTTTGGGGTGTCTCTTGCTTGGGCAATACTTGGTGGATCTATGCCTAGAAGCGGCGGCGATTACGTGTATAATTCAAGGATTATCAACCCGGCTGTGGGAACGGCGACAAGCTGGATTCAAGGTTTGTTCACGATGACTGCGTGGATTTGGTTGCTAGCCCCATGGATCGCTGATCCTGGAATCCCAATTCTCGCTGGGGCATTGGGGATACCTCCTGAAGTGTATGAGTTCTGGACAACACCTACTGGTATGCTGATCATTGCCTCAGCCGTTAACGCCGCAAGTTTCCTGTTGTGTATAACCGGGTTTAGAAATTACCTGCGAATGCAAAAAATTACATTCGTCCTCGGGATGACTGGGGTAATTGCAGGTTTAATTCTATTATCCACAACTAACGCTCAGCAATTCGCAGCGAAGTATGACGCTATAGCTTCGGAGTGGGGCTCCCCATCCTATCATGAAGCCATACAATTAGCCAGAGAAGCTGGTTATGTACGCGAAACTTGGAATTGGCAGTCAACATTAGGGTTAACACCAAGTATAGCCTGGGCCATTACCTACGGATTTTGCATAGGCTACATAGGCGGAGAAGTTAAGAGACCTGAACGCAACATACTGTTGGCGCAAGTGTTTGCAGCATTAATTCCAGGAATATTCTGCGTGTGGAGTGGTTTTGTGCTACAGAATAATATAGGATATGAGTTCATACATGCCAGCGCATATATAGACAATGAAGGGCCTGAATGGTACACAATGCCATTTCCGCCTAATTGGGCTAATTATGCAGCAATACTGACAGACAATGTTTTGCTCAAATTTTTGGTAGGCTTTAATTTCATAGCCTTCGACTTTTACTGGATACCATTCAGCTATATCGTTTTTGCTAGAGTCTTATTTGCCCAAGGGATGGACAATATCGGTCCACGCTGGTTTACTGATCTAAATCCAAGGTTCGGCACACCTGTTAAGCTTTTCTTCCTACAATGGATACTTGGACAAGCTACAATAATTCACTATTGCCTCTTCCCAGAATGGCTTGGAGGAATATCAATAATGGGCTTAGATGCATTAACGGTGTGGGCGGTAATTGGAATATCATGCATGTTATTCCCATACGTCAAAAAAGTTAGACATATTTGGGAAGCGTCACCCCATAACTGGAAAATCGGAAAGCTTCCAGTGGCTGTAATTGCAGGTGCTATAGCTGTAGTTTACTCGTGCATTGTGATATGGGCTGTCTACGCCTCTCCAGCCATGGGAGGACTTAACGTCTACTGGACACCCATCTATTTCGGAATAGGATTCGTAGGCGCAATTTGGTATTTTGCCTGGAAATGGAAACGAGCAAAGGAAGGAATCGATGTTTCATTAGCGTTCAAAGAATTGCCTCCAGAATAACTCATAAGTCCCCGATTTTTTATTTTATGTGCATGATGAAATGAATCATATGAGTAGCTCTTTAGACATTCTATAACTTATTTTGGTCAGATCAGTCCGTTTAGGCTTCTTTCATGCGAAAAGAGTAGCCCGGGGGAGATTCGAACTCCCGTCAGGGGCTCCAGAGGCCCCCATGCTTGACCGCTACACCACCGGGCTCCATGCTTCGCTGCGCTATTCAGCATGTAGTCCACGCAAAATAATAACTTTAACGTTTGTATTTTAAAATGAAGATGCCTGTTGTGGCTTGACATCCTGAACAAATGTAGAAAAGGGTTTCAAAGCCTATTTTTGTTGCAATGAATGTGGCCAGTAGGGCTGCAGCGGCTTCCGTAACATCATATATGGATTCGAAGATTCCAAGCACTGTTCCGCTCCTCTTTTTTTCGCCCATGTCAACTATTAGGGCTAGGAGGGATGGACGCTGCAGTGCGTAAGAGATAGCGAACAAGAATTCAATTATGTATAGGCTTGTTATGTTTGGCGCATAAATGTAGCTTAGGGAGCATATGGCGCCCATTAAGACTCCTATTGAGAATATGCGCTCCTTGCCGTAAGCGTCTGCAAGTCTTCCAGCCGCAATCTTGAACAAGGCGGCAACTCCGCAGAAGAGCGCGTATAAAAAGCCTACATCCATTATTGTGGCTGAAAAGCGGTTAACAACAAATATTGGGTATATGGGACCAAGCAAGCCGACTCCTAAAGAGTACAGAGTACTTAAAGCCAACGCGAGCATCAGCGAACGTGACGACTTCAGCATGTATGCTTCCTCCCGCTGAAGCCACCACGCCCACTCTAACCGTTTTAGGCGTAAACACAAACATTTTCGAGTCGGCTTGCCCTCCAATCGATGAAAAGCGAGAAAATCCCATTAGGAGGGAAAAATAAACTTTTTGGTGGAAGTCTTGAGCGCTGGTATGTTGAAACACTTAGGTTGAACTGGTAATGTAAAAGTGAGAAAAACTATTTTGTGACCAAGACTGGGCATGGAGCGTTCCTTATTACTCCGTCGCTTACGCTTCCCAGAATAAGCTCCTTTATCTTGCTTATTCCCCTGGCGCCCATAACGATTAGGTCAAACCTGCCTTCTTCGGCTACTTTGACAATTTCGTGGACAACATGTCCCTCACGAAGCATGGCTTCAACTTCAACACCTTCATCTCTGGCTCTTTCCTTGCCCTGAGCTAGAATTCTGGCTCCCGCCTCTATAACGGCTTCAGTCACCCTTGAATATTCTGCTGGCGCCATTACTGGTATTGCAGGCGTCAGCGTTGATGGTTCAGGAGCAATTATAGGTCTGACGCTTACGGAGTAAACGTGAATTAGGGTAATTTTTCCATCAAACTTTTTAGCTATTTTTATGGCTATGTCCAGAGCTCTTAAAGAGTGTTCAGAGCCGTCTAAGGGAACGAGAATTTTGCTAAACAAGGATTATCTCCAATTTTCTTAACAGTTCTTTCTCAAATATGCCTTTTGTTTTAAAAGTGAACGGAATTATACATTTACAGCAGCGAAAAATCTGTGGATTTTATCTTCCCCTTGACGTCGATAACAACCTCAAATTTTTCAGTCCATGGATGTCCTTCCAAGTCTATTGGGCATGTTCCCCTAATAACCCAGCAACCATTTCGCTGTTCAATGGAAGATATGTCTATCCTTTCAGCGTTCTTCCTCTTTTTCAAAAATTCTATGGCGATTCGTTGGACATCTTTTTCCATAAGCACCTTCATTGCAGACGTCCCATCTAGCCTTTATAGTCAGAATTCGAAGCATTAAAAGTTATGAAGTCTTAATTATTAGCAGGGCTCAACATAGCTAAATAAGTAAGTAGCAAGTCAGATTTCCATGAATGTGTTTTATACTTGCGGCTATTCATAAGCCTAGGCTTATTATGCAAAACTTGCTACACTTTCAAGATATGATTCAGGTGTGTAAAAGAGTTATTTGTTACGTGGGAATATTTTGAATATAAGACTGCGCTATCCTAAATGCCTAGATGGAGAAAAGATTCAAATTTTATGAAAACAGTTTTAAAAATTGAGAAGCAGCTTTGGAAAAGTTGGATTTATGGCTGAAAAAAGGCGCATAATTCTCCACGTCGACATGGATCACTTCTTCACAGCTGTTGAAGAGCGGGAGCACCCAGAGTACCGGGGTAAACCAGTTATTGTGGGGGCGGACCCAAAAGAGGGGAAAGGGCGAGGCGTTGTTAGTACATGCAACTATGAGGCTCGTAAGTTCGGCGTCAGGTCTGGCATGCCTATTTCGAAGGCTTGGAAGCTTTGTCCGAACGCCATCTATCTGCCAGTGAATTATGAGCTTTATACGAATGTTTCGGAGAGGATTATGGCGATTTTACGCAAGTACGCGGACAAGTTTGAAAGCTGGGGGATAGACGAAGCCTTTTTAGATGTAACCTCAAGGGTTAAGGACTACGCGGAGGCAGAAGCCCTGGCCAGCCAAATAAAAAGGGAAATCATGGAAAAAGAGGGGCTTACATGCTCCATTGGAATCGGTCCCAACAAGCTGGTAGCCAAAATAGCCAGCGACTATCGAAAGCCAGACGGCTTAACAGTCGTTAAAGAGGATGAAGCCGAAAAGTTTCTCGCCCCGCTGCCAGTACATAAGCTCCTGTGGGTTGGACGGAAAACAGAGCAGAAGCTCCGAGCTATGGGGATAAAAACAATTGGAGATTTAGCCCGTCATGATCCAACAGCGCTTGCAGAAGTTTTTGGCGTGATGGGGACTCAGCTTTATTTGATGGCTCATGGTATAGACAAAAGCGAAGTTGAGGAGCAACGCCAAATAAAATCCATAAGCCGTGATATAACCTTCGAAGAGGACACGTCAGACTTCAACCTCGTGTTAAACACTTTGGAAAAACTGGCAGGAGAGGTCCACAACGACCTCATAAAACGGCAATTATACTTTAAGACGGTTACGGTGCGGGTCCGCTATGAAAACTTCGAAACTCATACACACAGCAAAACACTACCCTTCATAACAAATCGCCTACAAGACCTAAAGAAAACGGCAAAAGAACTCATACAAGACTACCTAAAACCAGAAAGAAAAATAAGGCTTGTAGGCGTAAGAGTCTCAAACTTCGTTTCAGCTGAAAAACAGAAAAGGCTTGACGCCGGTTAGCGTTTGGACGTTTGTCTGCATTTCTTTCATGGTTTTGCAGCAAACTTTTGTATGGAACTGGATAGCTAGGTCACGTTTAATCCTTTTATTTAAGCCACTTTCCATTTCTAGCTTTATAGATGATACTTTTAAATGGTAAGGACAAACATGCTCGAGGTAGTTGTTATAAATGAGAAGCTTTGTCTAAACCGTAGCTTTATATGGGAGTCTCTTTTGTAAGCCTACAAGGTGCGGGCTTGAAGAGGGTTTACGTGACGATAGCATTTTTAACAGTAATTGCCGTAATACTTGGCATTGGTGCATGGATTTTGCGTTCTTGTCCTGTGAGGTATTTTGAGAGTTTCGAAGATGGCTTTGGAAAGTGGATTGTAGACGCTGATGTTCCAGAAGATCCGAATAATCCTGGACAGCCAGTGGAGTGGCACATAAGCCGCAATTTCGGTATTTCGCGTTCAGGGCAAAATTCCTTGGAGTTTTTTGTAGATGGGCAACAGGATGATGGGGCTATTTGGATTGAAACAAAAATTGTTGTGGGCAAGCGTTCAAACATTAGAGTTTCCTTCTGGCTTTACAGCGAGTATGAAAGCTTCAACACTTTAGCAACAGTATGTGCGTATATTGGTGTCAAAAACCCAGAAGCAGAGGCAGATTTCCAAGTTATTGGAGCGGCTAATGAGGTAGCTGGGTGGAAGCACTATGAATACTCCACTGTTTTTAACTTAGATTTAAGCGGGGAATTATGGATTGCTGTTGGAATTTCCGTGTGTTGGGAAACATACCTAACCTATTACGTCGATGATGTTGAGGTGGAAATTTCTTAAAGCGGCACAAGTTTAATATTTACAAATGCAAATTCGTTCCTTCACTTCTAACTGGCACGGGAAGTTGCATGGGCTTTGACCAGCTAATAAAAGTCTTGATTTTAGGCATAATTCAAGGTTTAACGGAGTGGCTTCCAATATCAAGCACTGGGCATTTGAAGCTTGCTGAAAAGGCTTTAAGCCTAACGGTTCCCGTGCTTTTCGACATCATTCTCCACGTTGGAACGTTAGCCGTTATAATAGCCTTCTTCAGAGGCGACGTCAAAAAAATCCTTTTAGCCCTAAAAAGCTTAGATTTTAAGTCGGATTATGGAAAATTTATCCCGCTCATAATTGTTGGGACAATGCCAACCATGATCATTGGACTGACCCTTCACGTGTTTTTAGAAGACTCTTTTGGCGAAATTCTAGTTATAGCATCAGCTTTTCTTATTTGTGGTGCGGTGCTCTCCCTTGCAAGAATTGGAAAAGAAAAAGTGGATGAAATTGGTTTTTCGCAAGCCTTCCTTATTGGTGTTGCCCAGGGCATAGCGGTTGTTCCAGGACTTTCTAGAAGCGGCTTAACAATCACAGCGGCGCTTCTGCTTGGTATTAGGAAGGATAAAGCCTTTAAATTCTCTTTCCTTCTGTCAATTCCAGCCATAATAGGAGCTCTGGCACTGACCATTTACGAGCAACTTGATGCGTTGATAGCTTCAAGTTTCGGTTTCGCTGAAACCGCCGTTGGCGTAATTGTAGCCATGGCTGTTGGCTACCTTACCCTAAAACTACTTTGGAAAACAATTGTAAAGGGGAAGTTCCACTTTTTCGCGCTTTATTGTTGGACACTGGGCATCCTTTTAATGGCCGCCTTATACTTGGGGGTCCTCTAGCCACTTTGGTTTGCCAGATAAAAATTCCGAAAGGAACCTTGCAAACTCGCTGTCTTTTTCGTAGATTTGGGCTATTTCCTCGTTAACCAAGATTTTGAATCCGTGTTGGAGTACTTGCGCTATTTTTTTGGCTACTCCAGCCCTTCTACCGCCGTCCTTCAGCCGTTCGTATAGGAGGGCAGTTGCGTCTGTGTGCTGTCTCCTAATTTGGACAATCCATCTCCCATCTTCAATGTATGGACCAGCAACTGTTTCAGCACTGCCGGCATATTTTGCCAGAAATTTTTTACATTCTCGTTCTTTTTCTATTGGTGGTCCGAGGTGTTTCCTTACAGGTGGAAGGTAGCGGCTTTCAAGTTCGAATATGAAGGCGTTTAGATCTTTCTCGTTGCTCCATGCTGCGCTGCGTAACAAACTGAAATCGTTAAGTTCAAAAAGCCTTATTAGTGAACGCATAGACTTGTAAAGTTGACCCCAAAGAACATCTGGAACAGCCTCAACCCTCCCGAAAATTACAAAAAGCGTTGCGGAACCGCGCGTGCTTATTCTTGCTTTAAGCTCTTTCGTTGCCAGTGGCTTTGTTTCCGGCGGGTAGAAGAATTTTAGGCTCGGCCTTTCCAAGAAGGCTCTTGCTGCTGCCACAAAAGTGTAAAGCTTTTGGGATCGCACGGCTGAAGCCACGTTTCTCCCTTTGTCAACAGGGTCTACTATCACTAGGGGCTCGCCGAACAAAAGCGGTAGCTCATCTTCTCTTCCTTTATAATGGTTTTCTATATCCACAATTACGCGTCTTTTATGCTGTGCAAAAGCCTTCAATGTATTGACAAAATTTCCATAATTTATGATTAGAAGTTCGCATAGGTATCCGCTGAAGCCGCCAACCTTAATTTCAGCGCCGTAAACCCCTACGCCCTTCATAAATCTCTTTAGCAGGCGAACCTCATCCCGCATTTGGCTGGTTAAACGCTTCTTAACATAATCCGTGTGGTATGGTGTACGGTCGGTGGCGCTTAGCCACTCTCCAGGTTTAATATCATAACATGGCACTATATTAACTCGAACATCGTCAATAAAAGCTTCCAAGTAGGGATGTTCAGCAAAGCGCTCCACTTGCCTCGCACCTTCAGTCGCCTGCCTAGCTATTTTTAAGGCTACCTCACCCAGAGACTTGCGAGGTATACTGGTGGGCAAACGTATGAAAACATCTACTTCAGGCTCTTCACTCAGCCAAGTGTCCTTAGCAACAGACCCTTCTAAACGCACTGTTGCCTTAACACCAAAATCTGCAGCTGTGGAGGCCACTTTCGCTTCCAGTTTCTTGGCCAAAGCCTCTACTTGTTTGCGTTTATCTCTTGTCGGCGTAACTCTTTCAAGAACGGCCTTACAAACTTTTTCCAGCTCTTCAGACATAAACAGTCACTTATCCAGCTACTGTTTTTGTGGACAGAACTCCTTAAGCGTGGAGTACACTGGACCTCTAGGCGTCAAGTCGCTCCTCTTAAGCCTTAGGCATTCTGCGCGGACAATTCCGAACTCGTAGTTTGAATTCTCCATCAAAAATTTTACAAGGGCAGCCTTATTCCGCCCACTCTTAACACGGGCAATTGTCAAGTGGGGACTAAAACCTTTAGGGTCTGAAGCAAAACCCAAACCGCGCAGATAGAGCTCAAGTTGGTTAAAAATGCCTCTTAACTCATTAGCGCCACTCCTAATGCCAGCCCAAACAACTCGAGGATTGCGCACGTCTGGAAAAGCGCCAACCCCTTGAATCTTAATGTCGAAAGGGACAAACTGAACCTTCCTCATGCAGTCAAAAATTTTGTCAATCATGTTCGGAGTTATATTCCCCAAAAAACGAACCGTTATATGAATATTTTTAGGCTCAACACACTTCAAATCCGCTCCGGTTTCAACAAGCCTTCTCTGCGTTTCCATTATCCTTTCCAAAAAACTGGCATTTTCAATGTCGAAGGCTATAAAACTCCTTATGGCTTCCGGCATTCTAACATTCCTTCCCATAAAAATGCACCATACTGCCATAAATGCTTTAACATCCATAAAATACCTTCATAAAAATTAAAGTGTCTCCCACCCACTTGAACCGCAATACCGAAAAAGTTTTGAAAACGCCGGGAGTGGGATTTGAACCCACGCGGCCCAAACGGGCCACAGGCTCTCAAGGCCTGCGCGTTATCCACTCCGCCATCCCGGCGCAGCTGTCACTCTCTTTGTCACTCTCTAAAATCCCTTTTAAATCTTAAATCTTTATTCAAAAATGAATCAGCTATGTATTGAAAATTCAAGTAAACTATTTCGACTAGTGGCGGTAGTCTAGCGCGGTTAGATAAGGCTTTTTGGCGAAATTCCCCGCAATTTTCCCCTTTTCTCTTAATGATGGTTAATGGAAATGGATGAGGTTTTATTATGCTTTTCTTTTGCCCAGCCAAAGAAAGATGCTGGCGATTATCCAGCAGATTATTGTGCTAACTGGTGTGAAGCTGCAATGGGTGTAGTAGCTTAATAGGTTGGGTTTGCTGGCTGGCGCTGGAATCAGTGTGGTCAGTCCAAAAATAACAAATATGGCTGTGAGCAACCACCAATACCACTTCATCTAATATCACCAACCCTAAGTTTTCAAACATGGGAATAATAAAATTTTCCCATGAGCAAGCTTACAGTTTCTGTTAGGAGACACTAAGAGAAAAATTCAGGAATTTTGATGCCTGATCATGAGGTGTTTTTGGCTTTCTTTGATTTTTTGTTTATGATCGTTGTTAATGTTGTTATGAGTAGTAGGAGTATTGGCAGTGTAGTTGGCGGGTATTCTGGTATGATGTTTGTTCCTTGGATTGTTATGGTTTTTGTGCTGTGCGTATAGGTGAAGTATAGGTATGTGTTTTCTGTGTCTGAGAGTTCTAAATAGTCTGTTATGGTTTGTCCGTTGATGGTGATGGTCCAGCCGTCCTCTGTCCATAGGAGCTCTTTTGGAATAACCACCCTAGAGAAGCCTATAGTTCCGTCTGGGCCTGAAACGTCGAATTTTATGAATGGGCCTTCCTCCGGGTTGATGTGTAGGTTTGAAACTGTCGAGTTGCTCATTACTTCAATGATATATGCTGATCCGTCGAGGGTTATGAGTGGCAATGGTGCGGGAGGGGAGAGCAACGGATAACGGTCGGTAATGCCATAATGTGTTTGGTATGGCGTGTCAATTATTCCGTCTGAACCGGTAAGGTTTTGAGCTGGCCCATGGTAGGAGTCGGCTCCGCCATATCCTTCCCAGTAATTCCCACCCGCAGGGTAGCCTCCATCAAAATAGTTTGTGACCCCATCTTCAACTTCAATGTTTGCTCCGTTTTCGTAAAACTTATTGTGGTATATTCTGTTGTTGGAAGCCATGTAGATGCAGATGCCAAATCCGTTAATGGCGATTACGTTTCCTGCGACAGTGTTATTGTCAGCATATTCGTAGAGGTCAACTCCAACTCCGCTAAGGGTGATATTGTTTCCATAAATTAGGTTTTTTGTAGCATAGGAAACACTGATGCCGCTTGCACCATATGCTGTTATTGTGTTCCTTAAAATCTTATTCTCTGAAGCGCTGATCGCTATGCCGGTTGCTGTTTCTAAAAAGCTTCCATTTAGGTAGTTTTCCGATATGATGGTGAAGTTGCAGTTTTCCTGGATTACGATGCCGCTTCCAGCGCCAGTCACATTGTTACGCAATATAAAATTGTGAGTTGAGGAGCTTCCCAGCCGTATTGCCAAACCATTGTCTACTAAATTGTTTTCTAATATGATGCTACTGCTGGAATATTTAAAGTCGACTCCCCAATTATTATTAGATATTTTGCATGCTCGAATCTTGATGTTCACGCTCTGATACAAGTTAATGCCAAAGGCATGCCCTTCTATGTTTAAGTTCTTAACGGTCACATTGTTTCGCTGCCTCAAATCTACTCCTATCGTTAATTGGGATTGCGACCCATGCACGGTGAAACCATTACCCTCAAGAACAATGTTATCCCGCTCTATTACAATACCGCTTGCCATAAAACCGCTCGCGCTAATGTTATCCCACAGCCTATACACGACTTTATCAGTTGTATTAATTGGCGCACCAGCAGGCTCAACAGTTCCATCACTCCTAATGTAAACAGTGCCAGTCCATGCACGAACCACCGAAACATTAGGCACAAACCACAAGAAGCCAAACGCCAACGTCAGCACAAACACGCACGCAAGGAACACACACCTCATCTAAAACACCAAAAACGTATTTTAAAGCAAAAAAGGCAAATTTAAACTTTTTCAATAAGCTAAACTCGAACTCACAGCCCAGGTTTTTCCATTAATAACGTCTAACGGAAAAATTTCTTTCATCCCTTCAGAAGAACAGATAAACCAGCTTATCGCAGGCTGCGGAAAAAACAGGCGATTACATCTTCAACCCAAACCAAGATACTATCCGTAAAAACTTCTGCAGACAACGCGCCAAAATAGCCCAACGTCTACAAGATCCAAAACTAAAACAAATCCATTTGCACACGTTTTGCCATTGGAAAGCTACAATGGAATATCACCGAACAAAAACATAAAATGGGTCCAACAACTTCTCGGCCACAAGAAACTTGAAAACACAGACTTTTACACGCAGCTAATAAACTTTGAAAGCGACGAATGGCACGTGGCCACAGCCCAAAACCTGGAAGAAGAAAAGAAGCTAATCGAGGCAGGTTTTGAATTTGTCCGCTACAGTGAAAAAGACGAAGTGGCTATATACCGCAAAAGAAAATAAAATATCCAAGCTCAGCAGTAGACTAACTCAGTGGGCCGGTAGTCTAGCTCGGTTAGGACATCCGCTTGACGTGCGGAAGGTCACCGGTTCAAATCCGGTCCGGCCCACTTAAATTTTTAAGTGAATCCTTGAATATTGGAACATTCGTTCCTTCTAATTGATGGAGATTTTCTTTATGAGATGAGACTTATTTTTCAGAAGTTCTATTAGGAGACACTAATAGAATATGGAAAATGCCGCTCGAATATTTTTGGTGGATTGGAAGCTGGGGATTTAAGTAGAAATGTTGTGGAATTGTTTTATGTTTATATTTGTTATGGACCGTAATAAAGTATGGCTTGTATTGGGATTTTCACGTCTTCCTTTGGCAAGTAACCTAGAAATGTTTTTTCGTAAATTTTGACGTGTAAGCCAAAGTCGATTTGGTATGTTCCTATTTCTCCGAAGTCATATTTTATAACGATGATTAAACATTTAGCCTCTGGGATGATTTCGTCTATCGATGCATAGAACTTGCTGCTAGTGGAGTTGGATGAAGGTTCTATCCTAATAATTGCGATGTCAGTGCTTAGAACAAAAGGGCTTCCTTTTTGCTCTATCTTGAACAAGTACACGTATGCAAAGTTAATGGATGACGTAGGCTTTTTGATTCGCCATACTGCAAGCCAGCTAGCTCCACTTCCGGAGAAGGTTTTAGATCCATTGTAGTAAAAGAGAACGAGTCTTAAAGCTTCTTCTTTAGTGAGAACATGAAGATTGTGCACACGCATATAAAAGTGAGCGCAAATCTCCACCAGCACTAAAACCATAAAAACCAAAATAATCAACGTAACAAGTTTACGGTTAATACAGCGTTTCCTGAGGCTTTTATTCGTTTTCAAACTCACTTAGCTCCAAGCTCGATTATTTTAGCAAGCCTATAAGAGTCCCCTTTATGCTATTATATTTTTAGGTAAAGTGCAGCGCAGTCTATGAACGTATAGTGATGCCCGCTTAATATTTCGCAATTCATAAACTGATGCTATCAGAATAACGACACCGTGATTGCCACGAAGCTTACAACCTCTACCGGAGATCTTGGAGCCGAAAAATGTGGATTTACAAAAGCTACGTATGTAGGGTCATGTTCTATTTTTGGAAGAAGAATTTTTAAGTAATCTTGCACTTGCCATAGCGGAGAGGTTAGCTTGCTCTTAAATAGTTGCGATTGAACCGAATCGGTGGAACAAGCCGAGTACATTGCTTGATGCTGAGTTGTTAAGTCTTGGTGTAATGTGTAGTTGTCTTTGAGGCGAAACTCATAGACTTTAATATTTTCGACTTCTATTCCTGCAAGACTTATGGATGTCGCTGAATTATTTAGTGTTGAGTTGAAAGTTTTGCTGTTAACAATTATTTTGTACTGTTCATACTCAACGTGAATCTAAAGGAGGAAAGTGAAGGGGGTGAATCAGAGAGGCCACAGTAACTTTTATTCAACGATTGCATTTAGCTTGCGTTGATTACGTGAGGGAGAAGTATAGGTGATTAACATCGTCGGCATGTTGAGTCAGCACTTTTGGTGTTGACATAGTTTTATCTATTTATCGTGTTCTTTATAATTTCTCCAGCCTTGCTCTACCTACGTTAGCTACCACTGTGCGCACCTGAATATACAAAAAGTGGATTAAGTTTTAACGCCTTTTCTTGCCTAGCTGCCTACCTTTTATGGATATTGGAAAGATGCCAATTATACCGAAGAGGGGTAGCCCAATGTAATTATTGAAACTCGGAAGAGGATCTATTGGATCCAGAATACCGTCCCCGTCAAGATCTAGGGCTTTGACCTTAACGTGAACGTTGCTGATTTCTAAGCGGAAGTAACATCTTGATGACTTATTAGCTTGAGCATCGATTGAGACTCTTATTGTCAATTTGTTGTCTCCTACATTCAGAGCTTCGGATTTACTAATGGTCTGAGGAGGATAACCGCCACCAAATGTGCCTTTTAATGCGCCAACGAAATCTTCCCTTATCCAATTAAAATATTTGTCATTCAAGAAAAACGTGTAATTGATGGATATTACTCGATCATGCCCTTCAGAATCTATTACCATACGCCATGTGAAGTCTGTTGTTAAATTATAATTCTTGGGTTTGCCTTTCAGTATTTTAAATGGGATATTTATTTCCATAAAATCCTTTAGAGTGGTTTCTGTAAAGTTCTTATTAAAGGTGTATAAACTAATTGGCGCATAATAATCAGTCATTACTTTTAGTTCGCTTTGGGCGCTTAAAGGAGCAATAATTAATAACATAGCTACAAGTAGGAGCCATATTAAAGTTAACAACCCTATTATATAAGCCCTTTTCATGCTTATCACCAATTCCTGTTCATACAGGTTATTTGTTCTATTCTCTCTAAATATGTTTCCATGATCCCCAGTATGATTATGCCAACAATAGTCATAGATACAAACAGGATTAAGCCTAATTTTCTTTGGAATATTACGTTCATTAACGCTCCAATAACACCGAGGACGACCATAAATAAAGCAAGTCTTTCCAACTTCTGCATCTATTCTTCCCCATTGGCAGTCCATCCAACCAGCAGGTTCACCTTGATAAATTAATTAAATCAATCAATCCTAGTTTCTATAACTGTATCTGGTCAGCGCTATGTGTTTTTGTGTTGTACGCTTGTGCAAAAAGGTTTATTAAATATTAATATTCAGCATATTGATGAGGGTCAAAATGCCTGAAAACCTAACATCAGCGAGATTTGGCGGTGGATACTTGTTTTCTGGGCGTGATGGTTTAACGTGCAATGGTTGTGGTGAAAGCTTTGAGAAGCCTGTCTTGGCAACCATTGTTTCTAGTGGTTCATCTACGACTTATTATGCTTGTCCACGTTGCTTAACAAAGGTTGAAGATGTTAAACCCGTAAAGCATGATAAAGGCGGGAAGGAGGAAACAACCTCCACGGTTGTTGTGAGCAGAAGTGGGGAAAGTGTTTCAGAAAGGGTGAAGTGTGAGCATTTCTTTGGTTATTTAAGGAATCGGCCAAAGAATACGCCTATACCAGACGAGTGTTTAACATGCGACAAAATGATTGAATGCCTAACTTGCTAATACCAATAACGCACAGCCCTAACATTTTACGATAAACCTTTAAAGCGCTGCATAAACCATAAGAGGGGATTCGGCGAGGGTAAAGCTTGCTTCCATTAAAGGATTTGAACCGACCGTTAAGAACACCCCACGTTAACCGCATGCTATTAATCGTCAACATCACAATATTCGTGGTTTACTGGCTTTCCACCATGGAAATTTACTTCCCACGAACAATTGCGGACAAAATCGGGGACGATTTCACCATGTATCCCAGCGAGATTGTCCACGGGCAGAGGCTCTACACTTTGGTGACTTCCATGTTTATGCATGCCGACTGGTTCCATCTTCTTGGAAACATGCTTTTCCTCTACATTTTTGGAGACAATGTTGAAGATGTTTTTGGGCATTTAAGCTATTTAGTATTTTACATATTTTGCGGTTTAGCAGCAGCCTTCACCCACATTTTAAGCCTATATCTTGTTCCAGCCTACCACCAACATCCGGAACTTTTAACCGCTGGCGTTGTAGGAGCTTCAGGAGCAATATCCGGAGTTTTGGGAGCTTACCTCGTGCTTTTTCCAAGGGCCAGAATCCTGACATTAGTCGCCTATTTTATTCTGCCAATTCCGGCTGTCATCTTTCTAGGCGTCTGGTTTCTCGTCCAGTGGCTTTACGTAGTATTTGAAATCTACAGCGAAGTTGCTTATTGGGCGCATATAGGCGGCTTCATAGCTGGTATGATTTTGGCATCAGCCTTCGGAGTTAAGCGGAAAAGAGAGAAAATGGCCAGATTCCTCCGTTAGATTTTTCGTTTTGATAAATTTACGGGGGTCTGGCCGTCATGAGCTCCTCATATTGCACCTATCAGACTGGGACGGCGTCATCATCCCCCAATTTTAGAACATGTTTTCAGCCTTTTAAATCAATTGCTACTAATGAATGGCTCTAACTTTTCTATGAATGGCTTTTAAGGTGCCGGAAGCGGTTAAGACATGAACCGCTGTTGGTTTGCCGTTTATTTCTGTTATCGTGGCTATAGCGGCTCTAACCTTTTCAATTTCGGTGTGAGCTACGCGGATTATGGCAAGTCCTTTTCCCTCATTATAATTGATTAATGTTAAGCCTGTTTTGCTTGCTCCATACTCGCCATACAACCTTAAAATGGCACCCCATAAGGCGTCAAGAAGCTCCTTCGACTCAAACTTTTCCGCAGACTCCGTCTTTAGGGCTAGATAGCGTCGCCTCACTTTCATTAGCAATCTTTCCCCATCCTGATTAGGCGTATTCCAGGAGCAATAAAGCGGGGGCTGAGCTTTTCGCGGTTTCTTTTGACAATCGCCAAAGGATTCTTTGAAACAGCATCTAGAGCTGATGGCTTGTCTAAATCGAAAAGGGCTGCTAGTGCTGCCATTTCAAGGGGTTTCCGCATTAATAGCTCACTGGTCGCGCCACTTGAAATCACAACTGGCACTTGGAAGTCTTTTGCTATGGCCGTTTCCCTTCGCAAAGTTGACAGAAGCCTTATTCTGGCTGGCCCCTTCAAAATGAGCAGTGGTTTTATGTCAATCTCTAGTGAAGCTTGGCTGTTTGAGGCTAGTTCTGCTTCTGCCCTGTCGAAAAATCTTCTGCGGGGGTCTGTAGATGGAAAGTTTAGGAGGTCCACTCTGTGGTCTTTTGCCGCTTGCCTTGCAACAGTCTTAGACTCACACATTACGGCTATTATCTCATATTTTCGGCGGAACCGCCTCAAAAGTTGGAGAAGCTCCTTTGGTGTTTGCGGCTTTAAATCTAGGCGTGAAGCATAGTCTATGACTCTTTCTTGGCATATGCTTCTCAACTGTTGGACGTACTTCTCGGCAAGGCTTGGTGAAGGTGGTACTGGCAAAGCTATTAGGCGGTAGCCCAGCTCTGAAGCCTTAGCTATCATTCGTTTAGTCTGTTCCACATCGCTTAGGTTTAGCTGTAAATGTAGGTCGGCAAATGTTCTCCTCATGGAATTATCCCAAGGCTTCTGCAGGCTTCAGCAATCTCTCTTATGTTAGATTTCTTGAAGTGGATTCTGAAGTGTATTGGGTCTGTTGTACCAAGCTTAAACTCGTTTAGGTAAGCCGCCTGCTTGTCAAGCCTTATGTATAGGCAGCCCCTTTCAATGTGTTGTTCGATTTCGCCGCCCAAAATCTCCTTGTCTAAAATGCTTAAGCCTGAAGCCAGCTTCTCAAGAAAAGCCTTAACATGCTCCTTTTCCTTAATTTTAGTTTCGAAAAGGGTTATTGGGTTTCCATGATGTCCGCTTAAGTTAGATTTTTTAAAAGCAATATTTTCGGAAATTTGTGGTGGAAGCGTGTTGCGTATGGCTGATAAAACTTTCCCTTCATCTTCTGTTGCGTGGACAAACACCCTCACGTCAATGTGGGATACTGGAACCTTAGAAGACAAAACGGCATCACTGCTACTTGCTACTCTTCTTCACGCTTTTAGCTTTTCTCTTCTTCTCAGCGGTTGCTGGCTTTGAAACCTTCTCAACATCGGCCTTAGGCTTTAAGAAAGTTGCTAGAAACTCTTTCAGAGATTTTACGTTATTCTCGTGGACTGTTCTCCTTCGAGAGTCAACTGCAATGCCAAGCTTTAAGGCTTGTTTAAGGCTTAATTTAACCTCTTTTAGTTCTCTGAGGCTGAAGCCTTTCCCTAATCGTTGTTTTCCACCCTTCTTGAAGACAAACGGCTTCATCCCCGCCATGGCGGGCTAGTCTCCTGTTGCCGCTTTGCGGCTTGGTCTGGCTTTCTCCGCCCCCCGTCCCTTCTTTCTCAAGCCTCTAACTTTTTTACCAGCGCTTGTTAAGCCTCTGAAAACTCTTCCCTTGTGCTGTTTTTGGCATATCCAGTTTATGTCCTTGTCAGCCTTAACAGCTGGATGATGTGAATCAACCATTATGACTTCAAACCATTTAAAGCGCCCGTCTTCGCCAACCCAGTAGGAGTTTAAAACTTCTAGATTTGGAAACTTTCTGGCAGCCCGCTCCTCGGCTATAAGCCTTAAGCTTTTCGCAAGTTTATACTTCCGCACTCCCATCCTTTTGGGCCTTCTGCCAGCCTTTGGACGTTGCTTTCGCATTCCGCCTCGTCTAACGCGAACACGGACTATGATAAAGCCCTGCTTCGCCTTATAGCCAAGTTTTCTAGCTCTGTCTAGGCGTGTTGGCTTTTCCACACGGACTATTGCTGGTTCTTTTCGCCATTCTATTAGCCTCTGACGCATTAACTCATCAACGAAGGATTCTTCGGGCTTTTTCCAAGCCTCTGCAATGTATTTATACGCCAACTTTTCAACCTCACTTGTTTATGGTTCAACCAAATGGTTACATCCCAGCGGATTCTCATCCGCCACTGGCTCTCAATGATTCCCCAACCAACAAAATAAACTTTTCCAATAGGCTTGTTTAGGTCTTAGCCTCAAGCAAAGCCCTTTTAACGAGGAGATAGCCGCTCTGCCCCCTCCAAACCCTTTCAGCCTCAACAATTTTCAACTTTCTCTTGAAAAATGGGGCGTCAAGCACCAGTGTTTCGTATTCGCCTCCCTCACCCACAAGGGAAACGCCGAAACGCTTATGCAGTCCAATCAAAGCATCAACGGTTTCTGTGTCGAGTTTTCTCCCAAGCCACTCTTTTGAGAAGCCATATGCATAAACACCAGTTATTATAACTTCAAATTTTAGGTTCAGAATCTCCCTTAGGATGCTTATTGGGTTTTCCTGCCAAAGAGGTGTCAGACACTTAAGCCCCAACTGCCTGCAGATTTCCTCTATTCTCGCCCTCTGATAGTTTGAAGCTATAGCCCCAGAAACAATTCCGTCCACATCGAGCCCTGCCATCAAACGCTTCAGATCCTCAACTTCAACCTCCTTCACTCCAGAGGTTTCACCTTTAACCAGCGGGATTCTAACGGCTTCCGCAAACATGTCCATTAAGTGAATGTTTGGGTAGTGAAACAGCCAGCTGTCCTCCCTAAGTGGAATCATGCTCACCAAGCATTTTACTTCATAGCCCAAGCGTAAAACTCGGTAAAGAGCAAGGGTGGAATCTTTTCCACCTGTGGCTAAAACTGCAATCCGCATGTGCTGCATTATCCCATAAGCTTTGATTTCGCCTCTTTGAACAAAGCCTCGGTTTTAAGTCGCCACCTCTCAAAGTCTTTAGGCGTTTTCGGATAATTCCGATAATGAGCCTTAACCCTGTTCATTAGGTTAACCGTAACCCTCAACTTGTTTAAAAATTGGATACGCTTTAAGCCTCTGAAAACCCGTTTTGCCGTCTCAGTTATGTTAAGGTGGAAATCCTCGCCTAAACCAGCCTTTAAAACATCCTCCTCAGTCAACAGCTTATACTTCATGCCATAGCTTAGGTCTTCGTTTTTGCACCTTAAAAGCAAAAGCCTAAAAACGTCAAGTGAAGCTTGCTTTGTACCGTAGCTTTCCATGTACTTTACATTGTACTGCCATAAAGCCTCCTGGCTTATGTCGCCCTTCTCCAAAGCTTCAACAATGGTTTTTCCGGCTAAATACCCACTTATCATTGATGGTCCTATTCCGCCTCCATGTATGGGATTAACAAGGCACGCGGCGTCCCCAGTGATTATCACGCCGTTTCCAACCATATTGTCTAAGGGTCTTCTTGTTGGGTCATACCACGCTCCACCGTTAAGCAGCAGTGAACCATCAAAGATGGGATTGGTTAAAACATGCTTGTAGAACTGTTCTTTTGGGTTTGGAAAATTGTCCCGCATGCAGACTCCAAGTCCAGTGTTAACCTTCGCGCTTCCCTTATAGAAAATCCATGTGTAGCCGCCAGGAGTTACATTCTGATTTAAATATATTTCACAGTAATCTTTGCCCTCAACCTCTTGCTTAAGCTGTCTAATCTCCCTATAGCAAGCCTCCACGTCCTCGTTGGCTATTTCGCTCTCGATTTCCATTTCCTTTGGGAGTTTCCGTCTAACAACCGCTAGAAAACCGCTTGCATCCACAACGGTTTTTCCTTCAAAGCGAACCTTCTCACCAGTCTTCATGTTTTTAGCTAAAACTCCAACCACAAAGCCTCTATCAATAATGGGCTCCAAACATTGAGTCGAATCAAATAAAACAGCCCCATTATCTAAGGCCGTTCTCAAAAGCCACTGCCCAAAAAGCCTTCTATTCAAGAGGTAGCCGGAAAAATCCTCATGCCTAACGGTGAAAACTGTTTCCATGTCCGGCGAGTATATTTTAACGCCCTCTATTCGCCTTTCCAGCTCGCCATGCTGAGGAGGCTTCAACCCAACATTCTTTAAATGGTGCTCGCCTAAGGCGTCTCCACAAACCTTCTCGCCAATCTCCTTCTGGGGTTTACGCTCAACCAAACAAACCTTTAAGCCGGCCTCAGCAGCTGTTTTTGCCGCTAGGCATCCAGCCGTTCCAGCGCCCACAACAACGACATCGACTTTCATGGGCTAACTTCGCCTCCCTCTTCATACTCTGTAGATTGCAGTCTTTATAAACATTGAAAACTGCCTAAAGGAATTTTCTCTGACATTATTTGTGCTGAAACACTTTTGAAGATACAGGAATCGGTATGGTTGTCGTCTCTTTTAGCGTACTAAACACCATGCAGGTTAATGTTTTCTCTATGCCTTTCACTGTTCTTAGCTTGTCTATTACAAATTTTCCAACGGAATCCACATCCTTATCTTTAACCTTGATTAGGATGTCCCAGTCTCCAGATATTATGTGGACCTCTTGAACCTCTGGAAACTTTGATATTTGCTCAGCTATAGCCCTCTGGGAAAGCGGCACTTCCTCCTTGTTAGTTCTGTAGGAGAAGGATGCCAGTATGAAGGCTGTTACGTCAAAATTCAGCTTCTTATGATCTAGGATGGCTCTGTACTCCTTTATTATCCCCTGTTGTTCCATTCTCTTTATTTTTGCGAAGACTGTTGTTATGGGCGAGTTTATTTTTCTTGCGATTTCCTTTGCTGTCATCTTACAATTTTTCTGCAGTAAGTCTAATATAGCTAAATCCTTCTCGTCCAATTTGAAGTTCATATGTAAAAATTATATAATTTTAAGCATAAAAAAGTTACTATTTGATAAAAATACAGAGTTTTCAATAAAAAATTTAAAAGTATGAGTTGCTATTTTCAATCTCATGAGCAGCGATCTATTTGAAAGCCTAAAGAAAAGGTACATAACAATAAGAGACAGCAGACTAGCAAGAATTCTTAAAGTTCAGGATGAGATTATATCTTCCCTTAGGGCTTTCCTAAAAAATGAAGGCTTTGTCGAAATTTTGGCACCTATTATTGGACCAGCAACAGACCCCGGCATTAGAGGGGCAAAGCAAGCCACGGTAGACTATTATGGTTTTCCCTTTAAAGTTATGAGCAGCATGATATTATACAAACAAATGGTTCTTACGGCTTTGCCGAAGGTTTTTGCTTTATCGCCAAACATTCGACTGGAGCCGTTGGAAACTGTTAGAACACGTCGCCATTTAACAGAGTTTAGGCAAATAGATCTTGAAGTGGCGTACGCTACATTTGAGGATGTCATAGAGCTCGGCGAGAGAATGCTTTGCTACGTAATAGCCGATGTGAAAAACAAGTGCAGCGAAGAGCTTGGAGAACGTGCAAAAACGCTGAAGGTGCCGAAACTGCCTTTTAAGAGGTACAAATACAAAGAGGCTCTTGAAATTCTCAAGAACGCGGGAATAAATGTGGAGTATGGCAAAGAAATTCCATGGGAAGCAGAGGAAGTTATATCAAAAATGCACAGTGAGCCATTCTGGATAACAAATTTTCCAGTCACCGCCAGAAGCTTCTACTACATGGAAAAGGAAGAAGAACCAGGCGTTCTAGAAGACTTTGACCTAATATATCCAGAGGGTTTCGGCGAGGCAATTTCAGGTGGGAAAAGAGAGCATCGATACAGCAAGCTTTTGGAAAGAATGCTGAAAAGCGGCGAAAATCTTGCTGATTACGAGTGGTATTTGGACATGTTAAGGGTTGGAATTCCTCCGTCGGCGGGTTTCGGGATAGGTGTTGAAAGGCTTACAAGGTTTATTTGCGGTCTTGAAAACATATGGGATGCTGTTCCATTTCCTAAAGTTGCCGGGATACCCTCCCCATAAATTGCAACGTTTGTTGGAATTTGGAATATGGATTTCTAATTCATAATTGTTAAAATTATACTTGGTAAACTGTGGGAAACGTAAAATTGAAAGAAGGCGCAGTTAAAATGATGAAGAAAGCTACAATAAGAAGAAGTGAGGTTTACACGGTTGACTTGACAAAAATTGATGGAGACGGCGCTTTCCCATGCCCAAAATGTGGGGTTATAATATCCCCAGACGACGAAAGTGAAGAGATTTACCAGATTGTTGAAACAAAAGTTAAAGGGGACGAGCTAGCTGAGCTAATTCTCCGATGCAACAAATGTGGAAGCATCATAAGGCTGGTGGGTTTCCTGCAACAAATCATTTAAAGGCTAAAAGCGTTAAGCCTATTTTTCTTTCAAATTTTCAGCTAACAGTGACAAAAACAAGCCGTAATATGGTCTCAAATAAGCATTGCAAGTTTTAAGGGAATATTTGAGGGGATTAAAAGCGAGGTTTGCAGAAAATTAGGAAGAGGACTACTAGGATTGGTGCGCCTTTATTTCCTAGTTATCTGGCATCTAGACATTTGAATGAATATTTTTAGAGCTGCCAACACGCCTTTTGAGGAATGTTAAGCTCCAAAAAGCCATCTTAGTAGGTCGATTAAGGAATAAAATAGATCATATAAAGGTGAGGAGATAATAAAAACTATTACCAAAACTCCAAGCAGAAACTTCCTGCTTCTCGACAAATCTGAAACGTCATCCAAAGGGCCTGGATGCTTAAACATGGACATAAACAAGACGAAAATAGCCATAGGCCAACTTATGAAAGCAAGAAAAACTATGGAAAGTGCTGTCAGTATGTTTCTAGCTCCTTCGCTGAAAAGGGATCTTGCGACATGCCCGCCGTCAAGCATGGCGGCTGGCAGCAAGTTAAGCATCGTTACAAAGAAGCCAATCCATCCTGCAAATGCAACTGGATGCAACATTACCACTAGCATGTAGCCGGGGCCATGGCCATTTGTCGGGGGTTGTGGAAGCAGAAACTGGGCGAAAAGTCTGAAGAAAAGTGGTGCTGGAAGGGTTGGAGTGCCCACCTTAACCCAGTCGTAAGATGAGTATGGTAAGCCGACAATTGTGGCAACAATAGCAACGATGAAGCCGAATATCGGACCGCTTGTCCCAATGTCAAAGAGGGAATCCTTGTTTAGTGGGAGGGACTTCTGCATGATTACGGCTCCAAAAGTTCCAATCGGAGGTGGACCTGGAATGAAATATGGTGGTGTTGCCTCTACGCCTTCTACATTGGCTGTCAACTTGTGGCCTATTTCATGCATCCCAAGAACGGCCATAACGGCCATTGTAAAGGTTGCTCCACCAATTAATGGATCTGTGAAGCCCGCTGATTGAAGATAACCAGCGACAAATGTTGTCCCGACTGTTGCGAAAAGAAGAAGCCAGTTAACAAGGACGTTGCTTGGCTTAGAAGGCTGCTTAGGAAAAATTCTGAGGACGATTCTTCCGTCAAATCTCCGCAGAAAAGCCACTAAATTCATTTGTTCCAGCTTTTTAAACAGTTTTAGAAAGGTTTGTTTTGTCTCCTGTGGCTGTTTAAGATAGAAGGTTGGAATGTCATGCTCTATTAGGGCTTCCTCTATTTGAAAGTGTTCGTAGACGATTTTCTTTAACTCTTCGAACTCTGTTTGGTTTATTCGCTTTATCTCGTTCATTTTATCTCCTGTAATTTTTAAGTCACTTAAATTGGTTACGTGTTAGAAAAGCTTATGGATTTGGATTTATATCTTACATGTTTTTAATTGCTAAAAGCAAGCGTCCACAGAAGCCGAACATAAGGGTAAACTTAAGAATAGTAGTCGCTTGTCAATTTTGGAACAAAATTTTAATCCTCAAACTCAACATTTAATGTTTCATTTTCTAAAAAATTTCAAATGTTTAGGCGCTTCGCACTTCTCGCCAACAGCGAAAACCTCGAAAAGCTCAAAGCTTGTCCCACAGCTCTTACATTGTACATAGGCATAGTTGCGCCTTATTCCAAGCCAAAAACCTTCCCTGGAATTGCATTTGGGACATACATTGAACTTGCTTGCCGCAACCAGGATTTCATCTAATCTCAAAGCTTCTCCAATCTCCAAAGTAATTAAGCGACCTTGAAAATTTATGAGTTACTATCAGAACGATAATATTCTTTTACTAACAAAAGTTTATTAGATAAAATGGTTCTTCAAAGGCATTCAGAATGATAATTCAAATGTTCACCGTGGGTAAGCTCTTTACAAACTGCTACATTGTGGCATGTCCGGAAACAATGGAAGCTATAATCATCGACCCTGGATTCGATAGCGATTTTGAAGCAGAAAAGATATTTAGGTTTAGCGAAGAAAAGGAGGACCTAAAGCTAAAGTATATTGTGAATACCCACGGGCATCCGGATCATGTCTGTGGAAACGGTATAGTTAAAAAGCATTTTAAAACGTCAATTTTGGTTCATGAGAAGGATGCTTTCATGCTTGGAACCTTTGGCAAAGTAATCGCGAAATCTTTCGGCTTCAATAGTTCTTCGCCATTTGCAGACGTCCTTCTAAAAGACGGAGATTATATAAGGTTTGGCAAAGTGGTCCTAAAAGTTATGCACACTCCGGGTCATACCCCGGGAAGTATATCCCTTATAGGCGAGAGTGAGGTTTTCACCGGTGACACTTTATTTGCTGGTTCCATTGGTAGGACAGACCTTCCCCAAAGCTCAGAATCAGACATGAAAAAGTCACTAAAGAAGTTAGCAAACTTGCCTGACAGTTTTAAGGTTTACCCGGGGCACGGTTCAACAACAACTATTGGAGAGGAAAAGCAAACCAACCCTTTCCTCATTATGGAGTGGTGAAAAAGGAAGCGTTTACAAGGCTTCTCTAAACAGGTCTCTTCCTTTCTAACTTCTGGTTTTCGCGCTTGATTTTATAGAATTTCGCGCTCCCCTTCAAGCCATTAAAAATCACCACCGATGTAGCTTCTTTGCCTTATCCCGTGAGCAGTCCCACCGCAGCGGCGATTTCATCGATAATTGCCCACATTCTTTCCTTCAATATGCGGGCCATAACGGTTCTTTTAAATTTCTTTCCGACATTTTCTCTAAAGATCTTCTGGCAGAAACGTGAAGTTGCTTTCGCTTATGTAAAACTCTTGCTTCTAACAGCTTCAGAATAGACTTGTATGATATATTTTCAAGTTTTATTTTGAATTCATAATGTTTAAGCAAGCCGTTTCGAAAGGATTATGTTAACCACTTAGTATGTGGATGCATCTATATGAAAAATAAAATGAGAGTCTTAGCTTCAATTCTTGTTATAGTTTTTAGCTTATTCATTTTCCCGCTCGACATGCCGTTTCCAACGGTGAAGGCAACATATGTTGAAGGGGAAATAGTCATAGATACTGTCTGGACCCTCGTAGACAGCCCCTTTATTCTTTCTGGAAACGTCACTATACGTGAAGGCGTAACATTAACCGTTGAGTCGGGAGTTGAAATAAGATTCGGTGGAAACTTCTCACTAATTGTTAATGGAAGACTCATTGCGAATGGAACAAAATCTAGACCAATAATATTCACTTCCAATAAGGATATTCCTGAACACGGAGACTGGAGAACCCTCTATTTCAATGGAACCGGTCAACCTCCTTCATCTCTGGAGAACTGCATAATAGAATACGGATCAAGTGGCGTAACAATAGCCGGTGGCGGGTTGACGATTCAAAGCAGCGTTATACGATTTAACTCTGAAAATGGAGTCACAGCATTAAATGGTTCAATAACCGTTGGACGTGGCAACCTAATATTCAACAATACTGCCAGCGGCATTTACGTATTTGGAGGCAACATCATAGTGGAGGCTAACGCTATAGAGGCAAATGAAGATGGCATAACTTTAGCTGGGAATCTAACAACCTTCGAAATTAGTATAATAAAAAATAATGTAAGCTGTAATAGGAAAAGCGGAATATCGCTTGTCATGGAGGACTATAACCCGAACTACGTTGTTATCAGAAACAATACAGTTTCCTTAAACTATTACGGGTTATATATTGCCACAAATGCAAGCACACTTATAACACGGAACTACATTACCAGCAATGAAGTAGGAGTCTTTTATGAATTTGGACATGGACATGAAGCCCATTTCAACGACATCTTTGACAACGGTCTGGGCATGGATGTATCAGCAATAGCGTCTGTAAACGCAACCCGCAACTATTGGGGAGATCCGAGCGGTCCATACCACGCGTCTTTAAATCCTAATGGGAAAGGCAATCCTGTCGGAGGCGACGGCGTCAACCTTGACTTCATATTCTTCTTAACAGCGCCAATAGATTACGTTAACAGCTTGCCAATAGCTGTTCTTTGGGCGGATAAGATTAAAGTTGCGCCCGGCGATGAGGTTGCCTTCGTTGGTTTCGAATCTTCTGATGATGGACGCGTTGACCAGTACTATTACAGTTTCGGGGATGGCCATGACACCGGCTGGACTACGCTGTCAATATTCTTTCATAACTACGCTACAATTGGAAACTATATTGCTCGTTTACAAGTCATGGATGATTTTGGCGAAGTCAGCAGCCCAGCCTCCGTGACCATCTACGTAGTTAATTTGTCGTCTTTAAATGTGGAACTTATTCTCGGGAATAATAAAGTTCTATCTGGCGGAGAAATCCCAATAGTAGCGCGCGTTTTTCAGGGTGAGAACCCGGTTGGTGATGCTAATATAACTTTCTTCTCTATCAAGGGTGGAAGTTTCGAGCCGCGTTCTGGTTTAACGAATTCTTCTGGCTACTTTACAGCGTCGTTTAGAGCACCTTCGGTTAGCGAAATAACCGATATTAGGGTTATAGCTAGAGCTTCGAAGAGCGGATTTGCAGATGGTTCATGCCACCAGTATTTGACGATTTTGCCACCTCTCAGCGTTATGGTGAAAGCTCAACCATCCAGAGTTTTATCGGGTGAGAATTCAACAATAAGTGTTTATGTTTCTTGGGTTGGCAATCCCATCGAAGGAGCCAACGTTACCATATCTTCAACTAATGGCGGGAGCTTCACCGAATCTTCAAAGCTAACGGATTCTAATGGTGAAGCCTCTTTCAATTTTGTCGCCCCTCAAACGTCAGAAGAAATCATAACGACAATTGTAGCCAACGTCTCAAAGGTAGGGTTTGTTGGCGGTGAGGGGCGAACAAACATAACAGTCGCGCCAAAAATGTTCCAGATGGTAATTACAGCCAACCGGGATACGACAGTTTCAGAGGAAACTGTAACAATAACAGTGCATGTTGAGCATAATGGAGTTTACGTTCAAGAAGCCAACGTCACCTTGTCTGCTACAGCTGGAACAATTTCACCCTTGTATAACTCTACTGACAGTTATGGAAATGCCATTTTCCGTTTCACAACGCCACCGGTTCCAGAAGAAACAAACATCACCATAACCGCGACGGTTTCAAAGGAGGGATTTGCCACCAACGCAACGTCATTAACGCTAACTGCAAGGCCGGGGATCTTAATAATAGGTGTTACCATGGGAGCTTATTCTGTACCGTCGGAAAGCCCTATTGAAATCTATGTTTATGTAATATGTAATGGCAGAGCGGTGGCTGCTGCCAATGTTACGGTTGCTCTTAGCGCAGGGACGCCGGCTTTGCAATCAAAGCTTACAGATGCAAATGGTTACTGTGTGTTTTCTATTTTAACGCCTAAGACTAACGCGGCGATGGATTTGGTGGTTGCCGTTAATGCTGAGAAGTTTGGATATACGTGCCAGCCCATTTACGTGCTTTTGACCGTTGTCCCTCCGGCCGGGGGGATACCTTGGCTAACAATCTTGCTTGTGCTTATTCCAGTGTTGCTGGTGGTTTTAATCGCTGTGCTGGTAAAGTTGGGGGTTATTCAGGTTTCGTTCGGTGGAGAAGAAGAGGAGGAGTAGTGTTTCATAAGACGTAATATTTAATAACCAAAGTGTATAGACATATAACATAAGTACAGGAGAAGACGCATGGCTAAACTACGCCTTAAAGAAAAACTCAAAAAAATCAGAAAAATAAGGATAAAAATCAACCTTGGAAGATCCAAAAAAGTAGCTATTCCGCCACCCCCGCCAAAGCCTATTCCTAAAGGCTTTAAGGTTGTTGAGCGTTATCCGCTCTATGAGCCCTTTGCCCACGTAGCTATAGTTCAAAATCCAAAAACTGGCGAGTACAAATACATATTAGATGAGTTGCAGCTCGACCCTTTAGAAAGGAGCGTTTACAACCGCATTCTTGATATACTCCTTGCAGAAATAGAGTCTCCTAAAGAGGAAATAGTTGACCCTAGAAAGTTCTTCGCCGAAGAAGCCAAAAAAATTGTTGGCAAGTACCGCATAAGCTTAGGGTGGCTTCCAGACGTTTCATGGTACAAAATTCTTTATCATGCTGAAAGAGATCTTGTAGGGTTCGGAAGAATAGACCCGCTAATGCGAGACCCAAACATTGAGGACATTTCATGCGACGGAGTAAACAAGCCTGTTTACGTTTGGCACAGAAACTACGAGAGCATAGAAACCAACCTGGAATTCGAAAATGATGAAGAGCTTGACAACATGGTTGTTAAGCTTGTGCACATGGCTGGAAAACATGTAAGCTCAGCCTTCCCAATAGTTGACGCGTCGCTTCCGGGAAAGCACAGGCTTGCAGTCTGTTATAGACGTGAAATTACGCCTTTCGGCACAGCCTTCACAATTAGAAAGTTTAGGGAAGATCCCTACTCAATTATTGACCTCATAAACCTTGGCACTTTCTCCGAAGAGATGGCTGCTTACTTCTGGCTGTGCCTAGAAAACAGAGCCTCAATAATGGTTTTGGGAGGAACAGCGGCTGGAAAAACAACAGCCCTAAACGCTTTGGCGTGCCTCATCAAACCTGGAAGCAAAATAATTACTATAGAAGAGACGGCGGAGCTTAACCTCCCACACGAAAACTGGGTTTCCCTCATAGCCAGACAAAGCTATGGGCTTGGCGGAAGCGGTGTCGGCGAGGTAACCCTCTTCGACCTTGTAAAAACCTCCATGAGGCACCGTCCGGACGTGCTCATAGTAGGCGAGGTTAGAGGACAAGAAGCCTATGTGCTTTTTCAAGCGCTTGCCACAGGCCACGGCGGCATGTGCACAATGCACGCTGAAAACCTAGACTCTGCCATAAAACGTTTAACCCAGAAACCAATGGACATCGCGCCAGCTTACATTCCGCTGATGAACATTGTCTTATCAGTCCAGAGGGTACACCTACAAAAGTCCGGTGAGAGGAAAGCCTACAGGCGTGTAATGAACGTGAACGAGATAGCTGACTACGGTGATTATAGGTGCACCTTCAAGTGGCACCCTGTAAAGGACGAGCATTTGCCATCGCTAAACAAAAGCGTAATGCTAACTGGAATTTCAGAGCGCCTAGGATTAAGTAAGAAGGACTTGTTAGATGAGATTAATAGGCGAAAGCAGATTTTACATTGGATGCGGGAACGTAACATAAGAAGTTACAGAGATGTAGCTGCAATAATCGCGGAATACTATGCGCGTCCAGTACAGTTCTATGAAAAGATTCTCGCTGGGGAGGAGGTGAAAGCTGTTGCCGTTTCTAGAAACCCTTGAAGCATGGTCCTTCCGCATTTTCGGGCAGGTAGCACCCTTCTTTCTGAGGCATGTTGTTGAGTTTAAAGATTATTTGGAAAGGGCGAAAATCAAAATATATCCTGAAACATATGTTTCGCTAATGCTTTTCGTATCGGTCTTAACAATACCAATAAGTATAATCTCCGTAATTCTGCTTTACTTCTTCAGTTTTCTGCCAGTCATATTTCTCGTGCCATTTCCGATTTATGTGATGATAGGGTTCTTCTTAATACCATTGTCGAGGGCTGGCGAGAGAGCAGCAAACCTTGAAAGGGAGATGCCCTTCGTAGCCGCATACATCAGCGTAATGGCTTCTGGTGGCATATCCCCCTATACGAGTTTTAAACGTTTAGCCGAGGTTGAGCTGATGCCAGCCATGCGAAGTGAAGCCAGAGAAATAATAAAGGATGTGGAAATCTTCGGAATAGACCCGTTAACGGCGATAGAAACAGCTGCTAAAAGAAATCCCCTAGACATTTTCAAAGACTTTTTGGCCGGTTATGCCTCAACAGTCATAATTGGCGGAGATATCGGACATTTCCTTGAGAGAAAAGCTGAAGACATTTTCAAGACTAGGGCTATGCGGGTGAAGGCTGCCGCCGAAAGACTCGGTATGCTCTTGGAAACTTTCATAATCGTCATGGTCTTGATGTCTATGTGCTTCTTCATTCTCTTCGCTGTGGAAAGCATGCCTAACGTTGGAGGAGGAGTTACAATGCAATCCGGCATAATCCTTTATACTTATATATTCACGCCTATACTGTCATTTGTCTTCATCTATCTGGCGCACAGTATGCAGCCGAAAACACCGGTTGTGGATATGCGCCCCTACAAGGTTTTTGGAGTATGCAGCATATTCGGCATATTGCTGCTACTGTTGCTAACCAACTTTTTTGGTTTCATCGAAGTTTCATTTCTTAACCCAATCCAAAAACTTGTAGACTTGCCGATAGCCATAGCAATAGCCCTCTTCGTTATGACAGCCCCTGCAGCCATAGTATACCATAAGGTTAGCAGTTACAGGGCAAGCATGGAACAAGGCATCAACAGCTTCTTAAGAGACTTAACAGAAGTTAGGAAAACTGGCTTGTCGCCGGAGAAATGCATTGAAAGCCTATCAAATCGTGATTATGGCGTTTTCAGTAAGGAACTGCGCAAAATAAGCTCAGAAATCTCTTGGGGTGTACCGGTTAGGAAGGTGATTATGGACTTTGTTAAGCGGACGAAAAGCTGGTTAGCTCAGCTTGTCATGTTTCTTCTCGTGGAAACAATAGACGTGGGTGGCGGAACCATAGCCATGATTGAATCCCTTGCGAGGTTTAATAACTTAACACAGGAAGTTGAGAAGGAGAAGAAAATGGCTACACGCCCATACATGATGATGCCCTATTTCGCCGCAATCCTTCTAGTGGCAACAACCATCATGATGTTAAACTTCGCTGCCGCCACAAGAGAAGTTGCAGGTGGCAGTCAAATCGCAGACATGACAGGCATAAAAACGATTTTCACCACGTCAGTTATTTTCCACAGCTACCTGATAGGCATAGTAGCTGGCAAAATAAGCGAGGAGTCCGTGGCTGCCGGGTTTAAGCACGCTGCAATACTGGTGATAATTGCCGCTTTGGCTTCTAAACTCGTGCCTATGTTCCTTTAACCCGAAGGAGAGGAAAAATTGAAGTTTAAGCATCTAAAAAACTCCGGACTTAAAGGAAATAGAAAAGCCGTTAGTCCAGCGATATCTATGATTATTATAACGGCTATTACTATCGTATTGGTTTTAGTGGCTGGTAATTACGCATACCAAGTTTTAGAGCGTCAGAGAGCATTTTCTGAATTTGATGCTGTAAATAAATCGTTCATGGCCTTTGATGATGCTGTAAGGGATATTGCATGGGAAAAAGGCGGAACACGTTATGCGCGATTTACACTTAATTATGGTGTATTGGAAGTAATACCAGCTGGTGCAGTAAAAGGTTTGTCCATAAACTTAACAGTCGAAGAATATCCTAACGTGAATTACACCGGTTTTACCGGATATATAAGATATAATTTGTCAACGCGCTATATTACTTTTGGTAATGGTTACAAATCCTACTTATTTGGAGATAACAAGACAATAATATCTAGAAGCGTTGAAAATTTTGGTACAGCATTAATAGAGCAGCGGTCAAGTTGGGTTTCTTTGACGCTTTATTATAGGGTAAAAGTTTCTAGAACATCCGTTGTCGAAGTGGGTAACGATATTATCAATTATGTTGAGATATTAATCATTAAAATTACATCGAAACGACAGTTAGCTCATAAAGGTAATATCGATTTAACTGCTAGAAATCAGGATGTAACTACCAAATCCTACGGTCCTTATGACGCTGGAAACAACTGTACCGTTTCGGTTAGTATAGGCGGGCTGAGAAATACAAAATCTGTAGATTTAACGCCTGGAAAAGTCGTTTTCAACATGGTCGTATCGGAGATCTGGGTTGGTGCTTAAAGGAGGAGGGGAGAAAAACTGCCAGCGCCAACAATAAGCCATCTAATCTGCACTTCAGCTTTAGTGATGCTGATTTTTCTTATGCCTTTCTTTTACGCCCTGACTGTTGACAATCTTCGCCTGGACATAATTCGTAGAGAGTTAAGGGAAATAACAGACTACGTTTCAAACACAATAGCCAACCTGTACTTTTTGGTTAATTCAACGGAAACTCTTGATGTCGCCATGCGGAAGGAGCTTATCTATCTGCCCTCTAATGTTGAAAGTTTTGTTTATGTTCTAAAAATTGGAGAAAGAGGCGGTAATGCAATAAATGTAACTGCTTATTTGAGGGATAGACCTTCTGTTTCAGCCTGTACTTGGTTGACTCCTGGATTAAAAGTTGACACCGGAAGGAATCGTGACGTTGTCAGTGGTGGTCGAATTGTGATTGTTGGATGTCGTCGGAATATCGCGGGTGTTTATGTTTGGATTGGTTACGGTTGATGGTGGCTGCAAGAGTATAATGGATGAACTATTGTTTAGTAAGACTTAATAAACAGTTCTTATTTATAATAACACGAGAGATCAAAATGGTTAATGCTGTTTACGACCATATGGTCGCAATATTAATCATCTGCGTGATGTTCGTAAGCGCAGTAGTTGTTTTGCCATCGTTAAGTATTGTAAATATGCAAGCTGTAGATAATCAACAACTGAGAAACATAGCGTTAAATCTATTTAACACTCTGCTTTTAGATGCGGGACGGCCACCTGATTGGGGATCCAGGTTTCCTTTCAATCAAAGCGTCATTGAAATCTTCGGTTTAGCTTATCCTGAAGAATGTTCACAGTATGTACTAGACGCAGATAAAGTTCAAAGATTAGACAAAGAAAGCCCATGGTTTATTAATTATTCCCGTGTACGTGAATTGCTTAAACTTGGAAAATATGGATTCACCCTTGAGTTTTTCCGTCCATTCACAATTGGATGGAGCCTAGAAATTGTGAAGAATGATAAGAAGGTTCTGTTTGCGGTTAATGTAACACGCAGCGGTGATGGGTTTCCAGTTCCCAATGCTCAAGTTGAATTATCAATTATTGCTATGGCGCGACGTATTCAAAATCCTGAAGATGCTCCGGTTATTATTGTAAATACTCCTCGAACATTTTATACAGATGCTTTAGGAAGATGTAAAGGAAATGAAACAATAAATCTGACGAACGAATACACTCTTGAAAGAGCTGTTGCAATTATAAAAGTTACGGTTGGCGGTATGTCATCAATGGCGGTGGCTCAAACCAGCAATGATTTTCCACAAAATTGGCTGAAGATTAATACTTATGGGGACACTATCACTCTAACATTTAGGGGAGAGTTTGCAAGTAATCAGACTCCTCAAGGAGAAAGACGTGTTTATGATATAATGGCATATACATATGATGGAGGATTAACCCAAGTATATAACGGAAGAAATGATCCAGTGACTTCTACTAAAATTACTCACGGTTTAGGCTTTGCTTATTGGAACAAAACCTTTCCCGGTCTTAGTGGTATGGAACCCGTCCTACTACTCTTTACAGTATCAGTCCCCAATCCAAGAAGAGCGGTGATAATTGTAGGTCCATTACTATTTTGGGATTCCTTAAAAATTTTCAGTTTCCGTCCAGACACAGAATACGTGGGTGGTGGCGCAATAAAACTTAGACGCTTTGTGGTTATTTCCGGTCTGACTTACGTTGCAGAATTAACGTTGTGGAAAGAATACTAATGAAGATAAAAAACAAAAAGGGACAAATGCGAATAATCGAAACAATTCTAGCCTCCTTCGTTATCGTAGTTGCTTTATCCTTCGCCAGTTTCTTTGCTGTAGTACCGACTAGTCCAAAATATGAAGTGGCTGATTTAGAGAGGATGGGACTAAGCGCTTTACATGACCTTGACCAGAACGGCCTTCTTACGAGGTTTATTTATAACGGAGAATGGAAAAACGTTACAGCTGCTTTAGGAGTAATGCTGCCCGTGAATATATGCTTCAATATGACGGTTTACAATTTAGATGGCGGAAAAGTCAACACTGAACTAATATTTCGCGGTAATGCAGAAACTTTTACCACTTCGAGAAATGTTGTTTCAATAACCTACGTTTTAGTCGGCTATGGAACAGTCTATAAACCCAGAATAATAATTCTACAACTTGCAAGAGAGTGATACGTTGAAGGGACTAGTTAAACAGAAGAGAGGTCAATTCGTCCTCATTGCTACATTAATGATTGCCATAATGATAATCTCCATTGCCGCTTTACTACATACGGCCGCGACATATTATAAACATGAACCATGGGATGAATACTTGACCTTAATAGGCGACATAGAACTAAACTCCCGCCGCCTCGTGGAAATTAGTCTAGCCAACTTCACAAACACGTTAAACCCAAACATTTTAAAAATCAACATGGAGAAGTGGCAGACCGACGTATCGAAAATATACTCAGGCCGCGGGATATCGTTAAATTATACATTGGCAAACGGACTATACAAATCTGTAAACTATTTTTTGGGTCTAAACCGCAGTTGGGAGAAGCGGACATCCTTCTCGGCGGCAAACGTCACTTTCACTCTCAACATTAGTTCCATAGGATTATCAGGATATAAATTTACTACTGTAACCTTTTTATCTTTAAAAATACTTAATGTTGATTTTACCAATAAGGAAATAACCATCACTGTAAAAGGAGAAGACAATAAACCTGTAACCAGCTTAAAAAATATTGAAGTTGCAAACGCAACAGTAAAATCCGTTAGTAAAAGTTACGATGCCCAAGAAACGCTCATCTATATTATAGCATATGATGGAAATATTGTTCAACCAGTTAAGGTAACAGTCACAGACTTAAGGGATATAAAAGTAATTGCTAAATATTAAATAAGGGAATTTAATCCTTGCTCACAACTTTAACATGCCAGTAAACTGAATTACCACATTGTCGAATAATGTAGATTCTGGATTCATACAAGTTAAATAACTAATCCTATAATTTTTAACTAACATGGAAGGTGCGATCATGAGCGTAAAAGCCGTGTTAAAATCTAGAAGGGGTATATCCCCAATTCTTGCAACTCTACTGTTAATTGTGATAGCCGTAGCCGCCATAGTCGTTACATATGCATGGATAATGATATACATGCGCAGTGCAGGACACCAGGCTGGCATACAACTCAACATAGAGGCTGTAAGCTGGTTAGGCAACAACACCGATAAGTCTATTAAACTTTATGTAAGAAATACAGGGACATCAGATGCAGAAATAGATGCTGTATATGTAGGCACATCTTCAGAAAATCTTACAAAAGTAGATTTCAAACCTGATAATAATGTTGTTAAAGCTTACGGGGGAACTATAGAGATAACGATCAATTATACGTGGAATCCTCTAACAACATATTATTTCAGGGTTGTTCCGTTAACAGGACCTGCGGCGGAAGGCAGCGCCAGATCACCAGCATAACAATAAAATCCCTCAAAACTTTAAGTTTTTAAATCCGGCTTTCGTTAAGTGTTATAAATTACTTTTCTAAATCCAAAGTTAAGTTAAGCAGTGACTAGAATGCAAGCCTTCATCGAAGCTGCCAAAATAGGTTTGACAACTTTTTTCCTATTCTATGCTTCGTGGAGCGACTACAAAACCCGTGAAGTAAGTAATAATGTCTGGATTCTTTTTGCCCCACCGGCATTCGCATTAACTTTCTCTGAGCTTTTCCTATTTGACTTCGAAATGTTGCCCTTCTATGGTTTGTGTTTCGCCTTGACGTCAGCCTTTGCAATAATCCTCTTCTATGCTGGTGGTTTTGGCGGAGCGGACGCCAAGGCTTTGATGTGCTTAGCCCTGGCTTTACCTTTCTATCCGTCAGAGCTTCTAACTCCATTATTGGGAGAAACCTCGCCAATAATGGAAATGTTTTTTCCAGCGGCAGTTTTCAGCAACTCCGTGATTCTGGCAGCCCTAACAGCCATATACTTGCTGTTCCATAACATTTTGTGGCGTCTGAAGACTGGTGAACTGCTTTTTGAAGGTGAACAGCGCAAGGCATCGATAGGCAAAAGGCTTTTGATTATGGCAACTGGCTACAAAGTTCACATTAGACAGTTGAAGGAAAAATGGCATGTATACCCTCTGGAAGATGTGGAAAACACGGAAGAAGACGAGGTAAGAAGGAAGCTTCTTGTTCTGCCAAAAGATGAAGAGAGAGAAGCCATAGTAAAAAGGCTGGAAAAGGCTGTTGAGGCTGGAAAAATCCGAGAAAAAGTTTGGGCGACGCCTGGATTGCCAATGCTAATTTTCATGACAGCCGGCTTAGTCTTGGCGCTTGTTTGCGGAGACATCGTATGGGCTCTGGTCAGACTTTTTATGGGAGGATAAACCTCAAAAGAGTTAATTCTGTTCAATCAGCATTATCTTGTTTTGGAAGGAGTAAAACTTGCTGGATAAATATTTAGATGACGTTAAGAATTTTCTGAAAACCCAGCGGAAAGAAGTTGAAGTTGTTGTCATGCCGGATTTCTTTCTCGATAGATTTGTCAGCATAAACGCAAGCCTAAACAACTTTTTCAAGATAGTTAGGGACGTTGCAAGCAGGAAAGGCGGAAGCATAGACGGGATAAGCCAAAAAGAGTTTAGGGGTGGAAACGCCATAAACACCGCTGCTGCTTTGGCAGGTTTAGGCGTAAACGTCACACCGATAGTTTGCACAGACAAGTTTGGGCTTCAACTAATCAGATTCTACGTGAAATCGCAAAAAGTCAACCTGAAACATATAAAAATCGCGGAAAAACAATCTGTAACAACAGCCCTGGAATTCAAAACAAAAAATGGAAAAGTAAACATAATGCTTAGGGATGTCGGTTCATTGGCAGATTTTGGGCCGCAAAACCTAAGCGCTGAAGACTTTGAGGCCATAGAAAGGGCTGATTGCATCTGCGTTTTCAACTGGGCTGGAACAAGAAAATATGGCACCGAACTGGCTGAAACCGTTTTCCGCCACGTCAAAACAATGGGGCATGGCAAAACCTATTTTGATCCAGCCGACCCGGTTCCCAACAAAGGAGAAGCTAAAAAACTGCTGGAGAGGGTTCTGCAAAACGACCTGGTGGACATTTTAAGCCTAAACGAGAATGAAGCAGTCTTTTTCGCTTCGCTTCTAAAAGGGAAGGCTGAAAAACCTTGGAAGGGCTTAAATTTTGAAGAATTAGCGAAAGAGTCCGCAGAGTTTTTGGCTTCCCATTTAAAGGCGAGGATAGACCTTCACACAACAGAGTATTCTGCAACTTTCACAGGTAAAAAAGAAATAGTCGTTCCAGCCTTCCGCGTTCCAGTTTTGAGGGTGACTGGTGCTGGCGACGCTTGGAATGCCGGAAACATAATTGGAACAGTTTATGAGTTAAGCGACGCTGTCAGGCTCACGTTGGCTAATGCTGTTGCAGCCTATTATATACAAAGCTCTGAAGGCAAGCATCCCACATGGAAAGAGCTTTTTAGGTTCTGTGATAGGCTTAAGAGTATGTGGAAGACCAAAACAGATAAAAATTAGATCTTGTAAAAGCATCAGCCTCGGAGACTTCCAGATGCCAACAGAAATCGTTGACGTAGACAAATTTGTTGAAATAAGCGGTAGAGCAGAATACTGCGCAATTAAGCGTCTAAAAGACGTTGTAAAACTTAAGCTTCGAACGTCGAAAATGCTCTACACTCTCAAAGTTGAGCCTTCAATGGCTGAAGAGATCATAAAGAAGCTTAAATGTGAAATCCGCGAAATATAGACCAGTCATTATTTTGGCCGGCAATAGAGGACATGCATAAATACCCAGATGGAAGAAAGCGAAAGGCTGATTATATAACGTCTTACATTCAGAAATTCTCCTCTTTGCTCATCATTACGGCTTGGTACATGTCGGGTTCGTGCGCCTCTAGAAATCACTTCACTTCCGGCATTGTTAGAAAATATGTGTGAAATAAGAGTGGAAGGGCGTTTAGCGTTTTAACGGACTTATTTTCTAAACTTCTGAAGCCTCGTGAGAAGTTCCTTGTCGCCGTCGTAGTCTCCGGCGCATGTTGCGATTACGCCGTCTACCAAGCCCTCAAGTTTTGATGCCATTTCCTCAACTTTTTCCATGGTTGTTGTTACCGGCCACCCGATTAGTTTGATCATTTCAGCGTTTTTGGGTGTTCCGACTAGGAAGTATGTGTAGACGGGTTTGTTTAGGCGTTTGCATTCTCTCGCCACCTGTTCTAGTGCCGGAAAGGTTTTGTCTTCAAGCCTCATGAAGAAGACGAAATCCCACGGCTCTTTCGCCCTTGCTATTGTTTCTTCGATAGTTCGGCGCGCGGTAAGCAAGCATCCCAATTTAACGTTTTTTAAGCGTATTGTTGTGCGTAAGAAGTCTCTAGCTTCTTCTGAAGTCTTAAACATTTTTATCGGTTCTCCATATTTTGGTATGTCTCCCATCGTTAACACTAGCCCATCCAAGCCCACGGCGTCTGCAGCCAAAGCCAAACCTCCAACTTCAACTGGTCCTTTATAATGGAGTATAAATATTGGTATAACGATTTTTTCTGGGTATTTGGTTTTTAAGACGCAACCAATCGCTGTGCCGCTTGGAGCTGGCACCCCGGCGGCGCTGTCAGTTATGTTCCAGCCATCAACAAGGTCTTTAACTTCCTCTGCAAGTTTCAAAAATTTACGTGTGGGAACAAACTCATGCAGTATCTTCATTGAAGCTCATCTCGCCCTTTAGAGGGTCAACTTCAAAATTAAAAATTTTTGCATGCTGAACCATGAAAACATTGATGTAAACCATCTTTTCCTTAAAAAGCGGAAATTATAAAGAACACCAGCATAGTAACATGTCTATGATTTTCATGAACGTAATCCAGATAATCGGTGTTGAAGGCTTACCAATAATAAAAGCCGGAGACAACCTTGCAGAGCTTATATGCAAGGCTGCTGAGCGGCAAGGAACACCTATTCAGCATGGCGACATAATAGTTGTTACGCATATCATCGTTTCGAGGGCGGAGGGTCGGCTTGTAAACTTGGATGAGGTTACGCCCTCGCCATTTGCGAAGACGGTTGCGGAGCTTTACGATAAGGACCCCTCCATAATTGAAGTTGTTCTTAGAGAGGCGAAGAGCATTAGGCGCATGGCTAATGGAAAGATAATCACTGAAACAAAACATGGGTTTGTCTGCGCTAATTCGGGGGTTGACAAGTCCAACGTTCCCGGGGAACGTTTTGTGGCCTTGCTCCCTGAAGATCCTGATGCCTCCGCCGCCAAGATTAGGCGTGAGATTAAGCGTTTAACTGGCTGTGATGTGGCCGTCATAATTTCTGACACGCATGGCAGACCCCTGCGGGAGGGCGAAATAAATGTCGCTGTTGGTGTTTCAGGCTTAAAGCCCATAAGAGACCGCAGAGGCGAGAAAGACTTGTTTGGTTATGTTTTACAGGTCAAGCGGACAGCAGTTGCCGATGAGCTCTGCTCAGCAGCTGAACTTGTTATTGGGCAGGCGGATGAAGGTATCCCGGTGGCTATCATCCGCGGCTACAAGTATACCAAGTCCGAGAGTGCAAGGGCTACGGAACTTATTAGACCAAGGGAGAAG
>JAWBXA010000005.1:46319-54778 GCA_038868115.1 Bathyarchaeia archaeon
CTGGTGGTGGTGTCAATTGTCTTGCAAAGGAGTATCGCTTAAGGAGGCTGAAAGCTTAGAAGTAATATGTTTAATGGACAACTGTATAGACTTAACATCATCCATTGATCGGCCGGAAGTCCAAGGCGTTAGAAGTTGGGTTGCGAAGCGTATGGGCAAGAAGTGGGTTGAGGAGAATTTTCGTTTACCAATAGCTGAGCGTGGTTTGTCGATGCTTGTTACGGTGTACTGCAATGGAAAGTCGCACAGTTTGCTCTTTGACACTGGTGTAAGCCCTATGGGAGCGCTTTCAAACGCGCACGGTATGGGCATAAACCTTGGACAGGTTGAGGCTATCATTTTCTCTCATGGACATTACGACCATTTCGGCGGACTGCTAAGTTTTATCAAAGCCATCGGTAAAGTTGACTTACCAATAATAGTGCATGAGGACATGTTTAAAACGAGAGGTGCAGCCGAACCAGATGGCACTGTTAGGCGATATCCAGAATTCCCAAGGGAGGCTCAAATCCGTCCAGCTAAATTCGTGAAAACAAAAGAGCCATATTTGATGGCTGATGGCACGGTGCTTGTGACCGGCGAAATACCTAGAATAACGGATTTTGAGAAGGGCTATGCACAGCAGCGCGCCCTGGTTGACGGTGAATGGCAGCCGGACCCTTGGATTTGGGATGACCGAGCATTAGCTATCCATGTCAAAAATAAGGGGCTTGTAATATTGTCCGGTTGTGCCCACGCTGGAATAGTTAATACAGTGTTTTATGTCCGGCAAATTACCGGAATTGAAAGGGTCTGCGCCATAATTGGCGGTTTCCACTTGTCTGGCAAAAATTGCGAAGAGCGCATAGATAAAACTGTGGAAGCACTTAAACGTTTAAAGCCAGAATTGGTTGCACCTATGCACTGCACCGGTTGGAGGGGCGCCTTTGCAATGGCAGAAGCCATGCCTAAAGCCTTTGTCTGGAACAGTGTTGGAAACTTCTACACCTTTTAATTTTGAGCACAGGCTGATGGCGAGTTTTCTGAAGCTAAAAATTTAAAATGAGGCTTTGAAAATAAGGTGTTCCCAAATTGCGGAGTTGAAAATTCGGTGATAAGGAAGAGAAGAAGACAAACTTCATACTTTAAAAGGAAGTCTGAGCTAATAGAGGTTCACGCTTTAGCGGAGAAAATTATAAAGGGACAAAAACACCATACCTATCTTGACCGTTTAAGGTTTTAAAATAGTCTTCGGCGTCTTCCATGGAAAAAGTGAAGGACTTCGAAATTTTGAAGGGCGTTTCCGTAAACATGCTTATCCGACAAATGTTCGAAAGCGGAGGTTTCACAGCCAAAAACCTCGCCGTCGCTGTCGATATTCTCGAAGCGATGCTGAAAGAGCAGAAAATCCTTAACTTTCTCTCTTTTCCTGCGTGTATCATTGCCACGGGCACGAGGGGTATAATCCGCGAAATGGTTAAGCGTAAATGGTTCCACGTACTTGTTACGACTTGTGGCACTTTGGACCATGATTTGGCACGTTGTTACCGAGATTATTTTCAAGGCGACTTCTACATGGACGACAGAGAGCTTCACAAAAAAGGCATAAGCCGCTTAGGCAACGTGCTGGTACCAAACAATTCTTATGGCGAAATTATCGAAGAGAAGATGACGGAGTTCTTGAACAGCGTTTACGCTGAGGGCAAGCGAGAACTAGCCACTTACGAGTTATGCTGGGAGATTGGCAAACGCCTCAACGAAAACTCAATATTATATTGGTGTTGGAGAAATGGCATACCAGTAATAGTGCCGGGCATAACAGACGGAGCAGTGGGTTATCAGATTTGGCAATTCAGCCAAGGCCACAAAGACCTAAAAATAAACGTGCTCAAAGACGAGCAACTCCTAAATGACATGGTTTTGGATGCAAAAAAATCAGGAGCCCTAATAATAGGCGGAGGCATCTCAAAGCATCATGTCTTGTGGTGGAACCTGTTCAAAGAGGGATTGGACTATGCGGTTTATATAACAACAGCCGTAGAATATGATGGAAGCCTATCGGGAGCGCGTCCAAGAGAAGCCATATCATGGGGAAAAATCCGAGAAAAAGCAAAAACGGTAATCATAGAGACAGACGCCACAATAGCCTTACCAATCTTATATGCAGCGCTGCTTGAGAGACTTTGAAGCATGTTAAGCAACGCCTTATTAAAAGTAAGACTTTCATTTTGTAAGTTTTGTAAGAGAATAAAAGTGTCTTACTCAAAAATAACCAAGAAAGGGCAAACAACGGTTCCTGTTCAATTTAGAAGGAAATATAACCTTCGAGAAGGAAGCCTTGTGATTTTTGAGGAAACAGAGAATGGGCTAGTTATAAAACCAGCGCCATATATTGCTGACTCAGGGTTGGAAATCGTAAACTTAACAGCACATGTGGCCAAACAAGCCAGAATTTTCAGGCACAAATGTCAAAAGAAGATCTCATGGGGAGACTACATAATAGCCGCTACCGCTTTTCTTGAAAAGGTTGACATTATGTTAACAGAGAACCCTCATCTTGGTCAGCTTAGAGAAGTGAAGGCGCGGACGCTTGCTGAAGTAGACGTCTAATCATGTTTCGGTGAATTTTATGAAGGTGGCTGTTTCCGGTAAAGGCGGTGTTGGCAAGACCCTTGTTGCTGGCGGTTTAGCTTACACCTTAACCAAGAGAGGTTTTAAGACTATTGCTATTGACGCTGATCCTTCGCCTAACCTTGCTCTAACTTTGGGCTTGTCCTTTGAGGAAGCTAACCGTATATTGCCTATATCCGAGAATAAGCGGCTTATCGAAGCGAAGACGAGCACTGGCTATGCTGGAGTTTACCGTTTAACCTTCACGGTTGATGATATTGTGCGGGACTATGCTGTTATGACGCCTCTGGGCGTAAACCTAATTGTTATGGGGACTGTGCGTTCCGTGGGTGCTGGATGCACATGTCCAGCCAACGCGGTTGTGCGCTCGCTTTTGAGGCACTTGGTTGTTGAACGTGACGAGGCTGTTGTCTTGGACATGGAGGCTGGTGTTGAGCACATGGGGCGGGGTACAGCGCGGCATGTGGATGCTATGCTTGTTGTTGCTAACGCTAATGTGAAGGCTCTTGAAACAGCCAAACGCATCCACGAGTTAGGCATAAAAGCCGGAATGAACCGCATTCTTTTAGTTGGAAACAAAATTGAAGACGAGGCTCAAAAAGAGGCTGTTGAAAAGTATGCCAAAGAAAACGGCTTGACGGTTTTGGATTATTTACCCTTCGACCCGAAGGTTGCAGAGGCTGAAATGAGGGGAGAAACACCCCTGAAATATGGAGATATCCCAGCTATTAAAGCCGTAGAAAGATTATGCGACAAACTTTTGCAAGGCAACACCTAATAATACCTGAAACAATAAGATGAACAAGTCAAAAAGGGGCTTGAAAGATGAAAATTCTTGTCACCATGGGGCGGGGAGGCACGGGAAAAACAAGCTTTGTAGCCCTAATGACAAAATACTTTATAGAATTGGGCGAGGCTCCGCTGCTTCTTGTGGATGCTGATCCAGACCAGAATTTAGGCGAGATGGTTGGCGTAGATCTTCATGTAGCAGGCAAAAAGTCCATTTCGGAACTTCTCGTTGAAACCTTCTTGGAGGAGGGGGGAACAACGGTTGGAGTGCCGCCAACAGAGCGTATTGAAAGCCGAATTTGGGCGCATGGAATACATGAAGGTGAGCACTTTGATTTTATTGCGCTTGGAACAAAGTGGGTTGAGGGTTGCTACTGTCTACCAAACGCAGCCCTAAAAGGCGCATTAGAATCGCTAACAAAAAATTACAGGTATGTTCTGATTGATTCTCCGGCTGGCTTGGAACACTTGAATAGGCGTATAACCTCCAAAGTGAACGACATCTTCGACGTCATCGACCCTTCTAAGAAGTCTTTTGACCATGTAGAGCGTGCTTACCGCGTGGCCAAGGAGGTTAAGATAGCCTTCCAAAACTTTTACGTTGTTGGCGGTTTCCGATTTCCAGAAAGTCTAGAAAACCAAGCCAGAAAGGTTTTGCCCTTCAAGTTTTTGGGCGGAATAGCCTACGACAAGAACGTTGAGGAGTACGTGCTGGCTGGAAAGTCTTTGCTGGGAATATCGCCGGAAACTCCGGCTTACATTTCTGTTAAAAGGATAATGGAAAATGCTGGTTATGGCGGGGTGTAGCCCAATCTGATGTGATGTTTGGCTTAGGCTTCTAGAAAAGTTAAAATGTTAGATGCTGACATTAGAACCTTCTACTCTGGGTTGTGCTCACCTTGAGTAAAAAAGGATTACATATGAAAATTGGAGAAATGAAGACAGACTTTGGGCTTATTAAAAACCTTGAATTGTCCATTGGCAAGATAGTTGAAGAAACATGGGCTGAACCGATGGGTCCAACACCTTTCCCATCGCTGACAGCCCTACGCGAATGGGACATGAAGCTTCTGCAACGCTATAAGCCCTTTTATCTGCCCTTCTGCGACGTTTGCTGCCTCTGCACTTTCGGTAAATGTGACTTAACTGGAAACAAGCGTGGCGCATGTGGCATAAACATGGCTGCTCAACAGTCCCGTATAGTGCTGTTGGCGTGTTGTATTGGCGCGGCAACCCATACTGGGCATGCCCGCCACTTGGTGGAACATTTAATCGAGAAATATGGTAGAAGGATGCCCTTAGACGTTGGCGGATTAAACGTTCAAGTGGAAGCGCCAATTACAAGGCTCGTCTGCGGAGTTAAGCCTGAAACCCTGGGCGACCTTGAAGAAATATTGGATTATGTGGAGACACAGGTTACTCACTGCTTGTCCGTTTGCCACACTGGGCAGGAGGGAAACAACCTCGACTTCGAGTCAAAAGTTTTCCACGTAGGCATGCTGGACCATGTCGGCATGGAAGTGGCTGACATAGCCCAAATAGCCGCCTACGGCTTTCCAAAGGCCGACCCAGACGCACCGCTGGTGGATTTAGGCTATGGAACAGTAAACATTGAAAAGCCAGTAATCCTCTGTATAGGGCATAATGTTGTCCCATCCGTGGGCATAATTGATTATATGAAGGAGAACGGGCTGGACGGAGAAATAGAAGTTTGCGGCTTATGCTGCACAGCCCATGATTTCACACGTTATTATAAAAGAGGGAAGATTATTGGTCCGATTTCTTGGCAGTTGCGCTTCATAAGGAGCGGCGTTCCAGACGTTGTTGTTTTAGATGAGCAGTGCATTCGGACCGACTCCTTCTATGAGGCTCAGCGGATTAAGGCTCCTGTTATTGTGGCTTCTGAAAAGAACTGCATGGGATTGCCAAACCGCACAAATGATCCAGCAGACGCCATAGTTGAAGACCTTGTAAGCGGCAAAATCCCAGGCGCATTAATCTTAGACCCTGAAAAAGTGGGCGAAGTGGCCGTTAAAGTCGCTTTGAGAGTGGCGCCTCTAAGGAAAAAGTTTAAGGCAATTCCAGAAGTGGATGAAGTTCTACAAAAGGCGAAGGAATGCCGCCAGTGCAGTGACTGCCGCAGAGCCTGCCCCCAAGACCTGCACATTCCGGAAGCCATGAAAGCCGCCATGGAAGGCTCTTTAGCTAAGCTTGCAGAACTATACGATTTATGTGTTGGATGCGGGCGATGTGAGGAAGCATGTCCGGTAAGCTTGCAAATCCACAGCTTCATTGTTAAAGCTGGGGAGAAGAAGCTTAAAGAGGAAACCTACAAGGTGAGGGCTGGAAGAGGCCCCATACAAGACGTGGAAATCAGGAACGTGGGAAGCCCAATAGTACTCGGCGAGATTCCGGGCGTAATTGCCTTCGTTGGATGTGCCAACTATCCGAAGGGCGGAATAGAAGTAGCGGAAATGTGCCGAGAATTCGCCAGCAGACGCTACATAGTTGTCACTTCTGGATGCGCCGCCATGACGGCTGGCATGTACAAGAACGAGGAGGGCAAAACTCCCTATGAAGAGTTTACAGGAGAGTTCACAGCCGGATGCATGGTTAATGTTGGCTCATGCGTAGCTAATGCCCACATTGCTGGTGCAGCCATAAAGATTGCCAATATCTTCGCGAAGAGGGATTTGAGGGCTAATTACGAGGAGATTGCCGACTACATCCTAAACCGTGTAGGTGCCGTTGGCGTTGCATGGGGAGCCTACTCACAAAAAGCCGCTTCAATAGCCGCTGGCTTTTGGCGTTTAGGTGTTCCGGTCATCGTTGGGCCTCATGGCATCAAGTATAGGCGCATGTTGCTGGGAAGGGCTGACCGCGAGGAAGACTGGTACGTTTATAATGCCAGAACTGGCGAGAAAGTGTATGCGGGACCTGCTCCGGAGCACTTATTCTATGCTGCTGAAACTAAGGAGGAAGCCATGGTTATGATTGCCAAGCTTTGCATGCGCCCCAACGACACCACGAAAGGGCGCGCGATAAAGTTGACACACTACATTGATTTACATAAGCGGTTATATGGAACCATGCCAGAGGACATCCACCGCTTCGTGCGGACGGTCGCCGACATACCAGTGACAATGAAGGATGAAATCATAAAGATTCTAGAGGAGAAGGGATGGAAGGAGACGATAATTCCAGATCCGACGCTTTTGCCTAGGCTTATAAGGAAGAGGAAAGAGTGATGGAGGAATAGGCGTATGGCGGCTGAACCCTGGCAAACGGCTGAAATTCCCGGACCCAGAAAGGCTCTGGTTATTACTAAGCCCGAAGTTGTTGCTGCAATGATCAAACGGGCTAAGCATCCAGTGCTTGTTGTTGGGCATGAGGCGGCTGAAATAGACTTTGACGGTGGGAAACTCATAGATTTCATCATAGATTTTTCAAAAAAGAGTGGCGTTCCAGTTGTGGCTACAGCCCACATGATAGGCGAGTTCACAAAGCGAGGCTTTAAGCCAACAGCTTTCATGTCAGCAGTTGACATTGGAAATCGACTTGTCGACCCAGACTGGGCTGGTGTCGACGGTAAGGGGCAGCATGACCTAGCCTTGTTTGTGGGACTCTACTATTACATGGAGTGGACAATTTTGTCTGGACTGAAACATTTCGCCCAGCACTTGAAGACAATATCTTTAGATAATGTTTATCATCCTAATGCAAGTTGGTCTTTCCCAAACCTTTCCCACGAAGAATGGGTGAAAAACCTTAAGGTCATAATAGAGAAAGTTTGAAGGAGATGATTAGAAAATGAGCATGTTTCAAGACATACCCGTCGACGTGGGCGTAATATACGAAGGCGAAAGAATCCGAAGAAAAGATATGTTCGTGGAGCTAGGCGGACCAGACGTCAAAGAAAAATTTGAACTTGCAAGGGTCAAAAAGCCAGAAGAGGTTGAGGATGGAAAAATAATCATTGTTGGTCCGGACATCAAGGACATGGAGGAGGGCAAAACCTATCCGTTTGGAATAATTATCGAAGTGGCCGGTGCCAAGCTGGAGCCAGAACTGGAAGGTGTTATTGAGAGGCGCATTCACGCCTACTGCAACTATATTGAGGGTTTTATGCACCTGAACCAGCGCTATGACATTTGGCTACGACTGAGCAAGAAGTCCTACCAGAAGGGCTTAAACTCCTTTCAATATATTGGCAAGGTCTTGCATAGGCTGTTTAAAAGCGAACTCCCAATAATCGAGAAAATGCAAGTAACCTTCATAACCGACACCGAAAAGGTTAAAGAGCTTTATCCCCAAGCCTTGCAGATTTATGAGGCAAGAGACGCGAGAGCTAGGGGTCTTAAGGACGAGGAAGTGGACAAGTTTTATGGCTGCATCTTATGCCAGTCTTTTGCGCCAACCCACTGCTGTGTGATAACCCCTCAGCGGTACTCCAACTGCGGTGCCATAAGCTGGTTTGACGCTAGGGCGTCAGCCAACATAGACCCCAAAGGCCCCATATTCGAAATTGACAGAGGCGAGCTTTTAGACCCTGAGAAAGGCGAGTATTTAGGTGTGAACGAGGTTGTTAAGAAACGCACTTTAGGCGAGATAACCCGTGTTTGGCTTTACACAGCCTTCGGCTATCCGCATACTTCTTGTGGTTGCTTTGAGGGTGTTGCCTTCTACATTCCAGAGGTAGACGGCTTCGGCATAGTTCACAGAGGCTATAAGGATGTAACCGTTAACGGCTTAGCCTTCTCAACTTTGGCGGACTCAACAGCTGGCGGACGCCAAGTGGACGGTTTCCACGGAATATCAATCGAGTACATGCGTTCTCCAAAGTTTCTGCAGGCTGACGGCGGCTACAAACGTGTGGTCTGGATGCCAAAGGAAGTGAAGGAGCGCGTTAAAAACTTCATTCCAGCAGAGCTTATGGACAAAATCGCCACAGAAGAGGACGCCAAAACAATTGACGAGTTGAAGGCTTTTCTAAAAGCCCGCGGCCACCCCGTTGTTGAGCGCTGGAAGGAGGAGGTTGTAGCCGTTCCAGAGGCTGTTCC
>JAWBXA010000005.1:54878-56978 GCA_038868115.1 Bathyarchaeia archaeon
TGGACAAAATCGCCACAGAAGAGGACGCCAAAACAATTGACGAGTTGAAGGCTTTTCTAAAAGCCCGCGGCCACCCCGTTGTTGAGCGCTGGAAGGAGGAGGTTGTAGCCGTTCCAGAGGCTGTTCCAGCAGAGGCCGCTGAAGCTCGAGAAGAAGCTGTACCGGCAATGGTGCCAACAATCACCGCGGCAACGCTGCCGATAACCGCTGGCGGATACAAAATCATACTGAAGGACGCCAAAATCTACGCCAAACGCGTAGTAATACGTTCTATTAAAAGCGAGAAACCAGAGAAAAGGTGAAAGGGACTTGACTGAAAAAGGGGAAAAGGACGAGACAGTCTTAGGGCTAAAGCTGAACTCGCGACTGATGGAGCTTCTGGCTAAGCTTCAAGAGGTTGAGCTTGAAGACTTCGAGATGGAGGTTAGCGACCTGGAGATTTGGCTTCAACCAGGCGCCGTGGCGGCACCAGCGGTTATCCCTCATAAAGTTGTCCCACCGGTTAAGGCTAAACCCACCAAAATAATTGAGGCTGAGTTTATTCCGCCAATGGAAACATACCCTGGAAAGGTTGTTGAGGTCAAGCTTGGAGCCACAAAAAGTGAGGGTGGAACAAGGGGCAAAACAATTGTTATTGGAGGCGAGATAACCCCAGCCTTCTACACTTTTGAAAGACCTACGCCTCATCCGCCAGTCATATCTTTGGATGTTTTTGACATGGAAGTCCCGCTTGCCAAGGCTGTTAAAATGCATGTTAAGGATGTTTTAGGCGACCCGGCAGCTTGGGCTAAATTAGCTGTTGAAAAGTTCGGCGCCGACTTGATAACAATCCACCTCATCAGCATCGACCCCCTTGTTAAGGACGCCTCGCCAAAAGAGGCTGTCAAAACAGTTGAGGCTGTTGCACAGGCTGTTGATGTGCCGCTAATCATTGGCGGCTGCGGCGATCCTGTGAAGGACGCGGATGTTTTTCAAGAGGTGGCTGAAACCTTTGCCGACGAACGCTTCCTAATTAGCTCTATCACTAGGGATATGGATGTTGAACGCTGCGCCAAATTCATCAAGAAGAATGGGCATGTGGCCCTATCATTCACGCCTATGGACTTAAACTTGGCTAGGGAGCTGAACCGTCGACTATATGCTTATCTGCCGAAAGAGGATATCATCATGGACTTAACCACAGCGGCCCTAGGCTATGGTTTAGACTACGCCTTCACGAATATGGAGAGAGCTCGCCTAGCAGCTTTAATGGGCGACCCTGAGCTGGCACATCCCATGTCTTCTGGAACAACAAACGCTTGGGCAGCCCGTGAGGCATGGCTTAAAATGGCTCCTGAATGGGAACCCCGCGAGCTCCGAGGACCATTATGGGAGGTTGTTACTGCATTAACGCTTCTTCTGGCTGGCGTAGACCTTTTCATGATGATGCATCCGGCAGCCGTCAAAACAGTTAAGGATGTTATAGCTCAGCTTATGGGCGGCAAGTCTGGCAACGCCGACAAGCTTGTGGAATGGGTCACTGCAAAAGTCTAAGCATTTAATGGAGGTTGAAGACTTATGAGTGGGAAGGAAAGTAAAGGCAAGGTTGGCGTTAAGGAGCTCAGCCCAATAGACGTTTACAAGCTTTTACCCCGCACAAACTGTAAGGAGTGCGGCGAAGAAAACTGTATGGCTTTCGCCACAAAAGTTGTCAATCGTGAAGTCCCCATAGAGAAATGTAAGCCCATATTAAAGAAGGAGTTTGAGAAATCCTACAAACAACTTAAGGAAATGCTGAAACCAGCCATAAAAGAGGTTGTGGTTGGCACAGGCGAAAGGTCGGTTAAAATTGGCGGAAAACTTGTCATGTACCGCCATGAGCTTACATACTTTAACCCAACAGCCATAGCCATAGACGTTACAGACGAAATGTCAGACGAAGAAATCTTGGGCAGAATTAAACGGGTTGAAGATTTTCACTACGAGTATATTGGGCAAATTTTAAAGTTGGACATGGTTGCCGTTCGCTCAACATCCAACGATCCTGACAAGTTTAAGGCAACAGTTAAGAAAGTGGCTGAAAACACAAAGCTGCCCATGATCTTGTGCTCGCTGAACCCC
>JAWBXA010000005.1:57075-70851 GCA_038868115.1 Bathyarchaeia archaeon
TGGGCAAATTTTAAAGTTGGACATGGTTGCCGTTCGCTCAACATCCAACGATCCTGACAAGTTTAAGGCAACAGTTAAGAAAGTGGCTGAAAACACAAAGCTGCCCATGATCTTGTGCTCGCTGAACCCCACGGTTTTGGAGGCTGGCTTGATGGCTGCTCCGAAGGCTAGGCCGCTTTTGTATGCAGCCACCAAGGATAATTGGAGGGAGATAGCTGAACTAGCCCTAATGTATGGTTGTCCACTAACAGTTTTTGCGCCAAACAACCTTAAACTGCTAAAATCTTTGACGAAGACGCTTCTAGAATATGGTTTGGAAGACCTCGTTTTGGATCCCGGTACCTTTGCTGGCGAAGGATTGGCCGACACTCTTAATAATTTCACAATGATAAGGCGGGCAGCTTGCAAACAAGGCGACGAGCTTCTAGGCTTTCCGTTAATGGGTATACCCATGACTGTTTGGCTTGAAAGCGCTGGAATAGCTCCGGAAATCATCAAGTGGCGGGAAGCTTATTTGGCCGCCATGCTAATAGTGCGTTTTGCCGACGTCCTAATAATGCACAGTCTAGACGGTTGGGCACTGCTGCCAAACGTGGTTTTGAGAGCCAACATCTACACAGACCCTCGCAAACCAGTAGCTGTAGAACCAGGCTTGAAGGTTTTCGGCGCTCCAGACGAGAACTCGCCAGTGATGTTCACAACCAACTTCGCCCTAACCTACTACACAGTAGCCTCAGACATAGAATCAGCAAAAGTAAACGCCTATTTGCTAGTTGTGGACACGGAAGGAATAGCTGTAGACAGTGCAGTGGCTGGAAGAAAACTAACAGCCGAAAAAGTAGCCGAAGCAATAAAGGCCTCTGGTGTAGAAAACAAGGTGAAACACAGAAAGCTCATTATTCCGGGAAAGGCGGCACGCCTAAGCGGAGAAATAGAAGAACTAAGCGGATGGCAAGTCATAGTAGGTCCAAGAGACTCATCAGAAATACCAAAATTCCTACAAGAAAAATGGCAAATAAGCCAAAATCCGTAAATTTTTTCATTTGGAAAAGTTCCTAATTATAGACAGCATTTAAATCAAAATCTCGTTCCAGCATAATTATCGGACAAAATATTATAAGATTAACCCGTTGGCGTCCTTTGAAAAAAATTAGAATTCCTAAAAACACTCGCGGCACCATATGCTATTCCGCCCGAGCCTATGACTCCAAGTCCATCGCACTACCCAGCTTTGCAAGCTGCCTTTTTCGCGCCACAGTTTCCAAAGCCACCGATAGGATATGAGCTGATGGAGTTTTTGGCGGATCCCCCGTTATGCCTTTCGGGGACAGCTTTCCATATAGTTCATAGCTCTGATGAAGTGACATTACTTGTTGGGGCTAAGTATAAAATGATTGAGGAGTTTGGCTTTTACAATGCCCAAGAATACCAATCCATCATCATAAATACAAAACCCCTAATCCTTTTTTATAGGGGCGGTGTTTTTGGTTGTCTTCTAAGCGCAAATATGACTGGTTCAATTTTGCAGCTGCCACTACAGCAAAAATGACAGGCTTTATGCGTAACTATATCATTTGTGGCTTATACAGCTTTAAGTATTCTGTGATTGTTGGGAATACTCCTCTAACTCTTTCGTGGCGTTTTTTGGCATTTATGCTGTTTTCAAGCATTGTAAAGGCTCTTGGTGTGCTAAATCTTTCCGTTTCGCCGTTTTCTCTTTTCCTTACTATTTTTATGCAGTTGTCCACGATGCAGTTTAGAACACATGCACCGCAGTATATGCACAGTTCTTCTGTTACGCCGACTTCGCCGCTACTCTTCCAGAACAAGGCGTTGGTAGGGCAAGCCTTAATACAAAGTTTGCATTCCACGCCTTTGCATGTGCGCTTGTCTATAGTTATGCTTCCATCAATAAAGAATTCCCTAATCCCTAAGGGCGCGAGAAGTTCCTCTCTGAGTTTCCGCTTTTCCCTCTCGCTTGTTTCAACAAGTAGGCTAAATATGTCTGAAGTTGCGAAACTGCCACGCTCGTCTTTGGCAATCATTCAGGTTCATCTTTGCCTTGCTCTGCAAGACAGTAATAGCTCGTTTCAAGATTATTAACTATTTTATGCGACGACGTCTAACATTCACATAAACTTTAGAGGATGGAGTTAACTAAAAAATGTTATCGAATTTAGTAAAGTCTTAAGCTATGGTTGGCTATCCGCCGAAGAGCTTCCTAAGATTAAAGCTGTTTTCGTCACGCTGAACTTTTGCTTGTTCAGGTTCAGGAGCAGCCATAACGTCTGTTGATATGCCAAGCCTATGTTCAAGGTCACTTATGCGAGACTCAAGCTTTTCAATGCTTTCGGTCTTAATCCTAACCTTCTGCTCCAATTCTTTGATGGCCAGCTTCTCCTCCAGTAGCCGCGCTCTTTCCTCTAGGGTTTTCTCTTTCTCTTCCAGCGAATGGAGTTGAAACTCTAGCTCAGCTTTCTTTTTTTGAAGGTCTTCGATTTCGTGCCACAAAGTCAAACCACACACCACTTTAAGCCTTTACGTACAGATATAATTAGGGTTATGAACCCAAAATCCATATCAAAGATCAATAAGCAAAACCGCAAAAAATATAGCAAAACACCAGCCTCCAATACGGTAAAGGCTAAAGGCGAAAATCGCATGTGCGAATTTAAAGTAATCCTAAACGGAAAGGAAGTTTGGAACGACGTTGTCTACGCAAAGGCTGAAAGCGGAAAAATAATATTAAAGGATGTTTCCGGGCAAACGAAGGAGTTTAAAAACTGCAAAATAGTGGAAGTGGACGTAAACAACACATGCCTAGTGTTAGCCCAATAAAACTCGAACCATATTTAAGAAAAGAGAAAGACAAGAAAGCCCAAAACCAGGCCAAAAGCTATCGGAAAAGGCAATCCTGGAAAAACTCCGCCTCTCTCAAGCATTTTGAAAGCTAAAAAGCAGCCTAACAAAATACCAACCGCAGACGCAAAGCAAGGTAGTAAGCCGAAATAGATGAGCATGTGCCCAGCAAGCATGGAATAGAAGGTTAAGTCACCAAGCCCCATGTTAATATCCCTAAAAGAGAAACTTAAACCCCTAAACTTTTCCAGCCCCTCACGAGCAATTTTGCCCACCGGTCCGCGATAAACAGCGAAGGTATCATAAACAGCCAAAAAACACAAAATGAGAACAGCGCTTAAAGTTGGAATGCAGGCTCCCAGAAAAGCTCCAAGGGCACCGCCAAACAAAAGCACGAAATAATCGCTAATCTTGCTACGAGTCTTAAAAATTGTGTAACAAACAAGCATCGTTAAAAGGGCTGAAATGGGAACCAGAATTTCAATAAACGAAAAACCAAGGAGCCCAAGAGTGGCGGAGAAGTAAACAAATGATAGGAGAAAGACGGCTGTGGCTAAAGAGAAACCAACAACGATGGCGATAAGTCTATCCCTCTTCCTTTTCAATAGGAAAAACAAAATTGTGGCACCAACCCCAACTAAAATAACAAAGTATAGGGCGTTTCCGATAGAGCCAGCCGGGCTTTCTGAGAACGGAGTAACGCTGTAAAGTTCAATAGGGGAAGCAAACAAGAGATAAGCACATAAAATCCCAACAAGCAAGCTTGCCAGCACAGGAGCTAGATGAATTAATCCAGCCTTAAAGCCGCCCTCACTCAATTTTCCACCAGGCTAAACGGTTTTCAAGCCTTTAAATTGCGTTTGTGGTAGAATAAACTTTTCCTATAATCGACTCTGAAGATGTAACAATGTTTTGAATCTTATTTCGGTTATTATAGGCCAAATCTAGCCTAACAATCTGTAAATGCTTTATATCTTCGGCCGTAAAATATCATTGACAGTGAAATCTATGCTCGTCACTAATAAAGAGCTGCTTCTCAAAGCCCAAAAAGAGGCCTACGCAATTGGAGCTTTCAACATCCAGAACCTTGAAAGCCTACTGGCAGTTGTAGAAGCTGCAGTTGAAGAAAAGTCGCCAGTAATCGTAGCTGTAACACCAAGCGCCATAAAATATGGAGGACTAAACTATTTGACAAGGCTTGTAAAAACGGCGGCTGAAGCCACACCGGTGCCTATGTCCTTGCACCTTGACCACGGGGAAGATGTGGAAACCGTCAAAAAATGCTTGGAGGCCGGCTTTACGTCTGTGATGATTGACGGCTCCCACTTGCCCTTCGAGGAGAATGTTGCCCTAACAAGGCGTGTCGTAGAATTAGCTCATCAAAAGGGCGTTTCTGTTGAAGGCGAACTTGGGAGGCTTGCTGGTATTGAAGAAAAGACTGTTGAGGAGAGAGAAGCCGTCTTAACAGACCCGAAGGAAGCCGAAGAATTTGTGAAACGGACGGGCGTGGATGCTTTGGCCGTTTCCATCGGCACTTCGCATGGCGCCTACAAGTTTAAGGGCGAACCCCAATTGGACTTTGAAAGATTAAAGCAGATACGTGAAAGGGTTAAAGTGCCACTGGTGCTGCACGGCGCTTCCAGCGTGCCCCAATGGATAATTGAAAAAGCAACAAAATACGGTGCAGAACTGTCCGGGGCAAAGGGTATTCCAGAAGAACATATTAGAAAGGCGATTTCGCTTGGAATAACAAAGATAAACATAGACACAGACTTAAGACTGGCCTTTACAGCGACGGTCCGCGAGGTCTTGGCAAACTCGCCGAAGGAGTTTGATCCCAGAAAAATTTTGGGACCAGCAAGGGAAGCCATGAAAGAGGTTGTTAAGGCGAAGATGCGCCTTTTTGGCAGTTCTGGAAAGGCATAAAATGATTTGAGGGGAGGCAACATGCGAATAGGCGTATTAAGTGGTGGGGGAGACGCTCCGGGAATAAACGCCGTTATAAGGGCTGTTGTTAGGCGGGGGATACAAACATATAGAGACGAGATAGTAGGCATAAAGGAAGGCTGGCGTGGGCTACTGGAGGGAAAATTGGTCCCTTTAGACTTTGAGGCTGTTGCGGGCATACTTCCAAGAGGCGGCTCAATCCTCGGCACTTCTAGGACTAACCCCTTCAAACGTGAGGGCGGACCGGAACAAATAATGGAAAACGCCAGAAAAGCCGGTTTGGACGTAGTTATAGCCATAGGTGGGGACGACACTTTAAGCGTTTCCCACAAGATGGCTGATTACGGGCTTAAATGCGTTGGCGTTCCCAAAACAATAGATAATGACTTGGTGGAAACAGACTACACTTTCGGCTTTCACACAGCTGTAGCCATAGCAACAGAAGCCCTAGACAAGCTCCACAGCACAGCAGAAGCCCATAACCGCGTCATAATCCTCGAAGTTATGGGGCGATATACGGGACACATAGCCCTAGCAGCCGGACTAGCTGGCGGGGCAGACGCCATTTTAATACCAGAAAAGCCTTTCGACATAGACGAGGTCTGCGAATACATTAGGCGAAGACAAAAGCGGGGAAGAAACTTCAGCCTCATAGTAGTGGCTGAAGGCGCCAAACCAAAGGGCGGAAAAGAAATAGTCTACAGCGAACGCATAGACGAGTTCGGTCACATAAGCCTAGGCGGAATAGGCTATTACTTGGCTAAGGAGATCGAACAGCGAACGGGCATAGAAACCAGAGTGGTTGTTTTGGGGCACTTACAACGGGGTGGTTCACCAATAGCCTTTGACCGCATTATAGCTACAAGATTCGGCGTAGCAGCAGTAGATCTAGCCCACGAAGGAAAGTTTGACTACATGGTGGCGCTTAAAGGAAACCAAATCGTGTCGGTGCCGCTTAAAGATGTTGTTGGCAAGAGAAAAACTGTTGATATGGAGCTTTATAATCTAGCCAGCATTTTCTTCGGCTAAGTTGCGAGGGTTCTAGCCAAACTTAGCAGCCATTTTTCTAAAGGCTTTTCTTTACCGCATACTTCTTTTAGGCTTATACTTTTGATTTCGCCCTTTTGCAAGCCAACCACGCGGTTTCCAACCCCGCTGACCAGCAAGCTGACAGCCTCTTCTGCAAATAGGCTTGCCAGCAGTCGGCTTCTGGCGGTTGGGCTTCCACCCCGTTGGGCATAGCCAACAATGCTTAGGCGAACTTCTGCTCCAGTATTAGCCTCGATTTCTTCGGCGATTTTGCGAGTGTCGCCTACACCTTCAGCTGCCACAATTATGCCAGACCGTTTGCCTTTAGCGGCGTTCTCCTTAACAGTTTTAAAAATTTCTTCCATGTTTATTGAGGCTTCCGGGACCAAAATGACTTCGGCACCAACAGTTAAGCCCACGGTCAAAGCCAAAAATCCTCTTCGGCGTCCCATGACTTCTACGACGAAGACTCTTTCATGGGATATAGCCGTGTCTCTAATCTTGTCGATTTCCGCCACTGCAGTATTAACAGCCGTATCAAAACCAATAGTCTCATCCGAGCCATAAACATCGTTATCTATTGTAGCTGGAATCCCTACGATTAAGGCGTCTGTTTCACGGCTGAGCTCTAAAGCGCCACGAAAAGAGCCATCCCCGCCAATAACAACAAGCCCACCTACGTTGTCGGTGGCAAGATTCTCAGCAGCCTTCCTTATGCCTTCCCGCGTTTTAAACTCTGGACAACGTGAAGTCAAAAGAATAGTGCCGCCCAACTGAATGATTCCACCAACAGAACGCGGCGTCAAAAGCCTAAAACGATTATTGATCAAACCTTCCCAGCCTCTTTCGAAACCCAAAATTCTAAAATCTAAGGCGCTAGCCAAACGTGTAACCGCTCTAATAGCCGCATTCATTCCCGGAGCATCACCACCGCTTGTAACTATGCCTATTGTTTTTGCCATTCAGCTCACCGCCAACAACCGATAAAGCATTAAAACAAGGTTTTCCTAATCAAAATAAATGACTTCTCTTCGCACAAACAGGAATGGCGGCGAAAATGGATAACAACTACATAATCGTCTTAACTACAACACCGAACAAAGAAGAAGCAGAAAAAATTGTACATGCGCTATTGGCTGAAAGGCTAATTGCATGCGCCAACATAATCGGACCAATCCACTCGCTCTTCTGGTGGCAAAACAAAATAGACACGGCCCAAGAACACCTAATTCTCATGAAAACCAGAAAAGATCTATTCGCCAAACTCGCCGGAAAGGTGAAGGCCCTTCATAGCTACCAAATCCCAGAAATAATAGCTCTACCCATTACGGAAAGTTCAAAAGACTACTTGAAATGGCTTGACGAAAGTTTAGGGTAAAGTTTTATAGGTTTTGTTTTGCTCATGAATGTTTTGGCGGTGGGTCTTAGGCGGGGGGCTAGGGGTCCCCTGTACCGTAAACCCTCTATACGACGGGCCGAAAGCTGAGGCTGAGGCGCCTGTGACCGTCCGCAACCTCACTTCCGAAGCCGTGACTACCCGTCCCTTGGGGCTGGCGGTCGCTGGGCGACTTCCGTAGGGAAGTCCGTTCCAGCGTTTGCCAGGTGAACCGGGCTAGGCCCGGGAGGGAGCAACCTAAGCCTGGACGTTCAGCGCTCAAGGGGGTACGGGTACGAGTGTAGGGTTTGGGGGAGCGGGTGGATTCTAGGCGTCGAACCTCAGTGACCCACCGCCTCTTTAGCCTTTGTTGGAGTGGCCTGTTTGAGCTTCGGTGGAAAGTTCTTGTGGGTGTTTCGGAAAGCGGATTCCAGTTTGAGATGGGCTACTCCCTTGGCAAAAATGTTGACGCCAACGCTGGTCCATGTTGATGCATAGTTTGCGGATAATTTGCATAGCCAGTTTTTCCAAAGGGCTGTTGCGGAAGGCTGGCTGGGCGAAAACTTGAACGGCGTTAAAGAGAAGAATGAAGTGAAAGGCTAAGTCGTTCATGGGATTTTGACGGACAATTATGAGTGGGCTAAAGGCTTCGAAATGAAGTTCGGCTTATACACCGTAGACCTTCAAGCAAAAAAGCGGGCTACGAGAAAAGTGCAAAAACCACAAGCAGATGATTGAGAAACTGAAAATCTGGGAATGATGCTTTGTTTTGCAATGTTGAATTTAAATGCAATCTTGAATTTTTCAGCGTGGTTTCTAGAGAGGGATTAGCGCTATTGATTTCACGGCAAGCCAAACCATGGCTAGAAAACGCTAAATGTGGAGCAGGATAATACGTTAATGTCTCTGGAGTTGCATGTCATGCCCCACAACGAACTCCGCAGGGATTATCTTCTCGACCGCTGGGTTGTGATCGCCACTGAACGTGGACGCCGTCCAACAGACTTCGCTAAAAAAGAAAAGCCTCAAGCTAAAGTAGGTATTTGCCCCTTCTGTCCAGGAAACGAGCACATGACACCACCAGCACTGCTTGTCTATCTTGAAACTGACGGAAAAATTGAAAGGACGAGAGACAAAGACGATTTTAGGCATAAAAACTGGATTATCCGCTGTTTTCCAAACCTTTTTCCAGCTTTCAGCCCACCGCAAGAAGCACCAAGCAAAAGGAAAATCGTGAAAGGTTACAAACAGGCTTTGGTTGATGCTGTTGGGCATCATGAAGTTCTGGTGGAGTCGCCAAACCATGATGAGCATCCATCAGATGCGCGGTTACCCCAACTAGTTCACGTTATAAACGCTTACTTAGATAGGCTCGGCGAGCTTTCTGCAAAACCGTATGTACGTTATGTCTCCATATTTCGGAACCATGGCTTAGAGGCTGGGGCTTCGCTTTCCCATGCTCATAGCCAGATAATAGCAACGCCGTTCACACCAAAAATCGTCGGAGAAGAGTTAGCTGCCAGCCGCCGTTACTGGCGTAAAAACCATAGTTGCGTCTTTTGCAAAATCATAGAGAAAGAGCGGGACAGCCCCCGCTTTATAATGGAAAACCAAGACTTTATTGCATTCACGCCATACGCAAGTATTAACCCATTAGAGTTTTGGATATTTCCAAAAAGGCATGAGGCTTCACCCCTTAAGCTGTCCGAGAAGGGAAGGGAAAACTTTGCAAAAATTCTGAAAGCGTGCTTCAGCGCCCTCAAAAACCTATTAAATGACCCGCCCTACAACTTCGGCTTCCATATAGCCATAGAAGAGACTGCAAGTTCTTATTATCATTGGCATCTGGAGGTTTACCCAAAACTCGCCATATGGGCTGGATTTGAAAAAAGTACAGGTATGTATATTAACACGGTTTCTCCGGAAACAGCCGCCGAAAACCTAAGAAAAACAATTTCACCCTAAAATTTTCATAATTTCCTTTTCAAAAGGCGGTCTAAAATAGAGAATATCTTCAACATAAGCCCTTAAGGGTTCGGCTACACTCCACGCTTGAGCTATGCAGCCACCAGCCATGTGAGGCGGGTCACCATCATAAACCTCGCTTATGACTCCAAGACCAGCCACAAAAACTTGTGTTGTTAAGAGCGGCGCAAGAAAACTTCTAAAGGCATATTCCCGCGTGTAATCGCCGTAACCCTCAGTTTTCAAATAAGCTTTTACAAAAGGTCCTAATAGCCAAGGCCAAGCGGTGCCGTTATGATAAGCTAGGTCTCTGCTTCGTCTATCTCCATGATAAGCGCCCATATATCTTGGGTCACTTCTTGCAAGAGTTCTTAAACCAAACGGTGTTAGAAGTTCGTGGTGCACAACATTCACCACTCTGCTGCTTTTTGTTTTATCAAGCATTGTGAAATCTAATGCGACCGCAATTATTTGGTTAGGTCTGATGGACGAGTCGCCAGAGCCACTCTCATTGACAACGTCAAACAAGCAGCCCTTCTCAGAATTCCAAAACTTTACGCTAAAGCTTTCTTTGGCTTTTTCGGCTAGACATGCAAATTTTTCAGCTGTATTTGTTTCCATGAATTTTCTAGCCAAAATTTCTAATGTTTTGAGGGCGTTATACCATAATGCTTGAACTTCAACAGCCTTACCAGTCCTTGGCGTTACGGGCCGCCCGTTTATAGCTGCGTCCATCCATGTTAATTGTGGTCCATGAAGAATAAGTCCATCAGCGTCTATGTGGATTTTTAGGCTTTTCCCCTTTTCAAAGTTTTCGACAATTGCCTTCATGTTTTCCCATAGGTTTTTCTCAACAAATTTAAAATCGCCGGTATACTTCAAGTACTGGAGAACGGCGTTTACAAACCATAATGTGGCGTCAACAGCATTGTAAACTGGTTTAGCATCAGCATCTGAAATAAAGTTTGGGATTAATCCTTTCATAAAATACTGACTAAAGGCTAGAAAGGTTTGTCTGGCATCTTCAAATCTTCCGGTGACAAGCATAAGCCCCGGCAAGGCTATGAAGGCGTCTCTCCCCCAATCCTCAAACCAGTGGTAGCCAGCGATAACAGACTTCCAAGCTTTTCCAAGACTTCCAACGATAAACATATCTGTTGCATAAACAAGCCAGTTAAGCCAGTCTCCGGCTTCTACACTTTCATGTTCCATGTGAAACTTTTCAAGCAGCTTTTCGTGACGCTCGCATTCGTTTTTATACAAATTTTCCGCATCATATGCTGTAACTGGCATCCCATCTGCTTCTTCTTCAACTCTTGTCTCGTCTTCGCCAGCCACGGCAGTCAATGCAAACTTTTCAGCGGCACCCCCTTTAACCTTTATTTCGAAAAATCCCGGTTGATACCAGTCGTCTAGGTGGCTTTCTCCACGATTGTGCTCTTCACGGAAATAAACCCTTTCAATCCATTTTGTGGCTTGAGTATAAGTCCCCTGAGTTACTTCAAGAATGATTGTGGCTTGCGGCTTTTCAACGTTTATTTTGACTCTTCTACCATATGTTTTCTGAGAGAACTTTGGTGGATTACGCCACCTATCCACAACCATGTGGAAATGTCTACACGTTATTAGCGGAAAAATTCGAACTTCAACATCCACTGCGCCAACATTAAAAAACTCATATGTAGTTATGGTAGCATTTTTTCCGTATGGCATAAACAGTATTTTTGAAAACCTGACATTCTGAACAATATAAACGTATTTTGGAAACGGCGACAAATGGAACTCTTGGAGAAACTCATGTCCTTTTGGATATACACCGCTTTGAAACTCGTTGGCAAAAGCTGGGTTAAAGGTGTTTCCAATCTTTAGCTCCTCGTCCAGTTTAGCCACACAAACCATGCGATTTCTTGGCGGATGAAAAGCCGCCACAAGGACTCCGTGATATTTCCTCGTGTTTATTCCCAAAACTGTTGAAGAGGCATATCCACCTAAACCGTTTGTTATAATCCACTCCTTTTGCAGCGAGTCATCAACATTTGAGAAAACTTTTCCACTTAGGCTTATGGTTGGCGTAAACTTTTTCATTTACGGCATCAACTTCGCAACATTCTTCTCTCTTGGCACGGCAAAAAAGTTTGCCACAGGCTCGCATTTCGCCCTAAAAAGTAAAGCATGCGGCTTTTTCAGCTTGTACTCTGTAAGTGTTTCAGCATATCCCATACCCTTAGCGAAAATAATGTCTGCTGATTCGTAAACCTTTAGGAATTCGGCTGAAACTTCTTTTGGAGCTAAGCCAACAGCATCGGTCCCCGTTGTTATAACCTTATCCGCAATCTTAGTCATGCCGGAGATTTCAGCATCCTCTATGGTTGCATCGTTTATAACTGGCCCACCCTTAACAGCCACAGTGATTGTTAATCCCATGTTTTTAAGCTGTTCGACAACCAGCGTGTCAAAAACTATTTCGCCAGCATTATCCGTCAAATAAAGAACGGTGCTTGAATTTTTTGCCGCTTCATAGATTTTGCCAATATCGTCGATAACCAAGTCTTTCCCTGCATCCCTTAGGCTTTTCCTTAAACCCCTAAATGTGAACTTGTGCCCTGGAATGTCAAACTCCATGGTGTTGCCAACTATGGCACAGAGGCAAGCCCTCTTAAACCTATCTTGCAGCGTATAACCTTCATCCACAAGCTTTCTGGCATATGGCAAAAGCTTTAAAGCGTTTTCATTGCATAGCCGCTTGCTCTTCTTATATGGGTCGTTGTTTCCGGTAACCCTTTTTATCAGACGGTCTCTTTTCGTTCCCAAGTCAGCTGGAACAGCTGAGGGCTTAAACTCCTTGCTTAGCATATGGAGAAGCTCCATCATGGCTCTTAACCGCAGGGCTTGATTGGTCGTCGCTTCTTTGATTTCAGCCGCTCCTCTACTGATTATGCATGCTGCGCATTCGTATTCAACCTTCAAAGACTGGCCTCCTAAACCCTTGCTTTTTCAGCAAATTCCCGCAAAACCTTATACGGGTCTTTTGCCTTCGCAACAGCACTTGCCACCAACACGCCTTGAGTTCCAAGCCTTAAGGCCGCAGCCACGTCTTCACCATGGCTTATACCAGCACCACACAAAATCACAACTCCCAAATTCACCTTTCTAACAAGCTCAACGGTGGCTTTAACAATCTTGGGCTCAGCTTTCGAAACAGGTATACCCGTTCCAATAAGCTCTGGAGGCTCAACAGCCACTACGTCTGGATTTAGGGCTGCCACAGCAGCGCTTATGCTCTGGTTGTTGGCGCAGACAACCGAAACTAGCCCAACATTTCTAGCTATTTTTATGGCTGTATCAATTTCAGAAAGCCTAAGCTGCCTTTCAGAATGATTAAGAATCGTTCCAACCGCTCCAGCCTCTTTTATAGCTTCAGCCGACACGTGACCAGTATAGCTTCCAGGCTCCGCAGGGTCAATGTGCTGGGCGAAAACTGGAATTTCAGTAGCCTCTGCAACGGCGGCTATATCCGTAAACTGGGGAGCCACACCTATTTGGATACCGGTTTCGCGGCTGGCTCTTTCGGCTTTTTTTGCAAGTTCAACAGCCTTCTTTCCGGTTGCCTCCAAATAAGTTTTGAAGTTAATCAGAATCAAAGGAGTTTTGAGTTTTAAGGGCAAAGCCTATTCACCAACAATGCGGTTTTAGATGCAATAGCCTAATATCCTTTTAGATGAGGGGCATAGAAAAAGGGCGAGGTTTAGACGCTAGTTCTTTTTCCAGGAACGAAGACAGCCGCAGCGATAACCGTTGTCCATAAGCCGTTCTTGTCGCCTGTAGCCGACTGCGTTATATTGGTGGTTTTGATGATGAGCCCGCTTGCCCTGAACTGTTGTTTCCGCTCATCCCAAGCCGTCTGAGGGTCGAAGGGAATTCCCATAGTTGTTGCCAACATCGTCGCAGCCAAATCCTCAGCATAGTCCCCTGCCACTTCGTCTGTCTGCCCAAAGGAGTGGTGCTCCGACAGATAGCCATAATTATTCTTGCCGGATGGAATTGCCACACCTATTGAAGCGACGATAAGCCTATGTGGCTCGTTTGTCTGGTTTCTAGCTAAAACGGCGAAGGTTATTTCGCCTGGTCTAAGCATTTTCAGTCCTTTCTCTTTTGGGATGAACTTGCAGCCGGGTGGTATTATGCTTGAAACGTTAACTATGTTGCAGTGCTGGATGCCCGCGTTCCGCAGTGCCAACTCGAAGGATTGAAGTTGCTCTTTGTGTTTTCCGACATCCTTTGTTAGAAAGAAGTATTTTGGAATCATCTTGCTTTTCGCTGCAAAATACGAGAATCAGCTTAAAAGTTTTGTGTTTCAAAAAGCCGAACGCAAATTTTAAGAGAAAAACATAACAGAGGTTTAAGCTATCTCTTACTAGGTTTTGAAGGTTGCCAGCCTATAGAAGCGTATTCAAGGACGAGACGAAGCTTGACATAAACTACGTTCCAAGCAGACTCCCCCACAGAGAGGCTGAAATGCGGCTGCTCACGGAATTTTTCAGCTTTGCGCTGTCTGCTCCTGGGAAAATGGCTCAAAGAGTCTTGATGGTGGGAGATGTTGG
>JAWBXA010000006.1:0-4725 GCA_038868115.1 Bathyarchaeia archaeon
TGATGATAGGCGCCATCCTCTTTCTTATTGCGTTTATTGGTTTAGAGGCTATACTAAACTGGAAGCTACGTGGAACGGTGTAGCCTTTCCTTACCATGGACTACTTTTCAATCCAAGCTTGTAAGCCACAAAATTTGTTGCCATATGCAGTGGAGGCGTTAAAATAAGCACAGCCAACACAAGCTCAAGATATAAGATGTTGAGCGGAATGGAGAATATCAAGGCTCCAACAACAAAGTCCACCTGGTCCACGATGGGCAAAAGCCCGCCTGGCGGTATCCCCAGCCTCCTTTTTAAGAAGGCTCCGGCCAAATCGCCAATTAAAGCGCCTAGAGATAATAGGAAGCCAAAATAGCCTATGCTCTGGTATTCTTGGAAAACTGTGGCTTCTGCGAAGCCAACTATTGTTCCAATGGCCAGTCCGGAAAAAAAGCCTCTAAAGGTTTTGTTTTTTCCAAAGATTGGTTTTCCATCGAAGAATTTTCTTCCAAGGTCTAGGGGTAAGCCTCCGCCGGCGAGCACTGGTATGGCGTTGGCGCAGTAGGCTGGGAAAATAAATTTTATGGCTTTAGCAACAAGCTTTACTATCGAGTTCATTTTTAACCTTCATTTATGTTGTGGATTTCACATAGTCCTTTTTCGCTTATTTCTGCGTAACATGAAAATGGCTTAGCCATTTTTCCCTTTTTCTCCACAATTATCTTAATAACTTTTGGATTTTCCGTCGGTTTCATTGCGACTATCGTGTTTGCCCAAAACTTTAGCACTCTTGTGGCTACTGGTTCGACGTCCACATAAGCCTCGTCAAACACGCTTCTAACCTGGCTTAGGACTAGAACCGCCACTTTCTGTGTCTTTGCAGTTTGCGCTAGCAAAGCCATCTGCCTATTCAGTTCACGGTTAAGCTCAAAGGTTTTATCTGGATTTTCCGCCACTTCCGTGCGGTACAAGAAAGTTGCAGTATCTACTACAACAAGTCCGAAGCTTTTGGTGACGTAGTTGGCCAGTTGGTCTATGACGAGGGCTTGTTCCTTGAAGCTTTTCGGTCTCGCAAGCATTATGAGCTCCGCCACTTTTTTAGCGTTCATAGAGGCAATCTGCGAAAGTCTTCTTGCAGAGAAAGTGCCGTCACAGTCTATAAAAAATGTTTTGTATCCTTGTCTTGCGCAGCTAACCGCGCACTGTATTGCTAAGGTTGTTTTGGCTGTTTCTGCTTCTCCATATGTTAGGCTGACCTCACCTATGGTGAAGCCGCCTTCAAGGGCTTCGTCAAGCATTTTGATGCTTGTTGGTATTTTCCGTAGCAATGGCGCGCACATCAATAGATATAAGGTTCGAAATAATAATTTGTTGTTTGAGAAGGCGTTACAGGAAGGTTGTATGAAAGCCAAAGTGGCAGTGGCAACAGTTTCGGGTAAAGCTTACTATCTAATAGTTAATGAGTTGAAGAAAGCCGACGTGCCCTTCATAAGCCTAACACCCTACGAGCCAATACCTTTAGAGACAAAAGTTGTAATAACAACCGAAATGGAGCGCTCCCACATAAACCATGAGAACATCTTAGTTTTTAAGGATGGAATAGACCTGCAAGCTTTAGTAAACCAAACACTACGATTTATTGAAGGGAAAGACTCTTACGAGCAAATAGTTATAGGTATTGATCCAGGCGAGGTTTTGGGCTTAGCTGTTTTGGCTGATGGAAAAGTTATTAGGACTGGAAACTGTTTTGGCATAAATGAGACGCTGGATGAGATAGAGAACATTATAGATAGCTTTAAGGATATTAAGGCGTCCAGAATTGCTGTTAAAGTTGGCGATGGCATACCGAAGTATAAAGAAAGGCTTTTACAAGCTCTTGATAAGAGACTGCCCTCCAACATAATTTTGGAAAGCGTCAGCGAGGCTGGAACAGACCGATATATAAGCGACTCAAAGCATAGGAGAGGTTTAAGAGACATAGTTTCAGCCATAAGAATTGCCAGAAGGAACGGTCAAGTTTACGCTAGGAGAGAAAAATAATGGACATAAACGTTGCAAATGGGAAAACCCTACTGGTCGATGGGCCTGCATCTGTTACACTGGTTTCCGGCAAGGCTGAGGTTTTCGGTTATACATTACGGAACATGGAAAAGGTTGTGATTAGAGACGGGAAAAGAATGCCCTTCTTCGTAAAAGAACCTGCGACCTTTAATGTGGCACTTGGCGAGAACGCAAACGTTGAGGAGGTTGATGGAAACACTGTTCCGCCTTCATGGGATGAAGCCTACAGGGAGCTGTTGACAACTCAGACAAAGCCCGCCATAGCCTTAGTGTTGGGAACAGTAGATTCTGGAAAAACGAGTTTCTGCACATACTTAGTAAACAGGCTTTTGAATGAAAGGCATAAAGTGGCCATTCTGGACGGCGATTTAGGACAATCGGATATTGGTCCTCCGTGCACTTTGGCTTACGCCCCCGTGCTACGACATATTACAGACCTCTTTAATCTAGAAGCTAAAAACGCCTTCTTCGTTGGTGTAACGTCACCAAGCAGAGCCGTGGAAAAAGTAATTAACGGGTTGGCGCTGCTGAAAAGCGAAATTTTAGACAGCAACCCAGACTTTGTTATTGTAAATACTGATGGTTGGGTTGTGGGAGAAGACGCGGTACGCTATAAGGTTCAGCTTATAGAAAAAATTGAGCCAAGCATAATCTACTGTATACAGCAAGAAGAAACGCTGAAACCCTTATTAGAAGTTGTTAAAGGCTTCCGAACAATGATTATTGATTCACCCCAAACCATAAAACAGCGGAGCAAGGACAAACGCAGAAGCCTTAGAGAGCTGGGCTACATAAAATACCTAAAAAATTCGAAGATTCAGTCTATACCAATGAGCTGGCTTAAAATTGAAAGCGAAGAAATTCCGGTTCCAGGCAAGAACTTTTTGGACAAAAGGCGGGAAAGGGAAATTTACGACTTGTTGGGAATGAAGCCTCTATACATGGTTGAGCTTAGGGACAGAATCTATGTGGTTGTTGGCAGAAACCGTTGGATAAACCCCGAAAACATCAGAAGAACCGAAGAAGCCATCGGCAAAAAAGTCGTAATTACATTTAGGGGCGATGAAAAGGGTTTGCTCCTAGCCTTATACAATGACGAAAAGAAGTTTCTCGGAATAGGCGTTTTAAGGGAAATTGACTACAGAAGAAAAGTTGTAAAAATCTTCACACCAGTTTCCAGCGGCATATCAACAGTCATCTTTGGAAAGGTTAGGCTTGACGAAAATCTGAAAGAGGTTGCGTCTCCAATAATTGAGGAGAGCGTCAAATCTTCCTAAGCTATCCAGTTTTATACGGGCATAATGCCCTAAGTGGACATGACTTACAGAGGGGTTTTATGGCTTTGCAGTATTTTCTCCCCAGCAAAATCAGGAGTATGTGAACCTCAAGATAATCTTGTGGCTTGTACAACTTTTGAAGAGATTCGCGGACACGTTCATAATCTCCATCAATGGGTACAAGCCCAAGTCTCTTTGAAACGCGGTTCACATGAGTATCCACGGGGATTGTTGGTTTATTTGCTGAAAACAACAGTAAAACATCAGCGGTTTTCGGTCCAACACCCGGCAACGTCATAAGGGTTTCTCTCGCCTTTTCAAATGGTAAAGTCAAAACCGTCTCGAGATTTCCACTAAATTTTTCCAAAATGATCTTTGAAACTTTCCTTATTATCTTCGCCTTGTTTCGGTAAAGCCCAGCGACTTTTAGGCACTTTTCAATTTCGCTTGTTTTGGCGTTTGCTAAGGCTTCTGGGGTTATTGGGAAGGTTTTCGAAAGTTTTTCGAAGGCTTTCTCTGTGTTTCTGTCAGATGTATTTTGTGAAATTATTGTTATGATTAGGGTTTCGAAGGGGTTGTGGTCTGCTGAAACCCATTTTGGGAGAGTAAAGTTCTTCCTTAAGATTTGAAGGATTTCTTCTGCCCTTTTTTCGTTCATTTCAGCCTTCCCATCTTGAAAGTAATAAATAGTGGATGTGCAAAGCCTATAAATACGTTGGAGAACCCTTGAGATGGAGCGAGCCAAAGTTATTAAAGATGAGTTGGTTGAGCAGAATATCCGTTTTCTCGCCGTTTACCTTGAAACAAAGAACTCCTGCCTAATACTTTTGAGCGAAAACGAGGACAGGCTTGGAACACTCGCCATAGCCATACCAAAACCTCCAGACGCTCCAGGGCTGCCATCGTCATCTGCTATTCTCGGAAACAAGAACGTTATTTCAGCCCGCATGTTCGCCGAATATTTGGCTTCGAAAAAGGGCAAAATAGCCATAGTTTCAGTATATCTTGAGAAAATGGACGAGATGCAAGCACAAGCCATCTTTAAGCGGCTGATTGAAAGGATCACCCTCGCGGAACCAAAAGTCGAAGGTTTGGAAAGTCGAGAGGGAGGTATAATATGAGTCTTAGAACCTTTCTGACGCAGATGGAGGATAAGGGCGAAGTACTTCACATAAAGGAAGAGGTTTCCACAAACTTTGAGATCTCCTATATCATGAAAACCTTTGACATTGATGGTCCAATTCTAATGTTTGAAAACATTGAAGGCACAAAAACCAGGATTGTGGCTAACGTCTGTGGAACAAGAAAACGCATATGCGAAGCCTTAAACATTGAACCAGAAGGACTTTACCAGAAGCTTTTGGAGGCCTGGCGCAATCCCCAAAAGCCAAAAATAGTTGATGACGGC
>JAWBXA010000006.1:4823-9532 GCA_038868115.1 Bathyarchaeia archaeon
ATTGTGGCTAACGTCTGTGGAACAAGAAAACGCATATGCGAAGCCTTAAACATTGAACCAGAAGGACTTTACCAGAAGCTTTTGGAGGCCTGGCGCAATCCCCAAAAGCCAAAAATAGTTGATGACGGCGCCGTTAGAGAGGTTATGGAGGAGCCAGACCTGTTACGAATACCCATTTTGACCCATTTTGAGAGAGATGCAGGTCCATATATAACTTCGGCTGTTGTCTATGCGAAAAGCCTCGACGGAGCAATAGAGAACGTTTCTATTCACCGTTTGCAACTTTTAGACGAGAGACATTTGGCAATACGCTTGGTTCCTAGACACCTCTATAAATTGTGGCGGATGGCTAAGGAGGCTGAAGTTGACTTGGACGTAGCAATTTCTGTCGGTGTTCACCCAGCAGTCATGTTGGCAGCTTCATCACCAGTGCCCTTCGGAATAAACGAATATGAAGTCGCAAACGCGCTGTTAGGCGGAAGACTCCAGCTGATGAAATGCAAGTATGTGGATGCCTATGCTCCGGCAGACGCGGAACTCGTTTTAGAGGGTAGAATCTCCGCTTCAAAAGAAGTGCCAGAAGGACCGCTGGTAGACATTACTGGGACATACGATATTGAGCGTAAACAGCCAGTTGTTGAAATTGTCAACATAATGCACCGTGGGGACTATATCTATCAAGCACTTTTGCCATCTGGGGCGGAGCATAGGCTTTTGATGGGTCTTCCTCATGAAACCGCGATTTATGAAGCGGTTTCAAAAGTTGTTCCAAAGGTTAAGGCTGTAAACCTCTCAGTTGGTGGTGGTGGTTGGCTTCACGCAATAATATCCATAGAAAAACAACTTGACGGCGACGGAAAAAATGCCTTGTTAGCTGCTTTTGCTGCTCATCCAAGCCTAAAACATGCCGTTGTCGTGGACACGGATATTGACGTTTTTAACATAGCGGATGTTGAATGGGCTATTGCCACCCGCTTCCAAGCATCGGAGGACTTGGTCGTAATAGAAAACGCAAGAGGCTCAACACTGGACTCGTCGGCAGACCAAGAGACGGGGTTAACTTCAAAAATGGGTTTAGACGCCACCAGGCCACTGGCAAAGTCTAAAGAGAAGTTCGAAAGAGCGCAGATACCAGTGAGCAAGCGTGTTGAAGAATTGACGAGGAAACTTCTTGGACGCTAAAGTGTTTTGTCCACCAGCGCGCCAAGTTATAAAATACTATTAAATAATACTTTTAGGTTTCTTATAGGAGGTTTGTGAAACCTTGGAGGAAGAAGAGGGAAAAGCGGAAAGCCCGCTTTCTCTTAGAGTTGAAGACGTCATGGTTAGGGAAGTGATAACCATAGACGAAGAGGCATCTGTTCGCGAAGCAGCTGAAGTAATGAACAAATTTGAAATTGGCTGCCTAATAGCTATTCGGAAGGGAAAAGCTGTGGGCATAATAACCGAAAGAGATCTCCTGAAAAGGGTTGTCGCCGAAGCTAGAGACGTTAACAAAACAAAGGTAAAAGATGTCATGTCAAGCCCGCTGGTTGTTGTGGAGCCAAAAATGGAATTGGAAGAAGCAGTGAAGCTAATGTTTCAGATGAAAATTAAAAAGCTGCCAGTGGTTGATGGAAAACGCCTCGTTGGACTTGTGACTTTAACAGATATTGCCCGCTTCCAACCCCAAATGATAAAAATCCTTAAACAACTCGCCATGAGACAAGCAGCACCAAAAAGCATAAAAAAAGTCATAGACTACTATGTAGTGTAATTTTAGTTTCCATTTCTTGTGTTTGCCGTTGATCGTTTTTGGCGTATTATCGTTAACGCAAGTTTAAAATAGTCAGAATCAGAGTAGGAAGGGTACTGGGATATAAATGAGCAAGAAAATAATGTTAGTCACATCAATGCTCTTAGCGTTGTTGTTTGCAGTTAAGCCATCAGCGGCGCGTATTGACCGTTTTGCTTGGACAAACCAAACAATAGGTGAAGATCTCTATTATGGGCGAACAGTAGTTGCCTATATGGAAGGGACCATTTGGAACATTTCACTAAGCGTTTATAACGATTACCGTTCACCACCACAGCCAATATATCTGCCCATAAATGTCACCGCAATAAAAGTGTACTTTGATTGGGGCGAATGGTACAATTATACACTGGTGACTCCCGTTCATATGGACCCATATGACGTTGAGGTTTTTAACGTTTGGAATTATACTCCATCAGTCACAGTTGCACCAGAAACGTGGGTGCACACATACTACGTTTACATAGAATTTATTGTTAAGGGCGAGGCTGTTTCGCGGATAGAGTGGTTTACTTCTGGCAGCAACCTTGCCGTTATGTCAGAGGCTCACTTTGAATGTTTTAGGCTTTACAATAAACTAAAGAATGTTATTGGGAATATAACCTCTATGCCGCTTAACTCCACCGAAGCCAAAATTCTCTTAGCTAAAGCCTCAATAGAATATAATCTTGGAAGGCAGTATTACATCAATGGAGCTTTTGAGGATGCGAGAGTCCGTTTTACATATGCTGAGACATATATGAATGAAGCTCTTTTTGTAGAAGAAGAAAGGGGAATAGAATTTGAGGATGCCATGCTAGCTTACTATAATGCTATGATGGAATACTACAATGCTTTAGCAGGCGCCACAATAAGGCAGGCTGAGGCAGAACTAAAACAAGCGGAAGCGCAGCTCATACAAGCAAACGCCGCATTAAACAATTCTTACGGGTGGATTTTCTTTGGGCTTGGCTGGACACTAATAGGCATCGGCATTATAATTTACAGCTTCAAAAAAACAAGAACTCCGAAAACCGAGTAAACTCTCATCTTTTTTCGCATACTCTTCTTTTCCTTTTTAAATGTGTTTAAATAAGTTTATGTACTTTGTAGGTGAAACGGCTGAAGCACAATGAAGAGAACTTTGGTATTCAGAGTTAACCCCGAAAACCCGGAAGCCAAAATCATATGTGAGGCGGCCAGTATTATCAGAGGTGGCGGTTTAGTGGCCTTTCCAACAGAAACAGTTTATGGCCTAGGAGCCGACGCATTGAATGTCAATGCTGTTTTAGCGTTGTTTAAGGCTAAAAGGCGTCCTATGGATAACCCTCCGATAGTTCATGTTGGAAGATTCGAGGATGTTTACAAACTTGCTAGGACTGTTCCAGTTAAGGCCAAAACCTTGATGGAAACCTTTTGGCCCGGTCCATTAACACTGGTTTTTAAACGTTCCGACATCGTGCCGGATGTCACCGTGGCTGGTTTAAATACGATAGCTGTTAGGATGCCTCAGCATAATGTTGCACTAGCTCTAATCAAGGAAAGCGGCTGTCCTATCGCAGCTCCAAGTGCGAATTTGGCCGGCAGACCAAGTCCCACAACAGCCGAGCATGTTCTCGAAGACCTTGATGGAAGAATAGACGCCATTTTGGACGCTGGACCAACCAGAATCGGTGTGGAATCTACGGTTTTGGATATGACTGTTGACCCGCCCCAGATACTCCGTCCCGGCGGGACACCTCGTGAAGCTTTAGAGGCTGTTCTAGGAAAAATTGAGCTACATCCGATTGCTGTTGCTGATAAAAAGGTGCTAGTTAAAAAGGCTCGTTCGCCGGGGATGAAGCATAGGCATTATGCTCCAAAAGCTAAATTGATTGTTGTTGAGGGTGAGCTTTCAGCCACTGTTAAAAAGGTTATGGAATTGATAGACTGTTACAAGAGGCATGGTATGAAAGTAGGTGTTTTGGCTACGGATGAGACCACCAGTCTTTATAAGGCTGATGTTGTGAAGTCCCTTGGAAGCAGAAATCGCCTTGACGTAGTTGCAAGGAACCTTTTTGGGCGTTTAAGGGAGTTTGATGCTGAAGGCGTGAATGTGATAATAGCCGAGGGCGTGCCAACTGAAGGTTTAGGTTTTGCTGTTATGAATAGACTTAGGAAGGCTTCTGATTATAGAATTGTTAAGGCAGGCTTCTAGAAAAATTTATATAGAAGTAATTTTTCGTGTGATTTTGCTGCTTTCCTACAATGGAAAATGAGATGAAGGAGGTGATGGTGTATGGCAGCCATTCCCTCTGGAACGGTCCCGGTTTTGGTGTTGAAGGAAGGAACTGGACGAACCACTGGAAGGGAAGCCCAGAGAAACAACATTATGGCAGCCAAAATCATAGCGGAGCTTGTTAAAACGACTCTGGGACCAAAGGGTATGGATAAGATGCTTGTCAGCAGCTTCGGCGACGTCACAATAACTAACGATGGCGCGACAATACTGAAGGAGATTGATGTTCAGCACCCGGCGGCTAAGATGCTTGTGGAGGTTGCAAAAGCCCAAGACAATGAAGTTGGCGATGGAACAACTACAGCCGCCGTCTTAGCCGGAGAGCTTTTAGCGAAGGCTGAGGAGCTTTTAGACCAGAACATTCACCCAACAATAATTATTGAGGGTTTCAAAAGGGCCAGCGAAAAAGCCCGTGAAGTTTTGGAGGAGATGGCGTTGCCGGTCAGCATAAACGATGAGAAGAGGCTTATGGATGTTGCAATAACATCTATGGGTAGCAAGGGCATAGCCGCTGCAAAAGAACACTTTGCAAAGTTGGCTGTTGAGGCTGTAAAGCAGGTCGCCGAGGAAAAGGATGGGAAGCTTAAGGCCGATATTGACCTCATTAAGATTTTAAAGAAACACGGTAAAAGCCTAGAAGAGACGGAACTCGTCAAT
>JAWBXA010000006.1:9628-14449 GCA_038868115.1 Bathyarchaeia archaeon
AAGGGAATGGTTATCGACAAAGAGGTGGCTCATCCACAGATGCCGAAGATAATCCATAATGCGAAGATTGCGCTATTGAATGCTAAACTGGAGATTGAGAAGACAGAGTTTGACGCTAAAATCAACATTGAAAGTCCAGAGCAGATGAAGCTTTTCTTGGACGAGGAGGAGCGTATGCTCCGTGAGATGGTGGACAAGATTGCTGAGGCAGGCGCCAACGTTGTGTTCTGTGAGAAGGGTATAGATGATGTGGCACTACACTTCCTAGCTAAGAGAGGCATATTGGCAGTTAAAAACGTGAGTAGCAGCGACATGGAAAAGCTGGCTAGGGCGACAGGCGGCAAAATTGTTGCTAGCGTAAAAGACTTAACGCCGGATGTGCTTGGAGAGGCGAAACTAGTCGAGGAAGTTAAGATAGGCGAAGACAAACTGGTCTATGTGCGGGAGTGCAAGAATCCAAAGGCTGTTACAATAGTGGTTAGGGGTGGGACAGAACATGTGGTCGATGAAGCTGAACGTTCACTGCACGATGCACTATGCGTCGTAAGAAACGCCATCGAAGACGGGAAAATTGTGCCCGGAGGCGGTGCACCAGAAGCCGAAGTGGCAAAGCAGCTCAGAGACTTCGCTGCAAAAGTTGGCGGACGAGAACAATTAGCCATAGAAGCTTTTGCTGACGCTGTTGAGTCTATACCGTTAACTTTGGCTGAAAACGCTGGCTTAGATCCGGTTGACATTATGGTTGCATTGAGGGCGGCCCATGAAAGTGCTTCATCACCGTCCTTCGGTGTCGACGTTTTCACTGGCAAGATCAGAAACATGCTGGAGCTAAACGTTGTAGAACCATTAAGGGTTAAGCTTCAAGTCATTAAGTCGGCTACTGAAGCGGCGAACATGATACTGAAGATTGACGATGTGATTGCAGCGAAGGGTATTGAGAAAGAGAAGGAAAAGGAGAAAGAGAAACCTAAAGAAACATCAGAATTCGAATAAACTCCACATTTTTTATCTTAGTATCAGCATTTTTATGCCTTTCTCTATGCTTGGGGTTATCCGTTTTGTTTAAACCGGTCGTTAAAACTGGTCTGCTATAGAGGTTCCGCCAAAATGTTCACGGGCTAGCAATAATAACTTTGCTCTCGCATGTGTTTGCTGGTTCTCGCTTCTCGCTGCCGCCAGCTAATGCACCGCGCTGATTCGTGGGTTTTGGCCTTATGGATTTGCGCGTCAATAAGCTCCGATAAATGAAAAGAAGCAACAAACCGATCAATAATTGTTAAAGGTGTAATCAAGCAAAACGCTTTTTCTAAACTGTTCGTCAACAACTTTTTAGATCTAATTAAAAGTTATTAGCGATCCTTTTTTAGAAAAGCTAAAATCGGCTTTGAATTCAAAACTCTAATCGCGCTTGAAAACTGGTGAATAAAGCTTGACACAACAAGAGCTTGAGTTTGAAGCGCCATCATGGAACCGAATATATAAAATGCTCATGAAAATAGCAGAAAAAATAAGGAAAGACAATTTCAGTCCAGATGTAATCGTAGGCGTTTCCCGTGGCGGGTGGCCCCCAGCAAGAGTTCTATCCGACCTTCTGGAGAATCCAAACCTTGCCGGTGTTAAAGTTGAATTCTATGTTGGTGTGGCTGAAGCTAAAGGAGAGCCAACTCTAACGCAGCCTGTTTCGGTTAATGTGGCTGGCAAAAGGGTGCTTGTTGTGGATGAGGTTGCTGATACTGGCAAAAGCCTCAAACTCATAAAAGAGCACCTGCATAAAAAAGGCGCCGTCGAAGTTAGAATCGCTGCCGTTTATCTTAAGCCATGGAGCATAATAAAGCCAGACTATTACGCCAGAGAAACAAATCGCTGGATAGTCTTCCCATGGGAAATAAAGGAAACCATAAGGAAAATAGTCCAAAAATGCGAGGAGCAAGGCAAGCCTGTCGAAAGAGAGATGGAAAAACTAGTGAAGGCTGGCTTGTCCAGAAGGCTTGTTAACCATTTTCTAAAAGAGCTTCGTGAGGGAGAAGCAACTTGCTGAAGCATCTTGAAGAGTTTGACATGTATGTGGCTATTGCTGGCTTTAGAGATGTAAAAATAACTAACGTTGAAGTTTTTCTAGAAACTGTTAGGAGATGTTTAGCAAAAAACGTGGAAGCTCAGTTTTTCGATGCTGGACTTGTGGCTACCTGGCAACATTTATATTTTGCGGCTTTGAACGCCTTGAACGCTTTCAAAAACGGCATTAACATTTCAAAAAACCTAGCCGTGGAGATGTTGCTTTATGTTTCAGCTCAGCGTCAAATCCGGAAAGCCGTAGGCTTTATTGGAGTAAAACCTAATTGTGAGGCGGTTGCAGTTCTTGTTGTGGGGAAAAAAGCGGAGGATGTGAAAATAGCACTACAAGTCATATCAAAAATTGTCGGCGGATATCGCGACGACACAGTTATGGAGCTTTTGCAAGAAAAGATTGAAACTGTCCGAAAAGCCTTCAACATTTCAGACATGGAACTTGGGGCAGTTATGAGGGGAAATAACCTAGAGCAAGCCCTAGTTAACCTTGTTATTGAGCGTGTGGCGCTATTAGCAACTGAACGTTAAAGCATTTTCTCCTTCACAATTGAGAGAATATCTTCTGGCTTAATCACTGAAAGCCCGGTCAAGCCGCCGATAACTTCAATTAGGAGAACTTTGTCTGGCTTGTTTAGGTCCACTTTTCGTTCAATATTGGCAGCTGCTGCTTCGATGATGTTTCTTGTTGAGGTTTCCGTGAAGCGCTTCTCAACGGTAATCCTAAATGTTTCGTTTTTGCCAATTTTTGAGCTTAATTCTGTAGCTGCTCGCTGGATTTCCCTTAAATCTGTGCGGATAACCTTCTCTATCGGGATTATGCGCAGTGTATAACGGAACTCGTATGGCCGTTCTTGGAGGATCTGCCTAAACTTTTCAATAACTTCAAAAGGATTAAAAGCCGTTTTTGCAGCAATCAATCCGGCCACACCGGTTTTTCCTACAATCGGTGCAGAGTCGCCAATTTCGCCTAATAAATACCAAAGTTCAGAGCAAGCTTCATCCTCGTTTCCCCTCGAAGTTGTGGCTAAAAGGTTGAAGTCCCTAAGCACTTGACCACCCGCTACAAGTTTTGGTCAGTGCAGGTTAGTTGGCTTTTCACAGCTCTAAAATGGCTCCTAGCCGTCGCCTCACATCATCCCAACTATTATTTTCCATCACAGAGATTTATCTGTTTTGACGTTTCAAGGATTAAACTTAAATTTATAGCTGTAAACTCTAACCCTTCAAAGCTGGAGGGAGGAAAACGCGAAACCCGTGATTGTTGTTCACGGTGGTGCTGGAAACTGGCATCCAGAGCGCGCCAACACAGGGCTTGAGGGCGTAAAGAAAGCGGCTAAAACAGGCTTTGACATTTTAGCTAAGGGTGGAAGCGCTTTAGACGCTGTTGTTAAGGCTGTCACTGTCATGGAAGATGAAGGCGTTTTCAACGCTGGCTCTGGCTCAAGCCTAACAATAGCGAAAACAGTTGAAATGGAAGCCTCAGTCATGGATGGAAAAACCTTGAAGGCAGGAGCCACCGGCCTCTTACGGGACATTAGGAACCCTGTTAGGCTTGCGCGAATAGTAATGGAAAAGACAGACCACGTCTTCATCGTCGGCGAAGGAGCTGAAAAACTTGCAAAAATGTTTAATCTTGAAAGGCGGAACCCCCTAACAGAGACCCGTTTAAAATGTTATGAGCAGGCAAAGCAAGCCTTGCTGGAAGGTAAGTTTGAGCTGCCAAAACTTGCGGAGCTGGTTAAGAGCCATCCGGAACTTTTCGACCTCGAAACAGTCGGCGCTGTTGCACTAGATATTGGGGGTAACGTTGCAGCTGCAACATCCACCGGTGGGTTTCCATTAAAGATTCCCGGAAGGATTGGCGACTCACCCTTAATTGGGTGCGGCACATATGCCGATAATAGGAGCGGGGCATGTTCAGCCACTGGTGTTGGCGAAATCGCCATAAGGCTTGTTTTGGCCAAGACCGTTTGCAATTATATGGAGAGTGGCAAAACAGCCCAAGAGGCTGTTGAGGAAGCCATAAGGCTTGTCAATGAGCGGATGGCTGGAACCTACAATTCCATGGGTTTAATTGCCGTAGACATGCGAGGCGGAATTGGAGCCGCGCACAACTCCACACATTTGTGTTGGGCTTATCTTAAGCCTGGAATGCGGGAGCCTGAGACCTACTTAACGGGCAAAATTCTAAAGTAAATCTTTAAAATTGATAGTGTGTCATTAAGATTATTTCTCGACAACAGTCGAATGAAAATGCTTAAAGCAGTCTCTTGATGCTCTCACTATGCTAGGTCCATGGGTTAATGGAGGTGGATAGATTGTTCGAGGAAGAAGAGGAATGGGAAGAGGAAGATTGGGAAGAAGAAGAGTGGGAAGAAGAGGAATGGTAAAACCCTAAAAGGCTTCACGTTTCCCTTGTTTTCTTTATCCGGAAATTTTAATGTTTCACGAATCTCAATGCTCATATTTCTGTGTGAAACGTGTAACAAGATAGTTGCTGGTAAGTATGACCCGTGTTGCAGTATTAGACTCAGATAAGTGTAAACCCAGGCGTTGTGGAAAACAGTGTCAACGCTTTTGTCCAATGGTTAGAAGCCATGTTGAGGCAATCCGCTTCGAAAACACAAAACCACTGATTGTTGAGGCTTTATGTTCTGGATGCGGAATATGCGTCAAAAAATGTCCCTTCAATGCTATATCAATAGTTAACCTTCCAGATGAGCTTGAAAAAGAGTGCAGCCACAGGTTTGG
>JAWBXA010000006.1:14546-24445 GCA_038868115.1 Bathyarchaeia archaeon
GCACCGTTTTGGGGCTTCTTGGAAAGAATGGTATGGGAAAAACGACGACGCTGAAGATTCTCTCTGGGGAGGTTAGGCCAAACCTTGGAAATTATGAGAATCCGCCCAGCTGGGGCGACATAATAAGATATTTTAGAGGTTCTGTGCTGCAGGAATATTTTCAGCGGATGAGCGAGGGCAAACTTAAAGTTGTGCACAAACCCCAATACGTTGACAGGATTGCAAGGACGGTTTCTGGTAGGGTCGGTGAACTCCTTAAAAAAGTGGATGAGCGTGGTGTTCTTGAAAACGTTGCCAAAAGGCTTGAGTTGGAGAACACTTGGAATAGACCCCTTGAAGCCCTAAGTGGAGGCGAGTTGCAAAGGGTGGCGGTAGCTGCTGCCATATGTAAGGAAGCTGATGTTTATCTCTTCGACGAGCCGTCCAGTTACCTCGATGTGAAACAGAGGCTTGAAGTTGCCAGAGCCATAAGAAGCCTGAAAAGGGAGGAAAAAATTGTTGTTGTAGCTGAACATGACCTTGCGACGATCGATTATCTCTCAGACCAAATCTGCATACTTTACGGCGAGGCTGGCGTTTACGGAATAGTTTCACATGTGCACGGTGTTAGAACGGGCATAAACATCTACCTTCAAGGCTACCTTCCAGACGAAAACGTTCGCTTTCGGAAAGAGGCGATAATGTTCCATGAAAAACCGCCAACTATAAGCTTCGACGCCGGAGAAACCATTCTAAAATGGGATAAAATGGAGAAAACCTATGAAGGCTTCAAACTTGTCGCTTATCCTGGAGAAATCAGAAAGGGCGAAATAATAGGGATTCTTGGACCAAATGGTATTGGAAAAACAACTTTTGTCAAAATTTTGGCTGGTTTGGAGAAAACAGACGAAGGGAAAGAGTTTAAAGAGCTTACAGTAAGCTACAAGCCGCAATACATTTCAGCCGGATATGAAGGCACTGTGCAAGAACTATTAATAAGCATAGCAAAAGAAGACTTCACGTCAAGCTGGTATAAGGCCGAAATTCTCCAACCTCTCAGCATAGTCCCGCTTTTAGAGAGAAATATAGCTGAGCTAAGCGGCGGCGAACTACAGAAGGTTGCCATAGCTGCGTGTCTATCAAGAAAGGCTGAGCTTTACCTCTTTGACGAGCCAAGCGCCTACTTGGACGTTGAGGAGAGGCTTAACATGGCTAGAACTATCCGCCGAGTAATTGAGGCGAGAAATGCAACGGCCTTTGTTGTTGAACATGATGTTGTCGCTCAGGATTTCATCGCAGACCGTTTGATGGTGTTTACTGGCGAGCCGGGTATAAAGGGCATAGCCAACCCGCCGACCAGTTTGAGGGATGGTATGAATGCCTTTTTGAAGGAGATGAATGTAACCTTTAGAAGAGACCCTGTCACGAAAAGGCCCCGCGTCAACAAGGAGGGCTCAAAGCTAGACAAGTATCAGAAGGAGATAGGCGAATACTATTATGCGAGGTACATGGCCATAACGGAAGAGGAGTAAACATGGTTAAAACTAGTGAAGTGGAAAAAGCACTTTTGAAGGAAGCCTCGAGGGCTTTTAGAAACGCGTATGTTATTTGGGGTTTCAGTGTAGGCGCGGCTGTTTTGGCTGAGGATGGGGAGATTTATGGCGGCTGTAATGTTGAAAGCTGGGTTTCTGGACTTGGTATATGCGCCGAAAGAAACGCCATAAACCACGCCATTACGCACGGAAACAAGAAAATTAGAGAAATAGCCGTAGTGGCAGACGCCAAGAGCACCGATGAAATAAAACCTTGTGGAGCTTGCCTCCAGTATATTTTGGATTTTGCTGAAAGTCCCGAAATTAAAATTGTCATGGCAAAAGTTGAAAGCGCCCAAGTGCTGTTTGAAACGGTTAAGATAAAGACGTTGAGGGAACTTCTTCCAGAACCTTTTAAGAAATGAAAAGTTTGCCAAAAACAGCATAGTTAAATTAATGTGCACGCCACGTATACATACGTTAAAGCGGCTTTGCTGAATGAGGTGACCGGTGGAGGCTGGCGTGGCGCAAGTAACCTTTGAAGAGATAAGTGCATCAGACTTCTTCTACAGAAACCGCGATATAGCGGGATTCACAAACCCAACAAGGGCTATTTTCGCAGCCATCCGCGAACTTGTGGAAAACTCCTTAGATGCTGCTGAAAGCCTCAAAATACCTCCGGAAATCTATGTTAGGCTTTCCTTCGAAGGAGAGGCGAGCAAGGAAACCCAAATTTACAAACTGAGGGTCGAAGATAACGGTTGCGGCGTTCCGCCAAGGCATATTCCATCAGCTTTTGGACAAGTACTTTTCGGCTCGAAGTATAAGCTTAAACAGCAGAGGGGAACTTTCGGCTTAGGCGGGAAGATGGCCATTTTATATGGTCAGATAACAACTCACCAGCCGGCCACAATAATTTCAAGCACTAACATGTCAAGGATTTACATGTATAAGCTTATGATTGACATCCAAAGAAACCGCCCTATAATACTTGATAGGAAGATTCTTTTGAACAAGGAGGGTTGGCGAGGCACCATTGTTGAGTTTAGTCTCGAGGGCGACTATTTGAGGGCTATGCCCAAGATTCTAGAATATTTCAAGCAGACAGCCATGGTAAATCCATACGCTAACATCACCTTCGTAGATCCGAAGGGCAGACTCTACAAATTTACTAGGGCAACCACCCTTATGCCAGATCCGCCAAAGGAGACTTTACCCCACCCCTACGGTGTTGATGTGGAGCTTCTCCAACGCCTTATACAGGTTACGCCCTACAACAATATGTTGGAGTTTTTAAAAAATCACTTTCATCGCGTTGGTGAAATAACGGCCAGAAAATTCTTAGAGTTTAGTGGCATAAGTCCATCCAAGAACCCGAAGAAGCTTTCCCACGAGGAAATTGTCCGGCTTACGCATATGTTAAAAAAGTTTAGAGAGTTTCTCCCACCAGACGCAAGTTGTCTATCGCCGCTAGGTGAGGAACTGTTGAAAACCGGCGTTTTGAAGGAGCTTAAACCAGAGTTTGTAGCTGTTCACCAGCGGAAACCAGCCACTTACGCTGGGCATCCATTCATTGTCGAAGTGGCAATAGCTTATGGAGGGGAGATCCCTCAGAAAGGAGGCTTCCTAATATATCGCTTCGCCAACAGAATTCCGCTTCTTTACGATGAAGCAAGCGACGTTTCAGTCAAAGTTATAAATGACATGAACTGGCGGCGCTACAAGGTTACGCCGGATATGCCTATAGCCATAGTTGTCCACATTTGCAGCACAAAAGTCCCTTACAAAACCGTTGGAAAGGAGTTCATCGCTGACAGACCAGAGGTTAGGCGGGAAATAGCTAACGGATTAAGGGAAGTGGCCCGCCAACTTCAACGCTTCCTGACGAAACGAGAGCACGTGAACAGGGAACGTAAACGCCTTGGAGTTTTTAGCAAATATTTGCCAAAAATAGCCGAGTTTTCTGCAAAGCTGGCTGGTAAGGAAAAGCCTCCAGACATTGAAAAACTCCTAAGAAGTGTGAGGCGTTTTGGAGTTGAGGGAATTTAAGAGCATAATAGAAAAGCGGAAAGAGGTTTTAGCAACCCTTGAAAATTTTGGATTAAAGATTTACGAGCAGATTAATAGGGGTTATTTCCCATCTATTGAGATGCCAAGTCGCTCTACAGAAAACATCTATTACGACCCAAAGTTTAGACAGTTCATTTTAGGTGATAAGCGTGTTAGGCGGAGCACTAGGAACATTCGCCACTTAAAACCCTTCGCCCAACTGGTTTGGACAGCGCTGTTCTCCTATGAGCTCACGTTTCAACGTAAAACATCAACCCTAAGAGACGTTTACTATTCAGCCCAAGCCTACGAAATGACCTTTAAAGACCAGCAGGAATCCAACAATATAATAACAGACCTGGAAACGGTTCTAGGTTTTTCACGAGAAGACTTTAACATTTTTCCAGAAGAACGCTCAGCTGTCTTCGGAGATTTAACAATACGCTATACGGTTCCAGGCTATGAAGGAAAAACCCTAAACTTGACTTCGCATCCGGATGGTGTCATGATTGGTCCCGCCCTAACCTCAGCGGAGTTTGTTGAAACCACAGCGGACAAGGTCATAGCCATTGAGAAGGGCGGCTTGTTCACCCGCTTCATTGAGGAGAATGTGCATAAAAAGTTCAATGCTATACTTGTGCTTACAGCTGGGCAAGCGCCCAGGGCAACCCGCCATTTTATCAGGAGGCTAAACCGGGAGCTTGGCTTACCAGTCTACATCTTCACAGACGGCGACCCATGGGGGATGCATATTGCCATGGTTATAATTTCCGGATCAGCTAACGCCGCCCACTTAAGAGACCTAACAACGCCGGACGCCAAATGGAGCGGTGTATGGGCAACAGACATCGTCAAGTATAAGTTGCCAACAGATCCGCTGGACGAGATTGACATGAAGAGGCTGTATGAACTGCAAAAAGACCCAAGGTACAAGGATGATCCGCTGTGGCAGAGGGAGATTAAAACCTTTATGAAGATTAGAAGAAAGGCTGAGCAGGAGGCCTTCAGCCGATATGGTCTAACTTATATTGTTGACGAGTATTTGCCGGCAAAGCTTGAAGAAACAAAATAGCCTTGAAAAGGGAAATTTAAAATAACTCTATACTTTATGTAAAAGACATGTCACAAACACGCAGAGGCTGAAGTTATGAGCGAAGAGGGCAGCTTTGGAATAACAGCGGCAGAAAAATTCTTTGGAATAATCCTCGTGATTGTGGGTGCTTTGGCCACTCATTTCACTCTAACGAGCAGCGACACGTTAGGCATTTACACATGGTTCTTCGGCTTCTTAGCCACGATCCTTTTCGCGCTTGGAATTTTCCTTATAATCGTCAAGGCTGAATAGCCAACCTTCAAAACAGCATTTTTTAAGGAGTAGTTTTATATTAATTTTGGTTTACGGCTGCTGTCTGTTATCTACATAGGGAAGATTGCCATGTCACTTCGTCAGCCCATCGTCTGTGTTCTCGGTCATGTGGATACTGGTAAGACTCTACTTTTAGATAAGATTCGCAAAACTAGTGTTCAAGCCCGTGAGGTTGGGGGTATAACACAACACATTGGCGCCAGCTTCTTTCCTGTTGAAACCTTGAAGCAAATGATTGGACCACTGCTTTCAACTATTAAGGGTGAAATTGAGATTCCCGGCTTGCTTGTCATCGACACCCCGGGACATGAAGCCTTCACAAACCTTCGTAAACGTGGAGGAAGCGTAGCTGACATAGCCATCCTGGTTATTGATGTGCTTCGCGGCTTTGAGGCTCAAACTTATGAGTGTATTGAGATTTTGAAGGCTCGGAAGACGCCTTTCCTCGTGGCTGCCAACAAGATTGACCGCGTTCCAGGCTGGAATTCTTACCCTGATACGCCCTTTCTAAAGGCTTATCAGCTTCAGGACAGATATGTGCAGGAGGATTTAGACAACCGCCTCTATGAGATTATTGGCACTTTTTCGCGTTTGGGTTTTAGGGCTGACCGCTTCGACCGCATAAAGGACTTCACGCGAACAGTGGCTATTGTACCTACAAGCGCCAAAACAGGCGAGGGCATAACAGAGCTTCTAGCAGTTCTTGTAGGCTTAACTCAGCAGTATCTTAAGAAGCGCTTGCAAATCACTGCCGGACCAGCTAAAGGTACAGTTCTTGAAGTTAAAGAGGAGCCTGGTCTTGGCTTAACGCTCAACACAATAATTTATGATGGAACACTGCGGAAAGACGACCTGATAGTTGTTGGCGGCAAGGAGAAGCCAATAACAACGCGGGTCAGAGCCATCCTAGTGCCAAGGCCATTGGATGAAATCAGGGACCCAAAGGACAAGTTCTCTTCTGTAGATTCTGTTTCCGCAGCTGCCGGCGTCAAAATTGTTGCCCCAGATTTGGAAGGCGCCTTGGCTGGCGCGCCCCTGTATGCTGTGGCCCATGGCGAAAACCCTGAAAAGTATGTTAGGCTTGTCTCCGAAGAAATTAAGAGGATTAGGATTGCGACGGATGTGGATGGTGTTGTTTTAAAAGCTGATACTTTGGGCTCTTTAGAGGCTATTGCAGAAAACCTTAGGCGGAACGGTGTGCCCATCCGTTTGGCGGATGTTGGCGACGTCTCAAAAAGGGATGTTACCGAAGCCGCCATTGTGAAGGAGCATGAACCTTTTTACGGCATCATCTTAGCCTTTAACGTTAAGGTTTTGCCAGATGCTGATGAAGAAGCCAAAAACACCGGCGTACAAATCTTTAAGGAAAAAATAATTTACCATTTGATAGACAATTATCTCTCTTGGCTTAAAGCTCAAAAAGAAGCCAAAATTGAAGCCGAATTTGAAAAACTGGTTAAGCCCGGCAAAATTCAGGTAATGGAGGGCTATGTTTTCAGAAGAGCCAAACCGGCAATCGTTGGCGTTGAAGTCCTAGCTGGAAGAATAAAGCCCAAAACAAGCCTTATAAGAGCTGAGGATGGCGAGGAGGTTGGCGAAATACAACAAATCCAGGAGAAAGGCAAAGCCCTATCAGAGGCTAGGCAGGGCATGCAGGTAGCCATAAGCCTAGACAAACCCATGGTTGGAAGGCACATATTTGAAAAGGATATCCTTTACGTAAAAGTTCCAGAACAACACGCAAAGTCGCTGCTGAAAAACTTTATGGATAGGCTGACTTCGGACGAGCAGGAAGCCCTAAATGAGTATGTCAGCTTGATGCGAAAAAAGTGCCCTTCTGGGCGGCATAAACCTTAATAGACTTTTTCATTACCTTAAAGATGCTTTATGGTTCCAAGTTTTGGCGGAGTAAATGGTTCATTGCTTTACTAGCCGTTATAATTGCCTGGTAAGCCTCAATTCTTTCACCATTGCTCTTTTGAGCTTAAAATAGGCAAAAGATTAACCTGAAAACTTTATGATTAAGCTATGACAGCAGGTGGATATTTCCTATTGTCACATTTTTTAAGTGTTTTTGTGCGGCTTTTTGGCATTCTGTTGCCTGTTTTCTGCTTGTTGTTGGTAAGTCGTTCATGACATAGCATGGGTAAAATGCCAAGAGTGTGTAGGGGATTTCTGGGTTTATCTGGCTTATGAAGTGGGCTATTTTTTCGATTTCTTCTGCGTCTACATATCCCGGCACCAGCAGTGTGCTGGCTGTTAGAATTGGCAGTTCTGGACGTTTCGCGTAGTATTTTTCGCCTATCATTTTGAAGTTTTGTAGAGATGGCTTATTGGAGACTCCGCATAGGGCTATGGCTAGTGGCTCGCTCCACGCCTTTAAATCAAATTTTATATTTCCTCCGCTTTTTAGGGCTAGTTCTGCGGCCTTCTCCGCCATTTTAGGGTTCATGTAGCCGTTGGTTTCCCAGCAGACTCGCATGATTCGCTTTTCCTCTTCTGCCTTTTCCAGGGCTATGCGGCTTGTTTCCAACGAGTGCGGCATCTGCGGTGACGGGTCTCCTCCAAAGTAGCATATGCATGAAACCCTTTTGTCGAAGGCTTTTTGGGCTAGGGCTTCGGCGCTCATGACTGGTTTGTGTTTGGCTGAAAGATTGCGATAATGCCAGTTCTGGCAAAAGAGGCAGTCATAACTGCACGCGCCGTAAAAAACCGCTAAATTGTAATAGCCGTACTCTGGTTCTGGCTTGTAAGCATATTTTGGGTATCCATTGCCAGTGCATCCTGGACAAAACCACCAGCTCACACAGTTGGTTGGCAAACCATCATAATACCATTCCAAGACGCCTTGTTCAGCTGTACCGCCGAAACGGACGAGGCGACCTCCAACATTCCAAACAAGCCCACAAAAGCCGCTGTTACCACCACCTATAATGCAGTTGTTGGCGCAAACACCGCATGGCAGTCCCCCCTCATCCCTTGGCGGTTCTGAGGGTAAACCGTAAACGACACGACTCTTTGTATGCGATTCCCTTGCAATTTCTAGGGCTTTTTCAGGTTTTTCCCTAACACATTTTAGGCAGACGCCCAAATTCCCAGATATTAAGGGCGAATTTTCACCGCAGACCCGGCATTTACCCATTGTAAGCTCAATAAAACATTACGTATCAAACCTAAAAATCTAGAGGGAGTACCCAATTTAGCAAAGTGGCAGGCGTAAAATTAGCTTAGCCGCCGCCTACTGGTGGTATAATTGCTAAAACGTCACCGTCCGCCAGTTCCGTCTTCAACCCTTTAAGGGTTGAGGCGCTCCTCCCATTTATTAGGAGTTGGAGAAAACTCTTCACGTCTCTGGTTTTTCTGTCATAAACGTATTCAACAAAATCTTTCCCATAACGCTCCGCCAATTTTCTGAGAACCTTCTCTACTGTAATGTTCTCGCCATCTGGAAACTCCAGCGTTTCCTCGCGTTTTCCTGTGATTTCCCGAAGCGTTGTAAAGAAGCGCACCGAAACCTTCAAAGGCTTTTCACCATCAAAATGAAATGCAAAACAGATGGAAAAGCTTTTCCCAAAGCAGAAGCCACTCTTATAGGCAAAACTCCCCATTAAAGTGTACACTAATTGGACATAGCCACGGAATGGCAGCCGAAGGCAACGGCAAAGCAAACGCCTTAAAAATGGCATCATCCTTTGGAGCCTTCCAAGCCTTCATGCCAGTAGTGGGATGGTTGCTGGGCGTCGAAATAATAGGGCTTATAGCTGGCTTTGATCACTGGTTCGCCTTTCTACTCCTAGCCCTAATCGGGTGTAAAATGATTTATGAAGCAGTGATCGTCAAACACCAGCCAAGAAACAAAAGGCTTGACCTTTCCACGCTTCTTTTGTTGTCTGTTGCCACAAGCATAGACGCCCTGGCAGTGGGCTTAAGCTTTGCCTTCCTAAAAATCTCAATAATCACGCCAATAACCATCATAGGCACAACAACATTCACATTATCCTTTCTAGGCGCAACTATAGGAGACAAACTTGGAAAAACATTATCAAGTAAAATTGAGGTTTTAGGCGGACTAATCCTAATAGCAATAGGCATAAAAATTCTCATCGAGCACATGGTTTAGGAATCACAATTGTTAGGTTAAACTCTTAGCTTCTTTTTGGAAAAGTTTATATCTTACCGCATTTTTGCTTAACCACGAAACTATTTTAACATTAACCGGGGGAAAGATATGGCTTACTTAACAACAACAGCTTCAGGTCAGCCCGTCTTAATCCTAAAAGAGGGCACAGCTCGAAGCCGCGGAAGAGAAGCTCAAAGAAACAATATAATGGCAGCCCGCATTATAGGCGAAGTCCTAAAGACAACTCTCGGCCCTCGCGGCATGGATAAGATGCTTATTGATAGTCTTGGTGACATAACAATAACCAATGACGGCGCCGCAATTTTGGACGAGATTGAAGTGGAACATCCAGCCGCCAAAATGATGGTTGAAGTTGCCAAAACCCAAGACGACATGGTGGGCGACGGCACAACAACAGCCGTTGTTTTGGCTGGAGAACTCCTCAAAAAGGCTGAGGAACTCTTAGACCAGAATATTCACCCAACCATAATTGTTAGTGGCTATCGAAAAGCTGCTCAAAAGGCTGTTGAAGTGATAAACCGCATAGCCAAGACAGTGGATATAGAAGACCGTGCAACTCTCCGCAAGGTAGCTTTAACCTCCATGGCGAGCAAAGCTGTTGGCCCAGCCAAAGAGCACTTGGCTGAAATTGCCATAGACGCTGTGAAACAGATTGTTGAGAAGATGGGAGATAGGCTAGTTGCAGACATAGACAACATCCAAATAATAAAGAAGACTGGCAAAGGGCTTTTCGAATCCCAACTTGTAAGGGGTGTAATAATAGACAAGGAAGTTGTCCACCCTGGAATGCCTAAACGTGTGGAGAACGCTAAAATTGCCTTGTTGGATTGTC
>JAWBXA010000006.1:24542-37655 GCA_038868115.1 Bathyarchaeia archaeon
ATAATAAAGAAGACTGGCAAAGGGCTTTTCGAATCCCAACTTGTAAGGGGTGTAATAATAGACAAGGAAGTTGTCCACCCTGGAATGCCTAAACGTGTGGAGAACGCTAAAATTGCCTTGTTGGATTGCCCACTAGAAATCGAGAAAACGGAGTTCAGCGCAGAAATCCGCATAAAAGATCCGTCCCAAATGAAAGCCTTCCTAGACCAGGAAACCAAAATGCTGAAGGAGATGGTTGAGAAGATTAAGTCTGTAGGCGCTAATGTTGTCTTCTGCCAGAAGGGCATAGATGATATGGCGCAACACTTCCTAGCTAAAGAAGGCATACTGGCCGCAAGGCGAGTAAAGCAGTCAGATATGGAGAAACTGGCAAGAGCCACAGGCGGAAGAATAGTCACAGACTTAGACGATTTGACACCGCAAGACTTGGGCACCGCTGGAGTTGTGGAAGAGCGGAAAATCGGCGAAGACAAAATGATATTTGTTGAAGGCTGCAAGAACCCCCGCTCTGTTAGCATTCTCATAAGGGCTGGACTTGAAAGAATGGTAGATGAGGCGGAACGAGCCATGACAGACGCTTTATCGGTGGTTTCAGATGTAATAGAGCACAACAAAATTGTGGCTGGAGGTGGCGCAGTAGAAGTTGAAATAGCCAAAGAGCTAAGAGACTATGCGGCAAAGGTTGGAGGAAGAGAACAACTAGCTATTGAAGCCTTCGCAGACGCTATAGAAATAATACCGCGCACACTAGCCGAAAACGCCGGACTAGAACCAATAGACGTAATAGTTGAGCTTAGGGCTGCCCATGAAAAAACCGACGGCCACTATATGGGCATAAATGTGTTCACAGGAAAAGTGGAAGACATGTATAACAACGGTGTCGTGGAACCAGCCATAGTCAAAGATCAAGCGGTAAAATCAGCCACAGAATCAGCCTCAATGATACTCCGCATAGACGATGTCATAGCCGCATCAAAACCGAAAGAAGAGAAGGAGAAAGAAAAGCCTCCAAGCGAAACCGAAAGCGAAGAATTCTAGCCAACCCCAAATTTTTCTAAAACTATTTGGTTTATGTCCTTTCCTTAAAGCTTAAAGGAGCTCCTTTTATCACAATTCCATAATAATTTTATTGAATTAGTGATTGCTATGCCTTTGATTTGCAGCAAGTGCCGCTCATCAAGCGCTGAAGTACAAATTCCATACGCCAAGCTAAACCTTTGTCCAAGCTGCTTTATGGATTTTTACAAGGCTAGAGTGCGGAAAACCGTTGAAGAGTTTAAAATGTTTAAGGAAGATGACACTGTCGGCGTAGCTGTTTCAGGTGGAAAGGACAGTGCTGTGCTCTTGCATGTTTTGCGGCAGGCTTTTCCAAGGCTTAGGCTTAAAGCCCTACATATAAACTTGGGCATACCGGAGTATTCGATGCATTGCCAACAGAAGGTTGAAAAACTTGCTGGCATATTAGATGTTGAGTTGCACATTTTTAGTCTTCCAGAAGAGTTGGGCATAAGCATAGGAGACTTCGAGAAAACGCCATTTAAGGGGAAAATATGCTCCGCTTGTGGAACAATTAAGCGCCGCATTTTTGAAGAGCTAGCCATAAAAGCCAAAGTTCGGGTCTTAGCAACCGGCCACAACTTGGAGGACGTTGCAGGTGTATTGTTTAATAACTTCCTTTATGGGCGATGGGAACAGTTTGTAAGACTTAAACCAGTTCTGCCACCCTTGGCGAAGGATATGGCCTCAAAGGTTAAGCCCCTCATAAAATGTTCAGAAAACGAGAATCTGCTATACTGCCTTTACGGGAATGTTCCCTTCCGCGAAATTGACTGCCCCTACGCAACCGGGACTGGTGTGAGGAAAAGAGCAAAAATTTTAGAGCTTCTGTCGCAGGATAACCCGTATTTTAGGCATCAACTCTTGAATCGATTCTTAGAAATTATGCCGCTGGTTGAAAGTGTTACACAAAAGCCTACGCTACGTAGATGCAAGGTTTGTGGTTTCCCTTCGTCCAGTGAGGTCTGCGCCTTCTGCAGACGCCTAGCCATGGTCAGAGAAACCGCTGGCAAAGTTTAAACCTTGAAGAGTGTTAAAATTATTGTGGATCAAATTCCAGAACATCAACGCCTATACCTTGTGAAGAATCTTAGAGGAGTGATTTACCTTTCAAAAGATGTTTCTCCAGAAAAGGAAGTTGAATGGCTTAAGAGAAAGTTCAGGTATAGGGAACTAGGTGTTTCAGAAACTCTAAAACTCAAGCTAAAATGGAAGAAACTCCTAACCTTGCCAAGAATTGTGGAGAATCCAGTTTTAGATTCACTTGTACAAGCCTCCAGCTTTGTGTGTCCATTAATAGTTTTAAAGGAAGAAAGCCTAAAGGACTTCAAAAACGCTATAGTTGCAATCCTTAAAACAACGGAGAAGCTTGGAGATAAGGACCTAAAATTCAATTTAAGGCTTGCGAATTACGCCATAACTGACTTTTACGTGAAATCCATAGAGCTTGCACTTCAATCTGATCTGGATGGGCGGGAAAGGCTTGCTAAAAAGGACTTGAAAAGGTTTTGGAGAATCCCGGAAAATACTAATGGAAAAACCTTGGTTGCCTACATAGATCCGCTTCTGGTTAAAAGCGACCTGCCAAAACCAGTATACATGGGCTTGATTCCAAGTCTAATTCTTGACTTAAGCTAAAACATTTTATGTCTACTCGGAATTCGATAATTTACGTGACTAAAGTCTCCAGCACTAAAACGTTATATTCTGAGAAGAATGCGAGACGAAGAGCTTGGGTGAGAACAATACTATCACATAATAGAGTTAGAGTTCCAGCGCCCCTTGGAGTGACAGGAAACCGTCAATGACAAAATGCGATAGGTTTTGGAGAGGTTGAGGCCTGTTGAGAAGTTAGCGGCAAAGTCTGCATCATATATTAGCGCTGGCTATTGCAGAATTTCTTTTGCCGCTTCTCTGTAGACTTCAAAGTCATGCCTGCTGTAGAGGACAAGCATCACCTTTTCAAGTTCGTCCTCTTTTTCCAAAAACTCTTTGACTGTTTTTAGTGCTACTTTACAAGCTTGTTCTATGGGATATCCGTAGGCACCTGTGCTTATTGATGGGAAGGCTATTGTCTTTAAGCCTTTTGAAACGGCTAGTGTCAATGAGTTGTGGTATGCCTCAGCTAAAAGCTCTGGCTCCCCGCTTTTTCCTCCTCGCCAAATCGGTCCAACGGTGTGGATGACATATTTAGCCTTTAAGTTTCCACCCGTAGTTATTACGGCTTTTCCCGTTGCAAGTCCATTGGGCCATTCTGTTGCTCTTATGCGTTTGCACTCTTCAAGAATTTTTGGTCCGCCTTTTCTGTGAATGGCGCCGTCTACTCCTCCTCCCCCCATGAGGGATGGGTTTGCAGCGTTTACTATGGCGTCTGCCTCTATTTCTGTTATGTCTCCCTGAACTAGGCATAATTTCGCCTTTCCAATTTGGTATTCTATTTTCTCTGCCATCGCTAACCCTCATTTATTGTTCATGGCTGGCTCAGACTTTTAAACGTTTAAGCTTATCAACAAGCACACGCAGACTGGAAGGATTCGTCTTCAAAAACTTTTAAGAACCATCTTCCTGACTAAGCGGGCAATGATTGAAGGTGGCGAATTATCTTATTGTAGAGGTTTGCTAAACAAAACCTTGACGAGCCTCCCTTCATTAAATACGAGAAAAACCATGAGTTATTAAGCGACTTATGCCAAATTTATAAGGGACTGTGGATGCCAAGGTCGTGTCTAAAGGCGGGCTTCCTTGGATACGGCTGCAGATTATTAATTTGTATGTGACAAGAGAAGCTCGCACATGGCACGCAAAACTAATAGGGTCGACATCGTCGAACCAGAATCATGAGAGACTCTCTCAAATTTTCGTTCCTTTTTAGCGGTCGGATGCTAAAATTTAGGTGCTCCAACCTTTATAAATGCTAAAGTTTCTAAACTCTTGAAAGGGTGGCACATCATCATGAGCATAGAATTCATAGGCGAGGTTCCAGCTGAAAAATATCTAGCCCTAGGCTTGTCACGCGAGGACTTTCTGTGGCTTCTAAGGAAAATGTGCGAAATGCGAAAATTTGAAGAGCGTGTTGAAAGGTTATTTTTCGAGGGACAGCTCATTGGCCCTTGCCACCTATATCTTGGACAAGAGGCGGTTGCGGCCGGCATAGTCAAGGCTTTGGACAGTGAAGACTTTATAATTTCCACTTATCGTGGACACGGCCACGCCATAGCCAGAGATGTTCCACTTGAGGCTTTGATGGCTGAATTGTTTGGCAGAGAAACTGGTACCTGTAAGGGTTTGGGCGGTTCTATGCACTCTGCCATGAGCAAGGAGCATAACATACTGTTGGCTTCAGCGATTGTTGGAGGAGGAATACCCATAGCCGTAGGTGTTGGATTAGCCCTACAATACCGAAAACGGAAGCAAATCGTGGCTGTCTTTTTCGGCGATGGCGCTGTAAACACAGGCGCCTTTCACGAAGCCCTAAACTTGGCGGCTGTTTGGAGACTTCCAGTTTTGTTCGTTTGCGAAAACAACTTTTACGCCTTTTCAGTCCCCCACAAAAGGTCCTTTACCGGAGAAAGCATAGCCGCCCGCGCTTCAGGCTACGGAATAAAAGCCTATTTAGCTGACGGAAACGATGTGATAGCCGTTTACACAAGCGGAAAAGCTGCGGTGGCTCATGTCCGCAGCGGCGCTGGCCCAGCCTTTATCGAATGTAGAACATACCGTAAGAAGGGGCACGGCGTTTACGATAAGGCTGAATACCGGCCCAAGGAAGAGGTTCAAGAATGGATGAAAAAGGATCCCATAGAAAGGTTTGCCAGCAACCTCGTGCGGCTTGGCATCATAATAAAAGAGGAGTTTGAGGCATTAAACATGGAAATCGAAAAGGCGTTGGATGCTTGCGTGGAGAAGGCGAAAGTGGCGCCTTATCTCGATTTCAGCGAGCTCTGGAATCTCGTTTATACAGAAGGGAGGACGGACGCATCATGGTTAGGGAGATAAGCTACGCTGAAGCATTAAATGAGGCGCTACGGGAGGAAATGGAACACGACGACCGTGTAATAGTTTTCGGCGAAGATGTAGGCGTATTTGGAGGTGTCTACAAAGTCACGAAAGGGCTGCTGGAAAAATTCGGTCCTGAAAGAGTTAGGGATACACCAATATCGGAAGCCGCCATAGTTGGCGCAGCCATAGGCGCAGCCCTCGCCGGATTAAAACCAGTCGCCGAAATAATGTACATGGATTTTATCACAATAGCCATGGACCAGCTGGTAACCCACGCGGCAAAAATTAGGTTTATGAGCGGTGGGCAGGTGAGCCTTCCAATGGTTGTTCGGACTCAGTATAGCCTTGGAAGGGTTCACGGCTGCCAGCACAGCCAATTTTTGGCTTCATGGTTCCTAAACGTTCCAGGGTTGAAGGTAGTGCTTCCCGGCACTCCTAAAGACGCTAAAGGCTTGCTGAAATCCGCTATTAGAGGTGAAGACCCAGTCTTGTTTGTAGAGGCTGGAGTGCTCTATAGCTGGAAAGGTCCAGTGCCAGAAGAGGAATACCTTATCCCCATTGGTCAAGCCGAAATAAAGCGAAAGGGTTCAGACTTGACAATTGTGGCCTTTTCTAGAACGGTTAGAGAGGCGTTGGCAGCGGCGGATAGGCTTGCCGCAGAGGGCATGGACGCTGAGGTTGTAGATTTAATGACAATAAACCCATTGGACGTGAAAACCTTAGTGGGTTCCGTCAAGAAGACAAATAGGCTTCTGGTGGCGGATGACAGCACGAAAACAGGGGGAATTTCGGCTGAGATCATAAGCCGCATAGTGGAAGAAGCCTTTGACTATTTGGACGCTCCACCAGTACGGGTGAACTCGCCAGACCTTCCAGTGCCCTTTGCTCAGCCGCTGGAAAACCAGTATTTGGTTAATGCTGATAAGATATGTGAGGCGGCAAGGAGGATGATATGCTGATGCCACTCATTGTTTTTCCAAGAGTGGACCCGGTAATGACCGAGGGCATAATTGCCGAATGGCTAAAACGAGAAGGAGACACTGTTCAAGCAGATGAGGTCATAGCCATAGCTGAAGGCGAAAAGACCACTTTTGAGGTGCGCTCCCCGTACGCTGGAAGAATAACAAAAATACTGTGCAAGGCTGGCGAGGTTGTTAAGGTTGGTCAACCAATATGCCAAGTTGAAGGCGTGGAAGAAAAGCCTCTAACCATTGAAAGGGCTGAGAAAATAGCGCCAGTCGAAGTGAAGGCTTCTCCATTAGCCAAAAAGCTAGCATCCCAGCTTGGCGTACCCCTAGAAGAGATTAAGGGCACCGGTCCGGAAGGAAGAATAACTAAGGAGGATGTTTTACTTGCCGCGAGGGAGAGAGGCATAACCGATTCAGAGTTGGAGGCCAAAGCGGTTGAGCGTAAAGTTCCCTTTGCCGGAATTAGAAAAGCTATCGCCCAGAGGCTGAAGGCTGGTTTCCACGAGGCTTTGCCCGTTGCCCTAACAACAAAGTTCGCCGCGGACAAACTTGTCAGGCATAGGATGGAAACTGGCGGCTCTTTTACGGCCTATGCTGTTAAGGCTGTTGCCCTAGCCCTTCAGAAATACAAAAACCTAAATGTGACACTGGAGGGCGAGGAGCTCGTTTATCACGAGAAAATTAATATTGCCGTGGCTGTGGACACGCCAAAAGGCTTAATGGCGCCAGTCATAAGAGGCGCGGACAAGCTTTCCATTCAAGAACTAACACATAAGATTAACGATTTTCAAGAGAAGGGGTTGCGGGGTGAAATAACCCTTGAGGAACAGTCAAACCACAATTTCACAGTCACAAACCTTGGAGCACTAGGAATACAGTTTTTTACGCCAATAATTAATCCGCCGGACCCGGCGATACTAGCTGTTGGAAGCATTGAAACCGAGCCGCATATCGCGAAGGATGGACGTACTGAGCCGAGAAAGGTTGGCTACCTAACCCTGGTTTTTGATCATAGGGTTGTTGACGGTGCACCAGCGGCGAAGTTCCTCGCCACAATAAGAGAGTTTTTGGAAAATCCAGAGGCCATGGAGGCAAGCCAAGCCTAAACGGTTTTTATCCATTGCTTCTGTATTTCCACTATTTCACCGCTGTTTTTTGCCTTCGCGTAACTTTCAAGTCTCTCCCTGTTTAGCTCTATGAAGGTGTGTCCCCACTTAAATATGGACAATAACCTAAAGGCTTCTTGGCGGTATCCTGCTATGTAGAGGGCTGCTGCTAAGGCTTCTGCTGTGCTAAGCTTTGTTGGACAGCCAAAATTGACTGAGTTTCCAGCGATTAGGTATGGTAGGCAACGGGATGTGCCCCGAAAAACACTTTTCAGTAGAGGTTTTTCAGCGTGTTCCCAGCTGAAGTCTAGGGCCGCTAAACCAAAATTTGCTATGCGTTCTTTGTCCGCTGGCGAGAAAGCTTTTTTCGAGTAGGGGTTTAGGACAACAGCTCTTCTTGGCAAATGTTTTATTTGGCGTACAAGTTGCACAAGTCCGTGGCGTTTAAGTTTTAGGGCTGTGCACTTTCTGGGATCGCATTGCCCAGCATGATAAATGACTATTCTAACTGGTTTTTGCTGCACCAGCTCTTTGCACCTTCAAGTGGCTCATTGGGTCATCCAAAACCTTTGGAATCCAGTCTAATAGGTCTGATGCCATCATGTGGTAACCTTTCTCTTCGAAAACAAAGTCTCCAGTAGCACCATTCACAAAGGCTCCGGCAGCCGCCGCCTCAAATGGGTCTGCGCCTTGCGCCAGGAAAGCGCCAACAATGCCTGAAAGAACGTCTCCCGTTCCGCCGACCGTCATACCTGGATTCCCTGTGAAATTGAATTTGTAGCGTTTTTTGTCGGCTATTATGTCCACTGCGCCCTTAAGAAGCAGCACAACGCCCAATCCGGCGGCTGTTTTCTGCACCTCTAAGGCTTTTTCTTTTAAGTTTTCTGGCGGTCTCTTTCCAGTTAGTGTGGCGTACTCTCCGGTATGGGGCGTGAGCACGGCTGGCACATTTAGCCTTCTCTTAAATTCTGCAAAGGCTTTCAATCCGTCAGCATCCAACAATAAGGGTTTGCCAGCCTCTTCCACAGCTTCAATTAAGGCTTTAACCGCTGGTTTTGTTTCCGAGTGAAGCCCTAACCCTGGACCAACAATAACGGCATCCGCCTTCTCTACATATGTTTTTAGGGTTGGGATGTTGCCCATGTTTAAGTGTTCTCCATCAAGCTTTATCGTTATTAGGTCTGGTGTAAGAGCGGCAATGTCGTGAGCTATTTTGTGGGGGGCGGCGACATAAGCCAGATCAACGCCGGTTCTAAGGGCGGCGAGCGCCACCAGTGCTGGAGCACCAGAAAAAGTTTCGCTTCCGCCCACAATGAGCAGTTTGCCAAAATCGCCTTTGCGTGATTCTGGAGGGCGCGGTTTCACAACGAGGCTTACGTCCCCCGGTCCAACATATTTTTCAAATTCTTTTGGCAAGCCTATATCTTTGACCAGCAATTCGCCAACATAGTCCTTGGCTTTCTCCAAACCCACCTTAGCCTTGTAAAAAGTTATTGTCAGATTTGCCTTCACAGCTGTTCCTAAAACTTCTCCTGTGTCGGAGTCTATGCCTGTTGGCACGTCAACAGCCACTTTAAAGGCGTTTAGTATGTTTATTTTTTCAACAAGCTGTTGTATTGGCGGCTTAAGCCTGCCCTTTGTGCCTGTTCCAAGCAGTGCATCAATAACAACTTCCGCCTCTACGCTTGGCATTAATGCACTGTCCGCAACTTCGTGGATGGTTATGCTTTCCTTTAGGAGTTGTATAGCCCTCCAGTTCTCCAAAGCCGCTTTATGGGAAATTTCTTTCGCCTTTCCAGCCAGAATGACGGTTACCTTAAAACCCATAGAGGATAAATGCCTTGCCGCAACAAAACCATCCCCGCCATTACCGCCCAAACCGCAGAAAATTACTACCTTCTTGTCTGGGGTGAATCTTCTGGCCATTTCCTGGGCTACATTTCGCCCAGCATTTTCCATGAGCTGAAGCTGAGAAACCCCGAAATATTCCGCGTTCAGCTCCAAAGCTCGCATTTCGCGACTTGTAATGCATTCGTTTACAACACTTTCAACAGTCATGCCTCGGACCTAACAGTTAATATAGCATGTTAAGGATAAGAATATTATGAGCAACACCACTAAATACTTCTCGGACAACACAAAACATTTTTAAAACAAAATATTTTAATTAGATTAAGGCTAGACGATACTGTGAGGAGATTTTAATGCCGAAAGCCTTTGTATTGATTAATACGGAGATAGGCTCAGAAGCAGAAGTCCTAAAAGATTTGAAGAAGATTGAGGGCGTTGAGGAAGCCTTCGCCGTTTACGGCGTATACGACATAATCGCAAGAGTTAGCGCAGAATCAATGGACAAGCTTAAGGAAATTGTTACTTGGCGTATCCGTAGGCTTGACAAAGTTAGATCAACATTAACAATGATTGTGATTGAGGAGTCAACAAAGTAACAGCCTCACTTTCTTTTATTTTCAAGTATGTAAAGTGTTCGCGAAAGCGTACATTTTTTAAAGCCTTTAAAAGTAATGCTGTTAGGCTTGTCGATGACTTTAAAGTACATGCACATAGGCTTTGATGATACAGACTCTCTTCGAAGAGGATGCACAACCTACGTTGCAGCACTCTTAGTAGAGAAATTGCAAAAGTTAGGCGTAGAATTCACAGACTATCCAAATCTTGTTAGGCTAAACCCGAACGTTCCATGGAAAACTAGGGGGAACGGTGCGCTCTGCCTGAGAATAAAATGTGAAAAAAGCCTCGTTGACGTGGTTAAAGAAATGGTAATAGAAACTGTTAGGGAAAACTCAGACCTAGCCTATAAAGGAACAGAGCCGGGAATAGTCTTCTTCCCGAAAGCAAAAATTCCAAGGGAAGTTAAAGCTTTTGCAAAAAACGCGATAACTGGCATTGTGAACATGAAAACAGCCCTAAAAATCCTTAAAAAGTTCAAAGCCGAAGCTGTAGGCTTCAAAAGTGGGCGTGGAATAATTGGCGGTTTAGCCGCTGTGGGTGAAAACCTTGAAGGAGACCACACCTTCGAGGTTATAGCCTACCGTGTTCCTGAAAACTATGGCTTAAAAAGAAGGATAGATGTGGCATCTGTTGTTGAGATGGATAGGGCGACAGCTCCCTACACTTTCAACAACGTTGACCCGGAAACTGGTAGAATCTTGATAACGCCCCGTGGGCCAGATCCAATACTCTTTGGTATAAGGGGTGAAACTCCAGAAGTTGTTAAGAAGGCTTTTGAGATGGTTAGATCCCTTGAGCCGGTGGAACGATGGGTCATATTCCGCACAAACCACGGCACAGACGCCCATTTAAAGCGGATCAAAAGTTTAAGTGATGTAAAACCCTACCATCCAGTCATAGCTCGGGGAACAGTGGCTTCGAATCCAAAGATAATCCCGAGAAGACACGTCGTTTTTCAGATTAAGGATGACAGCGCTTGCATCTACTGCGCTGCGTACGAGCCTACTGGCACATTGAGAAAAGTGGCAAGCAAACTCATAGTCGGTGACTTTGTGGAAGTTTACGGCGGCGTTCGTCCACCATCTGAGAAGCGTCCGTTAACTATAAACCTTGAAAAACTACGCGTGCTAAAACTGGCGCCAAAAATTGTTTATCAAAACCCAACATGCCCTAAATGTGGTAGACGGCTAAAATCCATGGGAAGAGGCAAAGGTTTCAGGTGTGAGAAATGTATTACACGTTATGCAAAACTGGAGAAAATTGCTGTCGAAGTTAAACGTGAAGTGCGGAAGGGGCTCTATATCACCTCACCCCGTTCCCAAAGACATCTAACAAAGCCTTTCATCCGCTATGGAATGGAAAAGCGCAACACACCTATAAAATTGATTGAAGGTTGGCACTTTCCTTAAGGGACGTCCGCCAAATTTAGCCTTCTTTAACTTTGAAGATTTCACACAAAAGCCTATAAAGCTCGTCTCCACCCTCAACTTTCGAGAAGAGCTCTTTTTCAGCCTTAAGTATGCGCCCAACAGCCTGATAAGTTTGCCTCCACTCCAACTCCTTCCACATCAACTTATAATTCTTCAGCTCAATCCAAGCCCTAAAGATCAGAACAGCGAACATGCCTAGGGTCAAAGCTAAATTTAACAAGTATATTTCAAACAATTCCAACCCATCCACCTCCAATCAACACTGAAATAATGCTGAAAAGTTTTATAAGGTAATAAAATTTAACAGTTAACAGAACGTTCGGAGAAGCCTCCAAAAATGAGCGAGGTTTTGCCGTCAATAATTTTTCAGATGGGTGTTGGTGGAATTGGTGGCTACGTTTTAGGATTTGCTCTCAAAAAATTTAGCAAGCTTATATTTGTGATAGGGCTTTTTATCATTGTGCTTTTTTATCTTGGCATGAAGGGAGTCATGCACGTAAGCATAAACTATGACGCCTTGTCAAAGACCATAAGCAACTTATTTCATTTGGCTGGAGCAGCCATTTCTTGGCTGGCTGGTGTGGTGGCTCTGTTGCCCTTCGCTGGAAGCTTCATTGTTGGCTTTCTGATAGGCTATAAACTTGGATAGCAAAATAGTTTAAATGGAAGGTTTCGTTTGTTAATTCGTCAAAACACCATAATAAGAGTAGAGAGCTTACAGAGGCGTTCAGAATTGGAGAGATTTCCAGCAGAAGAGTATGATCTTCCATTCTTTAAAGAGAAAGGCTACGTTAGGAAGCTTTGTCCAAAATGTGGCGCATACTTTTGGACCCTCAATCCTCAGCAGGAAACTTGTGGGGAGGCCAGACCGGAAGGGTGTGCCCACTACACCTTTATTGGAAATTCGCCGACAAAGCGGAGCTACAATTTTCGTGAGATGCGGGAATTTTTCCTATCTTTTTTTGAGAAGCGGGGGCATACGCGAATAAAGCCTTACCCTGTTGTGGCTAGGTGGCGGGACGACATATATTTGACGCATGCAAGCATAATTGACTTTCAGCCTTATGTCACCGAGGGGATTGCCCCGCCTCCGGCGAATCCTCTTGTCGTGGCTCAACCTTGTATTCGCCTTGTGGACATAACCAACACTGGTCCAACTTTCGGCAAGTACGTCACAATTTTTGAGATGGGCGGGGAACACGCCTTCAACTACCCTGACAAGGAGGTTTATTGGAAGGACGAAACTGTTCGTTATCATGACGAATTCGCAAAAGAGTTGGGCATAAAGTCAGAAGAGGTAACATACAAGGAGGGAGTCTGGTCCGGTGGCGGAAATGCTGGTCCATGTTTAGAATGTATAGTTCGCGGGTTAGAAGTTGCCACACTTGTTTTTATGCAATACAAGGTTGTCGGCGGCCGGTTTGTCAAGTTGCCCATACGAACCGTAGATGTTGGCTACGGGATAGACCGTTACGCATGGCTCTCACATGGCTCCGTAAGCGCTTTCCACGCTATTTACGGCGAGTTACTTGACAAAGTCTTCAAGATGGCCGGAGTAAGCGTCGATTATGACTTGCTGGCGAGGGTTGCCAAGTTTTCAGCTGCAATAAACCTTGACAAGGGTGACGGTAGGCTCGAAGTCAGAAAAAAAGTAGCCGAGTTAGTGGGTGTAAACGCTGAAAAGCTTGATGAAATTTTGCTTCCAGTTGAAAACGTCTTTGCAGTCACAGATCACACGAAATGTTTAACTTTCATTCTTTCGGAGGGGGTTGTGCCCTCCAACATTCAAGAGGGTTATCTGGCTAGGCTTCTTTTCCGTAGAATCTACCGCCTGTTAAGGATGCTAGGCATTCCTGAAAAGCTTTGTAACATTTTTGACTTGCAAATCGACTACTGGTCTTTGGACTATCCACATCTTAAGGAGATGCGCAGCGAAATAATGGAGATCCTTGCTATTGAAAAGGAGAAGTACGAGGAAACCATAACTAGAGGCGAGCGCCTGATAAGGAAGCTCGCCGGGGAGCTTAAAGCTAAAGGCGTTGGACGTGTTCCAGTTGAAACAATAACCGAGCTTTATGATTCGCA
>JAWBXA010000006.1:37754-59121 GCA_038868115.1 Bathyarchaeia archaeon
TGGTGTTCCGCCTGAAATTGTTAAGGAGATAGCTGAAAGCGAGGGTTTAGAGGCAACCGTTCCGGAGAACTTCTATGCTTTAATCGCTGAAAGGCACATGCAAGCCCAGAAGCCAGCTGAGGAGGCTACAACTGAAAAGTGGCTTGAAGATGAAGTGGCTGGCATCCAGGAGACCGAGGCGCTTTACCACAAGGACCAGTATATGCGGGAGTTTGAGGCTAAAGTCTTAAAGGTTATTGGCGGTGGTGAATACGTTATTCTGGACAAAACATGTTTCTATCCGGAGGGTGGTGGGCAACCGTCAGACAGTGGTTGGCTATTTTTTAAAGATGGGAAAGCCGAAGTTTTAGACGTGAAGAAAGTTGGTAAGGTTATTGTTCACAAAATTAGCGGCGAAAAGGCCCCGTTGGAAGGCGCCATTGTTAAGGGAGTAATCGACTGGGATAAGCGCTACGCCCTAATGAAGGCGCATACGGCCACCCACATTATTAATGGCGCGGCGCGGCGCGTTTTGGGACAGCATGTTTGGCAGTTTGGCACGCAAAAGAGTGTTGAAAGCTCAAGGCTTGACATATCCCATTACCGCAGACTAACACGGGAAGAAGTACAGAAAATAGAAACTTTAGCCAACGAAGCTGTCTTCAGAAACATAACAGTTGAAACCATGTGGCTTCCAAGGTCAGAAGCTGAAAGCCAATATGGCTTTAGGCTTTACCAAGGCGGAGTCGTTCCAGGCAAAGAAATCCGTGTTGTGAAGATTGGAGACTGGGAAGTTGAAGCCTGCGCTGGGACTCACGTAAGGAATACCGGCGAGATAGGCTTTATAAAAATAATCCATTCGGAGAAAATCCAAGACGGTGTTGAAAGGCTTGTTTATGCCGTTGGGATCCAAGCCTTAAAGGCAGTGCAAAGAAACGAGGAGCTTCTTTGGCGAGTTTCAGAAACTCTAGGTGCACCGTTGGAAAAGCTGGACAAAACGGTTGAAAAACTTGTTGGGAAATTGAAAGAGGTTAAGGCGGAGAGGAGGAAGCTTGTGGAGAAGTTGGCTAAAAAGGCTGAACTAAACCTTGAGGTTGTCCGCCAAATTGGCGAAGTTAAGCTTCTGGCACGTGATTTTAAGGATGAGATAGACGTTGATGTTATGGTTCAGACGGCAAACGAAATAATAAGGAAGTACAACGCGGCTGTTGCTGTTCTTTATGGTTCAGATGGCAAAACAGCCCGGATAATAGTTATGGCTGGGAAGGAGGCTGTTAAAAAAGGCGTCAACGCTGCTGAAATAGTTCGAGAAGCATCAGCAATAATTGGCGGTGGAGGCGGTGGAAGAACAAACTTCGCACAAGGCGGGGGCACAAAACCAGAGAAGCTGAAAGAGGCCCTTAAAAAGGTTGAAGAAATTTTAAAGAGGCAGATTGGCGCATAATTTGAATTTTTGCCTAGAAAAGCCTCTAGAGAAAACTTCTGAAGGCATTAACAATTAAGTATAAACCCTCGTGGGCTTAAACAATTTTTAGCTGTTTAAAGCTTAAGTTACAGCAGTACAGAAACCTTAAACTTACATAGGCAAATTTAAGCGCTCTAAAAAGAAGGTTTGAAAATGGGACTTTGTCTTAAGCCTTTAAAATTGGAGTTTTTTGAGGGATTTTTCTATGTCAGCTTTTTTCTCGAGAAATATGCTTATTTTGTTTTCGCCTATTGTTAGGGAAAGGATTTTGACCTCTTTTCCTTCCACAAGTATGTTTTTGAAGTCCCCTAAACTGAAAAGCTCTGATAGTTCTTCTGCTGCATCCAGCGCTGATGAAGAGAGAATAGCATACTCTATCAGCTTTGTCGGATCTTTGAGGTCTATTGTTGCTGATGTGGCGTTTCGCAGTATATACCCTATAACGCCATCGTAGCCTTTAATCTCTTCTAAGCGAGTTTTTAAGTCTTCTATTGTTGCTGTTTCTATAGCTACTGGCTGGGCTTGTGCTTCAGCGGTTACGGTTTCTTCCAGGCTTTTCCTTTTTCTTGTCATAACATTGCCTCCATTTTATTCTATTACAGGTTTAACCCTGACGAGTTCGCCCTTTTTAACCTCTAGGGCTAGCTGCATTTTTTCTGGAATTTGCACAATTCCCTTGCCAAGGTATTTTGAATCTTTTATAGGTTTAACCTTACACTTTGTTGTTTTTCCATTGAAGGTTTTTATCTCAACATATTCGACTTTTCTTCCTTCAAGCATATTTTCCCACTGAGTTAAGATTTCATTGTCTATGCGCACAGCGTCTGATGTCACCAACAACCCTCCAATGTTTTCTACTATAAGCTGGGTTGCTGGCACCTCTATTATTTTAATTTCTTCTTTTGGCTCTTCTATTGATTCTTCAGCAACTTCCTTCTCCATGAACTCTTCAATTTTCGGGGGTTCCGGCTTGTCCGTGATGGGCATTGTTGATGTTGGCGCTGCAGCCTTATGTGAGGGTATATTTTTGAAGGGGGTAGGGCTGATTTTCTCTAGAATTTTAAGAACTGTTGGGATTATAATGCGGGTTAAAGTGTTAATGTAGTTTAGGTCTGCCTTTGCAGACATGACCATAACGAGATTATGCCCGCCAAAATTGTTAAGGGTTACCGTGCCACCGCCACATTTTAGGGTTACAGCTTCAACGCCTCCTATGGCTTCAGCCCTGTTGAAAATGTCGTTGAAGGCATCTAAAACTCGAGTTATGACCTTTTGAGAGGTTACAGAGTCTCCGGCGATTATTTCGCCTGTTTCTTTGAAGATAAAGGTGTGCTGTATTTCTTGACAAGCGTTCCGTATTTCGTTTAAAGTATTTTGTAGCGCAAGAGTGTAAACATCTTCTTCCATCATGTTTCCACCTGCTTTGAAAGGATGAATCCTACTATGTTATCTTGAATAGGATGCGCTCTGGAACGCCATCGTTTTCCACAACAATGTATTTTAGGCCTTCAGTGTCGCCCAGCTGGTCAAGCCACTTTAAGGCTTCTCGTGCCTTTTGTAAGACCAGAAGCCTCTCCTGATAACTGCGCACTACCTGCTCTATGGCCGTCAGTTCATGGAACGGGTTGGCGTCTAAAACTATGATTAAATTGCCAACAGTGATTTCGCCTAAGCTTTCAGCGGCCACTTTTTTCCCAGACAGCTTCATAACCACTTCACGAATCTTCTTCGACTTTTCAGCGAGGGCTCTAATTTCGTCTAGGCGGCGCAGGTACTCACCCAAAGTGCTCTTAGTTTCGGCAATCTGCTTTTCCAAAGTTTCGGCTATATCTTCAGCCGAAGCATACTCCTTTATTTCAACCACCATATAGTTTTACACCTCCAACACACAATAGAATAGAAGGGAATTTTGGAAACAGCTAACACCCTACCCCCCAATCCCAACGCGTCAAAGGAATTTATGGCGCTGTTTTTACGTATGGTCCAAAAGTGTTTCCTCTGGCAGTTATTACTGTAAATTCATAGGTTATTCCATGTGCGAAGCCGCCTGAACGCGTTACGTTAAACGAAACCAGCTCTCCTTTAGCCAATGGTACCGACGCGCTAAAGTCTTGCCAGTCACTTGTTGTCTTGTATTTAACCGAAGCTGCAGGGACTCCATCAATGCGGACATCTTGTATAGACAAGTCGGCTGAACCGGTGTTTTTAACAGTGAACACAAACCAATCCACAGCGTCAACTGTGTCCCATTGGTGACTTATGAATGATAGTTGTTCTGTTTGCATTTGTCCTGTTGTTAGTGATCCCATCCATACGGCTACGGCCAAGCTGACAGCGACTGTTACTGCTATGAGAATTATGGATGCCACTACGGGACTTAGGGCTTTCCTACTTTTCAATATTTTCATTTTTCTTTCCGATCCCTCCTTTTCGTTGTCATGTATGTTAGGGGAAGCTTAGAATTTAAATCTTACGACTTAATACATCATATTACTCATTTGTAAAACAAAACAACAAACCTAGAAACTTATTAGATGGTGCACAGCCAACTAGGAGAAGCCTAGCCTAAACGCCGATCTTATCAAAGAACTCTAGCAGAAGCCTTGCCACTTTGTCGCCAAACGCTGTTTTCTCATACTTCTTCTTTAAGGGGTCTAACCGTTCGCTTTTCGCTAAGCCAAGCTCCTCAATCTCTATCATCCTAGCCCTAAAAGTGCCGTCGCTGAGCGTCAAGCCGTTAGCCCTCATAAACTCCTTAGCTTCCTTCCATTTCCCCCGTCCCATATAGAGCAGGAAAATACAGTCAATGGCATGGTCCTTCTCCAACATAGCCTTAATAGCCGAAAGCTTGGGATCCGTCAATATGCGCCTAATCTTCTCCTCTTCTCCACTTCTCATTCAAACCAACCATCCGCTTATCTTTTGTTTATAGGCTATTCTGCTTAAAAGATTTAACTTATATTACGATTCATGACTTATTATTGCGGAACATAAATTAAATTTCTCGAATTATTTCGCTTTACAAAAGAATATTTGCCAGGAAGCCTAAGAAATAAGAGGCCAAAGCGTTACAGCCAGAAGAATTGTTATTAAAGCGCCTATGACGTCGAGGAGTAATCCGGTCTTCACCATTTCTTTAACTTTCACTTTTCCAGTGCTGTATGCGATTGCGTTGGGCGGCGTGCCGACCGGCAACATAAAGTCAAGGCTGCAACATACGGCCACTAAAACCGCTGAAACAACAGGGCTTATTCCAGCGGCTAGGCTTACGGATATAGCTATTGGAACGAAAACATTTGCGCTGGCTGTGTTACTGGCAACCATGGTGAAAAGCAGTGCAGAAAAACCTAATATAACAAACAGCGCAACTGGCGAACCACCGCCAACAGTTGTAGCCAGGCTTCGACCAATCCAATCCGTTAAGCCAGAGGTATCCATAGCTGCGCCTAAACTTAAACCTCCTCCAAAAAGGAGAACAGTATTCCAGTCCGCTCTTGGAATGTCATGCTGATTTAAAATTCCCGTGAAAAAGAGGATAACCGCTGAAAACAGGGCGATTAAACCCGCTGAAAGTCCATGCCCGCTCCACCCCAAGAAAGCCGCCAAGGACTCTGGTAGGCTGCTGGTAATCCACAAAAATGCAGCTAGAACAAAAACAGCCAAGGTAAGCTTTTGCCTCGCATTTAGCGCGACTGTCTCTGTTTTCGGTTTCTGGACGCTGATTTTTCCAACTGGAAACAGTTTAAAGAGAAGAATCCAAATCAGAAAAACCAAAACAACGGTTATTGGCAGTCCATACAAAATCCACTCAAGAAAGGTTAAATTATAGCCAACCAACTCGCGGAGCATTCCAGCTGCCACCATGTTAGGCGGTGTACCGATAAGTGTGGCAATTCCGCCAACACTGGCGGAGTACGCTATACCCAGCACCATTGCCTTGGAAAAATTTTCCTTGTCCTTTTTTCCATCAAATTTTACTGTCAGGCTTAAAGCTAACGTTATCATTAATGCTGCAGTTGCAGTGTTGCTTAACCACATCGAAAGGAAAGCCGTAGTGAACATCAACCCTAAAACCAGCTTTTTAGCATCATCCCCGAGGCGCATAACTATCCTATAAGCTAAAGCCTCATCCAAATCTTGCTTCTCGAAAGCTAACGCCAAGAAAAAGCTCCCCAATATCAGAACAACCGTCGGAGAGAAAAACGGCGCCAAAGCCTTCTCAAAAGTTTGAATTCCCAGAAGAGGCTGAGCCACAGCTATTATAAGGGCTGTTACGCCCATGGGCAGAAGCTCCGTAATCCAAAGTCCAGAAGCAAAAATCAGAAGGGTAAAGGTTAACCGCATTGGTTCTTCAAGAGGCGCAGCTAAACAATATGCTGCTAAGACTGAAGCAACGACCGCCACTAACTTAGCTGTCTCTTCAAAACTCATCAAGCTTCCTCAAATTGTTGCATTACAACTCGTGGATTGAAACTACTTCACATTTTTCCGTACACAAGAAATCCTTCAAAAGCTTTTCAACTTGGAACTTGTCTTCAATATCCACCGTTATATGCAGCACACAGATAGATGGATAGCATTTTTCAACAGCTTTTAAAAAAGGCGGAACAACTATTGAGGCACTGAAATCCGCCCTTAACTTTGTTTCACTCAGCTTTCTTCCAAGCTTTAAAACAATGTTCCTTTCTATAATGTCCCCACGAATAATAACCTCTAAGGTTTTAAGCTTACCCAACTTGACACTAACCACGAAAACCACAAGCCCTTCTTGCAAATAAAACTTTTGCAATTTAGTAGCTAACAGCACTTGAGCCTTAGGAGGAAATATGAGCGATAAAAGTTTCAGGTGTGTATTGCAGTACACCCCTGGCCTGGTAAGCAAATCCACGGGCGACTAGAACCTTCAAGATTTTTTCTGGAAACAAACGCTGTTTTATCAATAGTTCAAGGGCATGCGTGTAATTGCGGTTTAATTCTCTAACCGCTAAAACTTGTTGTTTGCGAGACAAAGCATAGTCCTTGCATTCTACAAGATAAGCCAAGGTCATGTCAGGCTTAACCGCTAAAACATCACAATGGTTCTGCCTCGTGAAAACTATAAAGCCCTTTTTCCTGAAGGCTTCTGAAACCGTGTCTTCAAGCACTGTGCCGCTCATTCTAAGCTCAAATTTAAATGCTGTTATGGATGCTTGTTAAGTGTTTTTCGGTTCCATTGGACCAGGAAAGTTTAAATAAAAAGCGGTTTACTTCTAGTTTGCTATAAAGGCGTGGATGGCGTTAAATGGCGAGTCAAACAGCCAGAGAGTTCCGTCACATACTAAGGATAACAGACACAGACATAGATGGCACTCTAAAGGCGCCCTACGCCCTAAGAAAGATTAAGGGCATAAGCCTAAATCTAGCAAACGTCATCCTCAAAAAGGCTGGAATAAACCCAAACATAAGGGCTGGCTTCTTAACAGAGGCGGAAGTTGAAAAAATAGAGGAAATAATTAAAGAACCAACAAAATTTGGACTGCCAGGTTGGCTTTTAAATAGGCGGAAGGATTTAGAAACTGGAAAGGACATGCACTTAATAAGTGCAGACCTAATTCTGAGAACAAAAATGGATATCGAAAAAATGAAAGAGCTGAAATCTTGGCGAGGGTACAGACATGCTTATGGATTAAAAGTTAGGGGACAAAGAACACGAACAACCGGGAGGACGGGCAAAACTGTTGGAGTTAAGAAGAAGGCCGCTGCGAAACCTGGAGGCGGTGGCAAGTAGTCATGGGAGATCCTAAAAAGCAGAAAAAGAAGTACAAAACCCCGCGTTTTCCGTGGCGGACGGATGTTCTCCAAGAAGAGCTTAAACTTTTGGGACAGTATGGTCTGCGGAATAAACGTGAATTGTGGCGCCACGAGACCATGCTTTCAAAATTTAGAGGTATAGCTCGCTCCCTTATAGGAAAGGCTCCGGAAGAAAGGAGAAAAATGGAGGAGGAGCTCCTATCGCGCTTAAAGAAGCTTGGAATAATTCATGAAACAGCTGTTCTAGATGATGTCTTAGACTTGACTGTTGAAGATATACTTGAAAGACGCCTCCAAACAATAGTCTTCAGAAAGGGACTAGCTAAATCAATTTATCAAGCTAGGCAGCTAATAACTCATGGACATATAGTGATAGGCGACCAACGTGTGACTGTGCCGAGCTACCTGGTAACAAGAGAAGAAGAGGAGAAAATCGCCTATGCACCGGACAGCCCTATGGCAAACCCAAGCCATCCAATACGCCAAATGATAGCGGTTGCTACCACGACACAAGCCAGAAAAGAAACTGAAAGGGAGAGGAGCAGATAATAAAATGAGTAGCAGCGGCGGAGGCACAAGCATAAGCGGAACAACAACTGCAAAAAAGGCTGAAAAGTGGGGCGTAGTCCACATATACAGCTCCTACAACAACACAATAGTCCACATAACAGATCTTTCAGGAGCAGAAACCATCGCCAGAACCTCTGGCGGCATGTTCGTGAAAGCCGACAGGCTGGAGTCGTCGCCATACGCCGCCATGAGAGCAGCTTCGGCAGCAGCGGAAATAGCTAAAGATAAGGGGATAACAGCCATCCATATTAAAGTCAGGGCGCCAGGCGGACCGGGACCAAGAACACCGGGACCAGGTGCACAAGCCGCCATAAGAGCCTTAGCCAGAGCCGGTTTCCGTATAGGCAGAATAGAAGAAGTCACGCCTATACCGCATGATGGCACACGGAGACCTGGCGGAAGAAGGGGAAGAAGAGTTTAGCGGTACCTCAATCTAGTTAGTCACGTTGTCGATTGTTGAAAATAACACTTTTTATAGTTTAAAATCAAGATTAAAGGCTGGTGGAAAATTGGGTTATTTGGCTGTCTGGAAAGTTTTAGAAGAAATGATTACGGACTTAAAGAAAAGAGGCATAGCGGTTCCGGCAAACATCCTTAATGATTTACGTTATGCGAGAACATTAATCAATGTTTTGAAGGCCGACCCTGCCCGCCTTGAGACGAGCCAAAAAATTGAGGAGTACCTAAACAATGTTGAGGCCTACCTTATTTCGGAGGGACAAAAGTTTGGAGAAAAATACGTTGAAGGATGGGTTAAAAAGCTGGAAGAGGCAGGCAGAAAAGTTTTCAATGAGGAGGAAGAGGAAACTCGTTTTGTCCCTGGACTGCCAAGAGAACAACGTTGGATACGTATTAAGCCATCAGATGAAATGCCCATAGAGACTTTGAAGGCTTTGGCTGGCGAATTAAAACTTTCATTTGAAGTGCAAAGTGATGGTTTTCTACTTGTTTATGGTGAGGATGGACGCCTCAAAGATTTTGTCAAGAAAATGGCTACAAAATATTGTTCTAAGATTGAAAAGTGGCGTTAAAAAGTGCATAACCGTTAAAACGTGAAGAATGCAACACTTTTATAGCAAAACAAAGCAGAAATCACAGTGTAAACGGGATGTTCGTGGTTTCGTCAAGAGGTGAGGGGCCAGCTTAATGCCCTATATCAAAAAAATAGAAATTAAAGGTTTCAAATCCTTTGGCGAAACGGCGAAAATAGTCTTAGATAAGGGTTTTACAGCCATAACAGGCCCGAATGGAAGTGGGAAGACAAACATTGTTGACGCTGTTTTGTTCGCTCTAGGCGAGTTAAGCACAAAAAGGCTTCGCGCTGAAAACGCTGCCAAACTAATTTTTCACGGTTCGGAGAGGGCGGGGCTGGAAAGGGCTGGTATGGCTAAAGTGGTTATACAGTTTGACAATTCTGATGGGCGTATACCTGTTGACACGGTGACTGTCACAATATCTCGTGAAGTCTACCGGAACGGGCAGTCAGTTTATAGGCTTAATGGAAGGCGAATCTCAAGAGTCCACATAATGGAAATTCTCTCAATGGCTGGCATAAGCTTCACTAGCCAAAACATTGTGTTGCAAGGCACTATAACCCGTTTGACGGATATCTCTCCGATGGAAAGGCGGAAAATAATTGAAGACCTTGTTGGGATAGCCCAATACGACGCGGAAAAAGCCGAAGCTGAAGAGAAGCTTAAGGCGGCAGACATTTCCATCCGCACCGCCATGGGAAGAATAGAAGAGGTGCAAAGGCGAATTGAAGACTTGGAGAGGGAACGTAATGAACTATTGCGATACAACTTCCTAAAAAATGAAATTAAAAAGTTTGAAGCTGTCAAGTTATCCCACGACATCGTACAAATGCAGGAAAAGGTCAAGCGGAACTCCATTCAAGCCGAGAAGATTAAAAGCAGATTGGAAAAGATTAGGCTGCTCCGAGATCAGTACAGGCAGAAGCGGAGAGAAATAGAAGGCGAATGGCGGAAATTAAGCTCAGAAATAGTCGAAGAAGGTGGTTCTCAAGTTTTTAGGGTTCAAATGAAAATAGGTGAGCTGAAATCAAAACTTACAGAACTAGCCACAAAGATAAGCTCTGGAAAAACAAGCCTAGAAGGACTTAAAAGGGTTAGGGAGAACAGCCTCCAACAATACCATTCCATAAGGAACGAAATCCGCGAAAACAGGCTCAAAATTAGGAGGTTAAGAAGTGAGTACGAACGCATAATAAGCCAAATCAACTCTAAACAGGCGGAGCACGATGCGCTTGCACAGGAAGCTGCCCAACTTTGGGAGAGCATGGGCGAAAACAGCAAGAAAATCCGCGAAATAGAACTTCAACTCGACAGAGACTATAAGCGGCTGGCGTTTTTAAGGTCTGAACATGCCAAAAGCCAAACAGCCATCAAAATCCGCGAGAGAAGGCTTAGAGACCTGAACGAGCGGAAAGAAAGATTCGCCACAACCCTCAGCGAACTTGGAAAATCTCTTGCGGAGCTGATAAAAGTCCAGAAGGAGCAGAAAATGCAGCTTAAAAATTTGGAGCGTATGCTAGAACGTCGCATAGCCCAAAAAGAGGCCATAGAACGGGAAATAGCTGAAGCTGGAAAAATAGCTGAATCAGCCCGCGAAGCGGTTGTGGAGTTTGCCACACAAAGGGAACTTGCTGAAACGGTTGCCGCGGAGGAAAAAGCCCTCAAAAGCATAGAGGAGCTTGGCGAATTAGGCGTTATTCAAGGTGTCTATGGACGACTGCGCAACCTTATCAAGATTGATAAGGCTTATCAACAAGCGATTGAGGTTGCAGCCGGAGGATGGCTGGACGCCCTAGTTGTGAAGGACTTCGACGCGGCTTTCACATGTACGGAAACCCTTCGCAGAATGAAGCTTGGAAGGATAAAGATAATACCACTGGAAGCAGTCTCAACCACGAAACCAGTAAAAGTTCCAGAAGGCGGAAATGTTAGTGGTGCGGCCTTCTCCTTTGTAAAATGCGCTAAACAGTATGAGCCTGCCGTCTACTTTGTTTTTGGCGACACCATTGTTGTTCCAGAGGATAAAACAGCCTTTGAGCTTTCCAGCAGAGGCTACCGCGTGGTCACCGTGAACGGCGACTTATACGAGCCCGGCGGCGCTTTAGAAAGTGGTTATTATCGTGCGCCCATAGACTTTTCCGCCATAATACCAAGTGAGGCGGCGATAAAAAGCCTCGACGAGGCTGTTAGAGCCTTACAACAGCACCTTTCCAGACGTGGAAGTGACATAGAAACTCTTGAGGAGGAAATGGACAGAACCCGCGTTGAAATTGCCCGCCTTTCGGAAGCCATAACAACACTTGATAGGGAAATATTCCGCGTAAAAAGAAGTATAAAAAGAACAAAGTCAAACGTTAGAAGAATAGAGACCAACATAAAACGCGTTGAAGGCGAAATTGAAGCTGAAAAGGCAAAAATATGGACTTATAGGGCTGAAAGAAGCACTCTGCAAAGGGAAATACGCAAACTACAAAGCGAGTTAGCTGACCTAAGAAGGAAAGTTGACCCCGCAAACATTCAAGAAATGGAGGTTAAACGTGAAAAACTGGCGGAGGAAATAAACACTTTAAGGCAGAAGCTTGGAGCAGTCCAAACAGAAATTTCAACCCTTCAGTCGCAGTTTGACAATGTTTTAAGAGTGGGTTACAAAAACGCTAAAATCCAACTGGCAAATGTTGAACAACAACTGCGAAAAGTCGAAGGTGAAGTTGAAGAGGCACTCCAAGAGAGGGAAAAACTAAAGCAAGAGCTGGCGGAGCTTGAGAAAAATCGCGTTGAACTCTCAAAAACTGTTCTATCCGCAAAAGAAGAGGCTCAAAAATTCTCAAACCAAATAGACGAGATAGACAAGGAACTACGCAAAATCGAAGCAGAATATGAGGAAACCGACCGGCTGCTAAACCAGTGCCAGCTAAACATTCAAACATCCATGATACAACTGGAGCAGTGGTGGAACCAGCTTAGGCAATTTGGCTATGAAAAACCCCTAGAGGTTACGGTCAAAGAAGTTGAAGAGGCAGAAGCCTCCATGCGGATGCTCCAATTCGAACTGGAGCGGATAAGCGGTGTCAACCAGCTTGCGCTTTCCCATTATGCAGAGCAAATCTCCCGCTACAAGGAGCTCTCCTTGAGGATGAATGAGTTAGAAAGGGAGAAGCAGGCTATCCTAAAGTTTATGGAGGAAATCGAAAGCAAAAAGCACAAGGTGTTCATGGAGGCCTTTGAAAGAATAAACAAAAACCTGCAAAAATACTTCTCCAAACTTACTGGTGGAGGAGTAGCCAATCTAATTTTGGAAAATCCGGATGAACCCTTCTCCGGCGGCATAGACATGATTGTCCAGTTCCCCAACAAGCCCTCAATCGTGGTTAGCGGCGCCAGCGGTGGCGAACGTTCAGTGGCAGCTGTAGCCTTCCTTTTCGCTATAAAAGACTTTACACCAGCATCCTTCTATATACTTGACGAGATTGATGCACATTTGGACGCTTTTCACGTTTCAAAGCTTGCCGACGTCTTGCTGGAAGAATCAGAAAAAGCCCAATTTATAGTCGTCACGTTAAAGCCTGAAATAGTCAACAAAGCTCAAAAGGTTTATGGAGTTTACGGGCGGAACGGCATCTCACATGTTGTCTCAGCCAAGTTTTTAGAGGTGCTAAGCTAGAATGGCGGCAACCATCAAAAAGCCCTTTTACCTTCGCCCGCCATGGAATATTCTTTTCGAATTCCACAAACTTGAAAAGTTAACTCCGTGGAACATAAACATAGCTTATTTGCTAACAACTTTTCTCGAAGAGATGGAGAAGACCGGGCAGATTGATTTTAGGGCTTCAGGCGTAGCCCTAGATTCTTCGGCCCTTATTTACTTGATGAAGTCAAAGCTTCTCCTAAAACTTGAGGAGCCACCATCGCCGCCAAAGCCACCATTAGACTTTATTCCGCCGCCGCTTCTTCTGCCGCTTAGACACGAGCTGACATCAACAACCATACGCCACTTACTGGAAGTATTGGATGACGTTCTAAAAGGGGAAACGCTCTTCCGCCTAGAAAAGGCTCAAGCCGAGCCTATTCTGCCCGCACCTTCTGAAATTTTTCCACAAATAGACCATTATCTCATGGAAATCGAGCTTCAAATGGAAAGGCTCTACAAGTCTCTCTTCGAAATAGTGAAGGGCTGTGGAATAATCCAATTTTCAACTATAATTAGGGGAATGGCACGCCTTGAAGCCATACGTACATTCATTATCTTGCTTTTCTTGGCTCAAGAAGGGAAATTAAGCCTCTGGCAAGACGAAGAAACAGAAGAGATATATATTGCGATAGGAGGAGCAAACGCTGCAGGAAATGAAAATCCAACCTAAAGAGACAGAAGAAAGTTCACAAACTAGACTGGGAAAAACCATCAGCGATCTTGCATTGGTTGAGGCTGCATTATATGTTGCTGGTCGCCCCTTGGATCTTTCAGAGATATGTTCAGTTTTGAAAACGCGTTCGAAAAATAAGGCTAAGCAGCTTGCAAAAATGCTAATGCAAGAATATGCAAAAAGAGACACGGCCCTAGAGATTCTCGAACTTAAAGACGAAAGATTTGTTTTACAACTCAAAGCAGAATTCACACCATACGTTCGTAAACTCGTTAAGAGACCACTACTATCCACTGGTCCATTGAAAACGCTTTCTTACATAGCCTTAAAGCAACCGATCTCCCAAAAAAGAGTTGTGGAAGTTCGAGGTCATCACGCTTACGGGCATATTAAGCTGTTAAAAGAAATGGACTTAGTCACCGTAGAGCGGAAGGGACGTACCTCCATTTTGAAGACAACGGACTACTTTGCAGACTATTTTGGTTTAAGTCACGACATTCCAACCATGAAAAGGGAGTTGAAGGAAATTTTGGAGGAGAAAAAGTTCTAGAAGCGCCACTTAGCTTCAAATGTGCACTTAATTAAAACGGATAGGTTTATATGTAAATTAGCATGATAGTGAACAAGCTTATAAAACGTTAAACATTGGAAGAGGATTAGAGATGTCAGTTTGGCACGGCGATTTACACAAGAGAAAACCGACAGGAGGGAAAAGACGACCATACCGTGGGAAAAGAAAATTTGAACAAGGTTCATTTCCGACGGAAACGGTTTTAGGTGAACCTAAAAGGAAAGTTGAGCGGGGGAGGGGTGGCAACGTCAAAGTAAAAGTTTTAAGCGAAAAATACGCTTGCATAACAGATGTAAAGACTGGAAAGACTGAAAAAGCCGAAATTCTACGAGTTGTCAAAAACGCAGCAAACGTCGATTATGACAGAAGGGGTGTGATAACAAAAGGCGCCATAATAGAGACAACCCTTGGCTTGGCAAGGGTAACATCGAGACCTGGTCAGAACGGCGTGATAAACGCTGTTTTAATAGGCGAAGAAGAGGCAAGTTGACAAGCCTAGGCAAGTTTCGTCGTAAATGCGGCACCGCGAATTCTCTGCAATTGTTTTGCGATTTTCTTAAGCAACTTGTTTTTGGTCTCCTTTTTGGCCACCAACAGCATGCCAGTTTTAAGCCAAGGAGTCTTCGGATAACTCGTATCTGCTGCAAGTTCATATTCTAAACCAAGCTTCTCCGCAGCTTCCTTGAGCTCCATGATTTTGGGAGAGGGCACAGCCAAATTCTTTGGTATTTTTCTTCCTTCTCCCCTAGTTTTTGTTGAATCGAAGTATGCTGGCCACAAAATAACCTTATCTTGCTTACGCATTCATCATCCCTCCTACTTATGTGCGTAATACGCTGTGATTTTAGCGTTAATTGCGTCTATTCTCACGAAGCCGAATCTTTCAAACTGCACTATGTCGTTTGGCTTTAAGTCTTTGCATGCTTTTTCGGCTATTCCTTCGATTATATTAGCGTCTGGCATTACAACTTGACAAGGCATATCCATCCCTATTGGCACCCAATGAATTAAAGGTGCTTCAACTTTCCTAGCCTCCTCATAGGACTCGCTTTCAAAAGTAGCCTCAACAGAACAGGCTTCAACCCGCTCAACTCTTATGTTGAATAACTCCATGAGCCGAATAATCCTTCCCACAGCCAAAACTTTCAAATCCGCCCTTGAAATCCAAAAGGGGGCTTCGTCACAAAGTTTAGAGGGTTTTATTATATATTCTTTAAAGCCCCTTTCTGGATATTCTGGATGTAATCTAAGCCTAACCGTAAATATTCGCGGAATACGCTTGACCAAAAGCTGAACCGGATTCGGCACAAAAAAATACCTGTTCACTTTTGGATCTAGGATTTTGCGGTTATAAGCGTAAAGGTTCTCCCAGCTTAAAATAACATCGGAAGTTTTCGGACCAATATCAATTATGAGCTTTTTAATGGCTTCTGGTGTTATCCCACGCCTCCTTAAAGCTGCAAACGTAGCTAGTCTAGGGTCGTCCCATCCCTTGTATAGGCTTTCTCTTATTCCTTGGACAATTTTCGACTTACTTAAGTGTGCACCCTTAATCTTTAGTCTGCCATAATGAATCGCCTCTGGATAACGCCAACCTAAATGCTTATACATGTACACTTGCCGAACCATGTTGGTCAAGTGTTCTTTGCCTCTGATTATGTGGGTTACATTCATTAAATGGTCGTCTAACCCGGATGCAAAATTGTAAAGCGGCCAAACACGATATTTTGTTCCAACTCTTGGATGTGGACATTGTTCGATGTCTATTACGCGAAGGGCTGGCCAATCTCTGACGGCTGGATTTGGATGGGTTAAGTCTGTTTTGATGCGTACTACCGCTTCGCCTTCCTTATATGTCCCTTCGAGCATGCGATCCCATCGTTCAAGATGCTCCTGCGGTGATAAGTCGCGACATGGGCAAGGCTTCTGGGCTAGTACCTTTTCTCTGAAGGATTGCGGTTGACACGTGCAAACATAAGCGTTACCGTTCTCCAACAGCTTTTTCGCGTATTCATAGTATACTGGGACTCTATCGCTTTGAATATGCTCCTCGTCAGGTTTACATCCAAGCCATTCTAGGTCTTCCCGAATTCGGTCGTAAAACTCCATAACAGGCTTTTTCAGTTTGGGATCCGTGTCTTCGAAGCGTAAAATGAATCTGCCATTATACATGCGGGCATACTCATAGCAAAGTATTATGGCCCTGGCAGAGCCCAAATGCAGGACACAGTCAGGGTTTGGTGCGAAACGTGTGACAATTTCCCGGTATTTGTCAGCGTTTGGTAGCGGGGGGAGCCTCTTTTCTTCTTTAACTTTCTCTTTTGCAAGGGTTTCCGGCCACTCCTTTTCAACAGCGCATATTTGTTCGTTTAATGGGAGACTATTGACTTCGTTAACAACTTCTTTTACTAGAATGGTTAGTTCCTTTGCTCTGGTTTGCAATTCTGGTCTTTCGGCTAAAACTTTCCCTATCACCGGCCCTATCTGGGCTTTTCCATTATGCTTTACAGCGTTTAGCAATGCAAATTTTCGAATAATCTCCCTTAGTTCTATGTTTTCTCTAAGTTTGTTCAAGACTTAACACGGCACTTCAAATTTTTCTTTCAATAAGGAATCTTGCAAAGGCGTTTAACTTTTCCTTTGCCTCCGACTTTGGAAGAAGTTTTTCTACCTCTCTCCAGCTTTCCTCAACAATTTTTCTTGCAAAGTTCTTTGCATACTCGATGGAGCCATACTTTTGCATTATCGCTATTGCCTCATCCCTCAACTTCTGGTCTGAAGCGTGCATCCCTAAAATCTCAATGAGCCTCCCTCTGTCCTTGGTATTTGCAATCTTTAACGTATGAATCACTATGAGGGTGCGTTTTCCCTCTGTTATGTCTTGCCCTCTTCCACCCTTTTTCTCGGCAAACTCCTCTCCGGTCAAATCCAGCACATCATCTTGTATTTGGAAGGCAACCCCTATGCTTTCCGCAAAGTGTCCAAGCTTCTCAACAAGCTTGTCTGGGGCGTCAGCCACCACAGCAGCAATTTTGGCAGCCATCCTCGCCAAAGTTCCAGTTTTGTAGGCGCACATCTGCAAGTAGTCTTCTTCCCTTAATTGGTTGGCGTTCGCCAAGCTCTTGTGCCAAGCTATGTCCATGGCTTGTCCTAAGCTGAGGTTTATCATCTCTTGCACGTAAATTTCATATATTCTCGCAAGTTTCTCAGAGCCTAGCTTTTCGCGGTTCTCCATTAGTGGCAACAGCGGGAGGTAGTACATGGTGTTTCCAGCGTTTATGGCTATGTCCAAACCGTAAATTCTGTAAGTGCATGGCTTACCTCTACGGAATTCAGAGGAGTCTTCAATGTCGTCTATTATTAGAGTTCCGTTGTGCACAACCTCTGGAATTATAGCATAATCAACGTAGTCCTCTGGGTTTTTCCCTAAAGCCTCACATATAAGTAGGAAGAGGGTTGGACGCCACCTTTTTCCACCTCTGTCCAGAAATTCCCAGATTGGTTCAGCTACAGCCTTATTTATTGCCTCGATGTTGTACGCGTATCTTGGCGGGCTAACTTTGAAGATGATGGCTTCCTTTGAGAAGATTCTTGGTATGTACTTCTCAATAGCCTTGTTTATGATGACTGCTTTTTCTTCAAGAAGCTTTTCTATGTCAAAACTCAAAGTCAACTTTCACCTCTTCTTGCATAAACTTCTATGTCAAAGCTCCTTAACCTAAGCCACTCAGCCGTCTTCCCAACAATTACAAGAGGCACTTTATGAAACTGCTGAGTATTCTCAGCTCCGACAAGAAACATAGTGTTCCTAAGCTCTTCTATCAATATACGCAACATTTTTCTTGTTTGTCTAACGCCTTCAACAGCCGCCTGCAAAACCGGTTGTGCAAGAGCTACGAGGCTTGCCCCCAAGGCTAGGGCTTTAGCCGCATCAAATCCACTGCGCACACCACCAGAGGCTATAACTGGGATGCTGACGGTCTGTGCAACTTCAACTATGCTTATAGCTGTTGGTATCCCCCAATCCCAAAAGACTTCACCCAACCTGCGGTTGCAAGCGTTTCTCCTACCTTTCGCACGAAAATATTCGACTGCGGCAAAGCTTGTGCCACCAGCACCACTTACATCAATGCCTTTTACACCAGCAGTCTCAAGCTTTTTCGCTTCCTCAGCGGCTATGCCAGCTCCGGTTTCTTTTACAATTACTGGTTTGTCAAGTTCTTTGGCAATTTCACCTATCTTTTCAAGCACTCCCTTAAAGCTTGTTTCTCCTTCTGGCTGCACAGCCTCTTGAAGAGGATTTAAGTGTATAGCTAGGGCATCGGCGTCTATCATTTCTATGGCTCTCTTTACCTCTTTTATGCTGTAGCCTTTAGCGAGTTGTATTCCACCAATGTTCGCCATTAAGAAAGCTGTGGGCGCCTTTTTCCTAACTATAGCGAAGGTTTTCTCAAGCCTTTGGTCTTCCAATGCAGCCCTCTGGCTTCCAACACCCATTCCAAGCCCGAATTCCTCAACAACAGTAGCTATTGTCGCGTTAATTTTTCTAGCTTCACTTGTTCCACCGGTTATGGCGCTAACTATTATTGGCGCGGAAAACTTGTGGTTAAAAACCGTTGTTGAAAGGTTTATCTTTTCCTTATCAACCTCCGGTAAGGCTCTGTGAACGAAATACACATCTTCGAACCCCGTCGTGATATTTTTTGCCTGGACATTGTAAGTTGTAGCTATGCGGATGTGGTCTGCTTTACGCTTCCTGGTTTTTTCTGCCAAACTCTATTCCTTCTCTATAAGTGTGCCCTTAACCTGTTCTCCCTTAAGTGCTTTATAGATATATAGGGGCTTTGTGGCATTAACCATTAAAACTGGAATGCCCCGCTCAATTGCGGGGATAAGCTCAGCAATTTTATTTGCCATTCCACCAGTTACATCGCAAACGTTTGGTCCGCCGAAAAGTTTCCGAACATTCCTAAGCTCCGCTAAAGTTAAATGGTCGAACATTTTGGCTTTCGCGTCGGTTTTTGGGTCAGAGTCATATAATCCGTCCACATCAACTCCGATTACAATTTTTTTTGCGTTGAGCCGTATGGCTAGAAACGCGACAAGCTGGTCTCCTGATAATATTGTGAAGCCCAACTTTGTGTCAAAGACAGCATCTCCATAGAGAACCGGAATAAAGCCCATCTTCAGAAGCTGTTTAAGGGGAGAATCTTCAAAGCATATTATTCTGCCATTTTGCGTCATTATGCACGAAGAAGGGGTGATGCTTACCGCTGGTATGCCCCGCCATATTAAGGCGTCCATGAAAAGCCCATTAAGCACGGTCATAACGTGGTGAGTTTCCGCAAACCCTATTATTTGAGAGTCCTCTCTGAAACCTTCTTTTATGGCGTGTTTTTGCGCCACCGGGTGACCAAAACTTCCGCCACCATGCACAATTATCAAGTTTCTAGCGTCTGCTTCCAGTATCTCATCTGCTATTCGGCTTATGGCTTCCATTTGAACGCCAAGCTCTTTACTCTTATCCGTTATTACGGAGCCGCCAATTTTTAGAACGGTTGGTCTAGGTTGACTCAATTCTAACCCCTTCATCTGTTTTTCTTGCTAAGAAGGCGCTTCCTCCAGCCCTCTGAACAGCCTCTAAAACGTTTTCAACCCTATCTTTACTCGCAAGGGCTATCATGCATCCTCCGCCACCAGCACCGGTCAATTTTGCGCCTAGTGCGCCTGCCTTGCGAGCGGCGTTAATAAGCCACTCTAGGGACTCGTCTGAAACCCCTAAACCATAAAGCAACGCATGGTTTATGTTCATTAATTCCCCTATGGTTTCTAAGTCGCCCTCTTTTAGCGCCTCAATAGCTCTTAAAACAATTTCACGGGCAACTCTTATCATAGGTTCAACAATCTGTGGATAACGTTCTCTTAAACTTCGAACTTTTGCAACTTGGCTCCGCGTTGACCTTTCAACACCAGTATTGCCGACAACAAGCGGTATATCTGCCCTAACATCAAGAGGCTTAAACCCCGTGTCTATCTGGAAAAGCAGCGCGCCTCCAAAAGTTGATATTGCCGGGTCAACGCCTGAAGGTGTGCCATGCATTATCTTCTCAGCCTCGTAGGCTATGCGGAAAACATCATTCTTCGACATCTTTACATTTAATAGGGCGCCGACAGCCGCTGTCACAGCAGCAGCCACAGCCGCCGAAGACCCTAAGCCAGCGGCAACGGGAATTGCTGAGTTTACCTCTATGTTTAAGCCAGCCTTCTCGCCTGAAATCTCTAGAACCTTTTCCACCGCGCATTTAAGCGGTTCAAGCTTCACTCTAGCCTCTTTTGGGTTTCCCTCTTCTACTCTAAAATTTCCATTTTCGAAAAATCCGGCGACGTTTAGATTTAAAGATCGCAGGAAAAGCCTTTTATCTTCACGTGGCTCTGCTTTTGCGTAGGCTCTTCTGTCTACGGCTAGGACGATGGCGGGCTCGCCATAGATAACAAAGTGTTCTCCGAAAAGTATTATTTTTGCGGGAGCAGATGCGATAACTCCCATTATTAAATCACTATTTTGTGAATTGCACAGCGGCGTACCCAACAACGGCTGAGTAGTCGCCAGTTATGTCTCCACTAGTCTTATAGCATAATAATTTTGCTTCTTTCACTCCTAAAGCTTTTGCAGCTGTGATAAGGGCAACTATTGGACCATAGCCACAAGCGGTGATCTGGTGTTCTTCAATTACTGAATAGAAGAGTTCTTCGTCCATTGCTTCCACAGCTTTAAGAGCTAGCATATCCTTCTTTTCGGCTACTTTTTGCGGCTCATAGTGAGTCATGTCTGAAGAAGCTATAATTAAGGCGTTTTTTCCAGCTACAGCCCTTGCAACAGCTTGCCCAACCTCTCTTGCAGAGTGTAAATCCTGCATTAAAAAGCATATGGGTACAATTTTGAACGTTGAGCCGAAAAGATACTGTAGAAATGGAAGCTGCACCTCAATTGAGTGTTCATATCGATGAGCTGAGTCGTCAACATCAATAATGCGGGCTTCTTTGATAATTTTGTTAGCTGTTTCCCCCTCCACTTCAACATCGCCAAGTGGGGTGCGCCAAAAACCCTCATTCATCATGGCTAAGGCGCTACCATAACCAGTGTGGTTTGGACCAAGAAGCACAACTGTGTCCGGTTTTCCGTCGGAAGCCAAATTATAATAGGCGTGAGCTGCCACAGGTCCCGAGTACATATATCCAGCATGAGGGCATATGAAACCAGCTATGCGTCTTGGTCCTTCAGCGACTTTTGGCATTTTTCCTGGTCCTAACTCGTGTAGAAAGCACTCTTCAATCTGCCTCCTCAACGATTCGGCTTTTCCAGCGTAAAAGGCTCCAGCTTGGCTTGGAAGCCGAATCTTCGCCATTCTGATCAGCTCTCCTCTTCCTCCTTTGAGATTTTAGCCTCAAAATCCTCAATGGTCAACGGCATATCCTTGTCTGGTGGAAGCTCTCCTCTTTCGCGCAAAACCTGCCTCGCGAGAAGCCAGTAAATGACCGCTAAGGCTCTTCTGCCCTTATTGTTTGTAGGTATTACTAAGTCGACACCAGAAAATTC
>JAWBXA010000007.1:0-18583 GCA_038868115.1 Bathyarchaeia archaeon
ACATGCATAATCATTGAAAGCTTTCTCTAGCTTTTCATTCCAGCAAGCGAAGTTTTCTCTTGAAACTTTTTCACCTTTAACCTTCTGTACACCCTCAAACAAAGGCACTAATTTTTCAAAATTTTTTTGGGTATCCTCGCTTAGGTCTTTTTCTTTTCTAAAGTCTAGCATTGCGTCGAGGGCTAGCACCCAAGCGTCGCAATTTTTCCCAACGGATTCAGCGCATAGCACAGCTTTTTCTCTTATCCTCTGAGGTAGCCTTACACCAAAAACCATGTTACCTCGATACGCATTCGTCCTAAAGTCTTTAAGCCCTAATCTTGCCATGGCCTTCGGGTGGCAGTATGCAGGTTTGCCTTTCTTCTTTGTGACAATTATTCTCAAGTCGAAGAACCATTTGTAAACGTATTCTTGCGCTAAAACACCTATCGGGTTTATGATGGAAGGCTTTATTTCACCTAGCAAACTTATAAGGTCTCGACGCTTCACAGCCAACTTAACGTCCTTTCCATGAGAACCCGCATCTGGCTTAAGCACAACTGGTTTATTTTTCAAGGCTTGCAAAATTAAGTCTGCAATTTCATTTTCGTTGGAAATTTCACGTCCATCAATGATTTTCTCTCTGGGGTTACATGGAATGTAAACCGTTGCTGGTATGTTCACTTTTGCTTTCCAGAAACGTAGAAGCGTTCTAAGCTTGCTAAAACATGTGTACTCAACCTCTGAAGGATTTAAAACCTTTTTACCCAACGCTTCAAGCATGGCTCCTACAATTAATCTACGGTTCCTGCTCTGGGCTCTGTTTAACACGACAGAAACCTTTTCGAGAGTTTCTGAAAAATCTCTACTTATGCTTCTGACCTTGTAGCCTTGATTTGTGAATAGGAAAAAAATTTTACGGGCAGGTAGAGGGATTACGTCAATCCCAAGATTTTTAGCCGTAAATTGTATGCCAATTTCATCCGTTCCCGCTTGTTCGTGTAGGATGGCTATGCTCATGTCGGCGACCCGCTGGTCGTCTCGCTTAAGGGACTATTCGCCCCAGTCCTCGCCCTCTATCCAAAGTTCCTCTACGATTACAGAGTTGGAGTTTATCTCCTTTACTTCAAGTTCAATTCCGCAGTCTGGACAGCTGATTATTTCACCTTTTAGGACGTCGTTTGGCACTTCGATTTTCGCACCGCATTCAGGGCATACAGCAGGCTCCATTTATATCACGTCTCACGCAATCATATATTCGACGCTTATATATATTTTTTGGTCATTAGTAACTATTTTGAGGCTAAAATGACCAAAAATGTTCAAAAAAAACATGATCATATTGGCATAGTTTAAAATTATGCGAATGCATGGTTCTAAGGAAACCCTATATATAAGCTTGCTTCGAGTATTATGCGTTCGCAACTTGAAAATTAGTTGGTGATAATTTGGAGAGCATAGCGGTCATAGGAGCTGGCATGATCGGTGAGGCTATGGTTAAAAGTTTTTTAAAGAAGGGATATGAGGGCGGAGTTATCGCCACAAGACGCAGTTTGGAAAAACTCAAGGAGCTTGAAGCGTTGGGAGCGAAAGTAACCACAAGCAACAAAGAGGCAGCAGGCAAAGCCGATATCATCTTTTTATGCGTCAAGCCCGGTGATATCGAAAAGGTTGTTAGAGAGATAAGCGGCGAAATTAAAGGGAAACTTGTGATATCCACAGCAGCCACGATTCCTTTAAAGTTTTACAAGAAAATTGCTCCCCACGCGAAGTTTGTCAGAACAATGCCAAACATCGCCGCTTTAGTTCAAGAATCATTTACGGCTTACTGCTGCGACGAAGATGTTACGGAAAGCGACAAGAAAAAAATTGAAAAACTGTTGAGCCTCATAGGAGCCTGTCAAGAAGTTGAAGAAAAATACATGGACGCCATCACAGCCTTAAGTGGAAGCGGGCCAGCATACATATCCATAATTATTGAGGCTTTAATGTACGCTGGATTGAGAGTAGGCTTGCCGAGAAACCTTGCCCTCTACAGTGCGGCCCAAACAGTTCTAGGAACAGGAAAGCTAATTTTAGAAACGCAAGAGCATCCTGCCAAGATAAAGGATATGGTGACAACCCCAGGCGGAACAACCATTGAAGCCATTTACGAGCTTGAAGGAAGCCAAATCAGACAAGCCTTAATGAGAGCTATAAAAGAAGCAACAGAGAAATGCCAAAAAATTAGAAACGAGTTAATTAAAGATAAAGGTTGATATAGCCTTTCAATTATTTGTTAGACTTCTTGATTTTAGCTGGTTATGGAAACACGTCCTTTGCCCGGTGTGGCAAGCGTTTCCTTTCTGTTCCACTAAGAAAAGCAATGTGTCATAATCACAATCCACCAATATTTCTTTTACCTTCTGAACGTTTCCGGAGGTTTCACCCTTCATCCAAAGTTTCTTTCTAGATCTGCTCCAATAGTGGGCATAACCCGTCTCCATAGTCTTTTCCAGCGCTTCAAGGTTCGTGTAGGCAAGCATTAAAACCTCCTTAGTGTTTATGTCCTGCACTATTACTGGAATTAAGCCATCGCCTTTCTGGAAGTCTAGCTGCCGAATTTCGACTTTTTTAGTGTTTAGAGTCGAACCTCAACCCCCCTTTCTTTTAGAAATTTCTTAATAAACCGTATTGTGTACTTGTTGTAGTGAAATATTGAGGCAGCTAAAGCAGCGTCTACTTTTCCAATACAAAATGCTTCTAGGAAATGTTCAGGCTTGCCTGCTCCTCCGCTTGCAATGACAGGGATGTTAACATTTTCGGAGACGCTTCTAGTTAGTTCTAAATCAAACCCTTTTTCCGTGCCGTCCCTATCCATGGAAGTGAGGAGGATTTCCCCGGCGCCTAATTGCTCAACTTTTACTGCCCATTGTGTTGCGTCTAGTCCCGTGGGTTTACGTCCGCCATAGATGTACACTTCAAACCAGTACTTTCCCTCCGTTCCCTCATATCGCCTTTTGGCGTCTATGGCGACAACGACGCATTGTCGCCCAAAGGTTTCTGAAAGCTTTGTAATTAGGCTAGGTTGCTCAACTGCCGCCGTATTTATTGACACTTTATCCGCGCCGCTGCAGAGAACGGTTTTTGCATCCAAAAGACCACGGATTCCGCCGCCAACCGTAAAGGGAATGTCTATTTCCGCGGCAACCCTTTCAACGACATCCTTCAATATTTTCCGTTTTTCTGGCGAAGCCGTTATGTCGAGGAAGACCAACTCATCGGCGCCTTCTTCAGAGTATCTTTTAGCTAATTCTGCAGGGTCTCCTGCGTCTTTTAAGTTTAGGAAGTGTACACCCTTGACAACTCGTCCATGATCAACATCTAGGCACGGTATGATTCGTTTTGTTAGAGGCATCACTACACCGCCTCCTTGGCGATTTTTAAAGCCTCTTTTAACGAGAAAACTCCCTCATACAATGCTTTCCCGATCACTACGCCGTAAACGCCTACATTTTGCAAAAACGCTAGGTCCCTTAAGCTGTGTATTCCGCCCGCTGCTATCACCCTCGCCTCCTTATACGTGCAAGCCTTCTTTACAATATTAACGCTTACCCCTTTAAGGGTTCCATCTCTATTCACTGAGGTTAGCAAGAAAGTTTTAATTTTAAGTTTCAGAAACCTCTGCATAGCGTCTTCTACACAAAGTTCAACGGCCTTCTTCCATCCATCAATCATAACTTTACCACGTTCTTCATAATCCAAAGCTATAACGATATGGTTGCCGAACCTTTCCGCCAGCCTTACCAAGACTTTCGGCTTCTTAAAAGCCAACGTTCCAATTATAATTTTGTCTATCCCCATTTTGAGAAATTTTTCAGCCATTTCCTCGCTTCTTATTCCTCCCCCCACATGCACTGGTATCTTCACGGCCTGAGCAAGCTCGAAAATTGTGGCGGAGTTATCCCCCTTGCCGAGGGCAGCATCCAAGTCCACAACGTGAAGGCCGTCGGCTCCTTCGCTCTCCCACTTCTTGGCCACAACTACGGGATCCTCCAAGCCTGCGTATGTTTTGGCCGTTTCTGGAAGACCCTTAAACAATCTTACAACCTTGCCACCCATAATGTCAACGGCTGGAAAAACTTTCACAGGAATTCTCACCTCTTGACGAATTTGAAGAAGTTCATAAGAAACCTTAAACCAGCGCCTCCGGACTTTTCTGGATGAAACTGTGTTCCTAAAATGTTCTGTTTCGCAACAATTGAAGCAAACTTTACACCATACGTAGTTTCAGCGCAAATAATACTTCTGTCTTCCGGAATCGGATAGTATGAATGGGCAAAATAACAATAGAATGGATTTTCTAGGCTTTCAAGTAATGCTGTTGGCCTCGCTATTGTAATAGTGTTCCACCCCATGTGGGGAACCTTAACAGAGCATGGCAACCGAACGTTTCCTCCATCTAGAAGCGCCAAACCTTCACCATTTCCCTCCTCACTTTTTTGGAACAAGAGTTGCATCCCTAAGCATATGCCCAAAAAAGGAATCCCCCTTCCAGCTAAGTCAGCTAAATATCCCTTTACCGTGGCTAGCCTTTTAGCAGCCGCTGAAAAGTTTCCAACTCCGGGAAGAATCACCGCGTCAGCTTGTTTAAGAAGAGCCTTGGAAAGCCCAATTAACGGGGTGAATCCAACTCTGCTTAGTGCGCATTTGAGACTGTAGAGGTTCCCAACTCCGTAGTTCACGATAACTGCTTTGGGCATTAAATCACCCCTTTAACACTTGGAGCGCTTTTTCTTCTAGGATCAATCGTGATGGCTTGTTTCAGTGAAAGGGCAAGGGCTTTGAAGGCTGCCTCAGCCTTGTGGTGGTCGTTGTCTCCCCACTTAGTCCAAACATGAATGTTGGCCTGCATAGACACGGCTAAAGTTTCCAGGAAATGGTTAATGTCATCGCATGGCATGTCCTCAATCTTCTTGCCCCTAAGTTTTAAATCGATTTTAGCATAGGGACGTTTCGCTAAGTCAACGGCGGAGAAAGCTAAGGAACAGTCCATTGGAACAGCGGCAAATCCGAACCGTGTTATTCCCTCACCATCTCCTAAGGCTTTTCTGATCGCTTGACCCAGACATATCGCTACATCCTCGGCTATGTGGTGTTTAAGGTCTCCCTTAACAGAGAGTTCGATGTCAATCAAGCTGTGGAAGGCCAGCGTGGATACCATGTGGTCGAGAAAGGATATTCCAGTTTGTACGTTAGCTTTTCCAACGGAGTCTAAGTTTACTTTTACGTGAGTCTCTGTTTCAAGAGTCTTCCTATACGCTTCGGCAGTTCGCATAATTACGCCTCCAGCTTAGGAGCATATTTCCTTAAGTGCGTCGATAAGTTTAGCGTTCATCCAAGGCAACCCCACGGTGGCTCTGAAACAATTTTGAAAGCCGAGGACGTTCCCTATTTTTCTGACAAGAACTCCTCTTTGTAGTAGGTTGTTGTAAACAATGTCTAAAGGTTTTTCCGTTTTAAACAGCACAAAATTCGCCTTTGAATCAAAGGCTTCTACTCCGTTGATACCATTTAAGGCTTTCACTAGTCTTTCTCTTTCCGCTCGAACCTTTCGAGTAGCTTCCTCGAAAATTGCCTTGTTTCCCAAAATTTTCGCGCCAACCTTTAAGGAAACCGTGTTAACAGAGAAGGGTGGACTAACGCATTCAGAAAGCGCCTTGGCAACCTCGGCATCTGCAATACAGTATCCAAGCCTCAACCCGGCGAGGCCGAAGGCTTTAGAAAATGTTCTAACAACTATCAAGTTTTCATACTTTTTGATAAGGGATGCAGCGGAGTAGTCAGCAAATTCCACATAAGCCTCGTCAACGACAACGACTCCTGGAAAACTCTCAGACAAAATACTAATTTCATCGATTCTAAACTGGTTTGCGGTTGGATTGTTCGGCGAACATAAAAACAGCACCTTTGTCTTTGGCGTTACATTAGACAGCAGTCCATCAACATCTAACGAAAAATCTCTTTTTAAAGGAACTTCAACAAGCTTTGCTCTTTGAAGACTAACCGCAAAACGGTACATGGAGAAGGTGGGCGAAATTGTAATGGCTTCTTCGCCTTTTTCGAGGAATAGATGAGCAATTCTCTCTAGCGACTCGTCACCTCCATTACAAACCACTATATTATCGGCTGGAAAGCCCACATATTCGCCGATTCTCTCTCTAAGTCTTTCTCCTTCATCTTGAGGGTAAAGTCGAGGATCCAAATCCTCTAAAATTTCAATTATGAGTTTGAGAAGCTTCTCGCGGGGTATGAAGAAATTCTCGTTTAAATTCAGCTTTGCCACTTTTTGGTTCTCAGAATCAGACCAGCGCTCAGCACTTTTATAGGGCTCTTTAAAGATGCAGTTAAGCCGCATTGCTTCCAATCGTTGCTTAATCAAATTCCTAGCTTGACTTCTCAACGGTAAACCGCTCCTCCACAGCTTTAAAGTGGCCAGGCAGATTCTCCGCTTCAGACAAAATCTTGACGTGTTCACGGGCTTTCAGCAAGCCATTTCTAGAACACTTTAAAACGGCAATCCTTTTCACGAAATCTAAGCAAGAGAGGGGCGAGAAAAATCTTCCATATCCGCCTGTTGGAAGCACATGGTTTGTCCCACTATAATAGTCGCTTAAAGATGCTGGACTATACGGACCCACCGAAACGATGCCCGCCGCAAAAATTCTTTTAATGACTTCCTCGGGGTTTTTTAGCATTAACTCAACGTGTTCAGGCGCAAAGTTATTTGTTAATTCGACCATTTCGTCCAGTGTTTTGCACATGACTATGAAGCCGTTTTCTGACAAAGCCTTTTCAACAATTTCACGTCTGAGGGTTGATTTCGAAATATCTTCTATCTCCCGTAATGTCTTTTCAACAAGGCTTTTTGAGGTTGTGGCCAAACCCGCAATTGAGTCTGGTCCATGTTCAGCTTGGGCGCACATGTCAAGGGCTATATAACGAGGGTTAGCTGTTTCGTCAGCTAGAACCAGAAGCTCGCTCGGGCCTGCCGGAAAATCTATGGCAACATCGCGGGAAACCAGCATTTTCGCCGTAGTCACATAAATGTTCCCAGGTCCAACAATTTTGTCCACAGGCTTTATGGTTTGGGTGCCGTAAGCCATAGCGGCTATTGCTTGGGGTCCTCCTACTTTATAAATTTCGTTAACTCCGCATATGTCAGCTGCAACCAAAGTTAGAGGGTTAAGTGATCCATTTCTATCGGGTGGAGAGCAAACCACGATGTTTGGCACGCTGGCAACAAGAGCTGGAACCACGGTCATCAGCAACGTGCTTGGGTATGCGGCTCTTCCTCCTGGAACGTAGCATCCAACCCTTTGCAGAGGACGTGCCTGGAACTGGATGTGAATCCCGTCAATTTCCATTTCTAAGCTTAACCTCTCCAGAGCCTTCCTTTCAACAGTTTCCAGTCGCTCCCTTATGGATTTTAAGGCGCGAACTTGTTCTCCCGTGACTTTTTCATAGGCCTCCTTTACTTCTTCCTGGCTGACTTTTAAACTTTCAGCGTCAAAGGAGACGTTGTCAAATTTTTTCGTGAACTCTATTAAGGCGGAATCGCCCTCCATTTGAACTTTCTTTATTATTTCCCTTACGTAAGCCTCTAACTCATCATTTCTTTTTTGAAGTCTTCTTTGCAGCAAATCTTTTTTTACGAGTGAAGCGTCATATGCGTTTATGATTTTCATTACTGTTTAGCCCTCTTCTAAAGCCAGCACCTGCTTTGGCTCATAAACCACCAGTCCTTGCGCCAGCTTCCGTATCGTCGGAAGAACTTTGAAGAAGGAGTCTCTGTCAATGATCGTGTTTATTGCGTACCAGCCTTCGTCAGCCAACGGAGATATCGTAGGCCTTTTCAGGGCAGGCAGCTCTTTTAGAAGCGGCTCCAGATTCTCTTTTTTAACGTTTACAAATATATGGAGCCTCTTTGATCCGTCAACAACACCCTTCAACATCGCTTTTATGTCAAAAATTTTCTCCCGTTTTTCAGACTGGAGGGATTTTTTGTTCGCTATCAAATACGCGGTAGACTCCAACAGGACTTCAATGACTTTTAGGTTGTTTTGTTCAAGGCTTGTCCCAGTTTCCGTTATATCAACTATTGCATCTGCAACCTCCGGAGGTTTAGCCTCCGTAGCTCCAAATGATAAGAAGATGGCGACCTTTAAATTTTCACCCTTCCTCCACCATGGCGTAATTGTTAGCGGCTCCAAATGGCCGAAAAACTTGCGGTACACGGGGTTGTTTTGAATGTAGCGTGCTGTGATGTTCAAGTATTCTGTTGATATCCGAATGCTTTTTTCGTTGGTCAAAAATGTTTCAAGCAGACTCGAAAATGAGTTTATGTTAGTCCAGCTTTTCGGCACGGCAGCCACAAGCTTTACTTTGCCATACTCAAGGTTTTGAAGCAACTCAACGTCCGCGTTGGTTTCCTTAACCCAATCATAGCCGGATATTCCAACATCGTATAGTCCCTCGCTTACAAGTATAGGAATCTCTTGCGGCCTTAGGATTCTTAACTCTATTTCGGGGTCGTTGATTACAGGCCTATAGCTTCTCTCTTGTCCGGAAACACGGTACCCGGCTTTTTCAAAGACCTCAAATGTTGCTTTTTGTAGAGAGCCAGCTGGAACTGCGAATTTCACCTTCAAAATTTCAACCTCCTTCCGTTATTTGCGAGAGAACGCTGAATAGAAACTACATTTAGCCTGAGAACTAAAAAGCCAAGATTTAACGGTTGACTCCAACGTTTAGAAGTGAAGGCAATCGCCCTTTATGAACGTAGTCCCTCACTTGCATCACGCTCTATAAAAAGAGCATTGGTTCAATATAAATTTTATTGTTGACTTGGGTGAAGCATCGCAGTGTTATTATAGCCAACTTGAGTTTGTCCGTCAACACTACTTTTAGCGAAAACCATCGCCAAAGTTGCTCACCACTATTACCTTAAATATTTGAGTTTCCTCTATGAGTCTGTCGGCAGTAACGATGTCCGCATATGTTTTCTACGTCAGCACTCACTCATTCCATTCACCATCTGAGAGTTCATCTCTGACAGTGTCGATAGTCGCATAGTTAACTTTAGCTCATAAGTCACTTTTATGGTAAATGCGATAGCTTCAGGGTTGTAGACTCCCTTTTAGCCTTGCTCCTTAACAATCTCCTACATCAAAAATTGGACCAGGTGTACCCCATTCTTTGGATGGTTCTTAGACTGAACGGAACAAATCCTAGCGTATAGTAGAGACATAGCAAGAAGTAGCACTTAACAAAGAATGGATGAGGCACTATATGCTGAAGTTTATCTAAACAACTTTTGGAAAGGAACCTAAAACCTTCACAAATAAAGTTTTATCTTGGAGTTCCTTTAAGGCGTCAGCGCATCTTGCTTCAATCCTGTGACCTTCGAAGTCGAGGTAGAATACGTATTCCCAAGGTTTTTTCCTAGTTGGCCTAGATTCTACTTTTGTTAAATTGATCTCTCTTTTGGCAAACACGCCTAAAGCCTCATAAAGGGCTCCGGGAACGTGTTTAACTGAAAAAATTATTGACGTTTTGTCGTTGCCGCTTGGTGGAGCATCCATTCTTGATATTATTACAAATCGAGTATAATTGTCTGGGTAGTTGGAAATATCTCTTGCGAGGATTTTCATTCCGTAGATTTCTGCAGCTTTTTCGCTGGCTATCGCAGCTTCGTCTATTAATCCTCTCTCCTTAACAATCTTGACACTTCCGGCTGTATCGTAAGTCGGTATTACCTCGCATCTCAGCCTCTCCAAATAATCGGAGCATTGGGCCAGAGCTTGTGGATGTGAATAAACCTTTTTTATGTGTATTAGATCAGAGTTTGGGTTTCCTATTAGGCAGTGTTCTATCTTGACAACAACTTCTCCGCAAATCATGAGGTTGTGTGTTAATAGTAGGTCATAGACTTGATTCACGCTGCCTTCAATCGAGTTTTCTATTGGGAGTACACCAAAATTAACAAGTCCCGTATCAACCTTGCTGAAAACTTCTTGAAAACTTTTGCAAGGAATAGGTTGAACTTTAGTACCGAAATGCTTATAGACGGCCGCTTCGCTGTAAGCTCCAACTTCTCCCTGAAAAGCGACCTTTAGAAGTCTTTCTTTCATAAGCCCCACTTAACATGGCTTTCCTTAAAAACTGCTCCTTCATCAGCCGTTCCGACAAGATATGCGTATCTTTGGATGTATCCCGAACAGATTTTTGGCGGTTTAGGCTTCCAGTGGATAAGGCGATTTCTGATAACTTCGCCGCTTAATTTCACGTTTATTTTTCTCAGAGGTAGATCAATCTCGATAATGTCGCCATCTTCTAATATTGCTATTGGTCCCCCATCCGCAGCTTCTGGCGAAACATGGCCTATGCATAGCCCTCTGCTGGCTCCAGAAAATCTTCCATCGGTAATTAAAGCAACTGATTCAAGTAAGCCCATGCCAGCTATTGCTGATGTTGGCGAAAGCATTTCCCTCATTCCGGGTCCTCCCTTCGGGCCTTCATATCTGATCACAACAACGTCGCCTTCAACTATTTTCCCGTCTAAAATAGCTGTGACCGCGTCTTCTTCCGAATCATAAACTTTAGCCGGGCCAGTATGGCGAAGCATTTTATGTGGAACGGCACTCAGCTTCACAACAGCCCCCTTTGGAGCCAAGTTCCCATGTAATATTGCCAGGCCACCTTCACTGTGCACAGGATTGTTAAGCGGTCTAATCACCTCACGGTTATAAACCACTGCATCTTTAATGTTTTCCCCAACAGTTTTACCAGTAACTGTTATTATATCCAAATGTAGAAACTGCATTAACTCCTTCATTAAAGCTGGAATTCCACCAGCCTCGTCTAATTCTTGAAGATCGTGTGGACCCGCTGGCCTCATGTCGCATAGATGTGGAACCTTCCTCCCATAATTGTCAAACATGCTCAAGGGAACATCTACCCCAGCCTCTTTCGCTACTGCCTTCAAGTGTAGCACGGCGTTTGTTGAACCGCCAAGGGCCAAGTCTACTACAACCGCGTTTTCAAAAGCCTCTTTCGTCATTATATCTCTTGGCTTAATGTTTTTATGGACTAGTTCTACAATTTTCTCCCCGCTTTCCTTGGCAATCCTCAATTTGGCTGAAGAAAATGCAAGGGCTGTTGCACACCCCGGAAGTGACATGCCCAATGCCTCGGTTACACATGCCATAGTGTTTGCAGTATACATTCCATTACATGAACCGCACCCGGGGAAGGCTCTTTCCTCAATCATTTTCAGCTCGTCTAGGCTGAGCTTTCCAGCCTTAACTTCTCCTATAGCCTCGAAAATCGTTGTCACGTCCACTATTTTACCCTTTAATTTGCCTGAAAGCATGGGGCCTCCTGTAACAACTATTGAAGGAATGTTCAGTCTTGCCGCAGCCATAAGCATGCCTGGGGTTATTTTGTCGCAGTTCGTTATCAAAACCATTCCGTCAAACTGGTTTGCTTGAATCATCACCTCTACGGAGTCGGCGATTAATTCACGTGATGGAAGAGAATAATGCATCCCTGAATGTCCCATGGTTAATCCGTCACATATTGCAATGGTATTAAATTCAAAGGGCACGCCTCCAGCTGATCGAACGCCCTGCTTAACATATTCGGCTACTTGGCGAAGGTGCATGTGGCCTGGAACAATCTCTGAGTGGCTATTAACCACGGCTATAAACGGCTTGTCTAAATCGTTGTCCGTTAACCCTAAGCATTTTAATATGGCTCTTTGAGGAGAGCGGGTTAACCCCTTTTTAATGACGTCGCTCCTCATTTTTCCACCTTGCCTTGTATACGCACTCCGGCATTGTTGATTACAAAGTAGAAAAGCTTTAATATAACATGTACTATTTTTCGTGTGCGAGGTCTCAAAATGGGGTATAGCTTTATCGTTGAATAACTTCGCAGAGAAAATTCGATTTTTCGACACAACCTTAAGGGATGGAGAGCAAACTCCTGGAGTTTCTTTAACGCCTAGAGAGAAACTTGAAATAGCGAAGAAACTTGATGAGCTCGGGGTGGACGCCATTGAGGCTGGTTTCGCAGCGGCTACAGAGGGAGAATTTGAAGCAATAAAGTTGACTGCAAAGGAAAGGCTTAAGGCAGAAATATTCAGCTTTGCAAGAGCAAACAAAAAAGATATCGATGCTGTGGTGGACAGCGACGCCGACGCTGTTTTCTTAGTAATTCCATCCTCTGAAATCCACATTAAGCACAAGCTCCAGAAAAAACATGAAGACATTTTAAAAATTGCAGAAGAATGCGTCCAATACGCCAAAGATCACGGCCTTAAAGTGGAGTTTGGAGCCGAAGATGCAACAAGGAGCGAAGAACAGTTCTTAAAAAAGCTGATAGCAGTGAGTTTGGACGCTGGCGCAGACATAGTGACTCCATGCGACACTGTTGGAGTGTTAACTCCAGAAAAAGCCTACACTTTCTATTCAGACTTGGTGAAAAGTTTTCCAGGTGTGACTTTCGGCGTCCACTGTCATGATGATTTCGGAATGGCCGTTGCAAATTCAATTGCCGCCTTAAGAGCTGGTGCCAAAGAGGTACATACAACCATTAACGGCTTAGGTGAAAGGGCTGGCAACGCCGCCCTAGAGGAGGTTGTGGTTGCATTGGAGTTGCTTTACGGAGTAAAAGTGCCCATAAAAATGAATTTGCTTTATGAGATATCCGTACTTGTTTCTAAGTTGACTGGTGTTCCAGTGCAGCCTAACAAGGCCATCGTCGGCGAGAATGCCTTTGCTCATGAATCGGGCATACACACTCACGCAATTCTGAATAACCCGGTGACGTATGAGCCAATACCGCCGGCCCTCGTTGGAAGAACCAGGCGACTAGTGGTTGGCAAACATGCAGGCTCTAAGGGAATAAAAGCGGCTTTGAATGAGATGGGCATATTTCCCAATGAAGAGCAATTAAAAGAGATATTTGCGAAAGTTAAAATGTTAGGAGATAAAGGCAAAAAAGTTACTGATTCGGATTTAGTATCGATCGCCGAAGCAGTTATGAATCTGCCACACAGCAGGCCTCTTAGGCTTCAAGAGTTAACGGTGGTTACTGGAAACAAAGTGACCCCTACAGCCTCCGTGAAACTTAAGGTTAAGGGCAAAGTTATTGCAGGTGCAGCGACTGGGGTTGGACCGGTGGACGCGGCGATAAATGCTATACGAAAAGCTGTTCAAACGATAGAACCAATAAAACTTGACGGATATTACGTAAAATCGATTTCCGGAGGAACGGACGCCATCGTGGAAGTCGTGGTTCACTTAAGCAAAGGTGACATGACAACGACGGCATGGGGGGCTCATGAAGACATTGTTATGGCAAGCGTTGAGGCCATGTTGAATGGAATAAACAACATCATATCGAAAGGGAAAGTCAACAGGCCATTCCTTAAACAGGGAAATCTACCTGACGAACACGTGGAAAAGTAAGATGAGGTGCGGAGGAATAGAACTCTTCAGGCGGGGTCTTGTCAAACCAGCTGACAACAGACAAATAGCGAATAGCGCCGGAAAACCCCAAAAGAACTGCGAAACCATTTGCAGAACTCTTCTGGAACTCCTTGATTTGATTGTCAAAAAACGTCTGAGTGTAAAACAGTTGAAGTATTTGGCGAAGGTGAAAGAGAATCATGACTTACTATTTTACCAGCTTGTGAATAAGCTGTCCGTTGAAATGCATGTACCTAAATCGACCGTTAAATGGAACCTGAGCAGGTTAAGGGACTCTGGAATAATAGTCGCGGGGAATAAAAGAGCTAAAGGTGTCCCCGTCAGATTAACAGAAAAAGGAGAAATGGCACTATTAATCATAGAGAAGGGATGTTCTGAATTCCTGTTGGACAAAAATTTTTGTCCAAAAAATTTATTTGAAACTAAGTAGTATTCGCATTGACATCCTAGCGGTGAATTAATGCCAAAACAAAAGAGGTTCAATAAAGACAATGAGTTGAAAATAAAAGACTTTAAGGAGATTGAAGAGAAGTTTGAGCTTTCTTTTTGGTACGAAACCAGACAGGAGGGCCCTTAATAAGAGGAGGTAAAAATGAGGGATAACGTTCTCAAAGGGACCAATTTTATCTGCGAAGCATGTTAGGGATCGTTTAAACCGTTATATTTACAGTTGTAAAATTCTGTTTCAATCTTTGTTGAAGTCATTTCAAGTTGTTCCACTTACTGTTTCAGGGGATAGTTTATGGTTGTCATGAGTGGTGCAAAGGCTTTAGTGAAAGCATTGGAGGAGCAAAAAGTAAAGGTGATTTTTGGCATACCTGGAGGGGCAGTGCTTGACATCTACGATGCCCTTGCAGATTCTAGTATAAGGACAATTCTAATGCGCCATGAGCAATGTGCCGCACATGCGGCAGACGGATACGCTCGTTCCAGCGGGCAAGTTGGCGTTTGCATGGCCACTTCGGGTCCTGGCGCGACAAACCTTGTTACGGGAATAGCCAACGCCTATATGGATTCGTCACCCATAGTCGCGTTTACTGGTCAAGTTCCAAGGAGACTTATAGGGCGAGACGCTTTCCAAGAGGCAGATATTATCGGAATAACATGCCCCATAACCAAACACAATTTTCAAGTGATGCAAGCGTCAGACATACCATTGACCGTTAAGAAAGCCTTCCAAATTGCCTCGTCAGGTAGACCTGGACCTGTTTTGGTGGATATACCAAAAGATGTGCAACCCGAATCGGCAGATGTAGAATTCGACGGTGAGTCTGAGACTGTCTCCCGTCAACCAAGCAATACTCCGCATCCGCTTCAAGTCAAGAGGGCTGTTGAAATACTGGCAGCTGCTGAAAGACCGATGATAATTGCCGGAGGAGGGGTTATTGCTTCAAATGCTTCACAAGAGCTCTTAGCCGTCGCCGAGCTTCTCATGGCTCCTGTTGCAACGACTCTGATGGGCAAGGGAGCTATCCCTGAAAACCATCCATTGGCAACGGGCCTTATGGGAATGCACGGTACGGTAGCCTCAAACAAGCTGGTTCAGGAGGCCGATGTTCTGCTAGCCGTGGGCACTAGGTTTTCGGATAGAACCACCGGCAAGGCGGACGAATTCTGTCCAGACGCTAAAATAATACACATAGACATTGATGCTGCGGAGATCGGGAAAAACGTTGAAGCGGACGTGCCAATAGTAGCCGACGCAAAAAAGGCTTTGCGGGAAATCTACAAGCTGCTTCAAGCAAAAATCGCTAAAAAGGAGCGAACCGCGTTAATGGCGAAAATTAAGGAGTTAAAAGAGCAGCTAGAGGGGAAAGCAAACTGTGAAAGCGAACTTAAACCGCCAAGGCTTATGGCTGAGATCCGTCAGCTTCTTCCTGACAATGCGATCATAACAACGGAGGTTGGTCAAAACCAGATGTGGGCCGCCATATACTTGAAGGTTTACGAGCCAAGAACTTTTATCTCTTCTGGAGGACTTGGAACTATGGGTTTCGGTTTCCCCGCAGCCCTAGGCGCGAAGGTGGCGCATCCAGAGGTCCCAGTAGTAGATATAGCTGGCGACGGAAGCTTCATAATGACTGAGCAAGACCTCGCCACCTCCGTCGAGGAGAATATCCCAGTAACTGTCGTAGTGTTAAATAATTCGGTTCTTGGAATGGTGGCTCAGTGGCAGAGACTTTTCTATAATAGGCGGTATTTTGCAGTTAATTTAGGAAAAGTGCCAGATTTTGTAAAGTTGGCTGAAGCTTATGGAGCTCAAGGTTTCCGCGTAAAAACTTTGGAAGAATTTTCCTTAGCATTCAAAAAGGCCATTAAAAGCGATGTGACAACAGTTATAGATGTGCCAATATCCCCAGAAGAAAACGTTCTTCCCATGGTTCCGCCTGGTAGAGGGCTAAAGTGGATGATTTGGGAGTGAGAGCGATGGAGTCCAAGAACGTAACACACGAGTACATTGTTTCAGCAATCGTTGAGCATAGACCCGGCGTGCTCTTTAGAGTTTCAAATTTGTTTAGAAGGAGAGGCTTTAATATTCAGAGCATTTCTGTTGGCCTTACCGAAAAGAAAGAACTTGCAAGGATAACCATTGCAGTTGGTGGGGACGAAAAAATTGTGGAACAAGTAGTTAAACAGTTGAGAAAGCTTATTGAAGTTGTTAAAGTGAGCATACTGAACCCAAAAAATACCGTTATTCGTGAGTTAGCTTTAGTAAAGGTGACAGCTCCGGATTATGGGGCGAAAACAGACATAATCAATTATGCAGAAATTTTTAAGGGACGAGTTGTGGATGTTTCGCATAAATCGCTAACTGTTGAAATTACCGGTGACCCTGATAAGATAGATGCCTTCATAAATATTGTGAAGCCTTATGGGATTAAAGAAATAGCCAGAACCGGAATTACGGCTCTGTCGAGAGGTGAGGTCACAAGTAGTGTGGGAGGTGGTGAATAGATGGTGAGGGTTTATTTTGACTCTGATACGAGCTTAGATTTAATAAAAGATAAAACCCTGGCTGTAATAGGGTATGGGAGCCAAGGAGAAGCGCAGGCAAAAAACTTGAGGGATTCAGGTCTGAACGTTATCGTGGGCCTTAGACCCAATGGCAGGTCATGGGGCAAAGCTCGTAAAGATGGATTTGATGTCTACTCTATATCGGAAGCCACGAAAAGGGGCGATATAATACTCTTCTTAATACCGGACATGAGTCAGCCAGAGGTTTATAAGGAGTCAATAGCCCCTAACTTGACCGAAGGGAAAACTTTGGATTTTGCGCATGGCTTCAGCATTCACTTTAAGCAAATAATTCCCCCAAAGAACACCGATGTCATCATGGTTGCCCCCAAAAGCCCGGGTCCAAGACTCAGGGAAACTTTCGTTGGAGGTTTCGGCGTACCAGCGCTTATAGCTGTTTACCAAGATTTTAGTGGGAAGGCTAAAGAGAAAGCCTTGGCAATTGCCAAGGGGCTTGGGTGTACTAGAGCAGGTGTTATAGAGACAACGTTTAAGGATGAAACTGAAAGCGACTTAATAGGTGAACAGACGGTCCTCGTAGGTGGGCTGATCGAACTTATAAAAAATGGGTTTGAAGTGCTCGTGGAAAGCGGATACCCGCCGGAGCTGGCATACTTCGAAGCTTGCAATGAGGCCAAACTGATAATGGACTTGATTTACCAAAAGGGGATTATTGGGATGCTGCAGGCAGTTTCAGACACAGCAAAGTATGGCGGTTTAACAGTCGGTCCAAAAGTTATAAATGGTCATGTCAAAGAAAACATGCGGAAGGTTGTTGAATACGTTAGAAGCGGCGCCTTTGCCAAAGATTGGATAGAAGAACATAGGAAAGGCGAAAAGAGACTGAAAAAGATGATAGAGGAAATTGGAAACCACGAACTGGAAAGGGTTGGTAGGTTCGTAAGGAAAATGGCTGGACTCGAAAAATAGCCGACAGAGGAAGCAGATGAACATCTCTGAAAAGATTTTAGCAAGGGCTTCCAACCGAAAGGAGGTTTCCCCAGGGGAAATTGTAGAAGCAAACGTTGATGTAGCAATGGTTAATGACATAACCGGTCCATTAACGGTTGAAACATTCTATAAAATAGGCGTGAAAAAAGTCTGGGATAACAGAAGAATAGTCATAGTTCTAGATCACCAAGTCCCAGCGGATTCTGTTAAGTCCGCGGAAATCCACAAAATTATGAGGAAATTTGCAAAAGAACAAGGTATTTGGTATTTCTATGATGTGGGTTTCGGCGGTGTCTGCCATCAAGTGATGGTGGAAAAGGGCCATGTAAGGCCTGGCGAGTTAATTGTAGGCGCCGACTCTCACACGTGCACTTATGGTGCTTTAGGAGCCTTCGGGACAGGTATAGGTTCAACGGAGATGGCCGCCGTTTTCGCTATGGGCAAGATATGGCTGAAAGTTCCAGAAACAATAAAGTTCAATGTTAATGGGGAATTTCAAAAGTTTGTTAGTGCAAAAGACTTGATACTAAGCATCATAGGCCACATAGGAGCTGATGGAGCCAATTATAAGGCCATGGAGTTTGATGGACCGGTGATCAAAAACATGAACATAAGTGATAGACTAACTATCTGCAACATGGCTGTTGAGGCTGGGGCGAAGACCGCAATAATAAATCCTGACAGGAAAGTTATTACCTACGTTAAAGATAGGGCTGGAAGACAAATTAAACCTCTAAAGAGCGACGCAAATGCAAAATATGCTAAGGTCATTGACTTGGATATTAGCTCTTTAGAGCCACAGGTTGCCTGTCCCAGCTCCGTTGGCAATGTTAAACCAGTTTCAGAGGTTGAAGGTACTCCTATTGACCAGGCTTTTATTGGATCGTGCACCAACGGGAGGATTGAAGACCTGAGGATGGCTGCTAGAATTGTTGAGGGTAAAAAGGTTAAGGACGGTGTGCGGTTTATAGTTACGCCAGCATCCCATGAAGTTTACTTGCAGGCTTTGAAGGAGGGGGTGCTAGAAACGCTTGCAGAGGCTGGTGCGTGCATCTGCAACCCTACGTGTGGTGCGTGCTTTGGAGGTCACATGGGGCTGCTGG
>JAWBXA010000007.1:18679-22030 GCA_038868115.1 Bathyarchaeia archaeon
TACGCCAGCATCCCATGAAGTTTACTTGCAGGCTTTGAAGGAGGGGGTGCTAGAAACGCTTGCAGAGGCTGGTGCGTGCATCTGCAACCCTACGTGTGGTGCGTGCTTTGGAGGTCACATGGGGCTGCTGGCAGAAGGTGAAACTTGCATAAGCTCTTCGAATAGAAATTTTACTGGAAGGATGGGAAGCCCAAAAGCTAAAATATATTTGGCTTCTCCGGCAACTGTTGCAGCCTCCGCCTTAAAGGGTGAAATTGCAGATCCGAGGAGGCTGTGAGTAGAGTTGGAGGTTAGAGGTAAAGCCATTATTTTCGGGGACGACGTCAACACCGACGTCATAATTCCCAGCAAATACTTGACTACGCTGGATCCAAACGAGTTGGCGAAGCACGCCATGGAAGGGCTAGACCCCACATTCTATGAGAAGGCACGGAGAGGGGTCATAGTTGTCGCTGGTAAAAATTTTGGATGCGGTTCAAGTCGTGAACATGCTCCCATCGCCTTGAAACATGCAGGAGTTAGATGCGTTATCGCAAAATCATTTGCCCGCATATTCTTTAGAAACGCCATAAACATTGGATTACCCGTAGTTGAATGTGTTTCAATCCTCGAAAAAATAAGTAATGACGATGATCTTCTCGTTAACTTGGCTGATGGGGAAATTGTGGATTTAACAAAAAATTTAAGGTTGCAAGCGTCAAAGCTTCCAAGTTTCATTTTAGAAATAATAGCTGCTGGTGGATTGGTGGAACATCTGAAAAGGAGGCTTGAAGTACATGGCAAGTTATAAAGTTGCCATAATCCCGGGTGATGGCGTAGGTCCAGAACTGACTGAAGCGACGTTGAAGGTTCTTGGGGCTGTGGAGGAGAAGTTCAACTTAAATTTTAAATTTGTGTTTCTCGAAGCTGGTGACTCCTGCCTCGAAAAGTTTGGTGTTGCTCTTCCAGACGAGACCGTTGAGGCTATTAAGAGGGCGCATGTTTGCTTGAAAGGCCCTGTGGGAGAAACTGCTGCAGATGTTATTGTCAAGCTTCGAATAATGTTGGATTTGTACGCCAACATTCGGCCAATCAAATCGTATGCTGGTGCACTTTGCCTAAGGGATGACATTAACCTAGTTATTGTCAGGGAAAACACTGAAGACGTTTACAAGGGGATTGAATTCACGCTTGATGATGAAATTGCTGTGGCTCTGAGGGTTATAACGCGGAAAGGATGCGAAAGGATAGTTCGAAAAGCTTTCGATCTCGCCGGGATTCGAAACAAAAAACGTATGGTGACAGCCGTCCATAAGGCTAACGTCATGAGGAAGACTTGTGGGCTTTTCGCAGAGGTTTGCCGTAAAGTGGCTAAAGAATATCCTCACATTTCATTCAACGAACAGTATGTTGATGCTGCAGCCATGAGACTAATCAAGGAACCGCAAAACTACGACGTGATAGTGACCACAAACATGTTTGGAGACATATTGTCCGATGAAGCGGCTCAACTTGTTGGAGGTTTAGGAATGGCTCCAGGCGGAAACATAGGCGATGACTACGCAATCTTTGAACCCATACATGGATCGGCGCCGACACGCGTGGGGAAACACACAGCTAACCCGTGTTCCATGATTCTGGCGGCTAAAATGATGCTTGAATGGCTGGGCCAAAAATATGGCGATAAAAGGTGCACGGAAGCCGCCCAAGCGATCGACACGGGAGTTGCAGAAGTCATAAGGAAAGGCTTGACGGTTCCAGACTTAGGCGGTTCGCTAACCACCATAGGGATGGGTGAAGCCATCGCCAAAGAAATTAAGGTGCTAGTTGGAGGCGATTAAAATGACGGAATACATCAGAATTTTCGATACAACCCTAAGGGATGGGGAGCAAACACCAGGGGTCTCTCTGGTTCCAGATGAGAAATTGGAGATAGCTCTGCAGTTGGACAAGCTCGGAGTAGACGTAATCGAGGCGGGCTTTCCATCGGCTTCTGAAGGCGAATTTCAAGCTGTCAAAAGAATCGCCGAAGCAGGTTTTAAAGCGGAGATATGTGCTCTTACAAGGGCGACGAAAAGCGATGTAGATACGGCGATGGCATGTGAAGTAGACTCTATTCACACGTTTATTTCATCATCAGACATCCAAATAAAATATGTCCTAAATAGCACACGTGAAAAAGTGTTAATGGAAACCGAAGAGATCATCCAGTACATAAAGGCTCATGGCTTCATCTGCGAGTTTTCGCCAATGGATGCAACCAGGACAGATCTGGACTTCCTAAAGAAAATATGCTTAGTAGCGCAGGAATGTGGAGCGGATAGAATAAACATTCCAGACACCGTTGGAGTTGCAAGCCCATGCTTTATGAGAAATCTCATAAACGAGCTGAAAAAGGTTATAAAGGTTCCGATAAGCGTACATTGCCACAATGATTTCGGAATGGCTGTGGCAAATTCTCTGGCGGGAGTTGAGGGCGGAGCAACGCAAGTTCACGTGACCGTAAATGGCTTAGGCGAGAGGGCCGGCAACGCTGCCTTAGAAGAAGTTGTGATGGCTCTTCATGTAATATATAAGAAAAAAACAGGGATAAATACAAAACTGCTGTATGAGACATCGAAGATTGTCTCACGGTTAACGGGAATCCCGCTTCAACCCAACAAGGCAATTGTTGGCGAAAATGCCTTCGCCCATGAATCGGGAATACACACTAAAGGTGTCGTGGTTAAACCGGAAACATTTGAACCCCTAACACCTGAAATGGTTGGCAGGAAAAGGAAAATAGTTGCAGGTAAACATGCGGGAAGACAGGGATTGAAAGCCGAACTCGAGGCTGCAGGGATATATGTCACCGATGACCAGCTAAACGAGATCTTTAGGCGTGTGAAAGCTTTAGGCGACAAGGGTAAACCGGTAACGGATACGGACCTCTTCGCCATAGCAAGAGCCGTTACGGGAATTCCGGAAAAAAACATTGTTAGACTCTCAGGGTTTACTGTTGTAACTGGAAGCGAAACAACGCCAATGGCTTCAGTAAAACTTACAATCAACGATAAAGAATATATTGCAACCGAAACAGGCGTTGGCCCCGTAGATTCAGCAATAAAGGCCATACAGAGAATCGTGGATAGGTTGGTGGGAGTTAAATTAAAAGAGTATAGACTTGAGGCAATAACAGGTGGTTCGGACGCCATTGCCGAAGTCGTGATAAAGGTTGAAGATGATCAAGGAAGCATTGTTTCAGCGGGTAGTGCAAGCGAAGACATTGTTAAGGCAAGTGTTGAAGCCATGATCAACGGTATAAACAAACTACTCATAAAAAGGGACGCCATAAAGCAAAGCGATTCCTAACAAACTAAATCTTCCTCCCAC
>JAWBXA010000007.1:22128-27460 GCA_038868115.1 Bathyarchaeia archaeon
CCCATGCCTGAAAACGCCAAGTTTGTAATAGCCACACCGGAAATAGTATTGGAGACGCATAGAGCCCGCTCAGTTCTTCCCAAACATGTTACACTTTCTGATGCTGTACATAACATTGCGAGGGCAGCGGCATTCATCAGCGGTATTTTAACGAACAACCTGGATCTGATGGGAATGGGAATGAGCGACCTAATTGCTGAACCATACAGAGCTAGTTTAATTCCAGGGTTCCCTGAAGTGAAAAAGAGGGCCTTTAAAGCCGGAGCTATAGGCGTCGCAATAAGTGGGTCAGGTCCGTCTATTTTGGCACTTGTTGACGCTTCAAAAAATTTGGAAGACAGGGTGGCGGAAGCAATGAAGGAAGGTTTTGAGGCCCATGGAATATGCTGTGAAGTTATAATCACGAAACCGGGACCAGGCGCAAGGATCGTATGGAGGGAGGAGAAATGATTTCTATGCGATGTATCGAATGTGGCGCGGAGTATACCATAAGCGAAATAATATACAATTGTGAGAAGTGCGGCGACCTAGTCGAAGTGCAAATTAACGAAAAATTGTTAAAGGAAAAAATCGAAACGGGAGATTGGAGACCGAAACCAATTTCGGTATGGAAATATAAGGATTTCTTGCCAGTTTTTGACGAAACTAAGATTGTCACTTTAAATGAGGGGAACACACCGTTATACAAATGCGACAGACTCGGCAAAGAATTAGGAATCAAAAACTTATACGTCAAAAATGAGGGAGCAAACCCAACTGGTTCTTTCAAGGATAGGGGTATGACCGTGGGGGTTTCCAAAGCTTTAGAGCTTGGCGTAAAGGCTGTTGCTTGTGCCTCTACAGGAAACACGTCCGCCTCCTTAGCTGCATACGCAGCCAAGGCTGGCCTCCCATGCATAGTATTGATTCCGGCTGGAAAAATAGCCCTTGGAAAGCTTGCACAAGCAATGATGTACGGATCGGTTGTGGTGGGGATAAAAGGCAACTTTGATGTCGCCCTCCAGATAGCAAGAGAAGCAAGCAAACAGATTGGCCTATACCTCTTGAACTCAGTAAATCCCTTTAGAATTGAGGGACAAAAAACCGCGGCCTTTGAGATATGCGACCAGTTTGGATGGCAAGTCCCCGATAGGGTGATTCTGCCTGTTGGAAACGCTGGGAATATAACCGCTTACTGGAAGGGCTTTAAGGAGTTAAAAGCCTTAGAGCTCATTGAAAGACTGCCCAAAATGGTTGGTGTGCAGGCGGCTGGAGTCAACCCAATAGCAAAGGCTTTTGCAACGAATAGCGCCACGATAGAGCCTGTTAAAAACCCGGAGACCATAGCAACGGCCATTCGCATAGGGAATCCCGTAAACTGGAAGAGGGCATTAAATGCTCTAAGAGAGTCTAAGGGCACAGCCCTGACGGTTACTGATGACGAAATAATCAGTGCACAGAAACTTTTGGCTAGGAAAGAAGGAATTTTCATAGAACCCGCCAGCGCTGCTAGCATAGCCGGACTTAAAAAGCTTGTTGAAAACGGCGAGATCAATGTAGACGAGACAATTGTTTGCGTTGCCACAGGCCATGGTTTGAAGGATCCAGAAGCTGCCATAAGGGCATGCGAGGGAGTTATTGAAATTGAACCCAGCTTGGAGGCGTTATGGAAGGTGATAAATCATGAAGCCTAGGATCATAATGATTGGTTTTGGAAATGTGGGTCGAGGGTTTGCTAGAGTATTAAACGTTAAATACAGCTTTTTGGTGGAGAATTTTGGCATATCTCCAAAAATTGTGGCTATTGTTGATAGAAGGGGAGCAGCCATAAATCCGGAAGGACTTGACATCGAAAAAGCATTACACATCAAAGAGTTAAGGGGGACCATAGCGCATTATCCCGAGTATGGCATGTTAGGTGTAACTGGTTTAGAGGTTTTAGACAACGTGGATGCGGAAATCCTGGTGGAAACCACTCCAACCAACACGGTGAACGGTGAACCCGGTTTATCCTTTATGCTGGAGGCCATACGAACAGGCAAGCACGTAATAACGGCCAATAAAGGACCGCTAGCTGTTGCATTTAACAAACTATTGGAAGAGTCGAAAAAGCATAACGTTCGGTTCAAATTTGACGCCACTGTGGGCGGGGCTATACCCGTAATAAGCTTAGCGGAGCATTGTCTCTCCGGAAACCGAATCACATCCATTAGGGGAGTGTTAAACGCAACAACTAACTTCATACTCACAAAGATGATTGAAAATCAATGTTCCATTGAAGAAGCTATAAAGGAGGCGAGGGAGAAGGGTATATGTGAAGCAGACCCAACATATGACTTGAAGGGGATAGACACTGCATGTAAAGTAGTGATTTTGGCAAACGCTCTGCTAAAGAGAAGGGTGACGTATAGGGACATACAGAAGGTTGAGGGCATAGAGAGAATAGAAGTTGAGGACTTAAAGGAGGCTCGTAAAAAGGGTTGCGCCATCAAGCTGATTGGACTTGCAGATGAAAGCAGACTGCTCGTCGAACCAATGTTTATATCATTAAACGACAAAATATGCGTCGACAACACACTAAACGCTATTGAACTAAAAACAGATCTTGCAAAGGAAATCACTATTGTGGGGCATGGAGCAGGCTCCATTGAAACCGCGAGTAAGATGTTAAACGACATGGTTGAAATACTCAAAACCGACTCAACCATTAAATTTAGGGCTTAAGAGGCTGCAGCGTCTTTTAATATGGAACTGGAAACCAAAAAGTATAAATATAATGGCCGCCGTTATTGTTGGTCCGATGGATAAGCCAATGGCCACGCAAAAGTTATTCGAGTTTCATTTTAGTGGCTATTGGTGTACCTTTAACTATTAGGAGAAACCGCGGCCTCACCGGTTTCCGGTTTCTCTTTTAGGGGGTTGAGCTGTGGAGGAGAATCAACGTGTTCATGGCTCTATTCTCGTTGTGAAATTTGGAGGAAGCAGCTTAGCGAATGGTGAAAAAATATCTAGCGCCGCTAAAGCTATCGTAAAGGAATTGGGTAAGGGAACAAAGATCGCAGTGGTTGTTTCCGCTATGGGTAAAACCACAGATTTTCTGCTCGAAGCTGTGAGGGAAGTCACAAACCGTGAAAAAATGGCATGCATGGATATTGATGATGTTTTAGCTATGGGTGAAAGGACAAGCGCAAGAATATTCTCTGTGGCTTTGAAAGCGAATAACATAAAGTGTCGATATTTCGATCCATCCGATCCAGACTGGCCAATAATCACCAATGACGTGCCAATGGATGCTGATCCAATATTGGAAATATGTGAAGAAAGGATCTGTAAGCATGTCTTGCCCTTGCTTAATGAGGGTATCACAGTTGTCATCCCAGGCTTCATTGGTAAAACATTAGATGGTAAAATTACAACCATGGGGAGAGGTGGAAGCGACATAACGGCATTTGTACTGGCGCGCGCTCTAAAGGCGAAGCAGGTTATACTTGTAACAGATGTGGACGGCATAATGACGGCTGACCCAAAGCTTATAAAGCCTGCAAAAAAAATACTTCAGATAGATGTTAACTCGTTGATTGGGCTTGCAAGTTCTTCCCAAAAGTTCCTGCAGAAAAAAGCTTTGAAATACAAGGAAGACTGGGTAGATGTTAAAATCATAAATCATGCTCACTGTGATTTAAACGTTGAAGGGACGGTTATTAAAGGCTCCCTTACGAAAAACGTTGCTAGCATTGACTTTCCAGAAGCAATAGCATCCATAACCATTGTTGGGAAAGGACTTTCTCAATCCCCAGATGTCTTGCACCAAGTTATTCAGAAATTGAAGATTTCAGGGGTTCAACTTTTAGGATTTTCAGCCAATTATGACTCTCTAATAATGTATGTTCCTGAAAACATGCTTGATAAAATTCTTGAACCTCTTCACACGGTGGTTCACGATAACCCAGAGGCCATAGCAATGGCCGTGAGGAAAAACCTTGCCTTGATCAAAATTAAAAAGGCAGAGCTTGAAGAAACTCCTGGAGTGGTGGGTAATATAGCCAAAGCCTTGAGCATAGAGGGTATAAACATTTATGGATTGTTCACGGTGGCCTCTGGAATAAACGTCTTCGTCGATAAGTTAAGTATGGAGGAAGCTCTAGCAATAGTTAGAAAATCCTTAGAAGAAAGCTAAAATCGCGGAGGATGTTGGAAATGTTCACAGGAAAAAGTAGAAGGATGCGAAGGATATTTGGTGACGATGGCAGGACTGTAATAATTCCGATGGACCATGGGGTTACAAGTGGCCCAATACAGGGTCTTGTGAATATGCAAAACATCATTGACAAGATCGCAGCTGGCGGAGCGGATGCCGTTGTTTTACACAAGGGCGTAGCGAAAAACGTGGATAGTGGCAGGCTTGGGCTCATCATACATGTTTCCGCGAGCACCAAAATGGGCCCAGACGCAAATTGGAAGGTGAATGTCTGCAGCGTTGAAGAGGCTATCCGTTTAGGGTGCGATGCTGTTTCAGTCCATGTAAATTTAGGCGCGGATCATGAGCACGAAATGCTGGCTGAGTTAGGCAAACTGGCTGACGAATGTGACGCATGGGGTGTACCCCTACTTGCCATGATGTATCCGCGGGGAACGAGAATTGCAAACGAACATGACCCCCAGCTTGTCGCCCACGTAGCAAGAGTTGGTGCAGAACTTGGTGCAGATGTTATAAAGACAAACTATACCGGAGACCCCGAATCCTTCAGAAAGGTTGTTGAAGGGTGCCCCGTTCCCCTAATAATTGCAGGCGGCCCAAAGATTGACTCAATCAAAAGCTTGCTGGAGATGGTTTATAACGCCACAAAAGTCGGCTGTGCAGGAGTTTCCATAGGAAGAAATGTTTTTCAGTATGAGAACCCAACAGCCATTACGAGGGCGCTAGTCGGCATAGTTCATAAGGGTCTAGATGTTGAGAAGGCTCTAGCTTTATTAAAGGAGCCGGCTTTGTCTGTGAAGCGCTGAGAGGGTTGAAATGCAAAGTCAACTTTTTGGCAAAGTGGAAGAGCATCTAGAAGTTTTACGCCTAAAAGTGGATTTAAAAAACTACGTGAAACTTCAAGCTATAAAAGTTCCAAGGCTTCACCAATTTATCGCTGAAGCCGCTGAGCTCTGCAGTCCTGAAAGGATTTTTGTTTCCGATGATTCGCCTGAGGATATAGCCTACATTAGGCGGATGGCGATTGAAACAGGTGAAGAGAAACCCCTTGCAATGCCTGGCCACACGGTTCATTTCGACGGACCTTTCGATCAAGGGAGAGGGCTGGGCTTGCGGAAGAAAGAAGAAGCAGCAGCGTGAACGCCTTCTTAAGGC
>JAWBXA010000007.1:27560-38737 GCA_038868115.1 Bathyarchaeia archaeon
AACAGGTGAAGAGAAACCCCTTGCAATGCCTGGCCACACGGTTCATTTCGACGGACCTTTCGATCAAGGGAGAGGGCTGGGCTTGCGGAAGAAAGAAGAAGCAGCAGCGTGAACGCCTTCTTAAGGCGAGGGAAAAATTTGGAACAGATTATATCCCGCCTGAATGCTTTGAGGAAAAATGAATGGAAGAAGGGAATTTGAGGGAGCTTTGGCTTAAAATTGACAAGACAGTCCCTGAAGGTGTTGTGGAGAAGATCCTCCGCTCTGCAAGTCAGACATGTAATGCCATTTATGTTGTAGACGGGTGGAGGATAAGCGACATTAAGAAGACCGGAGTTAGGGTTGCGGCAAAAGGTGGTGAATGCGATATTCAAGTGCTTGAGCACTTCAACGAGGGAGAACTGCTGAAAATTAAAGACGCCGGGAAATCTGTGGCTGTTAGGGTGATTGTTAAGGGTGCGGAGGACGAAAAGGAAGCTGTCAAAGCCGCGGACCTTTCAGCTGACTATATAATAATCCACTGCTTGGACTGGAAGGTTATACCATTGGAAAATCTAGTCGCTAACACTAGAGGAAAAAGTAAGCTACTAGCAGAGGTTTCATCGCTTGAAGAGGCAAAACTGGCTCTAGAAACCCTTGAGCTAGGAGCTGATGGAGTGGTCCTAAAAACATCCGATCCTGATGAGCTTGTGAAAGTTGCTTACTTGGTTAAAAGGCAGATTCCACGAATACAACTCGTATCGGTGAAAATTGTTGAGGTCAAACAGATTGGAACGGGAGCCAGGGTCTGTGTTGACACTTGTGATTTGATGAAAGAAGGGGAAGGTCTCCTTTTAGGGTGTCAGTCCGCATGCCTATTCCTGGTGGAGGCGGAGGTCCACCAAAACCCCTTCGTTCAACCTAGACCCTTTAGGGTGAACGCTGGTCCTGTATCTCTCTATGTGATGTCTTCCCCGGACAAGACGAGGTACCTTTCGGAGCTCAAAGCAGGAGAAGAGCTTATGATTGTGGACAGAAATGGTAATGCCAGATTCACAAACATTGGTAGAGTCAAAATTGAGTGGCGGCCGTTGCTGCTCATCGAGGCAGAACACGAAGGAAAACGTTTTAAAACCATAACTCAGAACGCCGAAACAATTAGGCTTGTAACAGAAAAAGGCTCTGCACCAGTGACGGCGCTGAAGCCCGGCGATGAGGTTTTGGCATGCATACTCGAGGGTGGCAGACACTTTGGAATCCTAGTTAAGGAGGAGAGGGTTGTAGAACTTTGACTGTGAAAATATGTGTTTCCATCATGCCCAAGAGCCTTGATGAGGCGTTAAAGCTTATTGAAAAATCTGAAAAATATGGGGCAGACTTTATTGAGGTTAGGTTGGATAAAATTGCCAATTCTAAGGGTTTAAGAGAAATAGCTGAATGCACGGGAACTCCACTTATTGCAACCATTAGGACCTCGAGATGTGGTGGAAAATTTGCAGGAGGTGAAACGGAGCGTACAAAAGCTCTCTTAAATGCCGCCTTAAGCGGTTTCAAATATGTGGATGTCGAGCTGGATTCTCCTCTGCTGAGAAGCGTTATTAAAGACCTGTCAATCTTGGGCGTCAAGCCTATAATATCATTTCACGACTTTGAAAAAACGCCGGGAAGAAAGGAGCTACAACAGATTCTAAAGAGCGAAATCGAAAAGGAAGCTTATGTTTGCAAGATAGTGACAACAGCTCAAAGTCTAAAAGACAATTTGACTCTGCTGCAATTTCTACATGATGAAAGCGGGAAAGCTAAGATTGTTTGTTTTGCCATGGGAGCGCTGGGTAAGTTGTCAAGACTTCTGTCACCAATTTATGGGGGATATTTTACAATGGCCTCTTTAGAAAGAGGTATAGAAACGGCTGCTGGTCAAATGACTATTGAGGAAATGAGGACAGCTTATAAGGCGTTGGGAATTATGTGATGGAGGTCTCGGGAAAAACTAAAGTGTTTTGTGTTATAGGCGATCCAATTACGCATTCACTAAGCCCAATTATGCATAACGCAGCATTTAGGCATTTAAAAATTGACGCTGTTTATGTTGCCTTCAATGTGAAGGAAAGTATGCTTGAAGACGCTGTAAAAGGCATGCGCAGCTTCGGCATTTGTGGAATGAACGTTACAACGCCCCACAAAACCGCCATCATTAACTATCTAGACGAAAATGATCCTATGGCAGAATTTGTTGGCGCTGTTAACACGGTGCTTAATGTCGATGGAAAACTTGTAGGCTTCAACACAGATGGTGTTGGCGCCTTGATGGCTTTAAAAGAAAATGGGGTGAAAACAAAGGGTAAGAAGTTTCTCATTTTGGGTGCGGGAGGCGCCGGAAGAGCCATAGCCTTTCATTTGGCACAAGAGGCTGATGAGCTGATTATTCTTAATAGAGACGTAAACAAAGCTAGGCTTCTGGCGGATATGCTCAGAAAGAGGTTTAATAAAAAAGTTGTCGGAGATGGCCTCTCACACGATGTTCTGAAGAAATGGATTGAGGATGTGGATGTGCTTATTAACACCACTTCTGTTGGCATGTATCCTCGTCAAGACGAGACGCTCATTGATAAAAGTTTTCTAAGATCTGAGCTTACAGTAATGGACATAGTTTATAACCCTATTGAAACGAAGCTCCTGAAGGATGCGAAATCCGCCGGAGCCAAAGTGATATATGGTACTGAAATGCTTGTTTTCCAGGGAGCTGCCTCCTTTGAAATTTGGCTTAACCAGCCTGCCCCTGTAAATGTTATGAGAGAGGCCATTATGGAGAAGCTTCAAACGAGGGTTAAGCTTTGAGTAATAGGGCCACGGCCATAAGTTATGGCGGTGCAACCATAATAAATGCTATTGCGACAGGTAAAGGGGCAGCCTTCGGAGTAAAACTTTGGACGAAGGCGGAAGTCAAGCTAACAGACGATCCGCATGTTATACGGGGCGAGATCACTTCAGACCCTTCCGAAAGCACAACACTCATAGAGAAAACAGTTAAGAAAGTCCTAAAACATTTTAGACTTGCCGAGAAATTTGGAGCAGAAGTTAAAACATGGTCCAACATACCCATTGCAAGAGGATTAAAAAGCAGCAGCGTAGCCGCAAACGCCATAGCCCTGGCCACAGTGGCCGCTCTTCAAAAGGAAGTTGACGACTTAACTATAATCAATTTGGGCGTTGAAGGAGCCCTAGAGGCAAAGGTAACGGTAACCGGGGCCTTTGACGACGCCTGTGCATCCTACTTTGGTGGCATAGTCGTCACAGATAACTTCAAGAGGAGGATAATCAAACGCTTTAGAGCTCCGGAAAACCTTAAAGTCCTATTTCATATTCCAAAAACAAAGGTCTATACGAGCAGCATAAAAGTTGAGAAATTGAAAATCATATCGCCGCTGATTGAAATAGCCTACAAAGAAGCCTTAAAAGGAAACTTTTGGCACGCCCTAACCCTAAATGGGCTGACATACTCTTTCACATTGGGCTATGATCCATCGATAGCTCTGGACGCCTTGACGGCCGGAGCTGTGGCTGCAGGACTCTGTGGAAAAGGGCCAGCAGTAACGGCGGTTGTCGCAGAAGACAAAGTTGACCAAGTTAAAGAGGCCTTAATAAAATATGAAGGCGAAGTCATAGAAACAGAGATGAATCATGAAAAAGCCAAAATACTGGAGGTTTTCCCATGAACGTTACAGTTAAGCCCGTGGAATTATTAAAAGGGGAAGTTGAAGCCCCCCCGTCTAAGTCTTATACGCACAGAATGCTTGTTGCGGCGCTTTTATCAAGTGGAAGAACAGTAATAGAGAAACCTTTAGTCTCTGGCGATACGCTGGCAACTTTAAAGGCGATAAAAGCCTTTGGAGCTGATGTTGAGCAAAAAAACAGTATCTGGGAGATTGACGGGCAATTCCCCTTAAAGACACCTGAAAAGCCTATAAACTGCGGGGAATCCGGAACAACGTTACGCTTTATGATACCAGTAGCCGCACTTGCCCAAGGAAGAACAACGTTCATTATGGGGTCCTCGCTAGGTAATAGACCGGTAAAGCCTTTACTTCAAAGCCTAGACGCCATCGGCGTTAAAACACAGCACAACCCTCCAATAGTAATGGTCTACGGTGGCGGAATCAATGGAGGGAAAACAACCTTGCGAGGCGACATTAGCTCCCAGTTTGTGTCGGGACTTTTGTTCGCATGTCCTTATGCAAAAAAAGATACCGAGATAAACCTTACAAAACCTGTTGAGTCTAAGGGCTACATAGACATAACGGTGGAAGTTTTATGTAAGCATTCGGTGAAGGTTGAAATCTCAAAAGACTATAGTTACGTAAAAATTCCAAGCGGACAAAACTACAAGCCCTTCAAGCACAAAGTTCCCGGTGACTTCTCATCCGCAGCATACCTCTTGGCGGCCGCCGCCATAACCTCGTCAAAAATAAGGGTTTACAATCTTGATTATACGTCAAAACAAGGAGATAAAGCAATTTTAGAAATACTCAGAGAGGCAGGAGTTAACGTGCATGTAGGAGAAAACTTCGTTGAAGTGCAAGGTGCGGTCGGCAACGCTATAAAAATTGACGCGAGCGACATCCCTGATCTTGCGCCTGTATGCACGGCTATTGCATGCTATACAACGGGCAGGTCTGAAATACGCAACGCAAAAAGATTAAGGTATAAGGAGTCGGATAGGCTGACAACTCTTTACACGGAATTTAAAAAGATGGGGGCCGACATAACTATGGAGGGAGATAACTTAATAATAAGAGGGCCGTGTAGGCTTCACGGTGCAGTAATAGATCCGCATAATGATCATAGAATAGCAATGGCGTGTGCCGTCGCCGCCTTGGGTGCTAAAGGTGACTCGGTAATCACGAACGCTGAATGTGTGAGTAAGTCTTATCCCAACTTCTTTAGAGACTTAATCTTATTAGGAGCGAAAATAGTTGGCGGCGAACTCGTTTGGTAAAGCCTTTGTTGTGACAACCTTCGGCGAAAGTCATGGCAAATGCATCGGTACAGTTATAGACGGCTGTCCAGCAGGCCTACCTCTATCCGAAAGCGACGTGCAAATGGAATTAGACAAAAGAGTCCCTAAGAAGCTGGAAATAACCTCCGGAAGAATCGAACAAGACATTGTGGAAATCCTTTCCGGAATATTTGAAGGCTACACTACGGGAGCGCCAATTTGCATGCTAGTCTGGAACAAGGAAGCAGTTCCATCAGAATATAACATCATAAAAAACCTGCCAAGACCAGGACATGCAGACTACCCTGCCTATGTTAAGTATGGAGGGTTTAACGACCATAGAGGCGGTGGAAGATTCTCTGGAAGAATCACCGTATCGTTTGTAATGGCGGGCGCCGTTGCAAAAAAGTTGTTGCAGTTTTCAGGAGTTGAAGTGCTGGCTTACACAAAAGCTATTGGCGGAATGGAGATGAAAGAAACACCGACGCTGGAACAGATTAGGGATGAGACATATAAAAATCCCGTAAGATGCCCGGATCCGCTCTACGCAGAGTCAATGGAGAGGGCAATAATTGAAGCTAGGAAAGAAGGAAACAGTCTTGGAGGCGTGGTGGAATGCATAGCCCTAAATGTTCCAGCGGGCATCGGCGAGCCTGTGTTTGACGCGTTAGATGCAGATATTGCAAAAGCAATTTTCGCCGTGCCGGCCGTAAAAGGAGTGGAGTTCGGTGCAGGGTTTAAAGCTGCCGCCATGAGGGGATCCGAGAATAACGATCCATATGTCATACGTAATGGCAAGGTGGTGACGCTAACAAATAATGCTGGCGGAGTGCTTGGTGGATTGTCCAACGGGATGCCAATAGTGGTTAGGGCAGCTATCAAACCCACACCGTCGATAGCCAAAAAACAGAAAACTGTAAATCTGTCAGAATTCAAGGAGGCTACGTTGCAAGTGAAGGGGAGACATGACCCATGCATAGTGCCGAAAGCCGTGCCAATAATAGAGTCCGTGGTAGCTATAACCATAGCAGACCACATGATAAGAGCCGGAATAATACCAAAAGTTTTGGCGGGGAAAAAATGACGCCGGAGAAGATAAGCAAATTGAGGCAAAAAATAGATGAGATAGACGGAAAAATCCTCCTACTATTAAAAGAAAGGATCGAAATATCCAGAAAAATAGGCAAGGAAAAGCGGAAGCACGGGATCCCGTTAAGGGATATTGAAAGAGAAAATGAAAAATACAGGCAACTAATGGAAAGCGCCTTAAAATTGAAACTAGATCCGGAGGAAGTGAGAAGGGTCTACAAACAAATAATAGACATGAGCGTACATGCACAGGAGAGATGAATAAGCGGATTAATATTGTAAATTTTAAATAACAGACCCTTTAAATTCAAGACTTGTTGTCACAATGTTGTACGAAATAAATGAGAAGATAATAAAACTTGAGAGGGAAGGGCGCAAAATCATAAAGTTTAACCTTGGAGATCCAGACCAGCAAACCCCCATGGAAATTATCAAAGCCGCTTTTGAGGCTATGAAAAGTGGCAAAACGAAATATGCGTCTGCAGCTGGAGAAGCGAAGTTAAGGGAGACTTTGGCTGAGATTCACGAAGTTAACGCTGACAATATTGTGATAACCCCTGGTTCTAAATGGGCAATTTTTGTGGTCATGTATCTTTTGCTTAACGAAGGCGACAATGTGATAATTCCAAGCCCGCATTGGGCAGCTTATGATCTGGCGGCTAGAAGCTTAGGGGCCGATGTTAAACTGATAAAAACGAGGCTTGAATCAAATTGGGAAGTGAATATTGAGAATCTCGAAACGCTCATCGACGATAGAACGAAGCTAATAATACTTAATAATCCAAACAATCCTACAAGTAAGGTGGTGGATGGAAAGGTTATAGAGAGAATAGTCAGTGTGGCAAACGAAAGGGGAGTAAAAATTTTATCTGACGAGGTTTACGCTGACATAAGCTTTGTTAAGACAAAGAGCCTCCTTGAGTATGAAGGCGAGCACATAGTGGTTAGGAGTTTTTCAAAAACGTTTGCCATGACCGGGTGGAGAATAGGCTACGTTATTGCGGATAAAGCGTTAGCGGACAAAGTCATCAAGCTCAATCAAATAACGTTAACAAATGTCCCGGTTTTTATACAGGAGGCAGCTTTAAAGGCTTTGGAGCTGAGAAATCAAATAATTAAAGCCATGCAAGAAAGTTACCAGAAAAGAGCGGACCTTGCATGTAAAATACTTTCTGACACAAAATTGAAGTTTACAAGACCGGAGGCACCGTGCTACGTTTTTCCAAAACTCGACGGATTAAACTCCGAAATATTCGCCTTTAATCTTTTGGATGAGGGTGTGGCAGTGGTACCCGGGACCTCGTTCGGCGATTACATAGAACACTTTAGGGTTTCTTTAACGGTACCGGACGATGAAATTGAATCTGGACTTAGAATTATTAGCGAGGCTCTTAAATGAGAGTAGCGATAATAGGCGCTGGACGAATGGGTGAGTGGTTTGCAAAGTTCTTCGTTGAGCAAGGCTTTACGGTTGTAGTCTCAGATAAAGACGATGAAAAATTGCGAAAGCTGAAAAAAGAGCTAAACGTAAAAATAGCGGACAATGTGAAAGCCGTTGAAAGTGCGGATAGGATTTTGGTATGTGTACCAATAGAAAACTTTGAAGATGTCATCAAAGAAATAAGCCAACATATTCGTTTGGGACAAGAAGTTATGGATATATGTTCCATCAAAGAGACTCCGGTTAACATAATGCACAAGTATATAAAAGGCGCTATTACCTTAGGCACCCATCCAATGTTCGGTCCTGGCGCAAAAAGCATAAAAGGCCAAAATTTCATTTTAACTCCCACTAATGCAAAAGAAAAAGCTTTGGCTGAAAATTTTGGAAAATGGCTAAAGAGCAAGGGTGCTAACGTCTTCTTTACGACTCCAAAAGAGCATGATAGAATCATGTCTATCGTAATAGGGCTGCCCTACTTTTTAAGTTATGTTGTCTGCGATGCATTATTAAGTTGTGGACAATTCGTAAAGGCAAAAGAATATTCAGGAGTCAGCTACAAGCTTCTGCTAACAATAATGGAGGCTCTTGTCTCCGAACAAGCAGAATTTACTGCAAACCTACAAATGGAGCTTCCAGAAATAGATGAGCTTGGACAGCTTCTCCAAAGAAAAACCAAAGAGTGGCTAAAAATAATAACGCAAAAAGAAAAAGAGGCTTTCATTAAAAAAGTGAAAATTCTAAAAATCAAGTTAGCAAAAGTAGAGCCTCAATACACTAAATCCTACAAATCTATGTATAAGATGCTTGAGGCAATCGGAAACGAAGATTAAGGTTTTTGTTTATTCGACTGTAACATAAAAACAAGTAACTTTAAAGAAACTTAACACACAAAACACGCACTTTGGTGTTGGATTTCCCGCTCTTTCGTTTTTATTAAAGTGTAATAGCTCTACTTTTGGTTTTCTCAGAGAAAAGCTGTCAAAAGGTTCCCGTAAAAGAACGGAGTTGTTGGCCTCAGAGAGCAAGTACCCTTTCAGGTCCGCATCAAAATAGAATCCATACAAATGGCGGAGACCCGGCCGACGTAACTTTAAGGATAAAGGAAACGCTTTAAAAATTGGAATAGAAGTGTTAGAAACTCCTACAAGAAAATAGCTTTAAACCAAACTGTTTTAAGCGAAAAGGGAGGTTTCGGAACCGTAGTTTCTGATAAAGAAGAGTGGACCGGGCGGGATTTGAACCCGCGACCTCCCGAGTGCGAGTCGGGCGTTCATACCAGCTGAACTACCGGCCCACTCGTTTTCTTGGTAGGATGAGAAGTTTATGCAAATTTAGGGCTCTCGACTTGATAGGAACTGCTTTCGTGCTTATTTTCTCTGATGAGTGAACTAGATTTTTTCAACTTTTAGTTTTTCGCCTTCGCCGACCTTTTCTAGGATTTTTGGGTCTTCGAGGATTTTTCCTATTACGTTTACTGGGCTGTAGGGTTTTATTATGTTTGGTGACGGGCTTGATAGTGTTGGGCCGAAGAAGAGGCATAAGGCTGGTCCTTCAGGCCAGTAGGCTACGTCGCCGTAATCAACTATGGCTTTTGCTTTTTCCGGGCCGACTTGGAAGGGAACTGCAAAGTAGATTTCTTTTCCCCAGAATTCTGCTCTTGATTCGAAGGGTAAAGCTTCCATTAGGGCTTTGGCTGTTTTAGGGTTTTCGTCAAAACTTATTTCGCATGAAATGGATACTCCGGATTCGAATGTAACTTTTATTTTCTCTTTTCTGTCCAGCTTCATCGTTTTCAATTCCCCTCGCTCGTAATATTAAGATATTGCTATGTAGATTTTCTTTTCGTCTAATGAGTATTCGTGCCATTCTGCCACGACTTCCAGGCTTTGGTGCAGTTGGATCCTTTTGGCACGGACAAGTTCAGACATTTCACCCAAATATGGTTCTAATAGCTTTATGCTTTCTTCGTCTAGTCCGGCTATTTTGACAGTGTTTAGTATGTCCGTTGGCATGTAGCCAAGCTCTTTCCTTAGGGATTGAACTCTTCTGGCTATGTCCCGCATTAGTCCCTCGCCTAAAAGCTTTTCGTCACGATGGATGTCTAGATATACGCTCACATTCTTTTCCGTGGATGAAGCCCATTTTTCAACTTCAGCTTTAACGTGTTCTGGTGTTTCTTTGTAGTATTCGGCCTCCTTGATATTTGCAAGTTCGAGGAAGACTTCGTTTAGGCTTTTTATGGCTGTGCACGTATTTTCTGGTGCCACAACCACAACTTTTCTGAGGGGCCATCTTCGCTTTATTTTTGCTGACTGCCGCGCGGAACAAACCAGCGAGACACATTTTATTAAGATTTCAAAAGCTTCTTCAAGGGCTTTGTCACGCATTTCCTCATTTGGTTTTGGCCACTCTTCAAAGTTCACAGATTCTGGTAGTGTTGGGTCTAGACGTCTGTAGATCTTCTGATATAGGGCTTCGCATAGAAATGGTGCGACTGGGTTAAAGAGGGCTATTGTCGTTTTTAGCACGTGCCATAAAGTTGCGTATATGGCTAGTCTTCGGTTTTGAGTCTCTGGATCGTCTGTCCATAGCTCTCTTCTAATCATTGGCACGTAAAGGCGGCTTACTGTTTCAACAACGAACTCTTCTAGTTCTGCCAGTGCTAGGTTGAATTCGCATTTTTCCAGCTTGGAAGTATAGTTGTCTATCACTTCTTGAAGTTTTGATAACAACCACCGATCCGGCTTTTTAAGTAAGCTGTTGGTTTTTACCCATTCAAGCGTATGCTTTTGCGGGTTAAAGTTGTCATATTCGGCGTTTTGTATAAAAAATCTGTTTAGGTGGTATAGTGTTGCCAACACTTGATATGGTCGGCGGTTCATCTCAGTTATGTCGAAGTTCATGAAATCTATTGGTGAACATTTCCGCAGGAGGTAAAACCGGCAGACGTCTGCTGAAGCCTTCTCCAAGAGTTTGTTCACCTCGATTATGTTCCCAAGGCTTTTGCTCATTTTTCTGCCTTTTGCGTCTTGAGTTAAACCTTGGAATAAGAAAGCCTTATAGGGAGCTTCAGCTCTCCCAGTCAAAATCACATGTTCTAGTAGAAGCGAGTTTGCCCAGCCTCTTGTTTGGTCTATGCCCTCTGTTAGGAAGTCTACTGGCACGTATTTGCTGAACTCTTCGTCTGTGAATCTTGCGTAGGGCGAGGCTCCACTGTTGTGCCAAGTGTCCAGAACAAAGGGTTCTCTGTGCATAATGCCTCCGCATTTTTCACATTTTATTTTTATGCGGTCTATCCATGGCTTGTGGAGCTCAAAGTTTGAAGGAGGCTTTTCTATGGCTTTTTTAAACAGCTCTCTTTTGCTTGCCACCAGAATTTTCGCTCCACATTTTTCACAGACCCATATGGGCAGCGGGGCTCCCCAAACGCGTTCCCTTGAGATGCACCATGGTTTGCCCTCTTTCAAGAAAGATAAGAAGCGGTTCTTAGGAGCTTCGAAGAAATATTCGACTTTCTTCGCTGCCTCCAAAATCTTATCGTTTATTTTGTCAGTTCTTAGGAAGTATTCTCTTCTGGCAAGCCAAACCAGCTTGTGGTGGGAGCGCCAACAAGTTGGATATTCATGCCTTATTGTCTTAACTTCAACCAGCAAGCCCCTCTTACGGAGT
>JAWBXA010000007.1:38832-56969 GCA_038868115.1 Bathyarchaeia archaeon
TCGTTTATTTTGTCAGTTCTTAGGAAGTATTCTCTTCTGGCAAGCCAAACCAGCTTGTGGTGGGAGCGCCAACAAGTTGGATATTCATGCCTTATTGTCTTAACTTCAACCAGCAAGCCCCTCTTACGGAGCTCTTCAACAACCATGGCATCCGCATCTCTTGCAAAAACTCCGCTGAAAGCTCCAGCCTCCTCGGTAAACTTAACCTCGTCGTTGAAGGGAGCAAAAATAGGAACCCCCCGCTTTTGCGCTGCTAAAAAGTCTTCCTCACCGTTTCCAGGTGAGAGGTGCACAACACCAGTCGCCGTGTTAACGTCTACAAAGTCTTCGCATATAACCCTATGCACGAGGGAATGCCTGTCCAATTCCACTTGTTTAGGAATCAAATCCTTAAACGGATAATCGTACTTTACGCCTTCCAGGCTTTTGCCAGGAATAGTTTCGACTATTGCATAGCCTTTTATGCCAAGCTCCTGCATTACTGGCTCGACGCGCTGCCTCACTATTATCCACTTTTCATCGCCAACCTGGACTTTTGCGTATTCGGCTTCTGGATGAACTGCCAGCATTAGGTCTGTCACCACCGTAAAGGGCATCGTCGTCCATATTAGGAAATACTCATTTTGACTTCCAGCTACCTTAAACTTAAAATAAAGCGACGGGTCCTCAACTTCAACATATGAGCCTTCATAGCCAACCTCAGCGCTGCTTAGGCTTGTTTGGCATCCCGGGCAATAGGCAACAACATAATAATCCTCTTCAAGTAGACCTTGCTCCCATGCGCGCTTAAGGTACTGCCACTCTCGTTCTATGTAACCATCCAAATGTGTCCAGTAGGCTTTCTCTTGATCTATGAAAATGCCAAGTTTCCGGTCAGCCTCAACCCACTCTTTATGATAGCGCATTATGGTCTTCTTGCATTCTTCTATGAAGCGTTCCTCGCCTACCCGCTCTAAGAGTTCGCGTTTATTTTTGACACCTAACAATTTTTCAACTTCAAGCTCCACTGGTAAGCCTTGGCAGTCCCAACCCGCCCAGAAGGGCATAAAATAGCCCTGCATCGTCTTCCATCTGAAGCGTAAATCCTTCATTACACGCCCTCTGGCGTGTCCCACGTGGGGTATGCCATTTAGTGTTGGCGGTCCCTCAACCCATCCGGAAACGCCCACGTTGTTTTTCTCGCGGTATTCCGTGAGCTTTTCTCTTATGCGGTTTTTCTCCCAAAACTCGCGAATTTCTCTTTCAATTTCAAGCGGGCGGTAATCAATGCTCAACGTTTTTTCAAAACTATCTTGGAATTTGGCGGTCACCTTTCATCACGGCACACCCGTAAGCACAACAAAATAGCCCAAGCCAAATATAACCTTTTTGAGTTACGCCCTCTAACAATCAAATTTAAGGTTAGACAAAGCTAAATTGAATCCTCTCTATTTGTTTTGGTTATGGAGTAGCCAACGAGCAGTTCTCTCTATTCCTCAGCCAATACCACAACGAATAAATGGACAACATAATCACTGCCGCTTCTGCGATTATTGCTACTTGCTAATTGTAGAAAGGATTGCCAATGGTAAACGGGTACAAAACCCAAAACATTTAAAACATTTTACAATGGGTGGGCATGTCTAGGAATATGTGGCTAAACCCGCCCAAAGGACTTAACAAATAAATGTTGAGTAGCGGATATTTCGCCTTAACGGGATTAAGCTCCGCCCACTTGTAGATTGTCAATAACTTGTTTTCAAAAAGGTTTTCCATTACGTAAACTCCAATAGTCGCTAGGATAGGGTATACGGTTAGTGCTAGCGTGAAGCCGTGCCAAACCCTATGGTCTAGGAGCTCGCCCAAGAGATATAGTATAAGGGTTCAAGGTCTATGAAGGTTGTTGAAATTGCCAGCGCTAAAGGGTCAATGCCCTTCTATCCTTGAAGTGTAAGAAGAATAGGGCTGTTGCGTGAAGAAGTGTTATTGGCATTTTGAGTCTTCTGCTGCTTCATACTGGTATCCTTCTCCCGTCAAAGTCGCGTTTCCAAAATCCAAACTCGTCTTTGACCGTTCTTAGTTGTTCCGTATTGAATATTGGTCCGTCTCTGCATATGCGGAAGCTGCCGATAATGCAGCTTCCGCATATGCCTATGGCGCAACGCATTAGGCGTTCTAGGCTTGCCTCCATGAAAACGTTCTGCCTTTCGCATTGGTCAAAGACTTTTCGAACCATCTGTTCTGGGCCACAAGCGTAAACCTTGTCAAACTTTTCATTGGTCAAAACTTTTTCGGCAAGGTTTGAAGCCACATCCCTCACGCCGTAGCTTCCATCCTCTGTTGCTGCCAAAACATTTGCCTCGCCGCAAACTTCCTTCAACTCTTCCAAGAATAAGAGTTCGCTCTTCGTTTTTGCACCCACAACCATCGTAATTTTTGCCTTTTTAGAAGATGCCAGCTTCCTAGCTAGAAATGATAGTGGCGCTATGCCTATCCCGCCTCCAACTATGAGGATTCTGCCAGTGCTTGGCGTGAAGCTGTTTCCGAAGGGTCCGCGCACACCTATTATATTGCCCACCTTTTTGTCATGGAGCACTTGTGTTGCTTCGCCAACTCTTTTTACAGCTACGGAAACCACTTCTTCCTCTTCGTTTGTGTCGAAAATGCTGAGCGGGATTTCATCCACGCCGGGAATCCAAAGCATTAGGAACTGTCCGGGCTTGGCTTTTGCGCACAGCCTATCCTTAAAGGCGAAGGTTTTAACCGTCGGGCTCTCTGTTCTTATGCTTAGAAGACGTGTGGTTCTTAGTTTGTTAGCTTTTGTGAGCCAAGCCGACAATTTCAGTCACACTCCTAAAGCCTTTCCTTTTCAAGTAAGCTCGCATCCCCCTTGCCACCGCCTTGAAAACACCTAGTCCTTTAGTGGCTATGGCTGTTCCGATTTGGACGGCTGTGGCTCCAGCCAGTATAAACTCCACAGCATCCCGCCAATTGGTTATGCCGCCACATCCAATCACAGGTGCTTTAACTCCTCGCTCGTAAATTTCGTAGACGCATCTGACAGCCACCGGCTTTATGGCCGGTCCAGATAGTCCGCCCTTCTTGTTTCCTAGGATTGGCTTTGTGGTTTCGATGTCTATTGCCATGGCTTTTACCGTGTTTATGGCTGTTATAGCGTCTGCGCCAGCCTTAACGGCTGCCTCGGCAATTTCCCCAATGTCCACAACATTTGGTAAAAGTTTAACAAAAACCGGCTTATCAATGGTGCCTTTAACCTTCTTAACAACTTCGACCAGAACTTCTGGCTTCTGTCCTATTTCGGCTCCCGTCTCCTTAACATGGGGACATGAAACATTAAGCTCGACAGCGTCTGCGCCAGCCTCCACGGCTTTCTCTGCAACCATGGCATATTCTTCTGCTGAAAATCCATAAACGCTCACTATTAAAGGCACTTTTAGAACGGCTTTCGCCTCCCCAATATCTTTTACAAATTCTTCTATTCCAGGGTTGGAAAGCCCTACAGCATTTATTAAGCCACAACTGGTTTGGACAACTGTTGGATTTGCATAACCTTTTCTAGGCTTTAAACCAACAGACTTTGTCACAACAGCAGCGGCTCCACCCTCAACAATGCTTTTAAAGGTTTGAGCCGAATACCCCAAAATTCCAGAAGCCAACATGGTGGGGTTCTTGAGGCATAAGCCGGCGAGGTTAACCTTTAAATCTCCATTTTCCACCAGATTTTCACCACATGCTCCTAAAGTGATGTGCTTTTAAAGAGATAAAGTTTAGTTTCAAACCGCAAAAGCCTAAAAGGTATAGGCAACCATTCTAGTGGCTGGGTAACCATTGCAATGTCTGTTGTTGAGGTTACGGTTAAAAGTCAAAGGAGGAAATGCGCCTTCGGGCACAAGGTTGGCGACAAAAAGTCTTCGAGGGAATCATTAAGGGCGATATATGCTACAGCGCATTAATGTTCTGTTCCAAAAGTTTATGCCATGCGTTATGGTGTGGAGTTTTCATGGGCTGAAGATAGGGCATCACATACAACGCTTACCCAAACTCAGAAAACCCGTTGTCTTCGAAATCTGCCGTGTCAAAAATGAAACGGATTCCTCAGAATCCTTTATCTATCCAAGCCTAATAGAATAGTATTCTGGACTCTGAGGTTAGATGATGAAAGCAGCAGTAATTCATTCTTTGTTTGGGGTTTTAGCCTTCGACGAAGGTAATAGGCTTGTGGCTTACTCGCTTTTTAGCAAAAAGCCTGATGAAGCTGCAAAAACGGTAGTTGAGATAGAGTCTGGAAAGGCTGTAAAAGAGGTTGCCGACCTCGTAAACCACTTGAAAGGCTTGGGCTACAGCGCTTTTGTTTTTGAGAACTCCCTCTTAGCGGCAGACGTTAAGGAAAAGTTTGGCGTTGAGATTGAGGTTTCAAGAGTTTCTGAAGCAGGCGAAATACTCCGCTCTAATGTAGAAGGATTTGCTATAGAAACAGGCTTTGTTAAGGATTATGAGGAATTCCGTGTTTGGACGCACAGCGTTACTATGGAAATCGCCAAGCTCCGCGTTAAGAGGGCTGTTGAGAAGAGGGACTTGATAATTGCTCAAGCTATTCAGACGCTTGACGACTTGGATAAGACCATAAACCTTTTTATGAGCCGTGTGCGGGAGTGGTATGGAATTCACTTTCCAGAACTTGACCGCCTACTGGAAAAGCATGAAACTTATGCCCGTCTTGTCGTGAACCTCGGAGTTAGGGAAAACTTCACGGCTGATAGGCTTGAGAAGGAGGGCTTGCCAAAATCGAAGGCTGAGCAGATAGCAAAGTCAGCCCAAGCCTCGATGGGTGCGGACTTGGCGAAAGTTGACCTAGCCCAAATTCAAGCGTTGGGCAAGATGGTGTTGAACCTTTATGAGCTTAGGCAGAAGCTGGAAGACTACATAGACTCAGCCATGGAGGAGGTCGCCCCCAACATAAAAGCCTTAACTGGAGCCCTTCTAGGTGCCCGCCTCATCGCATTGGCTGGCGGATTGACGAACTTGGCTAAGATGCCAGCAAGCACACTGCAAGTTCTAGGCGCTGAGAAGGCACTTTTCCGCTCACTTAGAACTGGAACTAAACCTCCAAAACATGGAATAATCTTCCAGCACGCCTTTCTTCACGAAGCCAAAAAGTGGCAGAGGGGCAAAATAGCCCGTGCCCTAGCTGGCAAACTTGCCATAGCCGCAAGAACTGACGCTTTCGGCGGAAGATATATCGGCGAAGAGTTAAGGGCTGACCTGGGAAAGAGGGTTGAGGAAATCCGTCAAAAATACGCTGAACCTCCAAAAGTGCCGGAGAAAAAGCCTAAGGCTAAGGAAAAGTGGAGAAAGGATAGGCGTGCACGTTAAACCTCACCCTCGGTTCCCACAAATATTCATAGTCACCTTAGAAGATGGAAGCCAAAAACTGGCAACACGAAATCTAGTGCCCGAAAGAACAGTTTACGGCGAACGTCTAATACGCTTTGAAGGCGTTGAATATCGCCTATGGGACCCGTTTAGAAGTAAACTTGCAGCAGCCATCCTTAAAGGAATCAAGGCTGTTCCAATAAAGCCAAACCACCAAGTGCTCTATTTAGGCGCGGCTTCAGGAACCACAGCCAGCCACGTCTCCGACATAGTTGGCGAGAAAGGCTATGTTTACTGTGTTGAGTTTGCGGCAAGGGCAATAAGAGAACTTGTCAACAACGTTTGCGCCTACAGAGTTAACATGCTGCCCATATTTGAGGATGCACGCTTTCCAGAAAAATATGCCATGTTTATTCGCGGAAAAGTTGACGACATATACTGCGACATAGCGCAGCCTGAACAAGCAAAAATTTTGGCAGATAATGCTGATCTATTCCTTAAAAAGCCCGGGTGGATAATGCTTGCTGTAAAAGCCCAGAGCATAGATGTCACAAGGGAGCCATCTGAAATCTACAGACGCGAAGTTCAAGTTCTCGAGGAAAGAGGCTTTAGTATAGAAGATGTTGTGCACCTGGAGCCTTACGACAAGGCTCATGCTATGATAGTGGCTAAAAGATGAGGCGAAAGCAAGCACATATCCTTATATTTTAGAGCAGCGTGAATTCTTTTGTGAATAGCCGATGACTTATAGGGAGACGGGGAAGGTTAAGGCTGCAGAGTCCATATTGAGGGAGGGCGGCTTCACCGTCTCCCAGAGATGCTGCTCAAGAGCAAGCTGCTTCGACATAGCGGCAAGAAAGGAAGAATCCTTAATTTTCATAAAAGTTCAACCGGACATCGGATGCGTCCCCCTCTATGACTCCATAGAATTGAGGATAATTTCAGAGCAGGTTTCAGCTACGTCCCTCTTCATTAGCGAGAAAACCCGCGAAAAACCCTTAGAAGACGACACTGTTTATTCACGATACAATGTTTTAGCCATCACGCCAAACACTTTTAAAAACATTGTTTTAAAGGGCATTTATCCGCTAATTCAAGCCGGACCTGGAGGCTACTACGTAGAAATAGATGGACAAGCCATTAAAAAGCGTAGACAAGAGTTAGGCTTGTCCGTTGGCGAAGTTGCCGAGAAAATTGGTATTTCGAGGCGGACGCTTTACGGTTATGAGCAGGGCATGGCTAGAGCCTCCGTTACGGTGGCTTACAACCTGCTCTGCACTTTGGGAATTCCGGTTGCAAAGCCAGTCAACATTTTTGAAGCCCCCATGAGCCATCGAAAAACTCTCACGGCGAGAGCCAGACGGATAATAACTAGGAATAGGCTTCTTCAAAGGATTTTTAGGAAACTAGCGGGCTATAACATTGTAGCCGTTAGAAAGGCTCCATTTGATTTTGTCATAACTGTTCCAGATGAGAACATGAAGATTATTGGTGGGGTTGCAGACGGCAAGGAAGAAGCATTAAACCGTAGAGTTGAAGAGATTTTAAGCCTAAGCAAAGTTGTTCAAGCCTACCCCGTTCTCGTGACAGAAGGGCGGAAGCCACAGCTTGGCGAGGACATTTCATGCATCAAAGGCGAGGAAATTTCAAAAATTAAAAGTCCAGAAGACCTATGCAAGCTTTAAGCAAGCCTTGTCTGCTGCGCGTCATTTTCTTGCTTAATCCTTTTGGCTGGCTTCCAGGACCTTCTCACAAATTCTGGGTACTCCATAAAGCTTTCTAGACATCGGCGAAGAAAAGCCAAAGTCTTCGGATCTGTCGGGTAGCCGCATCCAAAATCACCGTACTTGGCTTTTAACTCTGCTATTTCGCTGTCTCTCTCAACTTTGGCAATTATTGAGGCGGCTGAAACAACAGGATATTTACGGTCAGCCTTGTGCTCTGAAATTATCTCAACTTTGAATGGTAAATGTTCCAAAATCTGCTGTTTAAAGCGTTCCTCTAGAACATCTGAGGCGTCCACGTAGGCGATGTCCGGCTTAAGAAGCTCTACGACTTTCGCCATTGCTTGTGCCTCTAGCCTATTAAGCCTAAAAAGTTTTCTACCATTCTCCACAACCTTGTCAATTTCAGATGGCGAAAGCTTCACAACGGCGTGTTTTTTAACTATGCGCTTAATTTCAGTGGCAAGTGTCTCCCTTTTACCGGGCGAGAGAAGTTTTGAGTCTTTAACGCCTAGCTGAACAAGTTTTGGAATGTCCTCATCATCTATCAGGATTCCCGCTATTACCAGCGGTCCTATAACGGAACCGCGTCCAGCATCATCAACACCGGCAACCAACATTGAGGATTCCTTCAAGTGCTACATCCCATATAGGCTTAGGAGGTGATTAAAGCCTTAGCGCTTCACTTCCCTTTAAGGATTCTTCAGCTTTTTGCACAATCACTTTGTGTAGTTCGTCCCTATTCTCAAAGGTGACATTGAATATTTCGGTGTCCTTCCGAGCTTTTGCATAATCTATTAGTTTGTCGCAGGTTTTCCGGTGGACAACGGCTATAACAAGTTTGCCGCTTTCAAGAGCTTCTAAAGCTGCCAGCTTAAAGCTTTTTGAGAAGAGCTCCATAGGACCTATCTCGTCTATGACTATGACATCGCATTTCCTAACAGCCCTTAAAATTGCCTCAACGCCAACACTATTCAAGTCTTCCAAATTTACGCGGTACTTGCCCACCCGCGGCCCCTTTTCCTGTTGTACGTGGGCAAGCCAGCCACGCTTGTTATTGTCACCCAAGTCTAAAATTTCAAAGCCTATGCGTGTTCCGTATGGGCGAACCTCGCGGCTCACCATTCCGCCGACGCTGTAGCCTTTAGCCCTTAAAGCCTCAACAACTTTAAGCAAAAGAGTTGTTTTTCCAACACCTGGGCTTCCAGTTATTAATAATACCCGTTTGTGCAATTTTGTCCCTTTTCAGTTGGGTTAGGATTACGGGAATATGTCGCTCGCAAGCAACTCAAAGGTTTTTAGGCTTAAACTATGCTCTTCTTCATGTATTCTGGCAAGTCTTACACGCGGAGTAACCATTGGACCATGGCCATCTGCCCACAACAATTTCTTCAAGCCGTTTTTGTGCAGTTCATCTGCGACTATAAGCGTAATCTTTGCGACCATTTTCTGGTCCCCTTATATAATGTGCCCTTTAAACTCAGGTAGCTCGGCGTGATAACGTGGGCATACCTTCCAAATCAACAGAATATAAACTCCTCCATCCAGCTTCACTTTGATGTTTATTATGTATATGACCATTCATAACTAAAACGTTTTGGGCGCTAAAGGCAGAAGTCTAATATGGGTGTTAGGTTTATCAAATTGAGAAATGAGCTATGAAAAACTGGAGATAGATTTTCCAACAGAAATTATCCAAGAAGGTGAAGTTAAGGCGCTTGTGCCAAAGCTTTCAGCCTTTATTGAAAAGCCTAGCGATTATGCGCCTTCAAAGGCCCCGGTCTTCTACAATCCAGTCATGAAGTTAAACCGAGACTTGGCTGTTCTGGCCGTTCAAGCCTATCAAAAAATGGTGAAACATGAGATTTCCGTTTGCGAGCCTTTGGCGGGATGCGGCATAAGGGGTATAAGATTCGCGAAAGAAGTAAATGGTGTTAAAAAAGTCGTGATCAATGATATTAATGAGAAGGCTTATCAGATTGCAAAATACAATGTTAAAATAAATCGGTTAAGCGGAAAAGTGACCGTTAAAAATGAGGATGCCAACCTGTTGCTCGCCCGTTATGCTGCGCCGAAAAAACGCTTCGACGTCATAGACATAGATCCCTTCGGTTCTCCTGTACCGTTCTTGGATTCCGCCATACGCGCCACCCAAAACAGCGGTTTATTGGCTCTGACAGCCACAGATATGGCGCCCCTGTGCGGAGTACATCCAAAAGCATGCCTGCGGAAATATGGAGGGAAACCTCTCAGAACAGAGTATTGCCACGAACTGGCCGTCAGGCTATTAATCGGCTGTTTAGCCACAACAGCAGCAAAACATGATATGGGTATAAAAGTGCTTTTCAGCCACAGCACAGACCACTACATACGCGTTTACGCAGTCTTAAGACACGGCGCAAAAAACGCTGACGAAAGCCTCAAAAACATGGGCTACGTCCTTCATTGCTTTAATTGTCTACATAGGGAGGCTGTGAACAAAAATTTTGCGTTTACACATAACGGAAAATGTCCACATTGCGGCTCGAAGATGGATTTCGCCGGACCGTTATGGCTTGGAAACATAGCCGACAAAGACTTCTGCACTTCAATGGAAAAAGAAAATGAAAAAAGGAAACTAAAATTGAAAACTAGAGTTAGGAAAATCTTGCTGCTGATCAAGAATGAGTATTCGGCTCCAGCAACATACTACGTTTTAGACAAAATCTGTAGTAAAATGGGTATGCCGGTGCCGCCTGTCAGAGTTTTCATTAGAGCGTTAAGGGAAAAGGGCTTTAAGGCCTCATTAACCCATTTCAATCCGAAAGGAATAAAGTCAGACGCGTCCATAATGCAAATTAGAACTTTTGTGAACATGGGACTACCGTAAAACAGCGAAATAATAATGATGTAAACTTAGCAAGTTTTAAAAGCAATTAGCTATGTATACCTCTATCGGTGGTTATTTGGGAAAGAAAATATTCCTCCTCCTGACAGTAGTTGTGGTAGCAATTCTGATGCCGATGCTGATTCAGAAAGCTGAATGCATCGCCAACGTTAAAGTCTACGGTTATACAGACAAACCTCAATACTTGATAGGCGAAACCATGACCCTAAAACTTTGGGTATACAATGAGGGCCCAGACGAAATAGTTCTTAAAAATGTTACAGTTTACCTTCCATGGTACAGTATTGTTTGGGGTGGAAACTATACCATAGATGCACAAAATACCGTGTTATCTAAAGACAGGTACTGGAATACAACAATATCAGACATAGCAATTCCAACAGATGGCAGAGCTTACAGCGGAAACATAAAAGTCGCCGTTGTATATGCCATTGGATCCGCTGTATATACACCTGAATTTCGTAACGCCATCCCACTATCTGTAATTGAACCATCCTATACATCGATAGAGAACATGGATAAACTTCTCACGTTGCTGACCGTGTTAACAGTGTTGGTAATCGTCTGCACCATAATCGTTGCTGCAGTCATATTCTTCTCTACACGAAGACCCAGAGCCATATGGGTTGAGGAAGAAGAAAAATCTAAAAAACTCTAAACTCCTCTGTTTTTCATTTAACTTTAAAGCGTGAACCTTTTATTCTATTTAATAACAGTTTTGATGTTGGAGGTGCTGTGGGACTCGGAAAAGTTCTGGTTACTTCGGCTTGGCCTTACATAAATGTGACGCCGCACATTGGCAACTTGGTGGGTTCTGTTCTTTCAGCGGATGTTGTCGCCAGGTATTATAGGCTTAAGGGCGAAGATGTTGTTATGGTGAGCGGTTCTGATGAGCATGGAACCCCCATCGAAGTTGAGGCTATAAAACTTGGCGTAAAACCGAAAGAGCTGACGGATAAAAACCACGCCAAAGTTGTGAAGCTTTTCAAAAAGTGGGGGATCTCCTTCGACAACTACACGCGGACCGAAAGCCCAGTGCATAAGGAGTTTGTCCAACAACACTTGATGAAGATTTACAGAAACGGCTACATATTCACCAAAGAGACTGAAATGTTGTATTGCGAGAAATGTAAGCGTTTTCTTCCAGATCGTTTTGTTGAGGGAAAGTGCCCCTTCTGTGGGCATGAACCAGCCCGTGGAGACCAATGTGACAACTGTGGAAGACTTCTCGAGCCAACTGTTCTGATTAGGCCGTATTGTGTAATCTGCAATGGCAAACCAGTCATTAAAACCACTAAGCACTGGTACTTTGACCTTGGAAGGTTTTCGGAAAAGCTAACCAAATATATAAGTGAGAACAAGCAGTTGCCCACAAACGCCAAAAACTTCAGCCTAAACCTGATAAAGGAAGGATTGAAGCCCAGAGCCGTCACAAGAGACGTTAGCTGGGGGATTCCAGCACCATTCCCAGAGGCTGAGGGAAAAACCATTTACGTTTGGGTTGAAGCCGTTTTAGGCTATGTTTCAGCCACAATAGAATATTTCAGAAACCGCGGAAACCCTGAAGGCTGGAAAGACTACTGGTTCAACAAGGATGCGAAAACACTCTATTTTATAGGGAAGGACAACATTCCCTTTCACACAATAATTTTTCCTGCACTACTAATGGCTTCCCATGAAGATTATAATCTGCCATGGAACATCTCCGCCACAGAATTCCTCCAATTTAAAGGTGAAAAAGCCTCAAAAAGCCTTCGAATTGGGATTTGGATCGACGAAGCCTTAGAGCTTTTCCCAGCTGATTATTGGCGTTACTTCCTAATAGCCACAAGACCAGAAACGAAGGACTCAAACTTCTCATGGGAAATCTTCACTGAAAAGATTAATGCAGACTTAAACGATACTTTTGGCAACTTCATTCATCGCACGTTATCCTTCATAAATAGGCAGTTTGACAGTCAAGTTCCAGGGCCAGCCCAACTTGGCACCGACGACAAAAAAGTTCTAGAGGTCCTCAAAGAGAAGGTTAGCGAAATCGCCGCTGATTTCGAGACTTGCCGTCTTCAGTCAGCCGCAAACGGCGTTATAAGCATAAGCCGTCTCGGAAATCAGTACCTGAACGAAAAGGAGCCATGGAACCTAATTAAAAGCGATGGAGCCAAGGCCGCAACCGTGATTTATGTGGCTGCCCAACTGGTTAAGGCGTTAGCCATAACTTCTGCTCCGATAATTCCTTTCACTGCAGAGAAACTTTGGAAAACCTTGAACCTGCCGGGAAGTGTCCACGAGCAAAAGTGGGATGAAGCCTTAAAGCCCTTGCCAGCAAGTCACAAAATAAATGAGGCTAAGCCGCTTTTCCGCAAAATAGAGGCTAACGAGAAAAAGCTTGACGAAATGCTGGAGAAAGTTAGAAAAACAACGGCGAGGTGAAAACTTATGAAAATCAAAAATTACCTAAATACGCTTACCAATAGGGAATTAAACGCGTATTTGTCCTTTTCAAAACAATAGGCACAACGCTACCTACATACATATAACCTGTCAAGCGATCCGCTATGCTTTGCTTATGGCTTGAAGAATTTTACGACGCTTTTAAAGCACTAATTCTTTATTAAAACCTCAAGAAGAAAATATTTATTCGGAAAACCTGACATTTAGATTGGATATAACCATTGGAGGAGGAATGAGGTGAAGGCAATATCCGCCTTAGCTTTGCTTTTATCTCTACTTGCTGTAGTTATTACGGCTCCGTCTGCTTTAGCTAAAAGTGCTAAGACTACAAAATGGACGTTTATGGTTTACATGGACGCTGATAACAACCTTGATTATTGGGCCTATTATAGTCTAGACCTCATGGACAATGTTGGATCCACAAACGGCGTAAATATTGTTGTTTTATGGGACGGTTACTATCAACCTGCTTACATGTATAAGGTTGTTCGCGGAGGTCTTGAGCTTGTTAGTAATTTTCCTTTAAATGGTGAAGAGATTAACATGGGCGAACCGCATACTTTAAAGACTTTCGTTGGTTTTGTGACGAAGAACTTTAAGGCAGAGCGTTATCTCCTTGTTTTATGGAATCATGGGCAACACTTTCTTGGATGCTGCTGGGATGAACATCCAGAAGATTATCTCACTCACGATGAGGTAGTTTCTGGCTTAGCTGGATATCGGATAGATATATTGGCTTATGATGCCTGTCTCGAAGCGATGATAGAGGTTGCTTATGAATACAATGTGCAAGGCTTGAACATTAATTATTTGGTTGCAAGCGAAAATTATGTCCCCCTCTACGGTTATCCCTATGATGAAATCCTCGGGGTCCTAACCACAAACCCTGAAGTGCCGACACTAAACTTTGCTCAAACAATTGTGGCAAAGTTTGCTGAGTTTTATAAACCCAGAGCACATTTTAATGGAGGTGTGATGGCGACACTTTCTGTAATTGACGTTTCTATGGTTGATGAAGCTGTTAAAGAATTGGCTTATTTAACAGATGTGCTAAAAAATAATATGGAAATTTATCATGATCTTATTAGCGAAGCTAGAGGTGAAGGAAACCTACCATGGTCTGAGTATGGATGGGAATATTACATCGATTTGCCAAGTTTCGTGAAATGTCTCATGGATCGCGGACCAGGCGAAATTATAAGCTTGGCTCGTGCTCTACTAGACACGCTTCAAAATGATGTGATTAAAGCTATTGGCAACACCAAACCCATGGACTCTGCGGGGGCATGTGGAGTTGGAATATGGTTTCCACCTTCAGAAACTGCAAAACTAACCCGTGAATTGTTGCCTCAATATGAAAAGCTAAGCTTTGCTTCTCAAGGATGGCTTGATTTCTTGCACGCTTACTGGAACAAATGAAGCGGGAACTATGATACTGCAAACATAAAAGCCGAATATTCTTTTTTTGGCTTTGCTGAGAAGAAAATTGAATATTCTAAAGAGATACGGTTTAGTTTTGCTTATATTGGCGGGAGGACTCATATAAATAATGTTGAAAGTAAAAATAGACCTTCACGTCCATACATGCTACTCCTATGACGGACTGATAAAACCAAAGGAGCTTGTTGCCTACGCTAAGAGAGCTGGGCTCAACGGAATAGCCATAACAGACCACGACACGATTAATGGAGCGTTAAAACTGGCAAGAAACATGACAGACTTGCTAATTATACCTGGCATAGAGGTGTCAAGTATAGAGGGGCACATCATTGGGCTGAATGTCCAGGAGGTTGCGCCCAAAAACCTAACAGCAGAAGAAACAATAGAAAGAATTCACGGTCTTGGCGGGTTGGCTATCGCATGCCACCCAAAAGCTTTTTTCAAGACGAGTCTTGGATGGAAAACGAACAAGAATTTTGATGCTGTAGAGGTTGTGAATGCTTCGGCTTTCCCATTCAAGCGTTCCACAAGACAAGCGTTAGAAATGGCTAAAAATCTTGGGATTCCACAGGTTGGTGGCAGTGACGCCCACTATGCCCCAGAAATAGGCTTGGCGTACACTCTGGTGGACGCTGAACTTGACTGTGAGGAAGTTGTCAAGGCCATAAGCAAGGGGTTATGCGAGCCGTTTGGCAGAGCAATACCTTTGGGAACAAGGCTGAAAAGGGAAATCCTAGCCATAAAAATGAAGTATTTTAGGAAAAAGTAGTTCACGTTCCAATAATAAGGAGTTCTGTTAACCTCTTCAATGTTGCGATAGCCGAAAGAGCCGCTAAAAAGCTTGTTTTTCGATTTTCAGCAGAAGGCACATTTTCCACATGAACCCGCAGCTCGCCAAAATCGCCCTTAACCTCGATTTCGTGAATGTTTCGGCTAACAGTTGGGTCGGCTACCACACGCACAACTGTTTTTTCAGCGCCCATGCCAGCCAAGCTTAGAGTTGCCGCCACATTAACATTGGCTGGAAAAAGCTTACACGCTTCTGTGGCTGGTCCCTCATATACCAGTGTTGGCTTTTCAACCTTACCGCCAGTCTTTTCCATGAAATATGGGTTGTCCATCAGGCTTTCAACAGGCTTTCTCGTTGTTAGGGTTACACTTTCAATTTTACCGATTGCTGAAGCCTTCAAGCCGTCCAGTCCGGCTATGGCGCCAGATGGGATGTAGACTTTCCTTCCACCCTCTCTGGCGGTTCTGCTAATTTCGCCTAACAGCTCAGAATCAACTAGGGCGCCAACGCTCATGATCATTAGGTCTTTTCCAGCCTTCAGAACGTCAACGGCGTAGGCTTTCACAGCTTCTTGGGAAGCGGCCTCAACAACAAGCTTAATGTCATCGCATTCTAGAAGTTCCTTAAAGCTTTTTGCGACTTTAGGCTTGCTTTTCAGCCTTTGCGCTAAATTTTCTGCTCTCTTAAGGTTTCTGTCAAAAACCATAAGTAGGCATGTGTCTCCAGCCTGCCCACTATCTATGGCTTGAGCCAACACAGTCCCAATGGCGCCGCAGCCAATAAGCCCTACACCCAACGGCATTTCGCACTTAGCCTTCTTATGTTCGCCTACGTGAATGCTGGAAGTTTCCCTACATAAACCATTTGCCCAATAAAAGCCTGAAATGTTGTGAAAATCTGGCTATTATGAAAATTGCTTCGATTAGAATGCTACTAACAGAAGAAGGTTAGAGTTATTCCTGCCGGCGTTTCAAAGGCACAATTTTTATAATACAGCAATCCTTTAGAAGGATGGATGGGATTTGAGTAAACCTTTGTTTTTGATGGTCTTTATTCTGTTTCTGTTGCTTGTAGCAGCCCTTGTAACCTTCAATGTGGGTCCTAAGGCTAGACGTCAACAAAGAGGATCTTATAGAATCTTTCCTAGGGATACTGCCCACTGTTTTGGATGGATGGGTTTCGCGATTTTTGCAGTTTCAGCTTCCTATTCGGCTTTAAAGAGGGGTTTCCCATGAAGCATTAAAAGGTGGTTGCTGGTTCACTGTATAACAGGGACGCTCTCCTTAGTGCTCGTTGTCTTTCACATAATCAATAAAATACAGGCTCCGAGGCCGGGATGCTTCATCAGCTTCTTCGCTTTTCTTCTTATGGCTGTAATAGTTATAAGCGGGATACTGGGGCGATACGTAAAAGTCAAAATCATAAAGGATTATTGGAAAACACTTCACATATCATTAACAGTAATCTTCTACTTTACACTAGCCTTTCACATTCTCGAAAAAATGAACTTATTATGGTAAGCCTCACGCTTAGCCGTAAAATAACTAGAACATCATCGCAGATAGGATAAACGCGTAAATCTTATCTTTACAAAATGGTAAAAGTGCTTGAGTGTGGTAGGTGTATGAATAAAAAGATTGTTGCGTTTACTCTCGTTGTAATTATAGTTGTGGTTGCATCCCTTTCACTGTGGTTCTTCTATAGGTATGAAGCCACGGTATTGTCGTTGACTTATGAGGCTACGCCAATAATGTCTTCTCCGCTGTCGGGGGTAAACTATACATGGGTTGCGAAAGCCTACAGTGTGCGGTTTTTCGGTAGCTCTCCTTTTGATGGTAAAGGATGCATTTATAGGGAGAGAATAACTTCTGAAAACAGGTTTAGGCATGCAGAACTTCAGAACCTGAATGTTTCTTTAAGACTGAGGATTCAAATAATGAACCAGACAGGATATGTAATATTCAACGGAACCTTAGAAAACACGGATGGCTGTAATAGGCAGATCACTTTCGAAATCAAGCCACAACACGTAAGAGCAGGTAACACTCTTCAAATTAGAATAACGCTGAGTCTAAACGTCAGATACAACTATGGTGCAGGAGGAGAGCCTAAACAGTTCACTTTACAAAAAGAGTGGACAAAAACAATACAAGTCCAACAAAGTGAACCAGCAACAGGCGAAGTTTTCCAATAGCAAAGTTAAGTTGGCGTATTTGCCCATTTACCAATTTACCAAAAAAGAAAAGCATAAAGTTTGTGCCCCATTTTTCCTTTGTGTCTTTCAAAAGAAAAGTTGTTTTGCATAAAATGGGGATGTTGAATGAAACTTATAAGTAGTCTTGTTCCATCTGGTACAGATTCAGTTTTATGCCTAAGGGCTTTTCCGGTTCAGCGTATGGTTCCAAATTGAAGAGTTGTGGTGCTATTGCTCCAAGTCCACTTGGGATGTATGGTGAATTCACTCCTGTCAGAACGAGGGTTACTTTTAGTTTTCCGTCCATTTCTGGATTGACTCTTGCACCCCAGATGACTAGTGCATTGTCGTCCATCATTTCTGTGACTATTTCGCCTACGCGGTTTGCTTCTTCGATTGTCATTTGAGCGTCTCCTGAAACATGGATTAGGGCGCCCTTCGCGCCAGCATAGTCCACGTCCAAAAGCGGGTTTCGTAAGGCGTTTCGCACGGCTTCCTCGGCGCGGTTTGGGGCGTCTGATTCGCCAACGCCTATGACGGCTAATCCTCCCCGCCTAACAATGGTTTTAAAGTCTGCAAAGTCAAGGTTAATTAGGCTTGGAGCTGAAATGGTTTCCACGATGCCCTTAATCATGTTTGCCAAAACCTGGTCTGCAACCTTAAAAGCCTCATTTATTGGAAGGTTAGGCGCCAAGTGAATCAACTTATTGTTGTCAATTACAACAACCGTGTCGCAGCGTCTCCGCAACTCGGTTAAGGCTTGAGCTGCATATTCCATGCGTCCCTTCTCAATTCGGAAAGGTGTTGTCACAACCCCAACCGTTAAGGCACCCTTCTTCTTGGCTATTTCGGCTATGACTGGCGCTGCGCCTGTGCCAGTTCCACCGCCTAAACCAGCGGTTATAAAGACTATGTCCGCCCCGCTTAGCAGTTCTTCAATCTTCTTCCTCGACTCTTCGATGGCGGCTCTTCCAAGCTGTGGATCTCCGCCAACTCCCAAGCCATTCGTAAGCTTTTCGCCTATCAAGATTTTTCTGTGAGCCTTTGAAATGTTGAGGTGAAGGGCGTCGGTGTTTATTGCTATGCATTCAGCTCCAACAATGCCCATCTCCATAAGCCTTGTAACAGTGTTGTTTCCCGCCCCGCCAACGCCTAAAACGAGCATTCGGCAGAAGCTTGGTGGGCGAATCTCCTCTGGGAAAGTGTTCTGCCAAGAATATTTGAAGGTCTGCTGCTGGCTAGCCGAATGCATCTAACCAACCCTCTTCCTACGCCAAA
>JAWBXA010000008.1:0-16116 GCA_038868115.1 Bathyarchaeia archaeon
TTTAAGGAATTTTATTTGTTCCTCTGGTTGTTCTGCTTTGTTTGACAGACTTTTGTGGGCGTCGATGTATTCTTGTAGTTTGTTTGCTATTTAAATATACTGGTCAAGTGCTGTGCTTTCAAAGATTCCTAAGTACCCTAAAAGCAGCACCGTGTAAACCGCTTTTATGACGTTTTTTTGTGCCTGCTTTAAGGTCCTATTAAAGGCTCCGCGGCTTATTTTTGCCTTTGTTAAGCGTAATCCGGCTTTTTCATCGTATTTTAATGATTTTCCTGCAATATTTTCAGCTAAAATATCTATAAGTAGTGTTTCCAGTTGCGTTTTTGTTAAGTGACTGTTTTTTGTGAGTATTTTGACTATGGGGTCTTCTAAAGACTTTTTCAACCATAATTGAACGCTGTTTTTTAACATTCCAGCTTTACCCCTGTTTGTTATGTTTGTTGAATACATTTTTGTATACAGTATCTTAAAGGTTCTGGTTAACATTTAAAAGCGTGCTTTTAAGATGCGCCATTACTATATTAAAGTGTATGTCACGTGATGGGAGAGCGTTTGACATTGCAATTAAAAGCTTCTTAACGCTAAAAACATAAAGTCCTCGAATTCGCCGATTTTTTGCTTTGGCCTAAGAATTTACTGACATTATTAATTTAAGTGTTGGAGAGCGGATTAGAGGGGTAAACCCCCAAACTCTGAGGTCTTGGTCAACGTCGGTGATGCAGAAGCTATTCCTCTTGTTTTAGTGGTTCTAGTCAACCCCGGCGATGAAGTGTTTAGTCCATAATCCTGGGTTTGTTTGCTACGAGCCTAGTATTAGGTTGGCAGGCCGGATCCTGTTTCAATTCCAATTTGGAAGAAAATGAGTTTAAGCCTTCCATTGATAATGTGACGTCATTTATCACGGAGAAATCACGTGTGATTATTCTGAACTCTCCAAACAACCCAACAGGAACCGTTCTTTCATAGAATGAACTTAAAGCATTAGTTAAAATAGCTGTCGAATGTGATTTGATCGTGATCTCGGACGGGGTTCACGAGAAAATAACTTGTGATAGAGAAAAGCTCTAAGAATGGCCATTCTTAGAGCTTTTCTGCCTTCTCCTTTATTTTGTCGAAAAGTTCTGGGCGTAGGTCCTTTAATGTTGGGACAAAGGCTTCAGCAGGCTTTATATCGGCGTAATTCACTCCGCCCACTACAAGGTCTTCTTCGTCGTATTTCGCCTTCGCGACTATTTTCCCGTTTGGAGCTATTAGTCTGCTTCCACCCCAGAACTGTAGCCCATCTTCTATGCCCACAAGATTCACATAGGCAAAAAACACCGTGTTTTCAATAGCCCTGGCCACCGTTAAAATCTCGAAAAATGATTTGCGGATAGCTGGCGAAGCTGAGATGCAAACAATCAGTTGGGCGCCTTCTAAACGTGTTAGTCGGCAAACTTCTGGGAAGAAGATGTCATAGCATATTATTAATCCAATTTTTCCAATGGCTGTTTCGAAGGCACTTGCTTGGTAGCCTTGTCTAAAATATCTCTTCTCCTCGAAAACGCTGTGGGTTGGTAAGTGCATCTTCCTATATTTTCCAATGTAGCCTTCTGGTCCCACGAGAACTGCAGAGTTGTAAATTGTTGCGTACGTCTTTTCGCTGAGTTCTGGCATCCCAAACACTATGTAGGCTTTATACTTCTTTGCGATTCTTTCGATTGCATTCGTTGACGGCCCTGGAATTTTTTCTGCCAACTCATAAATTTCATCCCTTACAGTGTATCCCGTTAGTGAGAGTTCGGGGAAAATTACGAGTTCTGCACCTTGTTGCTTTGCTTTTGCTGTGAACCCTTCAATTTTCTGTATGTTTGCCTTTTTGTCTCCCCGTTGGCAGCTTATTTGGGCAAGGGCTGTCAAGATTTTTTCTTTCAAACTTTTCCTTCCTTAACGTGTAAACGGCATTCTAAAGTCAAATCCGGCGGTCCTATATTGAAGTTTTGTTGTTAGTGGCATCCTTCTCTTATGTTCCGTTTTCAACCAACGCTCTTTTACTTTTTCCACTAAATCCTTTTGTAGGTCTAACTGTTCAGCTATATCCTCTGTTTTCATGAAATGCTCAAGCCCATATAAGATAAGATCTAACGTTTCGTATCTTATCCCTAATTCTTCTTCCGCCGTTTGTCCGGGCCACAATGCTGGGGACGGTGGCTTCTCCACAATCTCTTTCGGTATGCCCAAATGCCTTGCAAGTTTTTTCACTTGAGTTTTGTATAGGTCCATTATTGGGGATATATCCGCTGCTATATCCCCCCATTTTGTGAAATAACCAATCATGGTTTCTGATTTGTCAGAGCTTCCACATACTATTAGGTTGAGCTTGTTGGCGTAATAGTAAATGTAGAGCATACGCATTCGCGCTTTTAAGTTGCCTCTGGAGAGCTTATCTTCAGCATCAAAAATTGGTAGCGTTTTTTGAAGCGCCTCCAATGCTGGTGTGATATCTATGACTTCTGCTTTTAGACCGAACTTTTCTGCCACGTGCCTTGCGTGCTCCATGTCTTTTGGGTTGTATGTTTCTTTCTCTGGAAGCATGAGCCCCAAAACCCTTCTCCCTCCAATGGCTTTGGCGGATAGCGCTGCTACTGTACTGCTGTCTATGCCACCGGAAAGCCCTAAAACTACGCCATTGGCCTCTGCCTTTTCCACATAATTTTTTATGAAACGTGTTATCTTCTCTTCCACTTCTGCCCAGTCCAGCTCTAATACTGATGGTGCTAATTGCAAGGGGTTTTATCCTCAATGTTTATGGGACCAGGCAAGTATTTAAGGACGAAGATTAGATAATAAATAGGTGTAGCCTTAAACACTATACGTGAAGGATTAGTGTATGGGGCGTAGAAGGCGGAAGGTTGTCCGAATTCCAAAGAAGCGTTTGCCAAAATTCTTCTCATGCCCTATTTGTGGAAAGGCCTCGGTTCGTGTTGAAATGTTCAGAGATGAGGGAAGAGCTGTTGTAAGTTGTGGTAACTGCGGCGCAAAAGAGGAGTTTCCAGTTAAAGGCGCCCTTGGCGAGATAGACGTGTACTGCATGTTCACCGACAAAATCTATGGCGGGGTTAGGCAACTGCCCGCCCCAGAGGTTAAATAATCTGCATAAAGGGATGAGTATCTTTTGATAGGCGCTGTTGAAAAATACTTGCTGGATAAAATCAGCTCAGAGGGGTCAATTCATATAACTCTAATTGACCCCGAGAAAGTTACGCCCTCGCAAGCCTCAGCGATTGCAAGAAAAGCGCGGGCTAGTGGGACGTCTGCAATAATGATAGGGGGCTCCACTTTTGTTTCAGCTAAACACTTGGATGACATTGTTAAGACAGTTAAGCGGGCTGTAGATATCCCTGTAATCCTCTTTCCAAATAACGTCACTAGTATTAGCCGCTATGCAGACGCCATATGGTTCATGTCTCTCCTAAACTCCCTTGACCCATATTTTATAGTGGGAGCGCAGGTTTTAGGTGCACCTCTGATCAAGCGGTATCACCTTGAGCCGATCCCGATGGGCTACATTATTGTTGGCGAAGGTGGAACAGCCAGCATTGTTGGAAAGGCTGTTCCAATACCCTATGATAAGCCGGAAGTGGCTGTTGCTCATGCTTTGGCAGGGCAGTATTTGGGTATGCGCTTCATTTACCTCGAAGCCGGTTCGGGCGCCAAAAAGCCGGTTCCTAAGGAAATGATTCGCGCCGTGAGGGAAAGTATCGATGTTCCCTTAATTGTCGGTGGGGGAATAAGGACAAGGGCACAGGCGCTGGCGGCAGCATCGGCGGGTGCAGATATTATTGTTACCGGCAATGTTGTTGAGAATGGTCAGGTTAGGGATAAAGTTTCAGAGATTGTTGAGGGCTTAAAAAGCTATAGAACGTGACACTGGTCGTAAGGTTTGCATTTTCTTGTACAAAACTTGATAGCTTTTCCGCTTTGAGACGATGGTGTCTTTGCCTTTTATTTGTTAGAAAACAGAAATATGCAACTGCTAGCCAAATGAGGTATCGAGTGGTTGATTGGGCATTCAGATGAGCCAATCCTACGGGAAATACGTTGAGGCATTAGAAAAGCGGCTTGAACAGTTATACAGCATAGCTGCCAAAGCTCGAGAAAAAGGCTTCGACCCCGAATTTAAGCCGGAATGCACGATTGCAAGGGACATGGCTGACCTTGTTGAGGGGCTCGTCGGTCCCAAAGGGGTTGCTGAAAGAATACGGGAGTTAAGCTCAAAGCTCTCGAGGGAGGAACTTGCCTTCAAAATTGCTGAAGAAATTGTTTATGGAAAGTTTGGGCATTTGGAACCTGAAGCTGCCGCTGAGCAAGCTATACGCACAGCTTTGGCAATTCTCACGGAGGGGGTTACTGCCGCTCCAATACAAGGCGTTGCGCAAGTCAAGATAAAAACTAACCATGATAGGTCAAAGTATTTGGCTATTTACTTTGCGGGTCCTATACGATCTGCTGGTGGCACAGACCAAGCACTTACACTGGTTATAGGCGACTTTATTCGCAGGATTCTTGGGCTTGACCGTTACAAGCCAACGGAAGAGGAAATTGCCCGCTTCATTGAGGAGGTTAGGCTTTACGAGCGCAGCGTCAGTCGCTTCCAATATCATGTTTCAGACGAAGAGTTACAGAAGGCGCTACGCTGGCTGCCAGTAGAAGTCACCGGTACAGAGTCCGACCATGTGGAGGTTTCAGCCTACCGTAATCTACCCCGCGTCGAAACCAACAGGGTTCGAGGCGGAGCATTGCGTGTGGTTAATGATGGAATTGTTGGTCGAGCCTCGAAGGTTTGGGCTATTGTGGAGAAACTGGGCATCCAAGGCTGGGATTGGCTTAGGGAAATTCGTAAAATGTCTGAAAAGAAAGCGGCTGGTTTTATGGACGACATTGTTGCGGGGCGTCCCATATTCTCCTTTCCAAGCAGGCGTGGAGGCTTTCGCCTACGATATGGAAGGGCGAGAAACACCGGATTAACGGCTGTGGGCGTTCATCCAGCCACGATGCTTGTTCTTCAAGGGTTTATTGCAGCAGGCACTCAGCTTCGCCTTGAACTTCCAGGGAAAGGCGGAATCGCGGTGCCTGTTGACACCTTGGAGCCACCAATAGTGAAGTTAAGAGACGGGTCGGTTGTACGTGTCACCTTGGAAAATTTCAGTGATGTTAAAGATAGGATTGAGAAAATCTTATTTTTAGGTGATATCCTCGTAAGTTTTGGCGATTTCCTTTACCAAGGAAAAAGCCTCGTTCCTGCTGGATATGTTGAAGAGTGGTGGGCTGGGGATTTAAAAAAAGCCATAGTCGAGAAGTTTGGAGGAGATTTTGAAAAAGCTGCGTCTGCTACTGGGATATCTGTTGATAGGCTTAAGGGCTTTCTTGGAGACCCGTTTGTGAATAAGCCGACATGTAAGGAGGCTATAGCACTTTCACTAAATGTTGGAATTCCGCTTCATCCCGCCCATACCTTTTTCTGGTCTAGTTTAGGTTCTGTTGAGGAGCTTAAGCTTCTTAGAAACTGGATGATTACGGCTAGTGTAGAGCGTGAGGGAGAACATGTTTACCGCGTGGTTGGCAAAATGGATGGGAGCATCAAGAAGGCTTTGGAAGCGATATGCTTGCCTCATAAAGTTGTTGGTGGCGATATAGTTGTTGAAGGGGATGATGCGTGTGCCTTCGCCTTCTGCCTTGGCATCGGTAAGTCTGATGTTGATTTTCGACAAGCGGGAGATGTTTTGAAGGCTATCATGGAACTTTGCGGCGTGGTTGTTAGGGATAAAGCTTCAGCTTTTGTTGGTGCAAGAATGGGGCGCCCTGAGAAGGCTAAGAGGCGGGAGATGAAGCCCCTTGTGCATGTTCTGTTCCCTGTTGGTTTGGCTGGTGGTTCCCAAAGAGATGTTTTAGAGGCAGCCAAACACGGAAATATTTACGTGGAAGTTGCCAAGCGCGAATGTCCATTGTGCAAAACAATAGCTTTCGGGAAAAAGTGCCCCGCATGTGGTTCTGAAACGGTTTTGGAGTATGTTTGCCCAAGATGTGGAAGGACACTTAACGGTGGCGGCGAATGTCCAGTCTGTAAAGCTTCTGCGGTTCCCTATCAGCGGCAATACATTAACATAAGCGAGCTGCTAGACCAAGCGTGCAGCCATCTAGGTGTTTCGTCACTGAAGATTTTGAAGGGCGTTAAAGGCTTAACCAACGAGACTAAGACCCCAGAAATTCTGGAGAAGGGTGTTCTGCGGGCAAAGTATGACTTATCCGTTTACAAGGATGGCACTATTCGCTTTGATGCAACAAACGCTCCGTTAACACATTTTAAGCCGTCAGAGATAGGAGTATCCATCGAGAAACTTATTCAACTTGGCTATACAACCGATGCTTATGGCAATCCTCTGACAAGGTCAGAGCAGATATGCGAACTGAAAATACAGGATGTCATTATTCCAATTAAGTGTGCAGAATATTTTGTTCATGTGGCAAACTTTGTTGACGAACTTCTCCTGAAAGTTTATGGGCTACCACCGTACTACAATGTTAGGCACGTTGAAGACCTTCTCGGCCACTTGGTTATTGGCTTGGCTCCCCACACATCTGTCGGCATTCTTGGAAGGATAATCGGTTTTACAAGCCTAAATGTTTGTTATGCTCATCCAGTTTGGCATTCTGCTAAACGTAGAGACTGCGACGGCGACGAAGATGCACTAATGCTTGCATTAGACACGTTGCTAAACTTTTCAAGGGTTTTCTTGCCGGCGCAAATAGGTGGGATAATGGATGCTCCTTTGCTGTTGATATCTGTTGTTAATCCAAAAGAGGTGCAGAGGCAAGCCCACGACTTTGATGTGGCTGAAGCCTATCCATTAGAGTTTTACAAGAAAACTTTGGAAAAGGTCGAAGCTAAATATGTTAGCCCACTAATAGACCTCATCGAATATCGCCTTGGCACAGAAGCACAGTTTGAGGGCTACCGCTTCACACTGCCTGTTTCAAACATTAATATGGGGAACGAGGAAAGCGCCTACAAACGCTTCAAAATCATGGTGGAGAAGCTTAACGGTCAGCTAGCACTCGCAGAGAAAATTGAGGCTGTGGATGCCAAAAAAGTCGCCTTAAAAGTCTTGACAAAGCATTTTATTCGCGACATCGCTGGAAACCTTCGAGCTTTTTCAATGCAAGGGTTCCGCTGCAAATCTTGCAACAAGCGTTTCCGACGTTTGCCACTTCGAGGTAGGTGTCCAACATGTGGTGGAGAGTTAACCTTAACAGTCTATCGGGGTGGCATAGAAAAGTATCTTGAGGCTGCTGAGCACATTATTAAGAAGTATAATTTGCCACGCTACTATAGTCAACGAATTCTGCTTGTGAAAGAGGAGATTAACTCTCTATTTGAGGGTAAAAAGCCAAAACAAGCTAGCCTAACAAGCTTCGCCTAAAGTGAAACCTTTTCTACGCCCTCATTATAATAAAGTTTTGATGGGGCATGTCTCGTGAAGAGTACCACCCGAACGCCTATTTAACAAACTTTAGAAATGTTAAATTAGGCTTAAAAGCTCGAACCTTAATACTAAATTTCCTTGAGAGGTCCCCTGCGGACGCTAAAACAATTGCCAAAGCGACAGGCTTGCCCCACAACGTGGTTTTGCATCACCTAAAACTTCTGGAATTAAAGGGAATTACAAAAAGGGAAAGCAAGCGCCCACCTGTTTGGGCTTTGACAGGGCTTGGGCAGAAACGTTTAGTCCAATGCTGATGCCCTAAAAAGCGCATCGGCATGGCACATATCTACACTTTGGGCATTTTCCATCATACTTGCCCAGAGCAGCTTTTTCCAGGTTTACGTTTGCTACGTTGGCCAATGATGCGAGCCATGCGATGACATCTGCAAACTCGTTTTCCAAGGCTTTTATGTCATCCGCCCTTAATGCTTCACCTAGTTCCGCCACTTCTTCTACGAGCCATTCAAAGGTTTTTTCCACACCCCGCTGTGAGTCTCTGTGAAAATATAGAGTTCGCATCATCTCCTGAAACTCTTGTATGTGCATCTCTTGCCGCACCAGCCAATTGGGTTTTAGTTTTTAAGGGTTAAAGTAAGGCTTTCTGTCTTTTAGCTATTATGTGAACGACCTTTACGCCTTTCTTCTCGAGATGGACGGCAATAAAACGTCTGTGACAGTATCTTGGATTTGGCTCCATACACATCATGCATGTTCTCTTTTGACTGGCAATTTCAAGGAGCCTTTTTACACCATCTCTGAAAAGTTTGGTTCGCATGTATTTTTTATATCCGCCCTTTCGATAGCCTCCCAACTCTTTGCCAAGCCAAACGTATTCTATTCCATTTTCTGGCAGCCACTTTTCCATATGTTCCCTTTTGAAATGTTCGATTTTTGATGTTGGAAAATGGCGAATGTCCGCCAATACTTGTATTTCATGCTCCTTTAACATTTCAATAAAGGCTTTTACAGAGCGATCGCTGTGTCCAATAGTCCAAACGATCACTTGTTTTTTCATCAATGTACGTAGCGGTTTCTTACGTACTGGTAGGCCTCTGTTGTGTTCTCGAAGCGGTGCGCTTTCGATGGTTTCTTCTGGTTTCCGCCACGTCGATGACGGCATTTCCTTGTCTATCACCGTGCGTTTTATGGATTTGGCTATTTCCATCATTTCCGACCCTCATTCCAAGCCTCGTGACCTAAAACGTCCAGCCTTACGATCACCCTGGATATTGTAAGTGTTACGCTTCTTCAATATCCATGGCAGCAGATTCTTATTGATAATTATGTCTGCCTTTTTCAATGTTTCCCTCTATGGCGCTCCATCGCTGTATTTTCGTGTCATGCCTATTAGAATCACGGAATTCCGTGAAGCCCTTATACTTAGCCCGATGCATAAAACCTCCTTCATACAATACTCGACTAAGCCTTGGTGTTCCTAACGACTTGGCGTGCATACTCTTTTCCAAATTCGAGAAGCTCAGCAGCCAACGATTGTGCACCAATTACCAAATACAGCTGATGGTTGCTCGCCATTTCGGGAAAGCGGCACGCTTTATCTTATGACGTGTCTTCTCAAGACATCATCACACTAGTTCGGTGGAAGCCGTATAAGCAACAAGGTTGACTACGATACCAGAAAGCAGACGCACGTCAACAACTCTGCATATCCTTTTTCTAAAAATTAAAGTCGGGTTGTTAATATCGCGCGCACCGCTGAGCTTGGTATGTTTTCCGCTTGCTGTTAGGAAGTATGCATTGCCGGAACTATGTGTGATGCTTCAGCAGAGCAGCTAACACGAACTGTATTCTTCGCGTGGAGTTAGCAACATACCTAGCATTATTGCCTTTACCGAAATAAAATTGTTTTTAAGTAATAACGCAATGTTAATAACGGAGAGGCTCGAAAGATTTAAAAAGATGCTAAAGACTGTTTGGAGACGATTTACTAATGAGTAAGAAAAAGAAGAGAAGTGAGTCAGCACCAATGCCCGCTGCAAGTGCCGGATTGCTGAGGTTTTTTGAAGAAGAAACAGAAGGCGTTAAAGTAAGACCAGAAATTCTAATAGCCGCAGCCATAGCCCTAATAATAATATGCATTTTAGCGCGCTTAATCTTTTAGGGCTTTATCGTATTTATTCTAACGACGTGAAGTTGAATGTAAAATTTCAATTCTCTGAACGGAATTTAAGTGAATGAATATTTCGCTACGCTCCTCTCTGCTCGCAACCTGCGGTATAGGCTGAGCAATCGTCGCCCGTAGAACTACTGCTTCAGCGTCTGAAAGCCATATCCCTGCTGGTTCACGAGTCACCGCCACCAAAGTCCCCTCAAAGCCATATGAAGGATCTAAGATAACTCGGACGCTCTTTCCAAGGTTTTTCTCAAGCATATGAAATATTGTTGGGGGGAGAGATTGCTCGGGCATAGCATCAGCAAAACTATAAAAATGTCCTTCAAAGATAAAACACTTGCTCTCCGATTAACGTTTAGTGCAACCACAAGGGCGCCTTCATCAAAAATTGCTTTGCTTCCTCCAAGATTTATGCAACACTTTAATATGCCCTATGCACCTTCAGAAACTTTTGAGCGGGTTTGCGTGGCTAACGATGCCTCTTTAAGCCAATATTTAGATAAGGCCATTAAACACTATTCATCGCTTTTTAGACTTCCATCGTATAAGAGGATAGTCCAATTCCTAGCTACGTTTTGTCTGGTCTGCGGTTTTCTATCAACTTTTACTTTCCAGACTTCTGGACTGGCTTGCGGACTACTTTTGGGTTTTGCACTTTTTTCCATAACGCTTCTAGCAGATCATCTCTTGGCGCTTTCCGTATTTAAAAAAGATCCGATCTATGACTTAAGGAGGACCGCTGCCCTTTCCCTGTTCTGTTGGGGATTGTGGTTTTTCTTTATTGCCACGGGCTATGCTGTGGCTTATTTCACGGCTTTTCCTTTGTGGGTGGTTAGACTTTGCCTTTTAGGTTTTTCAGCTGTTTTGATATCCCGCATTATCGTTTTATACTCAACATCCTCCGTGAATTATTCGCGCTTTTTGTTAGCCTCTATTCTCCCACCTTTTCTATGCCTGATTCCCTTCATATTTTTATGGTGGTTTAATAATGCCAACATCCTAGCCATTCTGAGTTTTTCAGCTGTTGCGTCAGCCGTTGCTTCGGCCTCTGGTTTTTCTTTCATTTTCCTTTTGAATTTTATTGGAAGACGTTCTGTCGGCGAGCAGTCAATTTCCATTTTTAAAGCTTTTCTACTTAATTGGGTTGCAGACTTAAATGCCCCCTTTGAATTTTTCCTCGAAAAATTAAGTGAGGAACACAATATTGAGGTTTCAATACTAAAATTTGACTGCTCAAAAAACGTGTTCATTGTTGTTCCGTCAGTGCACCCTGGTCCGTTTAAAAACGTTGGTAGTAGCCTTTTGCCTTTCATGATTAAAACAGCTTTAGAGCAAAAGTTTGGCGGTGTTGCATGTGTGCCATTGGGTTTGCTGGGCCACGAGCTTGATGTGGCTTCCCAGGGCCAAGTTCAGAAAATTATTAACGGCACTCTTGAATCAGCAGAGTTTGCGACAAAGAAAGCTAAGGCCACCCCCTTCATTAAAGTTAGTAATGGCTTAGCTACTGTTTGCTGCCAAGTTTTCGGCAAAACCGCGTTAATCGCTTTCTCCCTAGCTCCGAATACCACAGAGGATTTTCCACAAGAATTAGGTGACACTGTTCGGAAGGAAGCTGAAAAACTCGGTTTGGAATCATGCATCGCTATTAACGCGCACAATAGTATAAACGGAGTTGTGAGCACATATGCGGCGTTGAATGCATTGAAAAATGTTGCTGCTGATTGCTTAAAAGTGGCGGCTTCTGCACGGCCTACCTCGTTTAAAGTGGGTGCTGCCACCATTTTGCCAAAGGAGTTCAGCATTAGGGACGGAATGGGTCCTGGCGGCATAACAGTAATGGCTGTTGAAGCTGATTTACAGAAAGTCGCTTATGTAATTGTTGACGGGAATAACATGGTTTCGGGCTTGCGGGAAAAAATTTTGGACGCGCTCAAGCCATTGGGCTTTGCTGATGGTGAGGTTTTCACTACAGATACGCATGCTGTTAATGCCGTGGCGTTTAATGAACGTGGATATCATCCTGTGGGTGAAGTCTTAAGTCATGAGAGGTTGATAGACTACATAGTTGAAGTCGCAAAGAACGCTTTAGCAAGCATGAAACCAGCGAAGTTTGGGTACAGAAAAACGCTTATTCCTAAAGTGAAGGTCATTGGGCGGAAACCATTGGAGAAATTGTGTGTACTCACAGATAATGTTATTCGAACCGCGAAGAAAATTTTTACTCCTTTGTTTGGCGCAACTTTTCTCATTTTGATGTTGCTTTCACTTTATGTTTAGCTAAACACTAAAAGGGAAACCGCTCAAACTTTCCAATTCTCGAGAAGGGTTTAAAGGCCCGCTTAGAGAAATTAGGTGATAGAGGCGACGCTTAAAATTCGAGGCTTAAAGAGCGTGACTGTGACGGGATAAACTGATAATGGAATTACCGTGGACATGTCTACAAGCTTTCTCCTATCCTAATGGTGCTTGACAACCATAACGCTACCAGTTAGAAGAAACGAAGAGACATGCCCCTATGATAGCTGCACAAGCCACATTTTTGTAACGTGCGTGCCTCTTGTTTAGTCGACTTCGTTAATACGTTGAGGAAGGCTGACATTGAAAAGATTTAGCGATAGGTCAACGAAGACTGAGTAACATTACCAAAAATTAGCCTCCAACAAGTGTGCCTGATTTAACTTTGCACGGAAAAATATAAGAACTTCAATAACATTATTATGACAATCACAATTGCTATCATGACGTTTGGATGCCGGAAGGCGGTTAAGTATGTCAGAAGAAAAGTCCAAGAAGATCGCCAAAGAGGAAAAAACTACAAAAACAACGCAAACGAACGAAAACACTGTGCTGATTGGCAAGAAACCAGTAATGAACTACGTGGTCGCCTGTCTGGCCTTCTTTAATTCCGGTGCCCAAAAAATTGTCGTGAAGGCTAGGGGCCGGGCGATCAGCAGGGCTGTAGATACTGTTGAGTTGTTAAGAAGGGCCTTCATGAAAGACCTACAGCTGAAAGACATCAAAATAGGCACAGAGGAAGTCACCCGCGGCGAGGGACAGAAAACCAACGTCTCAACTATAGAAATAACTGTTGCAAAACCATAAAGGGTTATAATAGGCTGCATCAAGACTTAAACTACAGCGTGCTAAAGGCTATTGTATATAATAAACGATGTTTCTCTCTTGCGAAGTTAATAGAATAGAATTAGTCAAGTTATAATAGGTTATATATACAGAGTTACATAACTTGTTTTGCTAAAAGTGGCTGATCTATTTGGCGATAAACATGGCTAACTATCCAAAAATCGTTGTAGCTCCGCCGGGGCCGAAGGCCAGAGAGCTTGTGAAAAAGGATGCGAGGTTCATTTCACCTTCCTATGTGCGCTTCTACCCTCTCGTTATCGAGTCCGGTGAAGGCTGTATTGTTAGGGATGTTGACGGAAACGAGTACATCGATTTCAACTCTGGGCTGGCATGCTTAAATGTTGGACATAACCATCCGAAAGTTATTGATGCTATTAAGAGGCAGTGTGACCGCTTCCTTCACTATTCGAACACAGATTTCTACTATAACGAAGTTATATCCCTTGCTGAGAAGCTTGCGGAAATCGCTCCCGGAAGCTTTGAGAAGAAGGTTTATTTCGGCAATAGCGGAACTGAGGCTGTTGAGGCGGCGATTAAGCTGGCTAAGTGGCACACGCGGAAACAGCTGTTTATAGGTTTTATTAACGCCTTTCACGGGCGGACAATGGGCTCTTTGTCCTTAACGGCCAGTAAGCTGACGCAAAGGAGGTATTTCTTTCCCTTGATGCCGGGTGTAAATCATGTTCCATACCCGTACTGTTATCGTTGCCCCTTTAGGCAGACCTACCCCGACTGCCATTACTGGTGCGTTGACTTCATCGATGAATTTGTTCTACAAAAATATGCACCGCCAGAAGATGTTGCTGCAATTGTTTTCGAGCCGATTCAAGGGGAGGGTGGGTACATTGTTCCACCGCCAGAATACTTTCAACACCTAAAGAAACTAGCCGATAAATATGGCATTCTGCTTGTAGATGATGAGGTTCAATCTGGAATAGGAAGAACCGGAAAATGGTTCGCCATCGAGCATTGGAATGTTGAGCCAGACATAATATGCAGTGCTAAAGCTTTGGCTTCCGGACTGCCACTGAGCGCAACCATTGCAAAAGCAAAAATAATGGATTGGGTAGGAGGCTCTCATGCCAGCACTTTTGGCGGAAATCCGCTTTCATGTGCTGCGGCAATGGCCGTTATAGATGTCATCAAAGAAGAGCGCCTTTTGGAAAACGCCATCAAACAAGGAACATACATTATGAAGAGACTTGAGGAGTTGAAAGAGGAAAGCGAAATAGTTGGGGATGTCAGAGGTAAGGGCTTAATGATTGGCGTTGAATTTGTAGAGGACAAGAGTAGCAAGAAACCAGCACACCAAAAAGTAAATGAAATTATGATGAGGTCATGGAAGCGCGGAGTAGCCGTTATCACCTGCGGAGTTTCAACCTTAAGAATTGTGCCGCCTCTAAATATCACAAGAGAGCTTGTGGACGCTGGGCTGGAAATAATTGAAGATGTTGTAAGGGAGGTTGAAAGGGAGAGGTAGAGGCTAAAAGCATTGCCATATAAATTCGAGAATTAATAATAGACAACAATGAGAATGAGAATTCATCAATTTTTGGCGTAGGGCATGTTTGCCACAAGTAAGAGACAGTATAGACAGTAGATGCCATAGCAAGGTAGATGAGTGCAAACTCAGAATTTTTCTTGGAAGCTTCCGAAAGTTGTAGGCTAATTAGCGCGGGCATCGTTATATAACTAGTTTAATAAACGGTAAATGTGATGTTTAGAAGCTAGAGGGCTTCGCTATAACCTCTTTGATTTTTAAAGTGAAGAATCTTGCACTGTTTGCTGGCTGAACACGTAACGCCGTGTCGGCACCTCTGCCAGTTCCAGCTATAGCTATGACGTCTCTGTTGGCTGGTATTAATCCGGCATCAGCTGCCATAAGAACAATTTCCACACATACTTTTGTTCCTTCCCCCATAAGCCTAAGAACACTAGCGATGAGCTCTAGAGGTTGAAGAGTTCCAAAATCTTTTCGTATAGCCCGTTCAACACTGCTTAAAGCGTGGGTTCCGGTGAAAATTTTGCCGCCGTTATTTAGGATTTCTTTTTTAAACTCATCTTTCAGTTCGCTTTCTCCTGGCTTTTGGAAGCCAACATGATGAGTTACAACGACAACATTATAACCTTTGAAAATTTTTGAGGCTTTTGCACCAGTCTCGCCAGTCGTGGATGCAACAACAATGTCTTTTATGCCTTCCTTTTCTGCGTATTCTTTTGCAATTTCTAGCAGTACATCTGTGTTAGCTTTTCCAGCGCTTTTGAAATATGCAACTCTTCTTTCAATGTAGCTCATTCGTTCCAACTCCATATCAGTTCTTAACTTTTTGAGAGGTTTTTCTTACTGGTTTCCTTTTAAGCTCTGTGCCACAAATTTGACATCTATCACTTGACTTGTAGTCTGGAGGATATTTTTTATGGCATGCAGGACAGTACCTCATCCACTTTAGCGGCTGGCGTATGCCAAAAGTTATAAGGGACGCGAACTCTATGCCCATGTGTTTAGCCACATTCTGAATAGAATAGTCGTCTGTTGCCACTAGTGGTGTGTATCCCTGCATTTTTAACTGCAAAGCCAAAGCCAAAACCTGCAGGTCTGTTTCAGAAAGCCAAAAGATATCACCAACAGCTTCAGCCGAAGCTTTAACCGTGTCAATGAAAGCTTTTTCCGGTGTCTGAATTTTTAGGTGCCCGCTTTCAATGGCTGTTTTAAAACGTAGTCGGGCTATGCGGTTTCCGATAACTTCCTCCAAAACCAATGGAACAGTATACTGCTCCTCGCTTATAGAAGAAGGGTCAAAGCCAGCCATAAAAGCCGAAGTGTCTAAGACAATAACCCTTCTGCCAGCGGCTGACGTTAGATTTTTCCTCCAACTCCGCGGAAGATGAGCCTACTCTTTAAGCGGCTGTAGAAGTTTTCCCGAAACCTAATGAAGGTTGTCACGTTTTTTGAACGTGTAACCGCTATACATGTACCCTTAGATTCAAAAATATGTTTGTATGCGCCATCAACAACAACGATGATCCGTTTAGGCCTTAGCACGGTAACGGTAATTTTTGAGTCACTTGGGAAAACTATTGAGCGTAAAACGCTTAGGGAGCATATGGGAGTCAAAACAAAAGCATCCACATATGGGTCTAGGACCGGTCCTCCAGCTGAAAGCGAATAGCCCGTTGACCCAGTTTGGGTTGCCACCATTAATCCGTCTGCTTGACAATCTAAAACATGTTCGCCGTTTTTTGAAACTCTGGCATATAGCAGTTTTACCGGCTCGCCTACGGTTATGAGAACCTCGTTTAAAGCGTCTGGAATTTTTGCGT
>JAWBXA010000008.1:16210-20150 GCA_038868115.1 Bathyarchaeia archaeon
GTTGCCACCATTAATCCGTCTGCTTGACAATCTAAAACATGTTCGCCGTTTTTTGAAACTCTGGCATATAGCAGTTTTACCGGCTCGCCTACGGTTATGAGAACCTCGTTTAAAGCGTCTGGAATTTTTGCGTTGCTTGCCAATATGGAGAGTTTTGCGCATTTTTCCATTATGTAATCGCCCTTGAGACATCTTTCAACAGCAGTATAAGCTTCCTTAGGTGCGACTTCCGTTAAGAAACCTCGGACGCCCATGTTTATTGCTAAGATTGGGGGTTCAGGCTTTGGAATTGCAACACATGTCCTTAAAATTGTTCCATCTCCGCCGATCGTTATTATTAGATCTGTTTTCATGTTTTCCAGCGGGCAGAAGTTTTTTCCCTTTTTGGTTTTCTCCCTCAACGTTTCTTCGATGTAGACCTCTAAGCCTTTTTTTTCTACATATGACGCTAGGTCCTCTGCAAGTTTTATGGCGTTTCGCTTGTCGTAGCGGGCCACTATGCCGACGCTATTAAACATTTCACTCCCTCGGCAGCGAAATCTTTAAACTCAATTTATATATGGGTGTTGTTTAAAATTGCTGTGGTGTAACGTTTAAGCTGGTGGTAATGTGAGCAAACCTGTTGATGTTGGAAGCCTCCGGGAAGGCGGCTACTTAATAGTCGATGGTGAACCATGCAGAATAGTTGAAATAACAAAGTCTAAGCCGGGGAAGCATGGCTCCGCGAAGGCGCGGATAGTTGCCATAGGTATTTTCGATGGTGTGAAAAGGAGCATTGTTAAACCGGTAGACGCAACAGCCGAGGTACCTATAATCGAAAAGAGAAGCGGACAAGTTTTCGCTGTTACACCTACAAGCGTCCAGATTATGGACTTAGAAACTTACGAGTATTTGGATGCGTCTTATCCCGAAGAGGAGGAGCTAAAGGCTAAGCTGGCACCGGGTGTTGAAATAGAGTATTGGAAGATACTTGGCAAGGTTAAGATTGTAAGAACAAAGTAGTCTCATTTGGTTTAGTTCGGGGATTTGCTGGTTACCGCCACCATTCCCAGTCCAACTTTTTGAAGCCTATGTATAGGATTAGGAGGATGACGCCCCAGCTTAGGGCTATTGCCGCGGCTTGTAGGATCACGTTTCCGCTTAGGTAAGTGTAGCTTGCCCAAGCGCTTAGCCCGCATAAGCCTACAAGAATTAGGATGAACGTGGCGAATTGTATTGCCCTTTCCGCAGTCAAATGTGCCACCAGCTAAACCCTAGAGTTTTAGCGGTTTTTGTTTTAAGGTTTTTCATCAAGCTTATTTGGCTGTTTTGCCTTTAATTTTTTTGAAGCCGATGATGCGAGAAGAGCCGTCTGAATTGTGACGACGTCTAAGGAGAGCTGAGGCTTCATTCTATAGGAATTTCATACTCATGCTTTCTTGGTAAGCGGATTTCCAGTATACCTCTCTTGAAGCGGATTTCCATCCGATCCATGTAAACGGGAACCGGGATTCTCGTCTGGCAGTGGAATCTCTGGAACTCGCCTCTGTGATGAGTTATGCCAAACTCGTCAAAGCTTATTTTGCGCCTCATTTTAGCTGAAATTTCGATGGTGTCTCTGCTTATGGGTTTGACCTCTATCGTGTTCTGCTCGGCATAGGGCAAATCAACAGTCACTATTACCTCGTCGGCTGTTACTGCAATGTCCCGCAGCGGCTCCATGGTGCATGTTCTGCAGTTCCAGCTGGGCCTTTCCATTAGGGTTTCTCTTACCCTTTCAGCCCATACCTCGAGGCTTTCAAAGTACTCGTCTATTATGTCGAAGATTGAGCGCCTTCTGCGGCTGTAATCCGACATTCTCCATCAGCCTCCTATGAAATGTATAGTGGTATGTCGTATTCCTGTGTCTTCCGCATTTTCGCCAGTTCTTGCTGTGTTCTTTTCATCATGTCCCTTGCTTTTAGGCGTATCTCCTCGCCTTTTTCCAAAAGCCTTGAAACATCCACTTTCACTCCCGTTAAATTCGCAAGTTGTTCTAGTGCTTTGGCTGCGGCTTCTGGATCGGGGTAGTTGAAGAAGCACTGTGCCAAAAGGGTCAAAGCTGGCACTCCGAGGGTGGCACAGTACTGGAGCATAACCGCTTGGGGGCCAACCATGTAACCTTCCCTCAAAATTTCTAATCCTTTACCCTGAACCATTTTCAGCATTTCTGGGCTTGAGGCTGCTGCGAAAACCTTCAATTCGTCGAGGTCTTGCCTATCTTGGACTGGTATGCCGCTTAGTGAAATCATCATTTTAGCCCCCTTGGCTTTTCCCCAGTCGATTAGCGCGTGCATTATTGGGTAGATTAGGTCTTCCCGTAGGGCTGTTTCTGAGACTGCTAGGAGGATTTGGTGGTTCCCAAAAATCCTTATGGGCGAGTGCGGCAGGCCCTCGTGTAAGACTGTCACTGGGGGCAGAAGCCTTGAATCCATGTAGGCAACCTCCTCCAAACCCAACTCTAAAATTAGGTGGGAGGCTGCTATGACTCCGACTAGTCCCACATCTGGGAAGCCGAAAACCATGACAGCCCTTTTTGGAATCTCCTTCCTCTCAATAATTTTGATTTCTTCGCTCAAAATCTAACCCTCTTGAAAATGTTCTGTTGGGAAACTGTAAAAAGCTTGCGGGTAAAAGCCCTAACAAGCCTTAAGGGCCGTTAGCCATAAACTGTTCTATTCTTGTGAGTATTTTCTCTATTTGGAAATGAGCTTTTATCTCTTTTTGCCATTCTTCTGGTAGTTTGCGTTTAAATCTCCCCGCAGCACGCTTGTCCATGATAATTATTATACCTCTATCTTCTGGGCTGCGTAGGAGTCTCCCGGCGGATTGGGCTAAAGCGTTTAGGCATGGCATGTTGTTGGCGTATTCTATGGCTTTAGCCCCGAACTTCTCTTTAAAGTACTTGTATAGGGCTGCTTGAAGCTCTGTCTTTTTTGGAAACGGCAGCCCAACAATAATGACTGTGGAAAGTAGGCTTTTCCCCTCCATTGTCATGTCAACGCCTTCACTTATTTTTCCCCTCACCACGCCGAAAACAACACAGCTGCCGTTTTCCTCTAAAAACTTGAGAACGTCCAGAATCTTTGTTCCCTTCTCTTCCACTAGCAGTGGTTGTTCCAGCTTGACCCTTTGGGCGATGTCCCTCATAACCTCGTATGATGGAAAGTATACGGCGACTCTTCCGCCAACTTTTTGGATTATTTGGCTGAGGTGGGCTGCTATGCGTTTCCATTGTATTTCGTTGCGTTTCTCAAACTTTGTTGTGACCGCCTTATCTACAAGTATAAGCCTATTCTCTGGTGGGAAGGGGTTTGGAAGCTCGAGGCTTTGGCAGCGACTTCTGTCCAAGCCTAAAACATCCACGTAATAGTCCATGTTCCACAAAGTGCCGGACATAAGTATGGTGGAGCGAAGCTCGTTGATTATGCCAGCCGCCAATGAGGGGTCAAGGCATCTAATTCCAAGCCTCACACGTTTTTTCCGGTCTTTATTCACTTCAACCTTAACATATCGCACATAGCTGGGACCAGTTAAACTTACCCAATTGGAGAGAAACTCCACACAGCGTGAGAGATATGATATTGGGCTTTTTCCCATCTCGCTCCTTTTAACGCGGATTTGTTCACCCTTGTCAGCTAATTCTCGCAGCAGCTCACCCAGTTTTTCGTGGTTAATTTTGAGTTTCTCGGTTAAAGCTCCAATTAGTGCTTCTCCATCGATTATGTGTTCAACATCCAAACCATGGTTTCTGTAAACCCTTTTTCCAAAATTCACCATGACCGTGTGTAAGGCTTCTAAAAAGCCCAGGTCGTCAATCTCGAAGTTTTCCGCCTCTTTATGGGCTCTTCTAACAGACCTTGATGAAAGTTCTTCTGAAAGTATGCCGCTTGCATAGTATGGGAGGCTGTGAGCCTCATCA
>JAWBXA010000008.1:20248-24033 GCA_038868115.1 Bathyarchaeia archaeon
AAAGACGCAGTTAATTGCCTTCGTGCGTATTCCGGCTTTTCCCAATATTGAGCCGCGTATGGCGTCCACCAAAATATAGTTGTAGTTGCCTATGACAATGTCTGCGTAACGTGTCAGAATCTTTGTAACTTCGTATGGGCATAATCCATCGTCGCGGCATATTTCATAGGTTTCCTCTGGCAGTAGAGGTCCAATCTTCTTTATTTTATCCACTAGATTGTAGGCGTGCCAGCTTGGCTTCCATCCGTCATATGTTCTTTCGTAGTATTCACATGTTTTGCCGAACAATCCTTCTTTCATGCCCTTGCAGTAATAGAGGAAGTCTCTGTAGACTATGTCCCTAAGCTTGGGGTCTTCAAAGGCGTGGGGGCACATTTCCTTCTTGCTTTTGAAGATGGATGCGACAAAGCCTATGCCGCTGTGGTCTTTTATGTTTTTTAGCTCTCTTGAGTAGATTTCAAGCTGATTTTTCGTTCTAGTTAGGGCTATGAGTCTGCCAATAGAAGGATTTTGTTCTTTCGCCGTGAAGAAGGCTGTTAAAACAGAGATAGATTTTCCAGTGCCGCATGGGGAGCATAACAAGCCAATTTTTCCTTCTTTGAAGGTTTGGTAGGCAAATTTTATGGCTCTAATTTGGAATGGGCGGAAACTCTGGTATGGAAAGAATTTCTTAACCAGATCCTCAAAATTTTCTTCATTCTCTTTTATTGTCGTTCTTGTCAAAAAGGTTCCACAGTTTCCACAGAAGTGACTCCCCAAATATTCCTTGGCTGTGTAGGTTTTCCCGCATCGGCGGCAGGTGTAAACAGTCTCCATTCTCGAGTTTTCACTAACTCTACTTGTGGCTTTCGTGGTAAAAGAGGTTTGCCTAGTTAGACGCTTATAAAATGTTAGGTTTAAGTTATCCGTAAAGCCATTAATTGATTGAGGCGCCTGGGCGTGTCAAGTGAGTTTAAACCAATAGTTTTCGCCGACATCCGCGAAAGCATGGACATTAAAGACCACCTGAAAGAGCTTGGATGCGAAGTTGTGGAGAAGGCTCTGGCTCCAGCGGACTATGTAGTGGCTGAAAACTACGCCGTTGAAAGGAAAGAGCTTCACGATTTTTTCCGCTCGGTCTTCGACGGCAGACTTTTTGAACAGGCTGATAGACTTGCAAAAACCTACGAGAATGCATGCCTCGTCGTTGAAGGAGACTTTGTCAACGCCGTAAAATACGTTCGCACCCCGCAAGCCTTCTGGGGAGCACTTTCAAAGGTTATGTCTGATCATGGCATATCAGTGATTTTCACCCCCAACGAGGCGCACACTTCCATGTTTCTCTACGCTTTAGCCAAGAAACTGCAGGAGGAGGAAAGGCGAAAAATAGCCGTTAAGCACAAGCCGAAAACCTACACGCTGAGGCAGAGGCAACTCCTCGCCGTGCAAAGTTTGCCAAAGATAGGTCCGGAAAGGGCAGAAGAACTTTTAAGGCGTTTTGGAAGTGTGCGCCGTGTTTTCCAGGCTTCAAAAAGGGAACTGCTATCCGTTAAAGGATTAGGCGAGAAGACTGTTAAAGCCATAATTGAAGTTTTAGATACAAAATATCCCGGATTGGAACAGTAACGGTTCATTGTTATTATCGGCATGTTTAAATGTATTTAAGTGTGTAAGCGGTCTTAAATCTGGAGAATGTCATGGCTTTAGAAAGGCTTGGCGCTTCGCTTCATGAAGCTTTGAGGAAGCTTTTTAGAGCTACTGTTGTCGACGAGGCTGCCGTTAAAGAGCTTGTGAGGGACGTGCAACGGGCACTGCTACAAGCGGATGTGAACGTTCAACTGGTCTTGGAAATTTCTAAACGCATAGAAGAAAGAGCCCTAAAAGAAAAGGTTCCACCTGGAATTTCGCGTCGCGAGCACGTGATAAAAGTCGTCTATGAAGAGTTAACACGCTTTCTAGGCGAAAAGCCAGTTCCATTAAAGGTTGAGCCTGGAAAAAAGAAGGTTTTGATGCTTATCGGCATCCAAGGCTCTGGTAAAACCACCGCTGCGGTTAAGCTTGCAAGATACTTCCAGAAAAGAGGCTTAAAACCTGCCCTGATATGCGCCGACACCTATCGCCCAGGCGCCTTTGACCAGCTTCAGCAACTTGCCAACAAAATTAACGTGCCAATTTACGGCGACCCAAAAGCCAAAGACCCCGTTAAAATTGCCCTTGACGGTTTAAAGCAGTTCGGCGACAAGGACATAGTCATAGTTGACACGGCTGGACGCCACAAGGAAGAACGAGAACTCATAAAGGAAATGAAGATGCTTGAAGAGAAAATCAAGCCAGACGAGGTTATGCTCGTCATTGACGGAACCATTGGCCAGCAAGCCCTCGTGCAAGCCAAAGCCTTCAACGAGGCAACATCCATAGGCTCAATACTTGTAACGAAGCTTGACGGTTCAGCCAGAGGCGGAGGTGCCCTGTCCGCTGTTGTAGCCACTGGCGCGCCAATAAAGTTCATAAGTACTGGCGAAAAGATTGAGGACATAGAGCCTTTCGTTCCATCCCGCTTTGTTGGCAGACTCCTAGGCATGGGCGACCTGGAAACACTTATCGAGAAGGTTCGGGAAGCTGAAATAAATGTTCCGGAGAAGAAGGCTAAAGCCATTTTGAGCGGTAAATTCACTTTAACGGACATGTATGAGCAGTTTGAAGCTATGAGGGGCATGGGACCCTTCCGGAAACTCTTGAAGATGCTTCCGGGCATGTCTTACAATGTGCCTGAAGAAATGCTTGACATGGCTGAGGGCAAGCTGGAAAAGTGGCGGGTCATAATTCAATCAATGACTCCGGCGGAGCGAGAGAACCCCAAAATCTTCAATGCCTCAAGGATTAGGCGTGTGGCGCGGGGCTCCGGAACCAGCGAGAAAGATGTGAAGGAGCTTTTGAAACAATATGTTCTCATGCGGAAAATGTTGAAAACATTGAGGAGGAAGAAGAGGTTCCCCTTCTTTGGAAAGGGACTGTCCATTGACGTAGGCTAAGGCTTTATCACGTAAAGCATACTCTAAAAGGAGTCTTTTATGGGGATATTGGAAAAAGCCCTACAAATGCTTGAAAAACACCCCTTATGCGACCACTGTTTGGGTAGACAATTCGCTTTTCTGGGGCATGGAATGGAAAACGATGAGAGAGGGAAATCTATAAAAAGCGTCTTATTAATGGAAGCCCAAGCCATTGTCCGCACAAAAAAGGATGAGGGTACAAGAATTCTCAAAATCCTTGCAGCAAACGGTTTCTGTAAAAGCGCTTTGGAGGCTCTCCGCAGAATGGGGAAATGCGTTTCCGAGAAAAAAGTGGCAAAGACCTGTTTTCTATGCGGAAACAGTTTTGAAATTGTTGACGACTTGGCAAAAAAGGCTGTTGAAAAGCTACAAGAATATGAGTACAGCAACTTTTTGGTGGGCATAGAACTTCCTGTAGAGGTTGAAGAACGCGAGGACGAATTTAAGGCTCGCTTTGATGTGGAATACGGCGAAAATATTAGGTTGGAATTTGGCAGAATTTTAGGCAAGAAAATCGCTGTGTACGGTCAAAAACCGGTGGAACACCGAAAACCAGACGTTGTTGTACTCATAAACCCTGTGACCAGCGAAATAAGGGTTCAGGTTAACCCCCTTTACATTGCCGGGCGCTATAAGAAACTTGTTAGGGGCATACCACAATCAAAATGGTTCTGCACCAACTGTTATGGAAAAGGATGTGAGAAATGCAACTGGACAGGGAAGAGGTATTCAGAATCTGTTGAGGAGCTAGTA